>NZ_JAVDSI010000001.1:0-683601 GCF_031455235.1 Curtobacterium sp. 320 | reverse complement strand
AACTCCACCCGGGCGCGGGGGCCGGGGGCGCGCCGGCGCAACACCCGGGCCGGGTGTTGCCCCCCCCCCCCCCCCCGGCGGGGGGGGGGGGGCCCCCCGGCCCCCCCGCCTCCAGTCCGTGGATCGGGACCGTCTACTCGACCGGACGGGCGAGCGCGTCCGTCACCGGTCGCGACAGCACCAGCGTGATGCCCAGCAGCGCGGGGATGAGCAGGAACCAGCCGACGGCGGGCACGCGGAACACGCCCTGGAACGCCCCGATCGCGAGCGCACCCTGCAGGACCTGCCAGACGATGATCCCGGACCGCACCCACGGACGACGGTTGCGGAGGCCGATGCACAGGGAGCCGAGCCAGAGCGCCGCGATGGCCGCGAGGACCGTCAGCGCGATCCCGGACGCGATGCTCGTGGCCGGCGCGACGATGAGTTCGACGATGAGGACGATAGTCACGACGACGAGGGCGGCGAACTCGAGTCCGACGACGACGAGGAGCGCCAGGAGGGCAGGCGACCGCCGCTCGACGTGGTCGGGCTCGGTCGGGGTGGTGTCGGGCACAGCATTCCTCCAGCGTCGGAACCCTTGATTTGGCCCTACCAGTATGGAACGATATTCGAGGTCGTTTGGACGGCACGATGTGGTGTGCGTCTCCCGTGGTTCGACGCTCCTCCCCCGAGCGTTCTGCGGGCGTCAGACTCGCTTCCAGCGGACTCCTCCCCCACGGGTGTCCCCTCGTGCCTCGCGCATGCTCAGCGTTCCGATCCCCGAACCACGGCCCCGGCCTGCCGTTCGAGCATCGATTTCAAGGAGCACCACACATGGACTGGCGTGACCAGGCAGCCTGCCTCACCGCGGACCCCGAGCTCTTCTTCCCCGTCGGGAACACCGGACCGGCCGTCGATCAGATCGAGAAGGCCAAGTCGGTCTGCGCTCGCTGCACGGTCACCGAGATGTGCCTGCAGTACGCCCTCGAGAACAACCAGGACTCCGGTGTCTGGGGTGGCCTGAGCGAGGACGAGCGCCGCGCGCTGAAGCGTCGCGCCGCCCGCGCTCGCCGCGCTTCCTGACCCGGCGCCTGCTGCGCGCCTGACGCCCGCCGCCCCCACTGGGCCGGCGGGCGTCGTCGTGCGCGGGGCGCGGCTGCAGGCGATTGCACATGCCTGCGCACAACGGAAAGCACGCGACGCCGCACCATCGCGCGGTTCGGACGCACTTCCGTTGTGCGGCCGCCCGACGCGCCGCGCGACGAACCACGGAACCGACGTCGAACCAGGGCCGGACGGCGGTTCGACGTCGGGAACGTGGTTCGACGCGGGCCTGGCGGGCGCACGCCGCGACTCCAGGCCGCTGCACGTGCCTCCGCACCACGGAAAGCACGCGACGCCGCGGCACCGCGCGGTTCGGACGTGCTTTCGTTGTGCGGCCGCGCGACGAACCACGGGACCGACGTCGAACCAGGGCCGGACGGCGGTTCGACGTCGGGAACGTGGTTCCACGCAGGACTGGCGGGCGCGCGCCGCGCCTCCAGGCGACGCGCGGCGCGGGCGCGGAGCGCGCTACGCGGCGCCCGGCGTCGCCGTCAGCCAGCGGAACGGGATCGTGATGGTGACCTCGGTACCGCTGCCGGTCAGGGTGTGCCAGTCGATGGTGCCGCCGAGCTCGCCCTGGAACAGCGTGCGGACGATCTGCGTCCCGAGGCCCGACCCGACCTTGCCCTCGGGCAGGCCCCGCCCGTTGTCGCGGACCTGGATGTCGAGGTGGTCGTCGAAGCGCTCCGCCACGATCTCGACCTCGCCGTCGCGGCCGTCCAGCCCGTGCTCGACGGCGTTCGTGACGAGCTCGGTGAGCCCGAGCGCGAGCGGGGTCGCGGCCTCGGAGGGCAGCACCCCGAACTCCCCGGTCTTCTTCGGGCGGACGGTCGTGTTGTGCGACGCCGCGACTTCGGTCACGAGCTTCAGCACGGAGTCGAAGACCTCGTCGAAGTCGACGTTCTGGCTGAGGCCGGTCGACAGGGTGTCATGCACGACGGCGATCGCGGCCACGCGGCGCATCGCGTTCTGCAGCGACGTCCGGGCCTCGTCCGAGTGGGTGCGGCGTGCCTGGATGCGCAGGAGCGAGGCCACGGTCTGCAGGTTGTTCTTCACGCGGTGGTGGATCTCGCGGATCGTGGCGTCCTTGGTGATGAGCTCGCGCTCCTGGTGCCGCAGCTCGGTGACGTCGCGGCAGAGGACGATCGCACCGATCCGCTCGCCGTGGTCGCGGAGCGGGATCGACCGCAGCGAGACCGTGACGCCCTTCGACTCGACGTCGGCACGCCACGGGGCACGGCCGGTGACGACCAGGGGCAGCGACTCGTCGACGTCGAGCTGCGCACCGATGAGCTCGGTCGTGACCTCGGCGAGGGACTTCCGCTCGAGCTCGCCCTCGAAGCCCATCCGGTTGAAGGCGCTGAGGCCGTTCGGGCTGGCGAACGTGACGATCCCGTTCGTGTCGAGGCGGAGCAGGCCGTCGCTGGCGCGCGGTGCACCGCGTCGGGGTCCGGCCGGCGCACCGATGTCGGGGAAGTCACCCGTGGCGATCATGCCGAACAGGTCGTTCGCGCTCGCGGTGAAGTTGAGCTCCTGGCGGCTCGGGGTGCGCATCTCGTCCTGGTTCGAGTGCCGCGTCACGACCGCGATCGGGCGCTCGGTCGTCTCGGCGCTGTTCGCGCTCAGCCGCCGGAGCACCGGGATCGCCCGGACGCGCGTCGGGGTGTCCTCGTACCAGTCCGGCTCGGCGGAGTCGACGACCCTCGCGCCGACGAAGCTCTCGGTGACCTGTTCGCGCCACTCCTCGCGGATCTCCTGCCCGACGATGTCGCGGTAGAAGAGCGTCGCCGCGGAACTCGGGCGAGCGTGCGCCACCGCCACGAACGAGCCGTCCTCGGCGGTCGGGACCCAGAGGACCATGTCCGCGAAGGACAGGTCGGCGAGCAACTGCCAGTCCCCGACGAGCAGGTGGAGCCACTCCACGTCGGCTTCGGAGGAACGGCCTTGTGCGAGGACGAGGTCACTGAGGGTCGACACCCGCCCAGTCTAGGTGCGCACCACTGTGGACAACTCCGCTCTCTCCACAGGCTCGAGGGCAGTCATATTTCTCATGTTGTACTCGCTCTACGCTCAGCCCCGACGAAAGGGGCAGGGGTGGCCGAGGAAGCACGCCGGATCGATGACGCAGAGCCGATGGAGAACGTCCCGCGACTCAGCGCGGTACCGCCACCGACCGACGTCGAGGACACCGCTCGCGCGCTCGGCCTCTGCGTCGCCGAGATCCTGACGGGGTCACGCGAGGTCGACAGCATCGCCCGGTGGATCACCGACGAGGTGCACCGGCACCTGCAACAGCGGGCGGCGATGGCGGCGCGGGCCCGGCAAGTCGGCAGCCGGTCGCGCGGACGGGCGCTGCTCCGGGTCGGCAGCGTGATCGTGTGCTGCCCCGCCGACGGGGTCGCCGAGGCGACGGTCGTCGTGCACACGCGCAGTCACGCCCGTGCGGTCGCGATGCGCCTGGAGGGACGGCAGGGTCGCTGGCGCGCGACGGCCGTCGGGGTCTTGTGACGCCCGTGATGTGACCGGGAGACGGACAGGAGGCGCGGTGCCAGCCGGCACCGCGCCTCCTGTCCGGACGTGGTCGCGTCAGCCCTTCTTGGCGGCCTGACGACGCTCGGCGCGGTTGCCCGCGGCAGCCTGGCCGGACGCGGTCGCGGCGTTGCCGAACGCGGAGCCCTGCTCCGGCCCGGCGGCCGCCTCGGCCTCAGCCTGCGCCTTCTGCGCCCGCGCGGTCGCGGCCTGCTCGAGGCGACCGCGCTCGTCGCGGACCTCGACCTCGCCGTCGATCGACGGAGCGGAGTACTCGAGACCGGAGACCTCGTCCTCACCGAGGCCCTTGGCCTCGATGACGGCGTTCTCGCCGTCGGACTGGACCTGCACCTCGAGGTTGAAGAGGTAGCCGACCGACTCTTCGCGGATCTGGCCCATCATGCTCTGGAAGAGCGCGTAGCCCTCGCGCTGGTACTCGACCAGCGGGTCGCGCTGTGCCATCGCACGGAGGCCGATGCCGTCCTTGAGGTAGTCCATCTCGTAGAGGTGGTCGCGCCAGCGGCGGTCGATCACCGAGAGGACGACGCGGCGCTCGAGCTCACGCATGGCCTCGTCGCCGAGGAGTTCCTCGCGCTGCTGGTAGGCGAGCTTGGCGTCGGAGAGGATCTCGCGGCCGAGGAACTCGCGCGAGGCCTTGCCCTTCGAGCCGGCCTCGGTGATGACCTCGTCAATGGAGATCGAGATCGGGTACAGGGTCCCGAGCTCGGTCCACATGGCGTCGAGGTCCCAGTCGTCCGCGTTGCCCTCGGCGGTGTGGGAGTCGATCACGTCGTCCACGACGCTCTTGAGGAACGACTGCGCACGGTCGTGGATGTCGTCGCCCTCGAGGATGTGGCGGCGGTCGCTGTAGATCGCTTCGCGCTGGCGGTTGAGGACGTCGTCGTACTTCAGGACGTTCTTGCGGATCTCGGCGTTGCGGCCCTCGACCTGCGCCTGGGCCGACCGGATCGCACGGCCGACGAGCTTGTTCTCGATCGCGAGGTCGTCCGGGACGTTCGAGCGGCCCATCAGGCTCTCGGCGGCACCGGAGTTGAACAGGCGCATGAGGTCGTCGGTGAGCGACAGGTAGAAGCGGCTCTCGCCCGGGTCGCCCTGACGGCCGGACCGACCGCGCAGCTGGTTGTCGATGCGACGGGACTCGTGGCGCTCGGTGCCGAGGACGTAGAGGCCGCCGACCTCGCGCACCTTGTCGGCCTCGTCCTTGATCTCGGCCTTGACGCGGTCGAACACGTCGTCCCACGCGGCCTCGTACTCTTCCGGCGTCTCCGTCGGGGACAGCCCCTTGGCGTGCATCTCCTGCACGGCGAGGAACTCCGAGTTGCCGCCGAGCATGATGTCGGTACCGCGACCGGCCATGTTCGTCGCGACCGTCACGGCGCCGAGTCGACCGGCCTGGGCGACGATCGCGGCCTCACGCGCGTGGTTCTTCGCGTTGAGGACCTCGTGCTTGACGCCCTTCTTCGCGAGGAGCTTCGACAGGTACTCGGACTTCTCGACGCTCGTGGTGCCGACGAGGACCGGCTGGCCCTTCTCGTGGCGCTCGGCGATGTCCTCGGCGACCTGCTCGAACTTCGCCTTCTCGTTCTTGTAGACGAGGTCGGTCTGGTCGATGCGCTGCATCGGCTTGTTCGTCGGGATGGGGACCACGCCGAGCTTGTACGTCGACATGAACTCGGCGGCCTCGGTCTCGGCCGTACCCGTCATGCCGGACAGCTTCTGGTAGAGGCGGAAGTAGTTCTGCAGCGTGACCGTGGCGAGGGTCTGGTTCTCGGCCTTGACCTCGACCTTCTCCTTCGCCTCGATCGCCTGGTGGATGCCCTCGTTGTAGCGGCGGCCCATCAGGATGCGGCCGGTGTGCTCGTCGACGATGAGCACCTCGCCGTTCATCACGACGTAGTCCTTGTCCCGCTTGAAGAGGGCGACGGCCTTGATCGAGTTGTTCAGGAACGAGATGAGCGGGGTGTTCGCCGACTCGTACAGGTTGTCGATGCCGAGGTAGTCCTCGACCTTCTCGATGCCGGGCTCGAGCACGCCGACGGTGCGCTTCTTCTCGTCGACCTCGTAGTCCTCGCCCGGGGTGAGGCGGGTCGCGATCGACGCGAACTCGGTGAACCAGCGGTTCGCCTCGCCCGAGGAGGGACCGGAGATGATGAGCGGCGTGCGGGCCTCGTCGATGAGGATCGAGTCGACCTCGTCCACGATCGCGAAGAAGTGGCCGCGCTGCACCATGTCGGATGCCTGCCACGCCATGTTGTCGCGGAGGTAGTCGAAGCCGAACTCGTTGTTCGTGCCGTAGGTGATGTCGGCGGCGTACTGCTCGCGCCGCTCCGCCGGGGACTGGTTCGCGATGATGCAGCCGGTCGTCATGCCGAGCGCACGGAACACGCGGCCCATGAGCTCGGACTGGTACGACGCGAGGAAGTCGTTGACGGTGATGACGTGCACGCCGCGCGACGGGATGGCGTTGAGGTACGCGGCCGTCGTGGCGACGAGGGTCTTGCCTTCACCGGTCTTCATCTCGGCGATGTTGCCGAGGTGCAGCGCGGCACCGCCCATGAGCTGCACGTCGAAGTGCCGCATGCCGAGGGTGCGCTTCGCTGCTTCCCGCACGGCGGCGAACGCCTCGGGCAGCAGGTCGTCGAGGGTCTCGCCGTTCGCGTAGCGCTCGCGGAGCTCCTTGGTCTCGTCCTGGAGTTCCTCGTCGGTGAGGCTCGCGAAGTCGTCCTCGAGGTCGTTGATGGCCGAGGCGTACGCCTTCAGCCGTCGGAGGGTGCGTCCTTCGCCGATGCGGAGGACCTTCTCCAGCACGTTTGCCACGTGAGCTCCTTACGAGATCGTCACGCGCGACCTGCGCGATGCGAACAGCCAGTCATGCTAGCAACCCGTCGACTCCGGCCGCTGTGAACAGCGCGGGTGTGCGCGGCCCGCGAACGGTCCGCGCACACCCGGGTTCGGTCTGCCGTACTGAGCGATCGTCAGGCGATCGCGACCGCCGGCTCGGACTCCGACGCCGCTGCCGGAGCGTGCTCGGTGGACGGGTCGTCGATGCCGATCACGCCGTAGTCCCAGCCCTTGCGGCGGTAGACCACGCTCGGCCGGTGCGTCTCCGCGTCGACGAACAGGTAGAAGTCGTGCCCGACGAGCTCCATGAAGTACAGGGCGTCGTCGACCGTCATGGGACCGGCTTCGAAGACCTTGTGCCGGATCACGACGGGGCTGTAGACCTCGTTCTCGTCGTCCTCGGCGTTCGCGTCGACCACCGGGACGGCACCCGTCGCGACGTCCTCGATGAGCTTGCCGTCGGCCGGGACGACACCCATGCGCTCGAACGCGGTGCCGGACGCCTCGGACACGGAGGTCGGACGGTGGCGGCCGCGGTGCACCTTGCGGCGATCGCGTGCTCGGCGGAGTCGTTCCATGATCCGGGCGAAGGCCAGATCGAAGGCGGCGTACTTGTCCGACGCGGCGGACTCCGCCCGCACGAGGGGGCCGGGGCCGATCAATGTCAGCTCGACGCGGTCCTCGCCCTGGGAACCGCCCGATTTCTCGTTGTGGCGGCTGATGCGCACCTCGAATGCGAGGGCGCGGTCGGCGAGCACGTCGATCTTCTCGGACTTCTGTTCGACGTAGGTGCGGAATCGGTCGGTGACCCCGATGTTCCGGCCCGTGATCGTCACGTCCATGTGGCGGCTCCCATCCAGACTCAGCGCGTCGCCTCCATCCGGCGATCCTGAACGCCTTGTCGCGAGGCTAGACCCGGTGGCGCTCCGGCGTCACGCGATGTCGGTGAGTCGCCAGGACACCCACCGGACACACAGTGGCCACCGAGCGTTCACCGATGCGCCGAGGGCTCCGGGCGGGCGCGCCTCAGTCGTCGACGCTCGCGACGGCGACGCACCGCACGACCCGACCACCGGCCGCACGCACGGCGCGGACGGCCTCGGCCATCGTGACGCCGGTGGTCACGACGTCGTCCACCACGACGACGGCTCGACCGGTGACGCCGGTGACCGAGAGGGTGCCGACCGTCGCGGCCACCCGCTCCACCGCGCTGCGTTCCTTCTGCCCGCCGTGCACTGCGCCGGCACCGATGCCGACGCCGGCACCTGCACCAGCACCAGCACCGACGCCGGCGCCGGCGCGGCGCCGCGCCAGCCCTCCTGCCCGCAACCTCGACATCGCCCGCGACCGCCGCACTCCCCCGCGCGCCGCCAGCAGCACGACGGGGTCGAACCCCCGCCGCCGAGCACCCTGCCGCGAGGGCGGCACCCGCAGCAGCACGGCCCCGGGACCGGCGTCGGCGAGCGCCGCCCGCACGAGCCCACCGAACCGGGCGCCGAGGGGCCGAGCGAGGTCCACGCGCCCGCGCAGCTTGAGCTCGAGGAGCATCGTCCGCACGAGTCCCGTGTACTCGAACGCCGCGTCCAGCCGGACCCCGGCGACGAGACGCACCCGGCGGGGCATCGCGTCGAGCGCGTGTCGGCACGCGGCGCAGAGTGCCCGGTCGGGCCGGCCGCACCCGACGCAGTCCACCGGCAGGAAGAGCCCGAGCACCGCGACGGCCGCGTCGAGCCACGGCCGCAGGCTGTCCCGTGTCGTCATGCCGACGATCCTGACCGCCACCCACCACCGGGCGCGCGCCGATCCGTGGGACTGGGGACGCGCCTCCTGGACCGCCGCCCTGTGGAGGAGCGACCTCAGCGCTGGACGCCGAGCACGTCCGCGCTGATCCCGGTCGTGACCCAGCCACCGCCGGTCGACTGCAGGACCGACCCGTCGGACATCCGCAGGAGCATCGAACCGCCGCTCCCGCCGACGATCTCGGTCGCCCGCCCGTCGGGCTTCGGCAGGGTGCTCGACTGCCCACCGATCGTGGAGCGGACGACGTCCGGGCCGGAGGACGTCTGCCCGACCGAGGCGACGTCGGAGTCGCTGATCCAGGCGGCCCCGACGGCGTTGCCCGTGGCGGCCTGCACGCGCACCGGGGAGCCGAGCGCGGTCGGGGTGCGGTCGGCGCCGCGGACGATGGCCATCACGTACAGGCTCGGTCCGTCGTTCGTCTGGATGAGCGCGAGGGCCCTGGTCGAGTCGCGCGAGACCTGGAACGACACGAGGTCGCCGGCCGGGAGCGTCGTGTTCACCGCGTGCGGATCGCCGCCGAGACCGTAGGCCGTGACCCGGCGGGTGTTCTTCTCGGACGCGACCCAGACGAAGCCGAGGTCGTCGATGGACGGCGGGACCAGGCCGTCGGTCGCGTCGATGCGCAGGTGCGAGCGTCCGCGCACGACCGTCACGCCGTCGCCGTTCCCGACGACCGCAGCGGTACCGGACGCGGACAACGCGAACGAGGACGGCCCGAGGTCGCCGATCTCCGCGCCCATGCCGTTGCCGAGCGGTGCGATCTTCCCGCCGCCGAGGGCCGAGTAGCCCACGGTGCCGTCCTGGTCGACGAGCGGGCGGGCATCGACGTCGGGGTTCTGCTGCGCGTCGGACCCGCTGCCGTCGGGGACGGCGAAGGTCGTGCCCTCGGCCGTGATGTCGACGGAGGACACCGTGGCGACCGAGGCGAGCGACTTGCTCAGCTGCTCGCGCATCCGGATCCGGTCCTGACTGCTGGCGCGCAGGGCGTCGCTGGACAGGTCGACGAGGGCGGTCCCGCTCTGGATCGTGACCGCGTTCAGGGAGAGCTGCGTGCCCTCGGGGAAGGCGGTGACCACGGCCCCCTTGAGCCAGCTCGCGGGTCCGGCGAGCAGCGCGCTCGCGATGCGGGTGCTCGTCGACGACCTGGCGAGGAACCAGCGCTCGTCGGGCACGAGGAACTTGTACGTCGGGTCGTAGAAGTAGAGCGCGTGCTGCTGGAACACCGACTCGAAGTTCACCGGCGACAGGATGATGCCGTCGGGGGCGTAGGCGATGCGCCACTCGCCGTCCTCGCGGGTGAACTGGAACGTCAGCGTGGACGAGGTCGGTCGGACCGCCTGCGTGTACTCGCCGTCGGCGTCCACCGAGGCGCTGGCGGTGAGGGTGTAGGTCAGCTCGCGTTCGCCGACCCGCTCGATCGCCGGGTTGCCGGGCTGGATCGTCACCGAGCGCCGGGGGTTCCACTTCGTCGAGAAGTTCGAGGCGAGGAACTCCCGGGCCACGGCGTAGTCGTCCGCCGCACCGGTGCCGGCCGCGATGAAGCCGCGGAGGATCGTCGTCTGGTCGGCGCCGGGCACGGGCTTGCCGGGCCGGTAGTCGACGCCGGACACCGACTGGTCCTTGATCACGCCGCCGGAGCGCACCGCGCCGTCGGTGGGGATCGCGGCGCAGGCGGACACGGCGACGATCGTCACCGCGGCGAGCGCCGTGGCGACCAGGGTGCGGAAGCGGGTGCGCATCAGTCGTCCTCCCTGACGGCGCGGGGGCCGTCGTACGACTCGTCGAGGTCCGGCAGCGGGATCGCCGAGGTCGTCACGGTGACGCGGTCGTTGCGCGGCAGCGTGAGCACGAAGGTGGAACCCTCGCCGGGGCGGGACCACACGTCGATGCGGCCGCCGTGCAGGTTCGCGTCGCCGAGCGAGATCGCGAGTCCGAGGCCGGTCCCGCCGATCGTCCGCTTGCGGCTCGGGTCGGCGCGCCAGAACCGGTCGAACACGCGGGCGGCGTCCTCCGGCGGCATGCCGACGCCCTGGTCGCGCACGGCGATCGCGACCGAGCGGGCGTCGCTGTCGACGACGACCTGCACGGGCTTCGCGTCGCCGTGCTCGATCGCGTTGCCGACGAGGTTGCGGAGCACGCGGCGGATGCGCTTCGCGTCGAGCTGCATGGTGGTGTGCCCGCCGGGTGTGGCGAGCTGCAGGTCGATGCCGGCGCGTTCGGCGAGCGGCCGGAACTCGTCGACGATGTCGGTCGCCAGGGCCGCGGGGATGACGGGCTCGGGATCGAGGTGCACCGCCTGCGCGTCGAACCGCGAGATCTCGAGGAGGTCGGCGAGCAGGAGCTCGAACCGCTCCACCTGGGCGTGCAGGAGCTCGGCGGACCGACCGACCGACGGCTCGAAGGCGTGACGGGAGTCGAACAGCATGTCGCCGGCGAGCCGGATGGTCGTGAGCGGGGTCCGGAGCTCGTGGGAGACGTCGGAGACGAACCGCTGCTGCACGCGGGAGAGCTCGGCGAGCTGGGTGATCTGCCGGCTCACCGCGTCGGCCATGCCGTTGAAGCTGCGGGCGAGGGTGGCGATGTCGTCGTTGCCCCGCACGGGGATGCGTTCGTCGAGCCGGCCGGCGGCGATCTTCCGGCTCGTCTCGGCCGCGCCCCGGATCGGCACGACCA
This sequence comes from Curtobacterium sp. 320, assembly GCF_031455235.1. Classification (NCBI taxonomy): domain Bacteria; kingdom Bacillati; phylum Actinomycetota; class Actinomycetes; order Micrococcales; family Microbacteriaceae; genus Curtobacterium; species Curtobacterium sp. 320. Next base: position 672,651 of record NZ_JAVDSI010000001.1, on the reverse strand, counting down.
CGAGACGGACGACGAGCGAGGTCACGAGGGCGATGAGCACCATGAGCGCGACACCGCCGATCGAGAGCGTCTGCGAGACGAAGTCGAGGGTCTGCTGGGCGTCCGACAGGTCGTAGACGAGGTACAGCTCGTACTGACCGGCACTCGGGATCTGCAGGGTCGACCCGACGGCGAGGCCGGGCTGGTGGCGGCCGTCGTCGTCGAGGCGCACGGGCTGCAGGCTGAGCGTGCCGGTGTTCTTGCCGACCTGCTTGCGGAGGGCGTCGGTGATCACGGCGTCCGGGAAGCCCTGGCTCGCGACGTTCTGCACCGTCTGCGGCCCGGGCTGGTCGGGACTCCGCTCGATGGCGATGCTCGTGCCGCCGGGGCTCGTGGTGTTCGACAGGATCGCCTGCTGCGCCTCGCTCTGCAGGGTCTCGAGCTCGCTCTGGTTGTTGTCCTCGCCCGCGGTGGCCGCGTCGAAGATGCCCTGCGCGACGATCGTCGCGCGCGCCGACTCGGACTCGATCTGGTCGCGGCGCTGCGAGTAGACGTTGTTCGAGATGCTGATCATGACGGCCGTGCCGATGATCGCGACCGCGAGGCCGGTGGTCATCACCGTGATCGCGACCGACCGGAACATCAGGGAACGACGCCACAGGTACGCCGCGGCGCGCCAGCCGCGCCGGACCCACCGTCGAAGGCGACGGCCGGCGCGGGCGAGCCTGCCCTGCACGGCGACGCCGCCGGTCGACGCTGCGGACGGCACGGTGCTCAGGCTCCTCCGGCCCGGTACCCGACGCCGCGCACCGTGGTGACGATCTTCGGGTTGTCGGGGTCGTGCTCGATCTTCGCGCGGAGGCGCTGCACGTGGACGTTCACCAGGCGGGTGTCCGCCTTGTAGTGGTAGCCCCAGACCTGTTCGAGCAGCATCTCGCGGGTGAACACCTGGTTCGGCTTCTCGGACAGCGCCCGCAGGAGGTCGAACTCGAGCGGGGTCAGCGCGATGACGGCGTCGCCGCGACGGACCTCGTGCCCGGCGACGTCGACGGTGAGGTCGCCGACGTGCAGCACCGTCGCGTCGGCGGCCGTCGGGCGGAGCCGGGTGCGGATGCGGGCGACGAGCTCCTTCGGGTTGAAGGGCTTCACGACGTAGTCGTCGGCGCCGTTCTCGAGCCCGGCGACGACGTCGGACGTGTCGCCCTTGGCGGTGAGCATGATGATCGGCGTGCCGCTCTCGGCGCGGATGCGCTTGCAGACCTCGATGCCGTCGATGCCCGGGAGCATCACGTCGAGCAGCACCAGGTCGGGCTTCGTCCCGTGGAACGCATCGATGGCGTCGTTGCCGTCGGCGCTGAACTCGGGTTCGTAGCCCTCGGAGCGGAGGACGATGCCGATCATCTCGGCGAGGGCCTGGTCGTCGTCGACGACGAGGATGCGCGGTGTCATGTGATGGGGACTCCGTGTGACGTGCAGCGGTACCCGGTCGGCACCTGACCACTCACGATAGCCGAGGCCCCGTGCGACGGCGTTTTCCGACAGGATGGGTGTCGACCGCGCCTTCCGCGTGCTCGGTCGGGACCACGAGGGGGCGGCGATGTCCGATTGGCAGGTACCGGGGGCGCCCGGCGGTCCGCAGGACGGTCGGGGGAACGGCCCAGGAGGCGCGGCTCGGCCCCCGGGGCAGCAGCCGTCCGCCCCGTGGCCGGGCCAGTCCGGTGGTCCGTCCGCCGGTGGACCGTACGGCAGCGGGCCTTCCGCCGGTGGGCCGGGTCGGCCCCCGGGGCCGCCGCCGGCCGGGTCGCGGCCGGTCATCCCGCTGCGACCGCTCGGGCTCGGTGACGTCCTGAGCGGCGCCTTCACCGTGTTCCGCCGCAACGCGCGGGTGCTCCTGCTCTGGAGCGTGCTCCTCAGCGGGGTCCTCGGGCTGCTCTCCACCATCGCGAGCGCGTTCGGCCAGCGTGCGATCCAGTCCCGCATGTTCTCGGCGGTCGACGGCGACGTGGACGGCCAGACGTCGATCCTCGCCGGCTCGGTGACGCTCTGGCTGGTGCTGTCGATCGGGCTCCCGTTCCTGGCCTACCTCGGGCGCGGCTTCCTGGTCGCCCCGGTCGCCGCGGACACCGGACAACGCATCCTCGGACGGCGCGCCACCTTCCGCGGGCTCTGGGCGCTCCTCGCCGGACGACGCTGGTCGGTGGTCGCCTGGATCCTCCTGCAGCTCGCAGCCGGTGCCGTCATCGGGATCGTCTTCGTGCTCGTGCTGGTCGGCGCCGCCGCCGGGCTCTCCGGCAACGGGTCGGGCATCGGCGGCCTCCTGCTCACCTTCTTCGTGCTCGGCCTCGGTTTCACGGTCGTGCTCGTCTGGCTCGGGACGAAGTTCGCGTTCACCGTCCCGACCATCGCGCTCGAGGGACGCCCCGTGTTCCAGGCCGCGGCGCAGTCGTGGCGGCTCACCCGCGGAGCCTTCTGGCGCACCTTCGGCATCATCCTGCTCGTGCAGGTCATGTTCGCCTTCGCGGTGTCGATCGCCTCGGTCCCGCTCACGATCGGTGCGACGCTCGTCGGCGGCACGTTCGACCCGCTCGGACAGACCGATGCGGGGTCGGGAGCCGGGGTCGGCGGGCTCGTGGCGATCGTCGTGGGGAGCCTGCTCGGGATCGCGGTGCAGTGCATCACCGACGTGCTCTCCGCGTCAGTCGTGACCTTCCTGGCGATCGACCGCCGCATCCGGACCGAGGCGCTCGACCAGCGGATCGCGTCGCACCTCGAGACCGGACAGCCGGGAGACCCGTTCGCACCGTCGCCGCGGGTGGACCGGCCGGCGTGGCCGGGGCAGGAGCAGGGGTGGCCGGGTGCCGGTCCGGGGCCGCAGCAGCCGTGGCCGGGGCCGACCTGGCCCGGTGGCGGTCCGGGTCCGCAGCAGCCGTGGCAGGGCCAGCCGGAGCCGGGGCAGCCGGGCGCGGGCGGCCAGCAGCCGGGCGGCCCGACGCCGCCGCAGTGGGGCGGCGAACCCGGACGGTACCCGCCGGACGGCCGCGCATGACGATCGACCCCGACGACGCACGACGGCTCCTCGAACGCGAGCTCGAGCGGTCGGAGTACGACGGTGCCCACGTGACGTGGTGGGACCGCGCCTCGCGCGCGGTCCTCGACTGGCTCGGCTCGCTCCGAGCGGACGGCCTCGGCTCCCCCGCGGTCGCGCACACCCTGCTCTGGACGGCCGTCGTCGTGCTCGTCGCGGTGGTCGTCCTCGTGGTCGTCGCCCGCGGACTCCCCCGGCGTCGCGCTCGGCTCGCGGACGGGCAGGTCGGCGGGGTGTTCGACGACGACGACCTGCGTCCCGCCGGTGCCATCGCCGAGGACGCCCGAGCAGCCCTGCGCGCGGGTGACTGGTCCCGCGCCGTGCTCGACGGGTACCGTGCCCTCGCCCGTGGGCTCGGGGAGCGCGACCTCGTCCCCGACGTCCCCGGTGCCACCGCGCGTGCCATCGCCGGCCGGGCGGCCGTGGTCTTCCCGGACGAGGCCGCGCGGCTCGAGCGCGCCGCGGCCACCTTCGACGAGGTGCGGTACCTCGGCGCCGACGCGACCGAGCGGAGCGCCCGCGACGTCCTGGACACCGAGCACGCGGTCCGGACGGCACGCCCCGCACGGACGACGACCCCGGCGGTCCCCGCGTGACCGCGACCGCCACCCCGTCCGCACCGTCGGGCGAGGCCTCGACCTCGACCGCGCCGCGCCGCGCGGGCCGTGGGCTCCGCGTCGGTTTCTGGGTCGCCATCGTCCTGGTCGGCACGGTGCTCGCGGTGCTCACGGCCGTCGTCGGGCGGACCGGCCCGGGGCAGGCACCGCTCGACCCGACCTCCGCGACGGCGAGCGGCGCGAAGGCACTCGTGCGGGTCCTCGAGCAGCAGGGCACCGACGTGCGGATCGTCGACCGCGCCGACCGGATCGGGGACGGCACCGTGTTCGTCGACGACGAGCAGGGCGTCCTCGACCGAGGCGTCGCGCGGCGGATCGCTCGGCAGGCGGACCACGTCGTCCTCGTGTCGTCGACCCCCGCGACGCTCGAGGCGTTCGGGCTCGACGTCGAGCCGGCCACGCAGGTCGGCGGGGACGACACCGTGTCCACCGCCTCGTGCGCGATCCCGGCCGCTGCCGGTGCCGAGCGGGTCACCCTCGGCGGCACCGGGTACGCCGTGCCGGACGGCGGCCGGGCCCCGACCGGCACCGACCTCTGCGCACCGTTCGGCTCGGGCGGCGACCGGGCCTACGGCCTCGTCCGGACGGCGACCCCGGCCGGTGACGTCACGCTCGTCGGGACCACGGCGGCGTTCCGGAACGACACGATCACCACCGCCGGCAACGCCGCCCTCGCCCTCGGCCTGCTCGGCGACGACGCGACGCTCACCTGGTACACGCCGACCCCCGGCACGTCGGACGCGGCACCGACCCTCGGGTCGCTCGCACCGCCGTGGGTGCCGAGCGCACTCGTGCTGCTCGGACTCGTCGCCGTCGCCGCCGCGGTCTGGCGCGGCCGCCGGCTGGGCCCGCTCGTGGTCGAGCGGATGCCGGTCGTCGTCCGTGCCGCCGAGACCACCGAGGGCCGTGCCCGGCTCGCCGCACGCACCGGCGACCGGACCCACGCGCTCGACACGCTCCGGATCGCGGCCCTCCGCCGCACGGCACGCCGGCTCGGGCTCCCCCGGTCGGCCCACGTCGACGAGGTCGTCCGGGCCGCAGCACGCGCCACCGGGATCCCCGACCGGCGCGTCGGGGCGGTCCTCGTCGGCGGCCCGGCCACCGACGACCGGGCCCTCACCGCCGGGGCAGCGGCGCTCGACGACCTCGAGCGTGCCGTCCTCGCCGCGACCACCGGCGCCCAGCAGACCGACCGAGACCACCGAGGAGCACGACCGTGACCGATCCGTCCACCACCCAGACCCCGCAGGCGACCCCCGCTGGTGATCCGTTGCGCGACGTGTTCGGACGGCTGCGCGCCGAGGTCGGCAAGGCCGTCGTCGGGCAGGAGGGCGCCGTCTCGGGCATGATCGTCGGCATCCTCGCGCAGGGGCACGTCCTGCTCGAAGGCGTCCCCGGCGTCGCGAAGACCCTGCTGGTCCGGAGCCTCGCCGCCGCGATGTCGCTCGACACGAAGCGGATCCAGTTCACGCCGGACCTGATGCCCGGCGACGTCACCGGCTCGCTCGTGTACGACGCCTCGACGGGCACCTTCCCGTTCCGCCAGGGACCGGTGTTCACGAACGTGCTCCTCGCCGACGAGGTGAACCGGACGCCGCCGAAGACGCAGTCCGCACTCCTCGAGGCCATGGAGGAACGCCAGGTCAGCGTCGACGGCGACGCCCGGGTGCTGCCCGCCCCCTTCTTCGTCGCGGCGACGATGAACCCGATCGAGTTCGAGGGCACGTACACGCTCCCGGAGGCCCAGCTCGACCGCTTCCTCATGAAGCTCACGCTCGACGTCCCGCCGCGGGACGTCGAGTGGCAGGTGCTCCGTCGGCACGCGGACGGCTTCGTGCCGCGGGACGTCCGGTCGGCCGGGATCGCACCGGTCCTCGGGGTCGACGAGGTCCTCGCCGCACAGCGCGCGGTCCGCGGGGTCGGGGCGCGGGACGACGTCCTCGCGTACATCGTCGACCTCGCCCGCGCCACCCGGCAGGCGCCGTCCGTCCGGGTCGGGGTCAGCCCGCGCGGTGCGACCGCCCTGCTCGCCGCCGCGAAGGCCTGGGCCTGGCTCACCGGCTACGACGCGATCACGCCGGACCACGTCCAGGCCATGCTCCTGCCGGTGTGGCGGCACCGGCTGCGGGTGGCCGCCGACGCCGAGCTCGAGGGCGTCGGAGCCGACGGGGTGCTGCAGCAGGTGCTCGAGCAGGTCCGGGTGCCGATCTAGTGGCGATCTCCGGCCGGTTCGTCGCGCTCCTCGCCGTCGCGATCGTGCCCACCGTGCTGCTCGGCACGGGATGGGCTGGTGTGGCCTGGGCGGGCGTGGTCGTGCTGGCGGCCCTGCTCGACGTGCTGCTCGCCGCCGACCTCACGGCCGTGCGCGTCGAGCGGCGGATGCCCCGGCTCGCCCGCCGGGACACCACCGCCGACGGCACCCTCGTGCTCGCCAACGACGGCCGCCGGACGCTCCGCGGTGTGGTGCGCGACATGTGGGAGCCGTCCGCCGGGCAGGCCCCGCGCCGCATCGACCTGCAGGTACCTGCCGGGGAGCGACGGACCGCGCGAATGCGGTTCGCCCCGTTCCGTCGCGGCCGCCGGGCCTCCGCGGGCGTCGCCGTGCGTGCGTTCGGGCCGCTCGGGCTCGCCGCACGCCAACGCGTCCTCGTGGCGCCTGCCGAGCTGGTCGTCACGCCGCCGTTCCGGTCGCGTCGGCACCTGCCCTCGCGGCTCGCGCGGCTGCGGGAACTCGACGGCGAGACCACCCTCCAACTGCGGGGCCACGGCACCGAGTTCGACTCGCTGCGGGACTACGTGCGCGGCGACGACGTGCGGTCGATCGACTGGCGTGCGACCGCCCGCCGCCAGGACCTCGTGGTGCGCACCTGGCGTCCGGAGCGGGACCGTCGGGTGATCGTCGTCGTCGACGCCGGGCGTGCCGGTGCCGGACGGGTCGACGACGAACCGCGGCTCGACACGTTCATCGAGTCCGCGCTGCTCCTCGGCGCACTCGCGGCGGCCGCGGGCGACCGGGTGGACCTCGCCGTGCTGGACGACGCCGTCCGGGGTCGCGTCCACGGTGCCACGCGCACCGACGTCGTGCAGCGGTTCGGGGAGACGCTCGCGCTCACGGAACCCGGGATCGCGGCCACCGACTGGTCGGCGGTGCCCAGGCTCGTCGACTCGATCACCACCTCCAGGGCCCTCGTGGTGCTCGTGTCGAGCCTCGACTCGGTCGGCGCGTCGGGTGACCTCCTCACCGTGCTCCCCCGCCTGACGCGACGGCACGCGGTCGTCGTCACCAGCGTGACGGACCCGGCCGTCGAGCGGATGGCGAGCGGGGCGGTGGACCCGGCGGTCTCGGGACCGGGGCGGCGGGGCGGACGTGCGCCGTCCCTCCAGGGCCGTGCCGAGCGCGACGTGTACCGACGCGCTGCCGCCGAACGCACGCTCCTCGATGCCGACGGCGTGGCGGACGTGGCGCGCCGCGCCGGGGCCGAGGTCGTCCGGGCCGCACCCGAGCAGGTGCCGCCGCTCGTCGCGGACGCGTACATCCGCGCGAAGGCGACCGGGCGGCTCTAGGCGTCCGTCAGTCGGCGACGAGCGCGGACGAGCCGCGCTCGAACTCCTCGAGGTCGCCACGCTGCCCCGCGCGGTACGCCCGACCGCCGAGGATCCACTGGTACCAGAGCACGGCCGCGAGGGCGACGGTGCCGATCCCGATCTTGACGGGCCACGGCCAGTCCTGCCGGGTCACCGTGCCCTCGACGAGACCGGACAGCAGGAGCGTCAGGGCGAGGCCGACGGCGATCGTGATGAGTGCCCGGCCGTCCTCGGCGAGGGCCTGTCCGCGGGTGCGGGCACCGGGGGCGACCCACGACCAGAAGATCATCAGGCCGGCGGCGGCCGCGAGGAAGATCGAGTACAGCTCGAGCTGCCCGTGCGGGGCGATGTAGAGGAAGAAGTCACCGAGGCGGCCCTGGTCGTGCAGGATGGCCGCCGAGACGCCGAGGCTGATCCCGTTCTGGCCGATCGAGAACGGCACGAAGAGGCCGGTGATCCCGAACGCGACCATGGTGGCGGCGATGTACGCGTTGTTCGTCCACACCTGCGCCGTGAAGGCACCGAGACCGTGGTCGGAGTAGTACGCCTGGAAGTCCCGGGTCGCGTACTGCCGGAGTGCTTCGGGAGTGCCGAACGTGTCGACGGCGCCCGGGGTGGTCGTGATCCAGACCGCCGTGATCGCGGCGATCGCCGCCGTGGCGGCCGCCACCCAGATCGTGACCCAGCGGATCCGGTACAGGGCGGCGGGGAGCTGCAGGACGAAGAAGGACGTCAGCGCCGCGAGCGGGTCGACCGGGGTGCCGGTGAACCGGAGTCGGGCACGGAACAGCGTCAGCGAGAGCCGGTCGCCGACGGCGGTGCGCGGGGCGGCGCCGCGGATGCGGGCGAGGTCGGTCGCTGCCGCCTGGTAGCCGGAGACGAGGCGGTCGACGTCGGCACCGGAGGCGTGGCGGGTGCGGGCGAGCCGGTCGAGTTCCTGCCACCGGTCGCGGTGCACCTCGGTGTAGGCGTCCAGGTCCACAGCGTCTCCCCCGCTCGTTCCGGTGTTCGCGCGTCCGTGCCGTCCGGGCGGCGGGCGTGCGTCTCCGACAGAATGATCCCATGCCGAAGACCCGCGTGCCGCGTGACCTCGCCGACGGTCGGTTCGTCGTCGCGCTCGACGACACCCACGACGAGCTCGTCGTCGGCGAGGCCGTCGCACTCGACGTGCAGCCCGCCGGCATCGCGTTGCGGCTCGCGGCGGCGCTCCTCGACGGTGTCTGCCTGCTCGGGCTGTACGTCATGCTCATGATCGGCCTGTCGCGGGTCTGGCCGAGCGACCTCGACGAGGCCTGGGCAGCGGCGCTCAGCATCGGCGTGCTCGTCGTCGTGCTCGTGCTCGTCCCGGCGGCGCTCGAGACCGTCACCCGGGGCAAGAGCGTCGGCCGGTACGCCACCGGCACCCGGGTCGTCCGGCTCGACGGCGGGGCGATCGGGTTCCGGCACGCGTTCACCCGTGCCCTCGTCGGGCTGTTCGAGCTGTGGATGACGTTCGGGTCCGTGGCGCTGCTCGTGGCGCTGTTCGGATCCCGCCCGCGGCGGCTCGGGGACCTGCTCGCCGGGACGTTCGTGCAGCACGAGCGGGCGGCGAAGCAGCGGTCCCCCGAGGTCCTCATGCCCGCGGAGCTCGTGGCCTGGGCCGGGGTCGCGGACGTCTCGGCGCTCCCGCAGCGGCTCGAGAACCGGCTCGGGGCGTTCTTCCGCGGTGCTGCCGACCTCCGCCCCGAGCTCCGGGAGGCGGCGGCACGGTCCCTCGCGGCAGCGGTCGCCGAGTACGCGCACCCGGTGCCGGCGGTCCACCCCGAGGTGTTCCTCGCCGGGGTGGTCGTGCTGCGGCGGGAGCGGGACCTGCGCGCGTTGCGGGGTCGGGCGGCGGTGCTCGACCGGGCGTCGGCGGTGGCGACGGCGCGGCCGCCGGGGTTCCCGCGCTGACGCGCTGTCGCGCGCCGCGGCGCCGCTGGCGCGCGGGCTTCAGGCTTTCGAACCAGGTTTCCGACGTCGAACCAGCGCGGCTGCCTGGTTCGTTGTCGGAAACGTAGTTCGCCGCACAACCAAAAGCACGCGGAGCCGCGCGGATGCGTGGTTCCGGGCGACTTTGGTTGTGCGGTGCGGCAGCGCGCCTGCCGCGGGGCGGCAGCGCGCCCGCGCCGGCGCGCCCGCGGTGCGCGCGCCCGCGGTGCCCGCGGCGCGCGCCCCGCGTCAGTACCGGTAGTGCTCGGGCTTGTAGGGGCCCTCGACCGGGACACCGATGTACGCCGCCTGCTCCGGCCGGAGCTCGGTCAGCGCGACCCCGAGCGCGTCGAGGTGCAGCCGCGCCACCTTCTCGTCGAGGTGCTTCGGCAGCACGTACACCCCCGTCGGGTACTCGGCGCGGCGGGTGTGCAGCTCGATCTGGGCGAGGACCTGGTTCGTGAAGGAGTTGCTCATCACGAAGGACGGGTGCCCTGTGGCGTTGCCGAGGTTCATGAGCCGCCCCTCGGAGAGTACGAGGATCGACCGGCCGGTCGGCAGACGCCACTCGTGCACCTGCGGCTTGATCTCGACCTTCTCGACGCCCGGCAGGGACTCGAGGCCCGCCATGTCGATCTCGTTGTCGAAGTGCCCCACGTTCGCGACGATCGCGAGGTGCTTCAGTGCCAGCATCTCGTCGACACCGACGACCCCCAGGTTGCCCGTGCACGTGACGACCAGGTCGACCTGGTCGGCGACGTCCGCGAGGCGCGCCACCTGGTACCCGTCCATCGCGGCCTGGAGCGCGCAGATCGGGTCGACCTCGGACACGATCACGCGGGCGCCCTGCCCGCGGAGCGCCTCGGCCGCGCCCTTGCCGACGTCGCCGTAGCCCACGACGAACGCGACCTTGCCGCCGATCAGCACGTCGGTCGCCCGGTTGAGCCCGTCGGGCAGCGAGTGCCGGATGCCGTACTTGTTGTCGAACTTCGACTTCGTGACGGAGTCGTTGACGTTGATCGCCGGGAACTTCAGCTCGCCGGTGCGCGACAGCTCGTAGAGGCGGTGCACGCCGGTGGTGGTCTCCTCGGTCACGCCCTCGATGTCGGCCGCGATGCGGGTCCAGCGGTCCGACGACCCCTGCAGTGAGGCGGCGACGGTGTCGAGGACGATCTTCCACTCGGTGCTCGCGTCGGCCCCGGCATCGGGCACACGGCCGGCGGCTTCGGCATCGGCGCCGGTGTGCACGAGCATCGTGGCGTCGCCGCCGTCGTCGAGGATGAGGTTCGGGCCGATCCAGTCGGCGCCGGCGGCTGCGGCCTCGGCCGACCAATCGAAGATCCGGCTGGTGCACCACCAGTACTCCTCGAGCGTCTCGCCCTTCCACGCGAACACGGGGACGCCGGCCGGCGACTCAGGCGTGCCGGTCGGGCCGACGGCGATGGCCGCGGCGGCTTCGTCCTGCGTGGAGAAGATGTTGCAGCTCGCCCACCGGACCTGCGCCCCGAGCGCGACGAGCGTCTCGATGAGGACGGCAGTCTGCACCGTCATGTGCAGCGAACCCGCGATGCGCGCGCCGGCGAGCGGCTGCGACGCGCCGAACTCCTCGCGCAGGGACATGAGCCCCGGCATCTCGTTCTCGGCGAGGCGGATCTGGTGGCGCCCCGCCTCGGCGAGGGCGAGGTCGGCGACGCGGAACGGTGCTGCGGTACGGGCTTCGGTGGGCATGCCGCCCAGTCTTCCACGCCGGGAGGCGCGGGTCGTCAGCCGACGTCGGTACCGTGAGCCGCGCCTCCGGGGATCCCCCTGTGGAGGACCGGCCCCGACCGCGTCAGTCCGCGTCGCGACGGAGCGGCTCGCGCCGCACCACCTGCCACCCGCGCGGGACGCGCAGCTGCGCCGCGTGGCGGGCGCAGAGGTCGTAGCCGTGGGGCTCGATGCGGGTGGAGAGGGGGCCGACGACGACCATGGAGTCCCCGTAGTCGTACGTCAGGGTCGCCGAGGCGCTCGCGCCACAGGCGACCTTGCTGCAGATCCTCACGTCCATACCGCCACCGACCCTATCGGAGCAGGGCGGCACCGCCCGCGCCGCGTACGATGTGGGGATGCGTCGCAGGACTCGTCTCGTCACACCCGTCGACCGGGGCCGCGGTCGGTCCCGGCACGGACGCGGCGGACGGTCCAGCGTGACCGGTCCGGACCTCGCGCCGATCATCACCCGCGCCGAGACGTTCGACCGCATCGTCGGCGACACCGCGCACTACCTGCTCGGGCTCTGGCCGGCCGAGCTCGAGGGCGTCGTGTTCCAGGTCGCGGACATGCCGACGGACTCGACCCTGCCGGACCACATGCCCCGCTGGCGGGTGGACCGCGAGCAGCGCCGCGTGACCGTGTTCCGCGTCCCGGTGGAGCGGGTCACCCGCAGTCCCGAGAAGGACGACACCGACAAGCGCATCATCATCGAGACCGCGGTGTTCCGTGCGGTGGGCGAGCTGATCGACAAGGACCCGTGGGACCTGGCGCCGGACCGCTACCGCCACTGGTGACGCAGCGCGCCACGGCTCAGGGGTAGACCCGGACCGGCGTCGAGACCTCGGTCGCCGCCCGCACCGGGAACCCGGCGATGCCGTCGTCGCCCATGTAGGTCACCCCGGCGACGAGCCCCTCGGTCCCCTGCAGCTCGAGCTGCTTCGCGACCGGGACGACCACGGTGCGCACACCACCGGCGACGACCTGCACGTCCTGCGTCTCGTCGCCGGAGCGGATCGTGACGTCGGCGTCGGAGCGCGTCGGGTTGACGAGCGTGAGGCGCTGGTTCTCACCGGGCGCCACCGCCGTGATGGTGGACTCGCCGAGCGGGTCGGCGGAGGCGAACCACCCGACGTCCGTGCGCCCGTCGTAGGTGGGCGTGGTCGTGCGGGCGCCGGCGACGAGCGGCTCGGTCGACGTGACGGTGAAGGCGTAGCGACCGTCCGGGAAGTCGTCGAGCGTGACGTCGGTGACGACACCGGGCTCGGCGGTGGCGTTCACGGTGGACCCGCCCCCGTCGGCGGTGGTGATGCCGAGGGTCACGCGGGCCGCCTTCGTGCCGGGCACGAACAGCCGGACGATGGGCGCGGCGTCGGCCGTGTCGTCGCCGCGCTGGGCCTCTTGGGCACCGTCGAGGACGACGCCCGGGATGATCTGCGACGTCGAGGGCGCCGCACCGCCGGAGATGATGTCGAACCCACCGGGGGTGAGGGTGCGGACGATGGACTCCTGCATGTGGGCGACGATCTGGCCCCCGGAGGACTCGACGTGCACGACGGTCGAGCCCTGGTCGGACACGAACCCGGACAGCGGGACGACCTTCTGGGTGTTCGGCGCGACGACGATGCCGGTCGTGCCGGGAGCGCTGACCGTGCCCGAACCGTCGTAGATCGACAGGTCGACGGTCGCGTTCACGTCGGTCGGGTTCGACAGCGTGACGAGGCTCGTGCGGCCGGTCTCGGTGGACCCGCCGACCAGCCAGGTGGACTGGCTCGGGTCGTCGCACGACGCGGCACCGACGCCGACGACGTCCCCGCTCGCGACGCTCTGGTAGCTGCTGCCGGCGACCTGCGGGGTGGTGTCCCCCGCCGGAGCGGTCAGGAGGCGCGGCTTGCTCCCGCCGGTCGCGGAGTCGTCGAGGCCGGAGCGCTCGACGCTCGACCCGGTGGTCGCGGTGGCGACGGTGGCCGAGCCGACGGTGCTCGCCTTCGTCGCGTCGTTGCCGGCGTCGTCCGAGAGCCGGAGCGCGTTGCCCGCGCAGACGCGCTCGGCGTCGGCCGGGACGGGTGTCACCGTCTTGCCCGCGGGACGACCCGGGTCGGTGTCGGTCCCGAGGGCGTGCGCCGCGGTGACGGCTCCGGCGGCGACCACGACGGCGATCGCGGTCGCCGTGCCGCGGACGACCCAGCGGCGGACGGAGGCGGGGGTACGGCTCATTCGTCGCGCTCCTCGTCGAAGGTGGTGGCGGGTTCCTCGGCCTCGATGACGTTCGAGGTGGCACGGCGTCGACGGGGCGCGGTGGGCACCGCCAGCAGTGCCGCGGCGCCGAACACGACCCCGAGGACCACGAGGTAGAGCACGTGCGTCGCCTGTGCCCCGGCCGACCCGGTGGACGGGCGGTCGACGTCGCCCTCGTAGTGGAACAGCTGCCCGCTCGTCGTCTCGCCGATGCTCGTGAACAGCGCGTTCTGACCGATCGCCCCGGCTGCACGGTCGTGGACCGCCTGCGCGGAGGAACCGTCGGGGGCGTCGTCGAGCAGGACGAAGCTCACGCCGAGCTGCCGCAGTGCGGGCTCGGGGTCGTACCCGCTCCGGCTCGCCAGGTTGCCGGCGAGGGTCGCGAGCTGCGCACCGGAACGGCTGAGCGTGAGCGCCGTCGAGTCGAGGGTGGTCTGGTCGTCGAGCGTCGAACCCTGCCCGCGTTCGAGCGACACCGCGAGCGAGCCGTCGTCCTGTGGGTCGACGACGAGCGTGCCGACGTCGGGGTTGGCCTGCGCCTCGGCGTTCACGTACGCGCTGAGCACCCGGCCGGAGGTCGGCTGGATCACCGCGTTGCCGAGGTAGAACGCCCCGAACGCCGGTGCCACGGTGACGGCGGCGACCACGGTCGTCACGAGTCCCGCGACCGGGGCGATCCGCGGCAGCACGTCGATCCCGATGCAGGCGGCGGCGACGATGCCGAACCAGTACACGCTCAGCCCGCTGCCCGGCCAGATGATCGTGGTCGTGGACCCGACCCCGGTGACGGTGACGTGGGTGGCGGCGAACGCGGTGGCGAAGCCGGCCAGCGCGATGAGGAGCGTGGCTCCCGCGACGGCCCAGCGGTGGCCGAGCATCGCGCCGATGGCGGCGACGGCAACCGGGAGCGCGAGCACCGCCATGAGGACCGGCAGGATCCAGGCGGCGAGCGCGAGCCCGGACGTGGTGGGCAGCCAGCCGCTCCAGTCCGGCACCGGCTGGCCGATGGCGAGCTGGAAGGCCGAGGGTGCACGGGTGGCCGAGGGCACGCCCGGGTCCGCGAAGACGGCGAGCACGTTGCCGCGGGCGACCTGCGCGAGCACGAGCGGCAGGAAGAGCACGGCTGCCGGCACCGGGATGAACACCCGACGGTGCGCACGGCGCCACCCGACGGCGAGCGACACGAGCCAGCCGAGCAGCAGCACCGGCAGCAGCGACGGCGCCGAGGCCGCGATGACGGCGAAGAGCAGGGACGCGCCCGAGGCCCAGGCCCACGAGCGGTGCGCCTCGAGCACGGCGAGGAACAGCCAGGGCAGGAGGACGTGCGCGATCACGGCGCCGAGGTGCCCGCTCGTGACGGCACCGACGAGCGTCGGGGCGATCGTGTACAGCGCCGCGCCGATCACCGGGACCCAGGTGCGGGTGGTCAGCTTCCGCACCGCGAACCAGGCGCCGAGCGCGGCGAGCGGGAACGCGACGAGCATCACGAGCACGACCGAGGTCGACGGCGACCAGAACGTGATCGAGCCGAGCACGGCGACGACCGCGGCGAACGGGTCGCTCGGCCCCGTGAACCCGGTGCCGATCGAGTGCCAGCCGTAGCCGACGTTCTGCCACAGCCGGGCGACGTCGGTGCTCAGCGGCAGGAGCCCGCCACCGGTCAGCGCCGGCGAGCCGAGCAGCGGGTACAGGGTCACGACGCTCAGGACCGCCGCGGCGAGGACGACCCAGATGCCGCCGTCGCCGAGGAACGACGCCCGGGCGATCGGTGCGTCCTCGACCCGGGCGAGCTCGACGTCGCGCGACGTGGTCCGCCGTTCGTGCACCCGGCGCCAGCTGACGCGGAGCGGCTCGACCGCCGCCCACCCGAGCTTCTTGCCGCGTGCGAGGACCCGGCGCGAGCGTCCGGTCCCGCCGCCGAAGGCGACCGAGAACGCCGCGGCGAGCTCGGCCCCGACCGCGGCCGGGTGCTTGGCGACGAGGTGCCCGATCGCGCGGCCGATCGCGAACGGCACGAGCGTGAGCCAGTGGATCCAGAGGACCCCGGCGGACGCGTAGGTCATCCGGCGGTGCAGCTGCGCCTGCCGGTGCATCCGGACGCGCCGCCCCTCGGAGACCCGCTTGCGCCCGAACTCCTCGATGGGCCCGGCGCTCGTCACGCGGGCCTCGGGCACGACGGCGACCCGGTGTCCGGCGAGGCGCACGCGCACGCAGAAGTCGAGTGCGGCGTCCACGTTCGGCAGGGCGGGGTCGAAGCCGCCGAGTTCGTTCCACACCGAGCGTCGGACGAGCATCCCGCCGGCGGCGACCGCCATCACGTCGGTGTTCCGGTCGTGCTGGCCCTGGTCGAGCTCGTCCTGCACGAGGACGATCGACCGGCCGAAGCGGGTCATGCTCTCGCCGAACGCCCGGAGCCGCGACGGGTCGTCGACGTCGACGAGCTTCGGCCCCGCGACGACCACGCTCGGCGCGATCTCGACCGCGGACAGGAGGTCGGCGAGGGCGGTGGGCGCCGGCGCGTTGTCGTGGCCGAGCAGCCAGAGCCACTCGTCGACGGGTTCGTCCGCGACCGCGGGCGGCGCCTCGCGTTCGCCGCGGGCGACCGCCTCGCCGAAGGGGCGACCGGCGGGCAGGCGCAGGAGTTCGGCGGAGCCGCCGAACGAGAGGTCGGTGGTCGAACCGTCGGTCGACCCGAGGTCGACGACGACGAGGTTCTCGGGGTGACGGGTCTGGGCGGCGAGCGCGTCCAGGGTCCGGTCGAGGTGGTCCGCCCCGTTGGCGGCGACGAGGATCGCGGTGACTCTGGGCTGCATGACGGGCGTCACTCTACGGTCTGGAGGCGCGGCGCGGCCTGCGGACGGCGGCGCGCCGTGAACCTGTGGGAGCCATCAACGACCGGTGCGCGTCGGACGCGCACCGTGCCTCCTGGACCGGCCAGGTGCGCGGCTACGCCCGCTTGCGGAGCTTGCGGCGCTCGCGCTCGGACAGGCCGCCCCAGATGCCGAATCGCTCGTCGTTCTCGAGCGCGTACTCGAGGCACTGCGCCCGGACCTCGCACGAGGTGCAGATCTTCTTGGCCTCGCGCGTCGACCCGCCCTTCTCGGGGAAGAACGCCTCGGGGTCGGTCTGCGCGCAGAGCGAGTCCACCTGCCAGGCGAGCGGGTTCTCCTCGTCGTCGGTCTCCGGACGCCGGACACCCGGGACGCCGAGCGACACGGGGTCGACGTGCCAGTCCTCCGGTACTCCGGCGTGGAAGTCGGAACCGTTCACCCTGATCACCCCTGACGTCTCGATAACGGGACCACAACGATCGCTGTCGTTGCCTGTAATTACAGCGGTGTCATTCGCGAGAGTCAAGTCGCGGATCATAGAAGGCACTGACGGTTCCGGCGTGTCATGTCCCCCGTACGGGCGTGTCGCGGCCGGTCTGTCGGGGTTTCGGGGGACAACTGACGCCCCCTCAGCCGGCCGCGACGGCCCGTCAGCCGATGCGGCGCCGGGCTTCCCAGGCGCTCGTGACCATCTCGTCGAGCGTGTGGCGCATCGCCCAGTCGAGGTCACGCGCAGCCGCTTCGCCCGTCGCGACGATCCGCGCGGGGTCACCGGCGCGTCGCGGCGCGATCTCGGGCTCGAACGCGATGCCGGTGCCCTTCGCCATGGCGTCCATGATCTGCCGGACGCTGACCCCGTCGCCGCTGCCGAGGTTGTACGCGCGCTCGAGGGTCTGGCCCGCCTCGAGCTTCTGCGCGGCGACCGCGTGCGAGTGCGCGAGGTCGGCGACGTGGATGTAGTCCCGCACGCAGGTGCCGTCGGGCGTGGCGTAGTCGTCGCCGTTGATCCGCGGCGTGCGACCGGCGAGCAGGGCGTCGAAGACGAG
The DNA here is from genome assembly GCF_031455235.1 of Curtobacterium sp. 320. Taxonomy (NCBI): domain Bacteria; kingdom Bacillati; phylum Actinomycetota; class Actinomycetes; order Micrococcales; family Microbacteriaceae; genus Curtobacterium; species Curtobacterium sp. 320. Next base: position 655,571 of record NZ_JAVDSI010000001.1, on the reverse strand, counting down.
CGGGAAGAGGTTGTGCGGGCTGGCGTCGTACAGGTCCGGCTCCCCCGACCCGACGACGTTGAAGTAGCGCAGCGACGTCGTGGTGAAGCCCGCGGCGACCTCCATGTCGCGCAGCAGCCACTCACCGATGAGCTTCGACTCGCCGTAGGGCGACTCCGGCGCCTTCGGGGTGTCCTCGACCACGGTGTCGACGTCCGGCGTGCCGTAGACGGCGGCGCTCGACGAGAACACCGCCTTGGTGACGCCGTTCTCCGCCATCGCCCGGAGGAGCGTCGCCATGCCGGTGACGTTCTGCTCGTAGGTGTGCAGCGGTCGCTCGACCGACACCCCCGCGTACTTGAAGCCCGCGACGTGCACCACACCGGTGACGGCGTGCTCGCGCAGCGTCCGGGCCACCAGCGCACCGTCGAGGATCGTGCCCTCGACGAACGGCACGTCCTCGGGCACGAACGCCCGGAAGCCGCTCGAGAGGTCGTCGAACGCGACGGTGTCGATGCCCGCCGCACGCAGTGCTCGGACGACGTGGGACCCGATGTACCCGGCGCCGCCGGTGACCAGCCAACTCATGCTGGCCACGCTAGCGGAACCGGCGCGGCGTCAGACCGCCACGCGCTGCGGGTTCACGCACCCGTCGCGATGAAGACCGTCGACGCCAGACCGCTGCCGTTGTCGGCCTCGACCGTGACGTCGCCCTCGTCGGGGGTGATGTAGCAGGACTCCCCCTGGCGCAGCAGCGTCGCGGACTGCGCCCCGACGAGCGTCACCGCACCCGCCGTGCAGATCGCGATCGAGGGGCCGCGCAGCGGCGCGACCCCGCCGGAGGCCAGGCCGACCGGGCGTCCGTCCCCCGTGACGCGGAGCAGCGCGAACCCGACGCCGTCCGGCGCGAAGCGCTCGACGCCGGCGGCGACCGACTCGGGGGCCAGGACGGGTGCCGGGTACGCGGTGAAGTCGAGGACGTGCAGCAGCTCCGGGACGTCGACGTGCTTCGGCGTGAGGCCGCCGCGCAGGACGTTGTCGGAGGGGGCCATGAGCTCGATGCCGAGCCCGTCGAGGTAGGCGTGGATGTTGCCGGCCGGCAGGTACATCGCCTCACCCGCGGCGAGCGTCACGCGGTGCATGAGCAGGGACACCACGATGCCGGGGTCGCCCGGGTAGCTCGTGCCGAGGTCGCGCACGGTCGCGGTGTTCGGGGTGACGGCGTCGTCGGGCAGCGCGGCGGCGAGGTCGCTCACGGCCTGTACGACGGCCTGCGCCGAGGATTCGCCGGTCTCGAGCCACCGCACCGTGTCCTCGAGCCCGTGCTGCAGGTGCACGACCAGGGGGCCGAGCCGACCGGACCCGGCGTCGAGCGTCTCGACGTCGGCGAGCGTCTCGGCCACCGGGCGGAAGCCGCTCAGCGCCTCGAAGCGTTCGCTGAGCGCCACGACGAGCTCGGGCTTCGGGAACGGGTCCTTGTAGTTGCGGGCCGGGTCGTCGATCGGGACACCCGCCGCTTCCTCGCGCTCGAACCCCTCGCGCGCCTGCTCGGGTGTCGGGTGCGCCTGCAGCGAGAGCGGGGCGGCGGCCGCGAGGACCTTCAGCAGGAACGGGAGGCCCGTGCGGTCCGGTCCGAGGGCGTCCCGGGGCTCCGCGGTGATCCAGTCGAGCAGCGTGTCCGCGCCGCCGACCATCGCCGGGTTCACGACGACGCTCGGGCTGCCCGGGTGCGCGCCGAGCCAGAGTTCGGCCTGCGGTGCGCCGGTGACGGTCCGGCCGAGGAGCTCGGGGATGGCCGTGACGGATCCCCAGGCGTAGTCGCGGGGCGTGTTCGTGATGCCGAGGAACATGCGCACGAGCCTATCGGCGGTCGACGTGCGCTCCCCGGGTACCCTGGCGTCGTGACGAACACCTGGCCGTTGGCGCGCGGATCCGTGCCCGAGCGCGAGGCGTTCGCATTCGGCGCGACGATCCTGTTCGTGCTCTTCGCCGGTGACGCCGTGCCGAACACGCTCACGTGGGTCGGGGCGGGACTGCTCTGGGCGGCCGCCGGGGTCTGGGCCACGACGATCATCGTCCGGGCCCGCCCGCCGCTCACCCGGACACCGCGTGCGCTCTGGCTCTTCCTCGCCTGGTGCCTGGTGTCCGTCGTGTGGTCGCACTGGCGGTTCGCGACGATCTCGAGCCTCGCGGTCCAGGTCATCTGCGCGGGCGCGGCCTTCGCGATCGCCTCGACCCTGACGTGGCGGCGGATCACCGACGCGCTGAGCCTCGCGCTGCGCTGGGTCCTGATGGGGTCGCTGCTCTTCGAGGCCTTCGTCGCGGTCGTCCTCCGACACCCGATCGCACCGGCGTGGACGGACTACGGCGACCGGAAGATCCCGGACGCCTTCTACTTCTCACGCGCCGAGCTCTTCACCGGCGGGCGCATCCAGGGCCTCCCCGGCAACGCGAACCTGCTCGCGATGGTCGCGCTCCTCGCCGTGATCGCCGTCGCCGTCCAGTACGCCGAGGGGCGACTCCGACGCAACCGCGCGATCGGCTGGACCGTCGTGGCCCTCGTCGTCCTCGCACTCACCCGATCCTCGACCGTGCTGGCCGCCGGGCTCGTCGTTCTCGTCGCGCTCGCCGTCGCGCTCTGGATCCGCCGGGTCCCGACCGAACGACGGACACCGCGCTACCTCGCCGTCGCCGTCGGGGCGGTGGTCGTCGCCGTGCTCGGGTTCCTCGCCCGCGGCCAGGTGTCCGAGCTGCTCGGCAAGGGTTCGGACGCGACCGGCCGCGGCGTGATCTGGGAGCGGGTCATCGGGCTCATCCAGGAGCACACCGTCGTCGGCTGGGGCTGGATCGGCTACTGGTGGCCGGGCATCCCGACCCTCGCGGACCTCGCGCACCGCAAGGGCGTGACCTACCTGCAGGCGCACGACGCCTACCTCGACGTGTGGATGCAGACCGGTGTCATCGGCCTGGCGATCTTCTTGGTCTACGTGGTCACGACCCTCAGCCGGTCCTGGGCCTCGGCGACCCGGATCGGCTACGACGCGTCGCTCTCCCCCCGTCCGTTCGACCCGGTGTCGCTCCTGCCGCTGCTCGTCGTCGTGGCGCTGCTCGTGCAGTCGGTCGCCGAGTCCCGACTGCTCTACCAGGGCAACTGGGTCCTGTTCGCCCTCATCGCGATCAAGACCCGGATCGTGCTCGTCGGCGAGGAGCCGGTGTCCGCCGGTGACGGTCCCCGCACGCCCCCGGCCCGCCGCGAGTTCCGGACGCCCGCGCGCCGCTGACCCGAGCCCGCCCCGGCCTCCGGCACCGGTCCCGTCGTCACGGCCACTCGACCAGACGGTCGCACGGCACCGCGGCCCGCCACGGCGCGGTCCGGAGCACGACGGACGGCAGCGTCGGGTCGGCGCGACAGGCCTCGGCGGCCGCGGGGACCTGCGCGGACCAGACCGGGCCGGCGCTCCGCCGGGTCGCCCCCGGAGCGGCGTTCCAGGCGGCGGCGACGACCACCGCGGCGACCACGCACCACGCGAGCACGACCGCCACCAGCCGACCCGCGGCCGCCGACCGGCCGACTGCCGGACCGGACCGACCCGCACCGGCTCGACCCGCGCCTCCTGGCAGCCCCACCGACCCGATGACCACGGACGCCGCCACCACCGCTCCCGACACGAGCAGCAACCCGGACGCTGCCGCGTACCGCTGCGGCCCCGCCGCCAGCGCGGCCGGCCCGAGACCCACCCAGTCCTGCACCGCCGACCCGTTCGCCACCAGCGCTGCCCACCACACCACGACGGAGCCTCCGGCGAGGGCGACCACGACCCACCGCGCACGCCCCCGGCCGAGCACCACGGCCGTCACGAGCACGACCACCAGCAGCACGGTCGGCAGGACGACCACGCCCCACCCGTGCGCGTGCACCGTCTCCGCGACGACACCGACCCGACGGTCCCACGCGCCCCCGAGCGGCTGCAGCAGGTACCCGGCGAGCACGTCGGAGGCGCCCGGGTCGCCCGGCCGGGACGCTCGCGGGTCCGTGAGCGCCGTCGCGACCTGCACCGCGCCGGCCACCACCGCCGCCAGGGTGACCGGCAGCGGGCGGAGGTCCACCCGTCCCGTCGCCGTGCGTCGCAGCGGGAGCCAGGCGACCAGCAGGAGCGGGAGGAACAGCGTCGCCTGGACCTCGCTCAGCACGCCGAGGGCCGTGACCACGGCGAGCGCCACCGCTCCCCACCACGTCCGGGCACGGTTCGTGTACAGCCACGGCACCAGGACGAGCACGTACCAGTGCAGGTTCGCCGCGGTGCCGCTGATCTCGACGGGGGCGAGCGGCAGGACGACGGGGACCGCGGCGAGCAGGACCCGGAGCGGCCACGGCCGGACGACGTCGCCGGACAGCAGGAACACGAGCGCGCAGACGACCCCGACGACCAGGCAGGACATGCCCGACACCGCGACCGCGTACCGCTCGACGGGCAGGAGCCAGGCGAGGTCGACGACGACGCGCGGGACGAGGTGGCGGTACCCGGCGTACGGCTCCAGGACGGCGCCGGGGCCGAGTGCGAGCCGCTCGCGGAGGAACACCCCGCCGTCCTCGGCCCACACCGTCCCGCGGGTCACCGGGCCGAGCCGCCACCAGGCCACGGCCGTGGCGGACCCACCGACGACCGCAGCGACCGTCGGTGCGCCGTACAGCCGCCACCCGCGCGCCATGGTGCCGCGATCGTACCGCCGACATCGCGGATCGTGGATATCCGCGCGGGGGCGCACCCGTCGTGTCGCGGACGTCCGGGGCACGCCGATCGGGGCCGCCGCCGGGCGCGACGCCGGGGCGTCCACCTGCCGACGAGGCCGGATGGGCCAAGATGGTGAGGTGACGGACGGCCGGGTGACCAGACGCGTGCTCGCGCGACGGTACCTGTCGGCGTGGATCGGGTTCTCCGCGGGCGGCCGGTTCAGCCAGGCACTCGCGACCGTGATCGTGCTCTTCGCGTTCGCGCAACCCACGGTGACCGCGCTCGTCGGTCGCGCCGGTGTGTGGGCCGTGCTCGTCACGCTGTTCGTCCTCGCCGGCCTGAGCCTGCTCGGGCAGCGCTACCGGATCGAGTGGCACGGGGTGCTCCCCCTCTCGCTCTTGGCGTTCGTCGGGTACTGCGCGTTGAGCGTCCTCTGGAGCGAGTACTCGTGGGTGGCGCTCCGGGGGCTGGTCGGCACCGTCTGCTTCATCGGGCTCGGGCTCTACCTCGCGCTCGGCCGCGACCTGGTGCAGGTCATCCGGGCCTCCGGCGACGCCTTCCGGATCCTGCTCGTGGTCGCGCTCGGCCTCGAGGTCCTGTCCGGCCTCGTCCTCGACACCCCGATCCCGGCGTTCGGCATCCAGGGCAACATCGCGTACGGCGGCCCGATCCAGGGCATCGGCGGGACCCGCAACTTCATGGGCTTCATCGCCGCGATGGCGCTGGTGACGTTCGTGGTGGAGTTCCTCACCCGCTCGGTGACGATGTGGCGGGCGATCGGCTCGACCGCCCTCGCCGTCATCGCCCTGATGCTCGTGCAGTCCCCCATCACCGGGCTCGCGATGATCGCCCTGGCCGTGACCGCCCTCGCGCTGTGGTCGCTCCGGCACGCCCGACCGACGACGCGACCGGTGGTGAACGGCGTGCTCGGCGGGGCGGTCCTGCTCATGATCGGCCTCGGCATCGTCGCCCGGCACCGGGTCCTCGCCGAGATCGGTGCGGCCGGGGGCACGGCGACGCGGGTGGACCTCTGGGCGCAGATCCGCGTGTTCGTGAGCCAGTTCCCGATCCAGGGCTGGGGCTGGGTCGGCACGTGGCCGCACGAGGCCGTGGTGCCCTACGTGACGTTCATCGACCCGGCCGGGCAGCGGTTCACGTCGGGCCTCAACGCGTTCGTCGACGCCTGGCTGCAGATCGGGCTCGCGGGCACGATCATCCTCGCGGTGACGGCGCTGCTCGCGTTCGCGCGGGCCTGGGTCACGGCGACGACGTTCCCGGGGGTCGCCTACGTGTGGCCGGCGGCGGTGCTGGTGCTGCTGGGCGTCACGAGTGCGGCGGAGAGCTACCTGCTGCACGGGGCCGGGCTGATGGTGTTCGTCGCCGTCCTCGTGATCGCCGCACGGCGGCGGTCGTGGCGGCGGCACCTGCCGCGCGGCTGAGCGACTGTGTCGGAGTGCACAGGTGTGCTCCGCGATCCCCGATCCGTTGCATCGTGCACCTAGACTGCCGGAGACCGTCAGGGGGCGGTCCACGAACCTGGGGAAGAACCACATGCGCCTGCACCGACGCCTCGCACTCGCCCTGACCACCGCGCTCGTCGCCACCGCCGTCGCCGTCGTCGCACCGGTCTCGACCGCGCAGGCCGCGGCGCCGACGACCGGCCGGTACACGCCGATCGACACGACCCGCGTCTGGTCGGGCGCCTTGACGACGTCGCCGAAGGTGGTGAAGATCGCCGGGAACGCGGGGGTCCCCGCGAACGCCACGGCCGTCGTCGTCAACGTCGAGGTCGCCAAGCCCACCGCGGCCGGCTACGTCCGCGTCACCCCCGCGGGCAAGGACGCCACCGTCGCGACGCAGGACTTCGCCGCCGGCCAGACGATCGCGAACCTCGTCACCGTGCGGCTCGTGAACGGCTCGATCCAGGCGAAGCTCTCGAAGGGCACGGCGAGCGGGTACTTCGACGTCGCCGGGTACTACGCCGACGGCTCCGGTGCCACCTACACCCCGCTCGACGCCGCGCGGGTGTTCGGCGCCACCGTGGGCACCACGCCGACGCAGGTGCCCCTCGCCGGCCGCGCCGGGATCCCCGCCGACGCGACCGCCGTCGCCGTGAACGTGCAGGTCAGCAACCCGACGGTCGCCGGGTACGTCCGCGTCACCACGGCCGGGCAGGACCCCTCGGTCGTGACGCAGCTCTACTCGGCTGGTCAGGCGCTGTCGAACCTCGCGATCGTGAAGCTCTCCGACGAAGGTGCTGCCCAGGTGAAGCTCTCGAAGGGCTCGGGCACGGTCTACATGGACGTCGCCGGCTACTACTCGAACTCGTCCACCGGCTCGGTGTTCGTCCCGATCGACACCACCCGTGCGTTCGCCGGCTCGGTGTCCGCGACCGCGGGGACCATCCGACTGTCCGGCGTCGCCGGCGTCCCCGGGACCGCCACGGCCGTCGTCGCGAACGCCGAGACGACGAAGCCCACCGCGGCCGCGTACCTCCGCGTGACGCCCGCGGGCCAGGACCCCCAGGTCGCGACGCAGGTGTTCGACGCCGGCACCTCGGTCGCGAACCTCGTCGTCGCGAAGGTCACCGGGTCGAGCGTCGACCGCCGGGTGCAGGCGAAGGTGTCGAAGGGGTCCGCGCAGCTGCACCTCGACGTCGCGGGGTACTTCCTCGACGGGTCGAGCGGTTCCGGCTTCGGGGCCGACGTCTCGTGGCCGCAGGGCGGGTCCTCGTCGAACTACCCGTCGAACCAGGCGTTCGGCGTCGTGGGCGTGAACGGCTCGCTGCCGAACCAGACCAACGAGTCCCTCGCCCCGCAGCTCGCGTGGGCCGCGGGGTCGGCCGGCGGCACGTCGCAGCCGAAGGCGCAGCTCTACGCGCTCGCCGCGAACCCGGGCAAGGCCGCCTCGGTCTGGCCGTCGTCCAACCGGGACCCGTCGGGCACGACCGTGTCGAACCCGTACGGCACCTGCACGGCGAAGGCGTACACCAGCGCCTGCTCGTACATGTACGGCTACACCCGCGCCTACGAGGCCGCGAACACCCGCGGTGTCCCGAACCCCTCGTCGTACCGCTGGTGGATCGACGTCGAGACGGGCCTCTCGTGGCTCGGGGCCTCCGACGCGAAGGACTACCAGACGCAGAACCGCGCCGACATCGAGGGCATGGTCGCCGCGCTCAAGGCCGCGGGCGTGTCGACGATCGGCATCTACTCGACGGGGTACCAGTTCGGGCAGATCGTGGGGACCGTCCCGTCGACCTCGACGCTCCGCGGGCTGCCGAGCTGGATCGCGGTGGGCAACGACGGCGTCGCGGCGGCACAGAAGGCGTGCTCGGCCGGCGGCCTCACCGCGGGCAGCCAGGTGCGGATGGCCCAGTACGTCGTGGGGAACCAGGACTACAACGTGAGCTGCGTCTGAGACGCATCCCCTTCACGGACGGGAGGCGCGGGGGCCCCCGGGCCCCCCCCCCCCCCCCGGGGGGGGGGGGGGGGGGGGCCCCCCCCCCCCCGGCGGGGGGGGGGGCCCCGCCCCGCCAGGGGCGCGCCCCCCCGGGGGCGCGCCTGGGGGGTGGCCCCCATTCGGGGGGGGGTACCCTGTCCCACACGGTGCGGGGCGCCCCCCCCCCCCCCCCCCCCGGGGGGGGGGGGGGGGGCCCCGGGGCCCCCCCGCCTCCCGTCTGTCCGTAGCTCCGTTCTTCCCAGATCAGGTGCGATCCCTTGCAGGAACGGGCGTACCGGGTCAGAACTTTCCAGCAGGTACGCGCGAAAGCACCAGGTGCCAGGCGCGGGGCGCGTCAGCGACGTGCGCCGCGTCGGCGACCGAAGCGCCGCTGCAGGCCCCACTGGGTGGTGCGGAGCATCGCCTCGAGCACGATGGAACGACTCATCTTCGAGACGCCGTGCACGCGGTCGCGGAACCGGATCGGGACCTCGACGATGCGGCCGCCGAGGTCGTCCACCCGCAACGTCATGTCGACCTGGAAGCAGTACCCCTTCGAGTCGATCGAGTCGAGGTCCATCCGGGCGATCGCGTCGGCGCGGTAGACCCGGAAGCCGGCGGTGACGTCCCGCACGCCGATGCCGAGCACGAACCGGGCGTAGGTGTTCGCCCCGCGGCTGAGGACCTCGCGGTGGAGCGGCCAGTCGACCACCGATCCCCCGGGGACCCACCGCGACCCGATCGCGAGCAGGACGTCGTCGGCGCCGTCGACCGCGGCCACGAGAGCCGGGAGCCGGTCGGCCGGGTGCGAGCCGTCTGCGTCCATCTCGACGAGCAACGGGTACCCGCGTTCGAGCCCCCACCGGAAGCCGGCGACGTAGGCCGTCCCGAGGCCGAGCTTGCCGGAACGCTCGAGCAGGTGCACCCGCTCGTCCGCGGCGGCGAGCTGCCGCACGAGGTCACCCGTGCCGTCGGGGCTGGCGTCGTCGACGACGAGCAGGTGTGCGTCCGGCAGCGCGCCCAGGACGGCTGCGGCGATCGTGCGGACGTTCTCGGCCTCGTTGTAGGTCGGGACGATGACGAGCGCCGTGGCGCCCGCGGTCACCGGTTCTGCAGCCGACGCTTGATCTTGCCCGCGACGCTCCGCGGGCCCTCGGTCCGGAAGTAGTGCACGGCGCGACCGAGGTCGTGGCGGACGCCGTAGAGCTTCTTGCGGTCCGGGACGCGCACGCGCATGGCGTGCGGCTGGATCGTCGACGAGGTGTCGCGGACGCTCTTGTCGGCCGCGCGGATCGGGTTCCGGCAGAACTCGACGAGCGGGGCGAGGACGTTCTCCCACGTGAACTGCTCGCGCACGCGGTCGACGTTGCCGATGAACTCGGCGCGGGCCTTCTTGTCGAAGAGCGCCGTCTCGAGCGCTGCGGCCAGGCCGTCGACGTCCTGCTCGTGCACGGCGATGCCGAGCTTCTCCTCGGCGACGAGGTCACCGAAGGAGTCACCGGCGGTCGTGACGATCGGCAGGCGTGCCCACAGGTAGTCGAGGATCCGGGTGCGGAACGAGAACGTGGTCTCGAGGTGCTCGTAGTGCGTCGAGACGCCGGCGTCGGCCTCGAGCAGGTAGGCGCCGCGTTCCTCGTACGGGATCCACGCGTCGTTGAAGAACACGTTCTTGCCGGTCAGCCCGAGCGCATCGGCCTCGGCGCGCACCTTGGCGACGATGTCCATCTCGGGCACGTCCGGGTTCGGGTGCTGCACGCCCATGAAGAAGAGCTTCACGCTCGGCTTCTTCGCGGCGAGCCGGCCGATGGCGCGGACGAGCGTGATCGGGTCGAACCAGTCGTAGATGCCACCGCCCCAGACGACGAGCTTGTCGTTCTTCCCGATGCCGGGGACGACGCCCTTGACCCGCTGCTGGTCGTGCACCGGCGGCGTCGACGACAGGCCGAACGGCACGACGCCGATGAGCGAGCGGAGGTCGGGGTCGCGCGAGTACGTCCGGGCGTTCACACGACCCGAGCCGGCGAGCTGGCCGAGCCAGAACATGCGCTGCCGCTCGGAGGCGCAGATGAAGTAGTCGCCGAGTTCGAGCTGGTGGTTCAGGGTGTCCGACGCGTCGAGGATCTGCCGGTTCCACTGGTCGACGTCGTCGCTGCGGCCCTGCTCGAGCTGCTCGAGGTGCAGCGGGTCGTAGACGTCGACGACGAGGATCTTGCTCGTCGACTCGAGCACCGGGAACAGGCGGAGGGCGTGGCCCTGCACGATGATGACGTCGGCCCAGGCCTCGTGCTCGACCATCTGGCGCGGGTGGCGGTGCGGCACCGTGACGACCTCGTACGAGGGGTCGATCTGCGACGAGCGCGTGAGGCTGATGACCCGGACGTCGTGCTCGCCGGCGAGCTGCTTCGCCATCTGGGTCGCACGGATCGCCGGACCGGCCATCTTCTCGCCGATGGAGTCGCCCGTGATGATGAGGACGCGACGCCGGGTACCCACCTCGAGCACGCCGAGGGAGTGCACGATCTTGTCGTAGCCGGCCAGGTAGTTCTCGATCGGGTACGCCGGCTCGTCGCGGTTGCCGAAGAGGCGCAGGAGCTCGCGGTCGCTGCGCACGCGGGTCGCCTGGATCTGCCGACGCGACTCGGTCATCGACGGCAGCTGCTCGACGAACTGGTCGACGCCGTAGACGCCCGCCATCGCCGTCTTCGGCACGGGGATCGTCGGGACGCTGTCGTCGCCGGGGTTGCGGAGGTCGAGCTCGGTCGAGTCGAGTTCGCCACGACCGACGGCGCGACGGACGACGAGCGCGAGCGACCCGGGCAGGGCCGCTGCGAGCTGCTCGTCACCGAGGTTCTTGTAGAGCGTGAAGAGGGCGTTCCGCTCGAGGAGGTAGGTCTCGCGGAAGTCGCCGAACTTGTTCATCGACGCGTGGTGCTTGTGGAACGCGACGGACTTCGGCTGGTACCGGAAGCGCCAGCCGAGCAGGTTGAGCCGCCAGCCGAGGTCGACGTCCTCGTAGAACATGAAGTAGCGGTCGTCGAAGCCGTCGAGCTGCTCGAAGAGCTCCGCCCGGATGAACATCGCCGCGCCGGTGCCGAACAGCACGTCGGTCTCGGACTCCCAGCGCCCGGTGTCCGGCGAGCCCGCGAACGGCTTGTAGCCCATGCCGTACCAGGTCATCGCGGCCTCGGTGAAGTCGACGTTGACGCCTTCCCAGTCGAGGACCTTCGACGCCACGGCACCGATGTCCGCGCCGGAGGCGAACGTCGCCATGGCCTCGCGCACCCAGCCGGTGTCGGGTCGGGCGTCGTTGTTGAGGAACGCCACGATCTCGCCGGAGGACTTCTCGACGCCGAGGTTGCAGCCGCCCGTGAAGCCGAGGTTCGCACCGGCGTCGACGAGCGTGAAGTCGAGCTCCGACGCCTTCAGCCGACCGAGGTGCTCGGGGCCGGAACCGTTCTCGACGACGATGACCTCGAGCCGGTCCTGCGGCCAGTCCTGCTTGCGGAGCTCCGCGATGCTCGTCAGGGTGTCGTCCGTGCCCTTGTAGTTCACGAGGATGACGGACACGACTCCCGGCTTGCGCTCTGTCACGCGGTTCCTCCAGCAGCTGCCGCGCACCTGGCGCGGGTCGACGGGTCGGCCGCGGGGTGCCGACGGCCGATGACACCCTACAAGGCGCGCGCCCGCGCTCCCCTGTGATCAGCGCCGATTCGTGCAGAATGGCTCGGTGACCGCGACCAGCATCCCGACCGCTCCCACGTCTTCCCCCCTCGCCGCGGACTACGCCGCGATCGCCGCGGGCGACCACGCCGAGGGGCCGCGCGGGACCGTCCGGTTCGCGGTGTCGACGGACGACCCGGCCGAGGGCAAGGGCGACCTCTACGTCGCGCTCGGGCTGGCCCGGGCGCTGCGGGACGCCGGGTGGGGCGTCGCGATGTGGCCGATCACCCGCTGGGCCGACCCGGTCCCGGACGACACCGCCGTCGTGGTCGTGATGATCGAGTCCTTCGTGCCGGGCCGGGTGCCGCCGTCCACCGCCCTCGTTGCCTGGGTGCGCAACTGGACCGCGAAGTGGGCGGCCCTGCCGTACCTCGACGAGTTCGAGGCGATCTGGACGTCGTCGAGCACCGCGCGCGACGCCGTCGCCGCGCACTACGACGGCCCGGTCGAGGTCGTGCCGATCGGCGTCGACCTCGAGCTCTTCACGACCGACCCGGGTACCCCGCGGAGCGACCGTGCGGTGGCGACCGTGAACTTCTGGGGCGTCCGCCGCCACGTGCAGGACGTCCTCGACGACGTCCGTCCGGCCGAGCCGATCGTCTGGTTCGCCGCGAACGCCGAGCACGTCGACCCGTCCCCCGGCGTCGAGCTGCGGCCGATGGTCCCCTACTTCGCGCTCCCCGAGGTCTACCGGTCGGCGGCCTTCGTCGTCGACGACGTCATCGCGCCCGCCGCCGAGTACGGCACGTTGAACTCCCGCCTCTACGAGTCGCTCGCGTCCGGGGCGCTCCCCGTGACGGACTGCGCGCTCGGACTCGACGAGCTCGGCCTCGGCGAGGTCCCTGTGTTCGAGGACGCCGCGTCCCTCGAGCGGGCGCTCGCGATGCCCGCCGACGAGCGGACGGCGCTGGTCGAACGGCTGCGCGCCGTCGTGGTCGAGCGACACTCCTTCGCGGCGCGTGCGGAACAGGTGCGCCCGGTCCTCGAGGCGGCCATCGAGCACGCCCGGTCCCGCACCGGCAGCCGCTCCCCGTTCCTCCGCTGGGCGACGAACGAGCGCGAGGTCCTGCGGGTCGCCGAGCTCGAGCGCGACGTGCACCTGCAGGGCGTCCGCGACATCAACGAGCGGCTCGTCGTGGCCGAGCAGGCGGTGGCCTCGTTCGACGCCGCGCGTCGGCGTGCGGAGGAGGAGCGCGACACGATCGCCCTGCGGTACGACGAGCTCACCCGGTCGGCCGAGTACCGCCTGCTGCACCGCTTCGGCGGTCTGGCGCGCGCCGTGCGCCGCGGCACCGGACGCGGCTGAGCCGACCACGGACGAGACGGGAGGCGCCCCACCGGCCGGTGGGGCGCCTCCCGTCTCGCATCGTGGTCCGTCAGGCTGTCAGCGCACTACTTCACCGTGATCGTCCGGCACAGCGTGGTGTTCGCTCCCGCACCGGTGTTCATCGCGTACACGCAGACCTGCGTGCTGCCCGCCTTGTAGCCGGACACGGTCGTCGAGAACGAGTGGTTCGCGCCGTACCCGCCGTAGGTGGTGGCGATCGACGCCTTCGCCTCGTTCGCGGTGATCGACTTCGCGCCGGCGCCGTTCACGTACACGTGCACCTGGATCGGGGACGCGGTGTCCGGGTCGATCGTCCAGCCGCGCACCTTGACCTGGCCGGCCGCGGGCGAGGAGACCTCGTCGAGCAGCAGGACCGGGTTGCCGGAGGTCATCGCGACCGTGCTGCAGGCGCTGGCGTCCTTCCCGCCCCCGACGTTCGTCCCGACGACGCACACGGTGTGCTTGCCCGGGCCGATGCCGGTGAGGGTGGCCTGGAAGCCGTGCTTCGAGTAGTACCCGGGGTACGCCTTCGCCGCGGTGGCGCTGGCCTGGTCGGCCGTGCCCGTGGTGACCTTCTTGCCGTCGACCGTGTACGTCACACCGATCGGCTGCACCGTGTCGGGGTCGACCGCGTAGCCGCTGACCTGCAGCGAGCCGAGCGTCGGCGACGAACCGGACTCGATCTTCACCTTCGGCGGGCCGGTCGGCGTCTGGAACGTCGTGCAGACGTTGCTGTTGCCGCCGGGTCCCACGTTGATCGCGATGATGCAGAGCTGGTGCTTCCCGGCCGGGACGCTGCTGCGGGTGAACAGGATCGCGTGGTCGTCACCGTAGCCGGGCAGCGCCTTGTCGAGGCCCGCCTTGGTCTGGTCGGCCGTGAACGAGGTCAGGGCATTGCCGTCCAGGTACAGGTGCACGCGCAGCGGGGCGATCGTGTCCGGGTCGGCCGTCCAGCCGCGGATCTTGAGCTTGCCGGGAGCGGTCGACGATGCCTCGTCGATGACGATCCACGGCGAACCGCTCGCCTTCGTCACGGTCTTCGCCCCGAGCTGCGTCCACTTGCCCGTGGAGGTGTCCTTCGCCCACGTGCTGATCGTGTGCTTCCCGGCACCGATACCGCTGATCGTCGCCGAGTAGCCGTGCGCGTCGCCCCAGCCCGGGTAGATCTTCCCGACGTCGGCGCGCGAGGCGCTGGCGGTCCAGGCCTTCTTCGCCACGCCGTCCACGCGGAGCTGCACGGGGATCGAGGACTTCGTGTCCGGGTCGATCGCCCAGCCGCGGACGCTGAGCTTGTCCGCCGCGAGGGTGGCCTGGTCGAGCTTGCCGAACGGTGCCCCGGTCCGGACGGTCACCTGCTGGCAGCCGAGCAGCGCGTTGGCACCGGCGCCCTGGTTGATGCCGAACACGCAGACGTTGTGGCTGCCGCCGGAGATCCCGGTCAGGGTCGTCGAGAACCCGTGGCTGGTGTTGCCGGCGCCGAGCTGGCTGCCCAGGTCGGAACGCGCCCCGTCGGCCGTGATGGTCTTCTTGCCGACGCCGTCCACGTAGAACGCCACCCGGATCGGGCTCGTCGCGACGTCGGGGTCGTACGCCCAGCCGCCCACCGTGACCTGGCGGAACCCGGCGGTCGCGGAGTCGACGTGCCCGGCGGGCGAGCTGCCACCGGTGGGCGAGCCGAACCAGTCGGTGTACATGCGCCAGAAGTTCCGGTTGCCGTACGCCGAGCAGCTGTCACCCGTGCCGTAGAGGTTCGACATCGCGGCGGCGTTCGGGGTGTACGGCGTGTAGATGTACAGCCCGGCGGTCGCCTGGTTCTTGATGTAGACCGTCTTCCGACCGCACGCGGCGTTCGGGTTGTAGAGGATCGAGTTGTTGCGGCCGGCCTGGTACGCCCACGACGTCGGCGAGGCCTGGTAGCGCTTGAACTGCAGCGCGGCGGCGTACACCTGCTGGCCGAAGCCGTAGTACTTCGGGTCGCACGGCGCGGTGTCCGGGCACGCGAAGCCGGTGGCGTGCAGGTACATGTAGCTCGTCGGGCTGTTCGTCGTGACGATGCCCTGCTCCTTCTGCAGGAGCACGAGCAGGACCTTCTGGCTGATGCCGCACGCGGCGCCGACCTGCGCGATGACCGTGGCCGCCGACTTCACGCCGCCGTTGATCGCGGAGCACCGACCGGACACGGCGGCGATGCCGCTCATGTTCTGCGAGAAGTTCTTGAGGCACGCCGGGCCGCCCGATGCCTGCTTGCAGTTCGGCGCGACGCTGTTGAGGAACGACTGCACGGACGACGAGCTCATCGCCGACCCGTTGTAGAAGTTCACGTCGCTGATGATGTTGCCCGGGTCGAACGACGCGGCGGTCGCGGCCGAGGCGGACGCCGTCGTCGTCTGCTCGGACAGCACCGTGCCGAAGGTCAGGCCGCTCACGGCGACCGCGAGGGCGGCCACGAGGGCGAGGGACGACCGCAGCGGGCGTCGTCGCCCGTCGGTTCGGATGGATCGCATCACGGCACCTCCGCCGTCATCGGGTCGGACGTGGTCGACTGCGCGCCGACCCGGTAGTCGAGGGTGATGGACCAGGTGCCGCTGGACACCTGGGCCGCCGGGAAGGACACCTGCGCGCAGTTCACGGAGGACGCGCTCGCCTCCGCCGTGCTGGTCAGGGTCCGGGTGACACCGCTCTTCGTCGCGGTGAACGTGCACGTGCCCGACGTGTTCGTCGTGCCGGACACGAGTCCACCGGCCTGGAGCGTCCGGCTGCCCGTGTCCCACCCGGCGTACGTGACGACGGCGGTGGCCGGGAAGTCCGACGGGTCGTCGTCGGGCTCGGTCGTCTGGCCGGAGCCCGGGAACGCCGAGGGGCTGTCGTCCGCGTCGTCGGAGCTGCTCGGCGACGGGGTCGACGAGGGGCCGGACGTCGCGGTCGCCGATGCGGTCGGAGTCGGTGAGGCGGACCGCGTGGGCGACGCGGTGGGGTCGTCGTCACTCGTGGCGGAACAACCCGCCGCGAGGAGACTGAGAACACCGACCACCGCGAACGCAGCGATCGGCCGTGACGCGAAGTGCATGCTGACGGGCCGTCCTGTGGATGTTGACAAGGGTCCGGGTTGCGTCAACGGTAACCCCAAAGTGAAGGTTGAGGGTTCAATCCGCGCACATTCACCCCCGCACGGGGGCGGACGACAGGTGTCGCCCGGTCCGCAGCGCGCACCGGCGTCCTGGGTGATGCGGTGAGTATGCTGTTCCGGTCCTGCCCCCACGAACGAAGAGACACATGGTCGATCAAGCCCGCATGGCCGCGCTCGCGAAGGAGCCCCTGGTCGTGGTCGGCGCTCCGACGAGTGCCATCCGAGGAACCTGGCGAGAACTGCGCGACGTCTTCCGGCAGCGCGAGATGCTCGGCATGCTCGTGCGCCGCGACCTCAAGGCGCGGTACAAGGACTCGGCGCTCGGGTTCGTGTGGACGCTGGTGCGCCCGCTGACCCAGCTCCTCATCTACTACTTCGTGATGGGGCAGATCCTCGGCGCGGCCAAGGGCATCGACAACTTCGCGATCTACGTCTTCACCGGCCTGAGCGCCTACACGCTCTTCAGCGAGATCGTCGCGGGTTCCACCAGCTCGATCGTGGGCAACAGCGGGCTCATCAAGAAGGTCTACGTCCCGCGCGAGGTCTTCCCGCTCGCGAGCGTCGGTGCCGCGCTCGTGAACTACGTCATCCAGTTCGCCATCCTCATCGCCGCGACCCTCGTCATCGGGGTGTTCCCCTGGCACGAGGGACTCGTCTACCTGATCCCCTCGCTGCTCGTCATCCTCGTGTACGGCGCCGCGATCGGGCTCGTGCTCGCGGCCCTCAACGTCTACCTGCGCGACGTGCAGTTCCTCATCGACGTGGGCCTCATGGTCCTGCTCTGGGCGTCCCCCATCGTCTACTCGTACTCGATGGTCGTCCAGCGGCTGAAGGTCGACTGGATCCTCGCGGTGTACACGAACAACCCCCTCACGCTGTCCGTCCTCGGGATGCAGAACGCCATCTGGCTGCACGACCCGGCGAAGGTCGTCTACCCCGACCACCTCATGCTCCGACTCGGCATCGCGTTCGTCATCGGCCTGTTCTGCCTCATCGGCGCGCAGCGCGTGTTCTCACGCCTGCAGGGCAACTTCGCGCAGGAGCTCTAGACCCATGGCCATCAGCACCCCCGTCGCACCCACCGCCCAGCAGCGCGGCGACGAGCGCCCCGACGTCATCGTCATCGACCACGTCCGGAAGCGCTTCACCGTCCGCAAGGACAACACCATCCGCGAGCGGATCGTCACGCTCGGCCGCGCCGGCCGCAAGCACCGCCAGGACTTCTGGGCGCTCGACGACGTCACCGTGTCGATCCAGGCAGGGACCACCGTCGGCCTCATCGGCCAGAACGGCTCCGGCAAGTCGACGCTGCTCAAGGCCATCGGCGGGATCATCCAGCCGACGTCCGGCACCGTCTCGCGCCGGGGGCGGCTGGCCGCGCTGCTCGAGCTCGGCGCCGGCTTCCACCCGGACCTGTCCGGCCGCGAGAACGTCTACCTCAACGCGGCGCTGCTCGGTCTGAGCCGCAAGGAGACCGAGGCGCGGTTCGACGACATCCTCGCGTTCTCCGGCATCGGCGACTTCATCGACACCCAGGTGAAGTTCTACAGCTCCGGCATGTACGTGCGACTCGCGTTCGCCGTGGCCGTGCACACCGACCCCGACGTGCTGCTCGTCGACGAGGTCCTCGCCGTCGGCGACGAGGCGTTCCAGCGCAAGTGCCTCGACCGCATCCGCTCGTTCCAGGAGCAGGGCAAGACGATCATCATCGTCACGCACTCGCTCAGCCAGGTGCAGGAGATGTGCGACCGGGTCGTGCTGCTCAACAAGGGCAAGGTCCTGCACGACGGGGACGCCGTCCAGGCGGTCAGCAAGTTCCGTGACGTGCTCGAGGAGCGCCGGTCCGGCGAGCTCAGCGCCGACGTCGCCGTGGGTCGCGGCACCGTCCTCGGGGCGACCGTGCACGCCGACGGCAAGGAGCACCGGGCACCCGTCACGCCCGGTGACGACCTCGTCGTGGACATGGAGTTCGAGCACCTCGACGGCGTCGCCGACTGGGAGGCCGCCGTCCAGATCAACAACACCGCCGGTCAGGTCGTCTACGGCACCACCACCGGCATCATGGGCGTCACGCTCCAGCCGCTGCACGGGCGCCGGAAGCTCCGCCTCCGGATCACGGACACGAAATTCGGCACCGGCAAGTACTTCATCAACGTGTCGATGATGGACTCCGCCGGGCGGCACCTGCACGACCTGCCGGAGTGCGACTCGTTCGAGGTCCCGTCGTTCGGCGACGCCGTCGGCAGCGTCTACGCGAAGCCCTCCATCGAGGAGCTCGGCTGACGCCCACCGACGGCGCCTCCCGCACCGCGGTCGTCGTCGTCAACTGGAACCGTGCGGACCTCACGACCCGGGCCGCCCGCGCCGTGCTCGACGACGGCGCGGCCGACCAGGTCATCGTGGTCGACAACGGGTCGTCGGACGACTCCGTCGCCGTGCTCCGCCGCGCGCTGCCCGAGGCGACGGTGCTGGTCCGCGACACCAACGGCGGGTTCGCCGCGGGCGCGAACACGGGCATCCGGCACGCGGACGCCGACGTCGTCGTCCTGCTCAACAACGACGCCGAGCCGGCTCCGGGCTTCGTCGCGGCCCTCCGCGACCACCTCGACGCCGCCCCTGCGGCCGTGGCGGCAGTGACGGGCCGCATCGTGCTCGCCGGGCGCTGGTCGCGCCTCCAGGCCGGTGCCCCGGCCCCCGCCGGACGGGCGTTGCGCGACCACACCGGCCACCTGTGGGTGCCCGACGCGGACGGCGAGGTCCGCCTCAACTCGACCGGCGTGCGGGTCGACCGCGACGGCAACGGCATGGACCGCGACTGGTTCGGCGCGGCCGACCAGGCGGCGGTTCGCGACGTGTTCGGGTTCTCGGGCGGCGCCTCCGCGCTCCGGAAGGCCGCGCTCGACGACGTCGGACTCCTCGACGAGTCGCTGTTCATGTACTACGAGGACACCGAGCTCGCCTGGCGGCTCCGCCGCCGCGGGTGGCGCGTCGAGTACGCGGCCGACGCGGTCGTCGAGCACGACCACTCGGCGTCGTCCGGCGTGCAGAGCGACCTGTTCGTCTTCCGCAACGCCCGCAACCGGCTGGTCGTCGCCCTGTGGCACGCGCCGTGGCCGACGGTCGTGCGGGCTGCGGTCCGGACGACCGCGCGCGGCCTGTTCGGACTGCGTTCCGGTCGCACCCGACGGGAGGCGCGGCTCGTCCTGGCAGCGCTGGCCGACGTGACGGGGCACCTCCCCGCGCACCTCGCGCGGCGGCTCCGTGAGACGCGGGTCGCGTCCGTCCCGCGGAGCGCCGTGGACCCGGACGCATGAGCGGAGCGGGCTATCCTGGGAACTCCCCCGTCGACGGTCCCGGCCGCGGCGTCCCCGGCCGGAAGGAACCTCGCGTGCCGCAGCTCACCGTCCTCATCGACGGGACCGCGGTACCGCGCAACCTCGGCGGTGTCGGACGTTACGTCGAGGGGGTCGCGTCGCACCTCACCGACCCGTCGCTCGACGTGCACCTCGTCGTCCGGCCCACGCACGCCGCGCACTTCCGCGACGTCGCACCGCACGTGACGCTGCACACGGCACCGGCGTGGACCGACTCCGTGCCGCTGCGCTTCCTCTGGGAGCAGACCGGGCTGCCGGCGCTCGGCAGGCGGATCGGCGCGGCGGTGCTGCACTCCCCGCACTACACCTTCCCGTTCTCGTGGCGCCGCGGCTCCGTGGTGACGCTGCACGACGCCACGTTCTTCTCGAACCCCGAGTGGCACTCCCGCCTGAAGCGCACGTTCTTCACCTGGTGGAGCCGCCGATCGCTCCGGACCCGTCCGGTCGTCATCGTGCCGAGCGCCGCCACCGCGACCGAGGCCGCACGCGTGGTGTCCGGCATCCGTGCGGACGTCCGGGTCGCCCCGCTCGGGGTCGACCGGACCGTGTTCCACGAGCCGTCCACCGCCGAGGTCGAGGACGCCCGCATCGCCGCGACGCTCCCCGACGACGCGTCGTGGATCGCGTTCCTCGGCACGATCGAGCCGCGCAAGAACGTCACCGCACTGCTCGACGCCTACGCCGCGGTCCGCGACGCCCGCGCGGTCACGGGGTCGGACACGCCCTGGCTGGTGCTCTCCGGTGCCCGCGGCTGGGACGAGGCCGCGATAGCCCGGCTCGACGCGCTGCAGGACGCCGACCACGTCATCGAGGCCGGGTACCTCCCGCTCGAGGACCTCTCCGGCTTCCTCGGCGGCGCCGAGTTCGTCGTGTACCCGTCCCTCGGCGAGGGCTTCGGCCTCCCGGTGGTCGAGGCGATGGCGACCGGCGCGTGCGTGCTCACCACCCGGCGGCTGTCGCTGCCGGAGGTCGGGGGCGACGCCGCCGCCTACACCGAGCCCGACACGTCGGCGCTGGGGGCGGCGATGGCCGCACTGCTCGACGACCCCGCACGCGTCGCATCGCACCGCGCCGCCGCACTCCGCCGGGCCTCCTCGTTCACGTGGGAGGCCACGGCCGCCGTGCACGTCGACGCGTACGCCGCCGTCGCCGGGACCGTCGCCGGGGCCGTCGCCGGGGGAACACGATGACCCGGGTCGCGGTGCTCACCGTCACGTACAACACCGGTGAGACGATCCGGCCGTTCCTCGCGAGCATCGCTGCGGCGTCCAGTGACCCCGTGGCCGTGGTGATCGCGGACAACGGCTCGGCCGACCTCGACGCACTGCGGGCGATCGGCGAGTCGTACGGCGCCGTCGTCGTGTCCTCCGGGGGCAACCGTGGCTACGGCGGCGGGATCGACGCGGCCCTCAGCGCACTCGACGACGTGCTCCCCGACGTCCGGCCGGAGTTCCTGCTCGTCACGAACCCCGACGTGGTTCTGGCCCCCGGTTCCGTCGACGAGCTCGTGGCCGCCGCCGACCGGCTGCCGTCCGGCGGGTCGTTCGGTCCGCGGATCCTCGACGAGCAGGGCGACACCTACCCCTCGGCGCGCCAGCTCCCGTCGCTCCGGACCGGCCTCGGACACGCGGCGTTCTCGCGCTTCTGGCCGGCGAACCCGTGGAGCCAGCGGTACTGGTCCACCACCCAGGTCGTCGAGCGCGAGGCCGGCTGGCTGTCCGGCGCGTGCTTCCTCATCCGGACGTCGTTGTTCCGCGAGCTCGGGGGCTTCGACGAGTCGTACTTCATGTACTTCGAGGACGTCGACCTCGGGCAGCGCGTGGGGCTCGCCGGGCGGGCGAACGTGTACGTGCCGACCGCCGTGGTCACGCACACCGGGGCGCACTCGACCTCGTCGAACCGGCGCCGCATGGAGATCGAGCACCACCGGAGCGCCTACCGGTTCCTGTCGCGGAAGTACCGGGCGTGGTGGCTGTGGCCGCTGCGGGCGGTGCTGCGCGTCGGACTCGCCGTCCGGGCGCGCTGGGTGACGCGCAAGTAGCGCGCGCGGCGCAGCTGCGGCTGCGGCTGCGGCTGCGGCTGCGCACAACCAAAACCACTTCGCGCCGCGCCTTCCCGCGGTTCGGCGCGGCTTTGGTTGTGCGGCAGCGCGCCCGCCCCCGCGTCGAACCACGATTCCGACGTCGAACCGGGCGCGCAGCCTGGTTCGACGTCGCGAACGTGGTTCGACGCCGCCGCGGCGCACCGCGCCGCGCGCTCGGCGGCGCAGCGTGCGGCGGCGCACAACCGAAACCAATTCGCGCCGCGCCTTCCCGCTGTTCGGCGCGGCTTTGGTTGTGCGGCGGCGCAGGCGCGCCCGCGTCGAACCACGAATCCGACGTCGAACCGGGCGCGCGGGCTGGTTCGACGTCGCGAACGTGGTTCGACGCGGCGCGGCGGCAGCCGCGGCTGCCGCCGCGGCCGCGCAGCCGGCGGCGCGCCGCCGCAGGCGCGCGGCGCGCTCAGCGCCGCAGGCGCCCGCGCTCGGCGCGCGCGGCGTCGAGCAGCACGCGGGCACGGGCATCGAAGGAGTGCTCGGCGGCGATGCGCGCGGCCACCTCGGCACGCGAGGCCTCGGCGGGCCACGGGTACGCCGAGTCGAGCAACGCCGCGAGGTCCTCCCGCGACCCCGCCACCGCCAGCGTCGGCACGTCGAGCACCTCGCCGAGCCCGACGACGGGGTCGGTCACCACGACTCCCCCGGCGGCCAGGACGTCGAACACCCGGTTCGACACGAACCCCCCGGCGGCCATGTCCGGCCAGTGGTCGTTCAGCACGACACGGGCGGACGCGTAGGCACGGGCAACCTCGGCCCGGGACAACGACGGCGCCCCGAGGGACGACTCCGGCACGACGTCCTCCCACCCGGGCCCGTGCACGCGCAGGTCGGCACCGAGTGCGACCGCGTCCGCGACGACGGGGCGAGCGGCGCCGCGGGTGGAGCCGACGAAGACGACGCGGCCGGCGTCGGGCCCGGACGACACGCCCGGCCGGAACACCGCCGGATCGGTCGCCTGCAGCAGTGTCCGGACCGGCACGCCCGCCCGCGCACTCGCCGCGGCGGCCCATGCCGGACCCGCCGCGAACGCCCGGTCGAACGACCGCAGTTCGGTGTCCGCGACGTCGTCCGGGTGGCTGATCACCCAGAGCAGGTTCACGGACGCCGGGTTCGGCGGCACCCGGTCGAGCCCCCGCACGACGAGCGTCACGTCGTCCGCGCCGTCGTCGTCCCGCACGTGGGCGTCGCGGCGGTCGACGCGGACCCGCTGTCCGAGCCGCTCGAGCGCGGCGGCGAGCTCGGCGGCGAAGTGCACATCGCCCCAGCCGTCGCCCTCGGGTCCGGCGGGCGCGGCGATCTTCAGCGACCACGCGAGCTGCTCGGTGGCCGACACCGTCGGGGCCACGGGTGCCACCGGCCGAGCGCCCCACGGCGGCACCGGTGGCCCGGCCACGACCGAGCCGGTCCCGTCGACGGCGCGGTCGCGCCACGCCGAGACGGCGTCGACGGTCGCCGCATCGACGGTGCGCCCCGCCTCGTCCGAGCGCTCGAGCGCCCAGACGAGCGCGACGTCACGATCGGTGCGGTCCGCGACCGCGCGGCTCCAGGCCGACAGCGTGGTGCGTTCGTCCGGGAGGCACGGTGCCGGTACCAGCGCACGTCCGGGCATCGCCAGTGCGGGTTGGTCCGCGGCGAAGACGGTCGCAGCGGCTGCGGTGTCGCGTGCGGTGAGGATCGTCGACCGGAGTCCGTCGTCGCCGGGGACGACCGACGCGGAGTCGTCGCTCCAGGGCAGCGCCCCCGGCCGGAGGAGCCGGGCCCCGTGGCGTGCGGAGCCGTCGGCGAGCCAGACCCGGGCCTGCGCCACACCGTGCGCACCGGCCTCGGCGAGCACCTGGAGGTCCTGGTCGGTGACGCCCACCGTCGAGTCCACCACGACGAGCACGCCCCGCACCCCACCGACGACCCCGGCGTTCACGGCCGATCCGATGCCGTCGACGGCGTCCGGCCGCACCCACGGCACGCCCCGGGGCGACGGCAGGACCGGGGAGGCGTCCGCGACGTAGGCCACGGCACGGACGTCCACCTCGGGACCGAAGGCGGTCCGGGCAGCGATGACCATCGCGGGCAACCGGTCGTGCCGGTCGGACCGGCTGACGAGGAGCACGGTGACGCCGGTCTGCCGGACCTGCGCCGGGCCGTCGAACCCGGCCACCCGCTCGGGCTGCGCCGCCGTCGCGGACGGGTGTCGCGCCTCCTGGACCGCATCGGGGCCGGAGGGCGTCGCGTCGCGACGGCGGCGTCGACCGAACCAACCAGAGCCGGGCGCCACGGGGTGACTAGGCGGAGAGGAGCCGCTGGAGGTAGACGCCGTAGCCGCCCTTGACGAGCGGGGCGGCGAGGTCGGCGAGCTGTGCGTCGTCGATCCAGCCGTTGCGCCAGGCGATCTCCTCGATGCAGCCGATCTTGAAGCCCTGACGGTCCTCGATCACCTTGACGTACTCGGACGCCTGCATCATCGACTCGAACGTGCCGGTGTCGAGCCAGGCCGTGCCGCGGTCGAGGACCTGCACGCCGAGCTCGCCGGCGTCGAGGTAGCGCTCGTTCACGGTCGAGATCTCGAGCTCCCCGCGGGCGCTCGGCTCGATCGTCTTCGCGATCTCGATGACCTTGTTGTCGTAGAAGTACAGGCCGGGGACGGCGTAGTTCGACTTCGGCTCGGTCGGCTTCTCCTCGATGGAGACCGCGGTGAAGCTGTCGTCGAACTCGACGACGCCGTACGCCTTCGGGTCGGCCACGTGGTAGGCGAAGATCGTCGCGCCCTCGACCTCGGTGTTCTTGCGGAGGTTCGTGCCGAGGCCCGTGCCGTGGAAGATGTTGTCGCCGAGGACCAGCGCGACGCTGTCGTCGCCGATGAAGTCCTCGCCGATGACGAAGGCCTGCGCGAGGCCGTCCGGGCTCGGCTGCACGGCGTACTGGATGTCCATGCCGAGGGCCGAGCCGTCGCCGAGGAGCGCGCGGAACTGGTCGTTGTACTCCGGCGTCGTGATGACCAACACCTCGCGGATGCCGGCCATCATCAGCGTCGACAGCGGGTAGTAGACCATCGGCTTGTCGTAGATCGGCATGAGCTGCTTGCTGATGCCCTTGGTGATCGGCCAGAGACGGGTGCCGGAACCCCCGGCGAGGATGATGCCCTTCACGGGTGCGTCCTTTGCTTCGTTACTTCGTCGTACGGAGGGACTCGGTGTAGGCCAAGCACTCCTCGTAGGTGGGGAGCAGCCCTGCGGCGGCAGCCTGCTCGAGGGTCGGTGCGCTGGTGTCCTTCTCGGAGAGGACCGGCTCGCCGAGCCCGTCCGGCAGGGTGAGCCCCACGGTCGGGTCGAGGATCGTGATCCCCTTCTCGCGCTCGGGGTTGTAGTGCGCGCTGACCAGGTAGTTCACCGTCGACTGGTCCTCGAGCGCGACGATCGCGTGCCCGAGCCCCTCGGACAGGTACACCGCCTTGCGGTCGACGTCGTCGATGCGGACCGAGTCCCACTGCCCGAACGTCGGGGAGCCGACGCGGATGTCGACGATGTAGTCGATGAACGCCCCGCGGACGGCGGTGACGTACTTCGCCTGGCTCGGTGCGACGAGGGCGTAGTGGATGCCCCGTGCGACGCCGGCCGCCGAGATCGACATGTTCACCTGCCGCAGGTCGAGCGGGTGGCCGACCGTCTCCTCGAGGACGTCGGCCCGGTACGCCTCGAGGAATGCTCCTCGTGCGTCGCCGTGCTGGACGGGCGTGAACTCCCACGCGCCGGGGATCTTCAGTTCGCGGATCTGCACCGGGGAAGCCTAGCAAGGCGCGAGTTCGCATAGGCTGTCATGGTTCTGCGCACTGCCGACTCCCGAAACGAGACCAAGCGAGCCCGTGAAGCTATTCGTCCAGATCCCCTGCCTCAACGAGGAGAACACCCTCGCCAGCGTCATCGACTCGATCCCGAAGCAGATCGACGGCATCGACGAGATCGAGATCCTGGTCATCAACGACGGCAGCACCGACCGCACGGTCGAGGTCGCCAAGGAGCACGGTGTCCGGCACTTCGTGCACCACACCACGAACATGGGCCTCGCCCGGTCGTTCCGGGACGGCGTCGACTACGCGCTGCTCCACGGTGCCGACATCGTCGTGAACACCGACGGTGACAACCAGTACCCGCAGGCGCACATCGCCGAGCTGGTCCAGCCGATCCTCCGCAAGGAAGCCGAGATCGTGATCGGCGACCGCCAGACCCGGACGATCGAGCACTTCTCCGGGTTCAAGAAGCTCATGCAGCGCTTCGGCTCGTGGGTCGCCTCGCGCGCGGCGGGTCTCGACCTGCCGGACGCCGCGAGCGGGTTCCGCGCGTACTCGAAGTACTCGCTCATCCGCCTCAACATCGTGACGCGCTTCAGCTACTGCATGGAGACGATCGTGCAGGCCGGGTACAAGCGCCTGGCGATCGCGTCGATCCCGATCACGACGAACCCGAAGACGCGCGAGTCCCGCCTGTTCAAGAACATCTGGCAGCACATGTTCCAGTCCGGGTCGGCGATCGCCCGCGTGTACCTGATGTACCGCCCGATGGCGCTCTTCCTCTGGGTCGCGGCGATCCTCGGCGCGCTCGGGGCGTGGCCGCTCGTCCGGTACCTCGTGCTCCTCGCGATGCACACCGGCGGCAACCACCTGCAGTCGATCATCCTCGGGGTGGTCCTGCTCATCACCGCGGTGCTCAGCATCGTGATCGGCGTCGTCGCCGACCTCACGCGGCTCAACCGCACGCTGGCCGAGGAACAGCTCGACCTGCAGAAACTCCAGCGCTATGGCGACTGAGGTCACCGCCGCTCTGCCGGTGACCCGGGGGGAACGACGCGCCGTCATCGCACTGACGGCTGCGTTCGCGCTGCTGCTCACGCTGTGGGCCTTCCTGACGCCGATGTTCGCGGCCCCGGACGAGGCAGCGCACTTCGACGCCGCCGAACAGCTCGCGCTCGGCAAGGGGTGGCCGGCGCCGGGCGACATGGACCTGCTCAAGACGACGTACGTCGAGCAGGGGCAGTCCACGAACGTCGCCGCGGCGGACCGTGAGACCGTCGCGCAACTCACCGCGGAGAACCCGGGCAACCACGACTTCGTCAACCAGATGTCGCAGCACCCGCCGACGTACTACGGCGTCGGTGCGGTCGTCCTCAAGGCGATCGGGTTCTTCCACCTGCGCTGGGACATCGGCGTCATGGCCCTGCGCCTGATGGACGTCGTGATGCTGCTCCCGCTGCCGTTCCTGACGTGGGCGACCGTCCGGCGGGTCACCCGCTCGCCGCGCACCGCGATCGTGGGCGTCCTCGCCCTGTTCGCCGTGCCGCAGCTGGCGCAGATCGGCTCGTCCGTCACGAACGACGCGCCCGTCATCGTGCTCGGTGCCGTGATCTCGTGGCTCGCCGCCCGGGCCCTCACCGGCGACCACCGGTGGCGCATCGTCGTGTGGCTCGGGGTGGCCGTCGCCGCGGTGTGCTCGGTGAAGGGCACCGGGCTGCCGACGGTGCCGTTCGTCGCGATCGCCCTGCTCGTCGCCGGCCACGGGACCCTGTCGTGGGGTGCCCGCATCGGCCGGACCGCCGTCGCCGGCGCGATCGTCGCCGCGGCCGGCTCGTGGTGGTGGATCCGCAACCTGGTCCTCTTCGGCACGCTCCAGCCCGACGGCGTGAGCGCCGTCCGCCAGGACAAGCCGTGGGGCCGCGAGACGAGCGCCAACTTCGGCGAGTTCATGAACGTCGAGTGGGACCGCCTCACCTCGTCGTTCTGGGGCCAGTTCGGTGCGCTCCGCTACCCGATGACGCAGATCCTCACGGACTCCCTGACCGTGATCGCCCTCGCCGTGATCGTCGGGTGGGCGTTCCGTCGCACCGCGCAGCGCAGCACGGCGATCGTGCTGCTCGTCCTGCCGGCGCTGACGCTCGTGATCCAGCTGCAGAACAACTTCTCCTCCTACGACGACACGCAGCTCATCGCCGGTGCACAGGGCCGCTACCTGTTCATCGGGCTCGTCCCGCTCATCGCCGTCAGCGCGATCGCGTGGCGGAACCTCGTGACGAGCGCACCGGAACGCGGCCGTGTCGCTTCCTTCGCGCTGTGGGGCTTCCCCGTGATCGGGCTCTACGGCCTGACGGTCGCCTACCGCGGCTTCTACGAGAACACCCACCTGCAGGTCACGGTCGCCGGTCTCGGTCGACTCGTGAACCTGACGCCCGCCGGCCGGTACGGCTTCGTCGTGGTGCTGCTCCTCGCCGCCGTCGCGGTGGTCTGGGCGTTCGTCGAGGCCCGCCGGAACCTGGTGCTCCGGGACGCCCCGCTACACTCGTCCATCGATCCAACGTCACCGACTCCGAAAAGGAACCTGACCTCGTGAAGATCCTCGTCACCGGCGGAGCCGGCTTCATCGGCTCGAACTTCGTCCGTCGCACCCTGCAGGACGCGTACCCCGGACTCGAGGGCGCCGAGGTCGTCGTCTACGACGCCCTGACCTACTCGGGCAACCTCGAGAACCTCGCCCCCGTCGCGGACTCGCCGCGCTACACCTTCGTGCAGGGCGACATCCGCGACGCGGCCAAGCTCGACGAGGTCATCCCCGGCATCGACGCCATCGTGCACTTCGCCGCCGAGTCCCACGTCGACCGCTCGGTCCGCGACTCCGGCATCTTCGTCGAGACGAACGTCGTCGGCACCCAGCGGCTGCTCGACGCCGCGCTCCGACACGGCACCGAGCGCTTCGTGCACGTCTCCACCGACGAGGTCTACGGCTCCATCAGCGAGGGCTCGTGGGACGAGGAGCGTCCGCTCGAGCCGAACTCGCCGTACTCGGCGTCGAAGGCCGGCAGCGACCTGCTCGCCCGCAGCTACCACCGCACGCACGGGCTGAACCTCTCGATCACGCGCTGCTCGAACAACTACGGGCCGTACCACTTCCCCGAGAAGGTCATCCCGCTGTTCGTCACGAACCTCATCGACGACAAGCACGTCCCGCTCTACGGCGAGGGCAACAACATCCGCGACTGGCTGCACGTCGACGACCACACCCGTGGCATCGCGCTGGTGCTCACCAAGGGCCGCGCGGGCGAGATCTACAACATCGGCGGCGGCACCGAGCTCACCAACAAGGAGCTCACCCAGCTGCTGCTCGACGCGACCGGCAAGGACTGGTCGTACGTCGACCGCGTCGCCGACCGCCTCGGCCACGACCTCCGCTACTCGGTCGACATCTCGAAGATCCAGGCGGAGCTCGGCTACGAGCCGCAGGTGCCGTTCGAGCAGGGTCTCGCCGACGTCGTCCAGTGGTACCGCGACAACCGCGCGTGGTGGGAGCCCCTCAAGGAGCGCGCGGCGCTCGCCTGAGCCCGGACGTCACGATGACCCGCACCCTGATCACCGGCGCCGCCGGCATGCTCGGTCGCGACCTGCAGCTCGCGCTGCAGGGTCGTGACGTCACCGCGCTCGGTCGCGCCGACCTCGACATCACGGACCCCGACGCGGTCGACGCCGCCGTCGCCGGCCACGACGTCGTGATCAACTCGGCCGCGTACACCAAGGTCGACGACGCCGAGACGCACGAGTCCGACGCCGCAGCGGTCAACGCGACGGGCCCGAGGCTCCTCGCCGAGGCGGCCGTCCGGCACGGCGCGAAGCTCGTGACGATCTCGACGGACTACGTGTTCGACGGCAACGGCACCGCGCCCTACGCCGAGGACGCCCCGACGGACCCGCTGAACGCCTACGGCCGGACCAAGGCCGAGGGCGAGGCACACGTCCGCCGGATCGCTCCGGACTCGTCGTACATCGTGCGGACCGCGTGGATCTACGGCGCGCACGGGCCGAACTTCGCGGCGACGATGCTCCGGCTCGCGCAGACGCACGACACGGTGTCCGTCGTGACCGACCAGGTCGGGCAGCCGACGTGGACGGGTGACCTCGCGGCGCGCATCGTCGAGCTCGTCGACGCGGATGCCCCGGCTGGCACCTACCACGGCACGAACTCGGGCCAGGGGTCCTGGTACGACTTCACCAAGGCGATCTTCGCCGAGAACGGGCTCGACCCGGACCGCGTCCTCCCGACCGACAGCGCCGCCTTCGTGCGTCCCGCGCCGCGTCCGGCGTACAGCGTGCTCGGGCACGACGGCTGGTCCCGCGCGGGCCTGGCGCCGATGCGCGACTGGCGCGAGGCGCTGCACGCGGCGACGGCCGCCGGGGTCTTCGCAGCGTGACGGCCTCGTCGACCCCGGCGACGCTCGTCGTCGGCTCCGGAGGCTTCCTCGGGCGCGCGGTCCGTCGTGCGGCGGCCGAGGCGGCACCGGGGACCGACGTCCGCGCGGCCTCGGTGCCCTGGGACGACCAGGACGCCGCGGTCGAGGCGCTCGTGACGGCGATCCGGGGCGTCCGCACGCCGGACTCCCCCTGGCGCGTCGTCTGGTGCGCCGGGACGGGGGTCGTCGCGACCGGTGCGGAGGTGTTCGAGGCCGAGCAGCAGCTCATCGGGCGGGTGCTCGAGACCCTCGCGGGCGACGAGGCCGCTCCGGGCACGCTCTTCTTCGCGTCCTCGGCGGGTGCCGTCTACGCGGGTTCCTCGCCGGCCCCCTTCGACGAGGACTCCGAGCCGGCTCCGCTCGCGCCGTACGGCCGGTCGAAGCTCGCGTCGGAAGCGCGGTTCCGCACCTGGGCCGGGTCGACCGGTGCGCGGCTGCTCATCGGACGGTTCTCGAACCTGTACGGGCCGGGGGCGAACCTCGGCAAGGCGCAGGGGCTCGTGTCGCAGCTGGCGCTCGCGCACCTCGAGGGCCGGCCGTCGTCGATCTACGTCCCGACGGAGACGACGCGGGACTACCTCTACATCGACGACGCGGCGGCGATGGTGCTGGACGCGCTGGACACCACCGAACGGTCGACCGCCGCCGGCACCGCCGTCACCAAGATCTTCGCCTCCGGCCGCAGCGCCACCATCACCGAGGTCGTCGCCGCGGTCGAGGACGCCTTCGGGGAACCCCTCGACGTCCGCCACGGTGCCGACCCCTCGGCGACCTACCAGGGCCTCGACCTCCGGTTCGCCTCCCGGGTGCTGCCGACCGTGGACGCCCGCGACTTCACCGACTTCGGCCAGGGCGTCCGCAACACCGTCGACGCCCTGCGTGCCGCCCGGATCTGAACGTCCCCGAAGCCGCGTCCGTTTCCGAGGATCGCACGACAACTCGTAGGATTTCGTCAGTGACCACTGCAACCGAGGACCCGCGCGGACCCGCACACCGCGCTCGGGACACTACCCGCTGGGACATCCAGGGGCTCCGGGCGTTCGCAGTCCTCGCCGTCGTCGTCTACCACCTGTGGCCGAACCGGCTGCACGGCGGGTTCGTCGGCGTCGACGTCTTCTTCGTCATCTCGGGCTACCTCATCACCGGCCACCTGCTGCGCGAGCAGCTCTCCACCGGCCGGATCCGACTCGGGCAGTTCTGGTCCCGGCGGGCGAAGCGGCTGCTGCCCGGCGCGTTCCTGACGATCCTCGCGACGGGCGCCGCGGTGCTCCTCGTCGTCCCGAGCGCCCTCTGGTCGCAGTACGGCCGCGAGCTGATCGCCTCGACGGTCTACGCGCAGAACTGGGAGCTGGCGGCCAGTTCGGTCGACTACCTCGACGCCGACAACCAGGCCTCGCCGTTCCAGCACTTCTGGTCGCTCTCGGTCGAGGAGCAGTTCTACATCGCGCTGCCCCTCCTGCTGCTCCTGCTCACGCTCGTCGTGCGGAAGCGCGTCTCCCCCACCACCACGGCACGGATCCTGCTCGGCACCGTCGTCGTGGTCTCGCTCGTCTGGTGCATCGTGCAGACGAACACGAACCCCGGCGTCGCCTACTTCTCGACGGCCACCCGCGCGTGGGAGTTCGCGCTCGGCGGGCTGGCGGCGACCGTCGCGCTCCCCGCACCGCACACGGTCGTGGCCCGGTTCGTCCGCTCGGGTGCCGCGATCGTCGGCGCGCTCGCGCTCCTCGCCTCGCTCGTCGTGATCACCCCGACGACGCCGTTCCCCGGCATCGCCGCCGCGCTCCCGGTCGTCGGCGCGACCCTGATGGTGACGTTCGGTGCCGGCACGCTCTTCGAGCTCCTCGGCGCGGTCCGCCCCATCGCGTTCGTCGGGCGCATCTCGTACTCGCTGTACCTGTGGCACTGGCCGCTCGTCGTCATCGTGCCGATCTGGCTCGACCACCCGCTCGGCTGGAAGAGCAAGCTCGCGGTCCTGGTGGTCTCGCTCGTCCTCGCGGCGGTCACGACGGTGTGGTTCGAGGAGCCGCTCCGCTTCTCCGGCTGGGTGCGCACCCTGCGCCCGCGTCGCGTCGCCGTCCTCGGCGTCGTCTGCACCGTGGTCGTCGCGGCACTCGGCGTCTCGACGCTGACCGCCGTGCACGTCCAGGAGGTCCAGGCCGCGACCTTCACGAAGCGCCTGCAGGACGGCGAGGTCTCGTGCTTCGGGGCTGCGGCGCAGATCAGCGCAGCGAAGCCGTGCGTGGACCCGAAGCTCGCCGACGTCCGTGTCCCGGCGCCGTCCGCCGCCAAGGAGGACGACCCGAACCCGTCACCCGACGAGCCGGACCC
This sequence comes from Curtobacterium sp. 320, assembly GCF_031455235.1. NCBI lineage: Bacteria > Bacillati > Actinomycetota > Actinomycetes > Micrococcales > Microbacteriaceae > Curtobacterium > Curtobacterium sp. 320. Next base: position 623,182 of record NZ_JAVDSI010000001.1, on the reverse strand, counting down.
GAACATCAAGAAGTGCTGGAGCGGGCGCTTCGAGACCTGCGTGCTCGGCAAGACCACCGGCTACTCGAAGCACCTCCTCGTCATCGGCGACTCGCACAGCAACACCCTGCTGGGCGTCTACCGCGACCTGGCCGCGAAGAACGACTGGCGGATCGACCTCGCCGGCATCGGCGGGTGCTACCTGACGACCGCGCACCAGCAGTCCCTGAGCCCGGCCTCGGGTCGCGGTTGCGACCGCTGGAAGCAGCAGGCGATCGCGTTCGTCGAGCAGCACCGGGACGCCGACGCCCTGATCGTCGCGCACTCGACGACCCAGATGCCGGTGGACGCCCCCGAGGGCCAGCAGCGCGACGACGCCACCCGCGCCGGTCTCCTCGACGCCTGGCAGCAGGCTGCGGGCGACGACCTCCCCGTGATCGCGGTCCGCGACAACCCGGTCCCCCGACGCGACGTCGTGGCGTGCGTGAGCCGGATGACCGGCCCGACCGACTCGTCCTGCGACAACCCGCGGTCCGTGGCCCTCGCCCAGACCGACTCGTCGGCCGAGGCCATGGCGGCGTTCACCGCCGCCGGAGGCACGGGCAGCGTGCTCGACCTGACGAAGTACTACTGCACGGACACCACCTGCCCGGCCGTGATCGGCGGTGTGCTCGTCTACCGCGACACGAGCCACATCACGGGTACCTGGGCGAAGTCGCTGGAGCCGTACATCGACCAGCAGCTCAAGCGGAAGCTCGCGTCGTTCTCACGGTGACCTGATGCGGTCCAGGAGGCGCGGTGCGGGCACGCACCGTCCCTCCAGACACGGCCGTCACCCCGCTGGCGCGGTGCGCCGGTACCGGCTGGTGGGGCCCCCTCCTGACCCGCAGGGACGCGCGTCAGCGGCGCGCGGCCGCCAGCAGTCCGCGGTACCGGTCACCGACGGCGTCCACGGTGTGCGCGGCCGCCGTCTCGGCCGCGGCACGGCCGAGCCGCTCGGCGAGCTCGGGGTCGGCGAGCAGGCGGTCCACCGCCGCTGCGAGCGCCGCAGCGTCGCCGGGCTCGACGAGCAGGCCGTTCACGCCGTCCTCGATGACGTCGACGATGCCGGGCACGGCCGACGCGACGATCGCGCAGCCGGCGGACATCGCCTCGAGCAGGGCGACGGGCAGGCCGTCGCGGTCGCCGTTCGCGGCGGGCACGGACGGGTAGAGCGCGATGCGGGCCTTGGCGTACTCGGACGCGAGGTCCTCCTTGCTGCGGGCGCCGAGGAACGTGACGGCGGACCCGGCACGGGCCTCGAGCTGCGCGCGGAGCGGACCGTCGCCGACGACGGCGACCTCGGCCGGCTGCTCGGCCATCCGGTCGAGGGCGTCGAGCAGCACGATCGCGCCCTTCTTCTCGACGAGCCGGCCGACGAAGAGCACCCGGCCGGGGACGCGGGTCTCGCGCGCGACCGCGCGGGTGATCGGCTCGAGGTCGACGCCCATCGGCACGACGTGCACCTGGTCGTCGCGGGCGCCGAGCTTGCCGAGTTCGCGCGCCATGTCCGTGCTCATGCAGGTGACCGACGCGGCGCTGCGGATCACGGAGCGCTTGACCCGCTGGAGGACCGGGTTGCGCAGGGCGTACAGGTCGCCGCCCAGCGTGGTCACCACGCGGGGCAGGTCACCGAGCACGAGCTGGCCGACGGCACCCTGCGGGATGATCCAGTGCAGCAGGGCGACGTCGGGCTGCGAGCGCCGGCGTTCCCGGCGGAGCGCGGCGGCCATCGAGCCGAAGAAGAACGGGACCTGGAGCCAGCGGGACTTCTTCGCCTTGAGGTTGTCGACGATCGCGCCGTCCGCCAGGTCGCGCCACCGGGCCGGGAAGTACCCGTACCGACGGACCTCGACGTCACCGATCCGCTGGTGCGCGCGGGCGCCCTTCGTCATCGGGGCGACGACGACGACGCGGTACTCGTCCGAGAGGGCGGTCGCGAGGTCGAGGACGAAGCCGGGCGTGCCGTCGCCGGCCTCGGCCGGGAAGGTCGACGCGGCGACGAGGAGGGTCGGACGGGGATCCGGATCGGGTCGCATCCAGCGCGCTCCCTTAGAGTTGTCGGTCGATGGACGCACAACAGCCTACGGGGTCGGCCGCAGGGTCACCGGACCCGCTCGACACCTCCTCCGACGTCGCCACGGGCGCGGTGCCGACGACCGGTCGGCGCGCTCGCGTGCTGACCGTCGTGAAGTGGGCTGCAGCGGTCGTGGCCGTCGTGTTCCTGGTGTGGAGCATCGCGAAGCAGTGGGACGACATCGCCCGTGACTTCGTGCGGCTCGACGCCCTCACGGTGGTCGTCGGCATCGTCTTCACCATCGTCGCCCTCGTCGCGAACATGCTGTCCTGGCGCGCGATGATGGCCGCCAGCGGGTACCGGGTGCGCCTGGCCGCGGCGTCCTCGATCTTCTTCGTCGGGCAGCTCGGCAAGTACATCCCCGGCGGTGTGTGGTCGATCGCCGCCCAGGCCGAGCTCGGGCGTGCGCACGGACTGCAGCGCACCGGCAGCGCGGTCGCGGCGCTGGCCTCGATGCTCGTCAGCATGGTCACGGCCGCGGTCGTCGGGATCGTCGCCGTCCTGCTCGCCTCGTCGACCGGGTTCGCGACCTTCTGGTGGCTCATCCCGGTGATCGTCGTCGGCCTGGTGTGCCTCACCCCGCCCGTGCTCGGTCGGCTCATCGCGATCGCCTTCCGGGTGCTCCGCCGCCCGCCGCAGGACACCACGCTGACCTGGTCCGGCACGGTCATGTCGCTCGTCTGGTCGCTCGTCATGTGGATCGCGTACGGCGTGCAGGCCACGGTCGTGCTCCGGGTCTTCGGCGCCGACTCCCCGACCCTGTTCCCGGTGGCCGTGGGTGCGTACGCCGTCGCCTGGCTCGTCGGCTTCATCGTGGTCATCGCCCCCGCCGGCATCGGCCCCCGTGAGGGCATCCTCGTGCTCCTGCTCGGCAGCGTCGCCGGGGGTTCCGCCCCCCTCGCGCTCGCCGTCATCAGCCGGGTCTTCATGACGATCGGCGACGTCGTGCTCGCCGGTGTCGGGGCCGCCCTCGCCGCCCGGCACCGCCGCGTGACCGCCGCCGCCACGCCCCGATCCGGCGCCCCGGTCCCTCCCCGCGCGGACTGATATGGTCGGCTTCCGGCCGCGCAGTGCGCACCACAGCACCACGAGGAGGCGCACCGCATGACAACACTCCACGTCGTCGTGGACCAGATCGTCGCCCCCGTCCCCGGCGGCATCGGTCGGTACGCCGAAGAACTGACACGGCACCTCATCGCGGGTGCCCCGGAGGGTGCCGACGTCGCCGGCATCGTCTCGGCGGTCGGCAAGGACGAGCTCGCGCACATCCGCACGCTGCTCCCCGGTCTCGGCGACCTCGACCGCCTGGCGCTCCCCCGCCGTGAGCTCTCGCTCGCGTGGCAGGGCGGCTTCGTCGGCGGCGTCGGACGCGGCATGGTGCACTCGCCGAGCGTGCTCGCGCCCCTCGTCAAGCACGACCGGTTCAGCGATCCGGGCCGGCAGACGGTGGTCACCGTGCACGACACCGTGCCGTGGACCCACCCCGAGACCCTCACACCCCGCGGCGTCCACTTCCACCGGGCGATGGTGAAGCGTGCGTGGAAGCACGCCGACGCCGTCGTCGTGCCGACCCACGCGGTCGCGGCGACGCTGAACGGCATCCACCGCTTCGACGAACGGCTCCGGGTCATCGGCGGGGCGCCGAGCGGGCGGCTGCGGACCCCCGTCGACGCCGACCTCCGTGCCGAGCGGCTCGGCCTGCCGGAGCGCTACGTGCTCGCGGTCGGCACGCTCGAACCCCGGAAGGGCCTGCAGTACCTGATCGAGGCGATGGCACACCCGGACGCCCCCGCCGACGTCCCGCTCGTGATCGCCGGCCCGGACGGCTGGGGCGACGTCGACGTGTACGGCACCGCGGAGCGCGCAGGGCTGTCCCGCGACCGCGTGAAGGTGCTCGGCCGGATCGACGACCAGGACCTCGCCGTGGCGTATGACCGGGCGACGGTGTTCGTGTTCCCGAGCCTCGCCGAGGGGTTCGGGCTCCCCGTGATCGAGGCGATGAGCTTCGGCACGCCCGTCGTGCACTCGGACGACGACGCCGTGCGCGAGGTCGCCTCGGACGCCGGTGTGACGGTCGCCCGCGATCCCCGCGACTCCTACCCCGAACGCCTGGCGCAGGCGGTCTACCAGGTCGTCAACGACCCGCTGCTCGCCGGGCAGCTGGCCGTCGCGGGTCCGGACCGGGCGCGCATGTACGACTGGAAGGACTCGGCTGCCGAGACCTGGCAGCTGCACGCCGACCTCTAGCGGTCGGTCCCTGCTGCCGGGGTGCCGCCGGCTAGAGCGAGTCGCGCAGGCGCTGCGCCTTCTCCTCGACGAGCTGCTCGAGCCCCTCGGCGTACTCGCCGAGGCGCGCCGCGATCGCGGGGTCGGCCGAGCCGATGATGCGCGCGGCGAGGAGCCCGGCGTTCGCCGCTCCGTTGATCGCCATCGTCGCCACCGGGATGCCGGCGGGCATCTGCACGATGGACAGCAGCGAGTCGAGTCCGTCGAGGCGCGCGAGCTGCACGGGCACGCCGATCACCGGGAGCGTCGTCATCGAGGCCACCATGCCCGGCAGGTGCGCCGCCCCACCGGCGCCGGCGATGACCACGCGGATGCCCCGGGCAGCGGCGCCGCGGGCGAACCGCGTCATCTTGTCGGGCGTGCGGTGGGCGGACACGACGTCGGCCTCGAACGGGATGCCGAGTTCGGTCAGCATGTCCGCCGCGGCGCGCATCGTCGGCCAGTCGGAGTCCGACCCCATGATGATCGAGACGAGCGGCTGGGCGGGGGCTGCGGTGTCGGTCACGCGACGAGCCTAGTCGAGCAGAGCGGACCGCCAGGCGTCCCCGTCGTCGCCGATCGTCCGTTCGTCGCGGACCCAGCGGGCGGCCACGGCGTCGGCGGACCCGGAGGCGACGGCGCTCCGGACCGCGTCGCGCCAGGCACCGACGTCGTCCGGCACGGCCACGACGCCGTGCCCGCGCGCGTCCCGGTAGGACGGCCGGTCGGAGACGACCGCGGGGAGCCCGAGCGCGGTGTACTCGAGCGCCTTGAGGTCGCTCTTCGCCCGGTTGAACTCCTCGTCCCGCAGCGGAGCGACGCCTGCGCGCCAGCGCTGCCGGTGGTCGACGAGCCAGCGGGCGAACGCCGGGTAGTGGCCGTCCGGCACCTCGACGCGGCGGTACCAGCCGGGATCGTCGGCGTCCTCGGTCACGCCGATCACCTCGAGGCGGATCGGCGTGCCGTCGGGTGCGGTCAGGTCGGTGAAGACGTCCCGGAGCAGCTCGAGGTCGGCGCCGTGCGTGAGCGTCCCCATGTAGAGCACCCGGTGCTCGTCGGCGGGGCGAACGTCGTCGGCGGCCGGCTCGCCCGGGGTCCAGATCGTCGGGTCCAGGGCGTTCCGGACCACCACGACCCGGTGCGCGAGCGGCCGCACGAGCGCTGCGAGCTCCTCGGTGCTGACGACCGCGAGGTCGGCGCCGCGCACGAGGGCGTCGATCGAGGCCAGCCGGTCCGGGTCGTACTCGGCCCGGGCCAGACGGTCGCGGCCGGAGTCCGTGAAGAAGTCGTCGTCGACCTCGGCAGCGGTCCGGGTCCCCCGCTCGGCGGCAGCGGCCAGGAAGGGTGCCACGAGGTCCCGCGGCAGGGCGTCCCGCTGCACGAGGACGGCCCGGTAGTCGGTCGTGTCGGTCCCGTCGACGAACGCGGCGGGGTCGACCTGCCGGACCTCGGCCGCACCGGTGCGCGCGAGGTGCTCGGTGCGGCGGACGACCCGCACGTGCGCCGAGGCGGGGTGCGCCCCACCGCCCCCGGCCACGACGTAGCCGAGGACCGGCAGTCGCACGGGTTCCGTGGCCGGGGCCGACCGCGCCCCGGTCAGGGAGCGACGGAGTCGACGGGCGGCACGGCGGACGAGATCACGCGGCATGCGCCCATCCTCCCGCGATCCGGTGGCGTCAGCGGACCGTGACGGTCGTGCACCCCATCGCGGTGTCCCCGCCCCGGCCGATCCCGACCGCCGTCAGGCACACGCTCCGCTTCCCGCTCGACACCGCCACGGTCGCCCGGAACCCGTGGTTCCGCCCGGCCCGGTGCACCCGGTCGACGTCCGGCCGCGAGGCGTCCGCAGTGGCGGTCCCCACCACCTTCCCGCCGACCGTGACGCGCACGGTGACCGGCTTCGTGAGGTCGTCGCGGTCGAACGTCCACCCCGACACCGTGACGCGCCGCTTCGCGGCCGACGCGACCGAGTCCCGGTGCGCGGTCGGCGCGACGGACGGAGCGGTCCGAGCCGGAGCAGCCGTGGCGACCGGCGTCCCGAGCCGCGCGTTCGCCACGAGGGACTTCGCGAAGGACGACCACCACTTCCCCGCCGCCGGTCCGCCGTTGCACGTGCCGTCGCTCGCACCGGGGGTCTTCACCCACAGCAGCGCGTCGAGGGCCGAACCGTCCGACACCACCCGCGGTGAGGTGCCGAGCCCGGAGCCGGGACCGTTGCACCAGGTGCCGCGCCAGCCCTGGCCGTTCCGGGAGGTGTCGATCACGTAGTGGGACCCGCCCGTGGCCGCGGAGACCTTCTCAGCGTAGGCCTGCTCCTGCGCGGTCGGGTAGTAGTTCGCGACGTTCGTGAAGAAGCCCCGCGCGCGCTGGACCCCGGCGCTGTTCAGCCGGGACGCCATCACCGCCGGCGGGACCCAGTTCGAGTTCCCCGCGTCGAGGTAGGCCGGCACGCCCGCCGCCGTGAAGGCAGCGACCTCGCGGGCGAGGATGCGGTACCGCTGGGCGTCGAGGGTCTCGCTGCACGCGCTGTTGCTGAGCATCGCGAGGGAGTCCGGCTCGACGATCACGGCCGCCCGGTGCCCGGCGACCCGGGCGACGATCTGGTCGACCCACGCGTCGTAGGTCGCCTCGTCGAAGCCGCCGGCGGAGTACCCGCCGCAGTCACGCTGCGGGATGGCGTAGGTCACGAAGACCGCGGTCGTGCCGGTGCGCTCGGCACCCGCGATCGCGGCGTCGATCGTCCGCGTCAGGGTCGCCCCCTGCGTCCAGTCCCCGAGCCAGATCGCGACCGGGTACTGCGCGATGGTCTTCGCCGCGGCCGCGCCGCTCGGGTCGGTCGTCGCGAGGGCGGTCGCCTGCTTCGCCGCCTCGCTCGTGTCGGAACGGTAGGGACCGGAGGCGTAGAGGGACGACGCAGCGGCCGCACGGATCGTGGCGGCGCTCGTCGCCGCGACGGCGGTGGTCGGCGTGAGCGCTCCCGCGGCGAGCGCCACGAAGGCGCTCACCGCTCCCGTGGTGGCGAACACACTGGCGCGGCGCATGACGTACTCCCTGTGGACGGTGGACCCTGTCCCGTCCATGGGAGCACGCCGACGCGCGGGGGTACACACGCCAGATCGGGTGCCACCCGAGCGGGTGTCCGCCCTTCTGCGGACCGTCCGAGCGCACCGTCCGCGCGGACCGCGGCCTCAGTCGTCGAAGTGGGCCGCTGCGGACCGGGCGCGGTACGTGACGTCGTCGAGGTCGTCGCCGATGACGGTCACGTGCCCGATCTTGCGACCCGGCCGGGGAGCCTTTCCGTAGAAGTGGTACTTGGCCTCGGGGAACGCCTCGAGCGCACCCGGGTACCGCGCCGCGAGGTCGCCGTCCGCCGGACCGCCGAGCACGTTGATCATGACCGCGGCCGGGGCGAACGACCCGGTGGCGCCGAGCGGCAGGTCGAGCACGGCACGCAGGTGCTGCTCGAACTGGCTCGTCGTGGCGCCGTCGATCGTCCAGTGACCGGTGTTGTGGGGGCGCATCGCGAGCTCGTTGATGAGGATGCGCTCGTCGTCGGTCTGGAACAGCTCCACCGCGAGGACACCCGTTACGCCGAGCTCCGTCGCGATCCGCACGGCGATGTCCTCGGCCATGTCGGCGATGCGTCCGGCGCTGTCGGGGGCGGGGGCGAAGACCTCGGCGCAGACGCCGTCGCGCTGCACGGTCTCGACGAGCGGCCATGCGACGACCTCGCCGGAGGGGCGTCGGGCGACGGACTGGGCGAGCTCGCGGGTGAACGGCACGAGTTCCTCGACGAGGAGCGCCTGCTCGCCGCCGGCCTCGGCGACGGCGATGAACCAGTCGGCGACGTCGGCCGGGTCGGTGACCACCCGGACGCCCTTGCCGTCGTACCCGCCACGCGCGGTCTTCACGACGGCACGTCCACCGTGGTCGTCGAGGAACGCCTGCAGCTCGTCGGGGTCGTGCACGGCGGCCCAGTCCGGCACCGGCAGCCCGAGCTCGGACAGGCGCGTGCGCATGGTGATCTTGTCCTGCGCGACGGCGAGCGGCTCCGGGCCGGGGTGCACGGCGACGCCGGCGTCGACGAGGGCACGGAGGACGTCCTGCGGCACGTGCTCGTGGTCGAAGGTGACGACGTCGACGTCCCGCGCGAAGGCGAGCACGGTCGCGGCGTCGTGGTAGTCCCCCTCGGCGGTGGCCGCGATGGCCGCCGACATGCCCGGGCCCTCGGCCAGCACCCGGATGTCGAGACCGAGCTCGACCGCGGCCGGCACCATCATCCGTGCCAGCTGTCCCCCACCGATGACCCCGACGCGCAACGCCATGCTGTGTGTTCCTTCCGTCGTTCACACCGTCCGGCGAGAACGCGCTGTCTAGAATCGCTGTTCGGGTCGCCGTCCTGTGCGACCTGCGGGTCGGCCCTCGTGAGCACGACCAGCGACAACTCTACGGACCCGGGAGAGACCGTGCGGCGACTGGTGGCCCAACTGGCACGCTTCGGCGTCGTCGGCGCGGTGGGGTTCGTCGTCGACACCGGCATCTTCAACGTGCTGCGGGCGACGGTGCTCAGCCCGGACGAGGTCCACTCCGGGCCGTTCTGGGCGAAGGTCGTCTCGACGATCGTGGCCATCTTCGTCAACTGGATGGGCAACCGCTACTGGACCTTCCGCGAGCAGCGGCGGGCGGTGGCCACGCGTGAGGGCATCGAGTTCGTCGTCGTGTCGCTCGGCGGCATGGTCATCTCGCTCGGCTGCCTGGGCATCTCGCACTACGTGCTCGGGCTGACCTCGGCGTTGGCGGACAACATCTCGGGCAACGTGATCGGACTCGTGCTCGGCACGGTGTTCCGCTTCTGGCTCTACAAGGTGTGGGTGTACCACCCCGAGCGCGGACACGACCGGGCCGTACCCGCCGCCGAGACGACTGGTTCCACCGCGGGTTCCGAGGTCGTGGGCCAGTAGGCTCGACGCGCCACCGACACGGGTGGCGTCGCCGACCCCGGGAGTCCGCTCGATGCAGTCCGAACCGCACCCCGTCGTCTCGCGGAGCGAGGGGCTGTGGGTCGCCGTCCTGACGGCGGTGTTCGGGCTCTGGCTGGTGCTCTGGGCGATCGTCGTGCCGGCGTTCCAGGCACCGGACGAGCCCGCGCACCTCGACGCCGCCGTGCACGTCGCCACCGGGTCCGGTTGGCCGGCACCGGGCACGCTGCACGTGTCGAACGCCGTGCAGGCCGCGCAACGGGAACAGGTCGCCGGGGACTCCTCGACGTGGTCGACCGTGAGCGAGCTGCTCGCGGCGCATCCCGGCGACTCCACGACGGTCGACCAGATGACGCAGCACCCGCCGACGGCCTACGTGGTGGACGCCGTCGTGCTCCGCGTGCTGCACTACGGCTCGCTCCGCTGGGACCACGCCCTCGTCGCGCTCCGGCTCGTGGACGCGCTGCTCGTGACGCCGCTCGCGCTCCTCGCGTGGGCTTCGGTCCGGCGGGTCACCCGGTCGCCGCGGGCGGGCCTGATGGGCGCACTCGCGCTGTTCGCGACGCCGCAGCTGGCGTCGATCGGGGCCTCCGTGACGAACGACGCCCTGACGTTCCTGCTCGGCGGCGTCGTGGTGTGGCTCGCGACGCGGCTCCTCACCGGAGACCTGCGACGCCGGACGCTCGTCGGGCTCGGGGTCGCGCTCGGGCTGCTCGTCTGGACGAAGGGCACGGGGCTGCCGGCGGTGCCGTTCGTCGCCGTCGTGGCCCTCGTCGCCGGTGCGGGTGTCGTCCCGTTCCGCCGTCGCGTCCTCCGCGCCGCAGTCGCCCTCGGCGTCGCCGCGGTGATCGGCGCGTGGTGGTGGCTGCGCAACCTCTGGCTGTTCCGCACCCTGCAGCCGGACGGCTACGCCGCGATCCGACCGGACCGCCCGTTCCCCGACGGCCAGGGGCCCTCGGTGTGGCACTTCCTCGACGTCAGCTGGGGCACCCTCGCCCGGACCTTCTGGGGCTCCCCGGGGCAGCGCGCGCAGGTGAGCATCGGCGACCTCCTCACGGCGGTCCTGACGCTCGTCGCGCTCGTCGTGCTCGTCGGCTGGGCGTTCCGCCGTGGCCGGACCCGGCGCACCGCCTGGACACTCGCGGTGTTCCCCGCGCTCCTGCTGCTCCTGCAGACCGCGAGCAGCGCGAAGGCGTACCTCGACACGACCGAGGTCGCGGGCACGCAGGGCCGCTACCTGTTCCCGGCGCTGCTCTGCCTCGTCGTGCTGAGCGCCGTGGCGTGGCGGCGGCTGCCCCTGCCCGGACGCGGGACGGCCGTGCTGCCCCGGATGTTGGCCGTGGCGCTCCCGGCCATCGGGCTCTGGGGCCTCGCGGTCGCCGCCGGGTGGTTCTGGAACGCCGCGACCGGACCGCTCTCGGCCGCGAGCATCGCCCGCTACGAGTCGTGGGGCCCGGTGCCGTTCGCCGTGGTCGCGGTCGTCGCGGTGCTCGTCGCGGTCGGGCTGACCGGCGGCGTGCTGCGGGTGTGGGTCACCCCGACCCGCAGCACGCCGACCGAGGTCAGTTCCCCGACACCTTGACGACGTCGACCCGGCAGGCCTGGACCGGCGCGGACCGGATGTCCTGGCACGTCTGCTGGACGGTGAAGCTGTCCTCGAGCGTGCCGATCGCCGAGTAGTCGCGGTCCTTCGGGATGAGGGCGTTCGTGTAGTTCAGGAAGTACTGCACGCCCGACTTCTTGAGCAGTGCGACGAACGACGGGTCCTGGTAGTCGTACTCCTGGCCCGGTTCGCCGTACATCTGCGTGCCGGTGCGGAACGCGACGAGCGTGGCGTCCCGGGTGTTCGTCCCGAGGATCGTGCTGCCGGCGGGCAGCGTGTGGTTGGCCAGCAGCAGGTCCGAGAGCGGTTCGTCCGGGGTGATGACCCCGCCGAACACCTGCCCGACGGGGATGCCCGACGGGCGCGTGCCCATCGTCGAGAAGGGCGCCTTCACGCCGTTGACGTTCTGGCTGTACGCGGCGACGACCAGGACGGCACACGCGGCCACGGCGACGACCTGCCGCACACGACGTCCCCGACGAGCCGCCCGCCAGAACGCGGGCAGGAGCGCACCGGCGATCAGGACCGACCCGATGAAGAGCGGGAGGTAGTAGCGCGCGTTGCCGCCCTGCGTGTCCACCGTCGCGATCCCCGCGTACCCGAGCAGGTACACCCCGGAGAAGATGCCGACGATGCTCGCGAAGACGAACCGGCGGTAGTGCACGACGCCCGCCACGACCGCGCCGACGAAGACGACGCCGATCGCGAGCGCGAACGGCGCGAACGACCCGATGCGGTTGAAGTAGTAGGGCAACGCCTCGAGCCGCTGCTCGACGTAGTACCGCACCTTGCCGACGAGGGTCGTGGTGTGGCTCTCGGTCGGAGCGGCCTCGGCGCCCGGCTGCGGCACCGCTGGCAGCGTGCGCTCGGCCTCGAGGATCCCGGCGTCGTAGATCGACGGCGTGCGGTCCTCGTTCGGCGACACGGCACGGGCGTTCGGCGGCGTCGCGATGCGGTACTCGTCGCCGTCGGTGCTCGACGTGTCGCTGAACTTGCCGGAGACGTTCACGGTCAGCGACGAGCCGACCTCGATGCCGCCGAACTTCACCGACAGGGCGATGACCCACGGCGCGGAGACGAGGACCACGGCGACGAGGGCGACGACGGGCAGCAGGACGGACCGGCGCTCGCGGGCCTCGGGGCGGTCCTGGAACCAGCGGACGACCGCCCACACCGGCACCACCACGAGGAACACCGGGACGAGGAACGCCTTCGTGAAGTACCCGAACGCGCACACGGCCCCGAGCAGCACCGCGGTGAGCACGATCCGTCGCACCGAGCCGTGCCAGGCGCGGTCGGCAGCGAGCAGGGCCCAGAGGAACCCGAGGCACCACACGAGCACGAGGGTGTCCGGGGTCTGCAGGCTGACGTTCGCCATCAGGAGCGGAGCCGTCGCGGCGATCGACCACGCGGCGGTCCAGCCGTTGCCGGTCGTCCGGAGCAGCAGCCACGCCCCCATCGCCATCACGGCGACGCAGGACAGCGTGTTCACGATCGCGAAGGCCGTGGTCTGCCCGACGCCGACGGCGATGAACGGCGCCATCAGCCAGGACACCATCGGCGACCAGTAGCCGTTCACGGCATCCGCCCAGTGCCACTCGGCGTACTGCTTCGCGATCGACATGTACGAGATGCCGTCGATGTTCGTCATCTCGAGCCGCGTGCGGAACGCGATCACGGCGACGAGCAGCGAGGCGACGAGGAGCAGTGCACCGTTCGCGAGCAGGGACACCCGCGACGGGCGCCGTCCCTCGTGGAAGGCCCCGAAGCGGCGTCGGTGCTCCACGGGAGCGTCGACGACCGGGTCCTCGGTCGTCACGGCGTCGTCGATCGTCATGCTGCTCCCCCGCGCGGTGTTCAGCGGCCCATGCCGCGGTAGGTGAAGCCGGCAGCCGTCCAGGCGTCGCGGTCGAGGCAGTTGCGCCCGTCGATCACGACGGGCGTCGCCACGAGCGAGGCGGCCACAGCCGGGTCGAGCTCGCGGAACTCGGTCCACTCGGTGAGGACGAGCACGAGGTCGGCGTCACGCAGGGCATCGGTCGCGCTCTCGGTGTAGTCGAGCTCGGGGTGCACGCGGCGCGCCGTGACGACGGCTTCCGGGTCGTACGCGGCGACCGAGGCACCGAGGCCCAGCAGCCGGGCGGCGATGTCGAGTGCCGGCGAGTCACGGACGTCGTCGGAGTTCGGCTTGAAGGCCAGACCGAGCACGGCGACGCGCTTGCCCGCGACGGCCCCGCCGAGGAGCTCCTGCGCGAGCTCGACGACGTGCGCGCGGCGACGGAGGTTCGTGGCGTCGACGTCGGCCAGGAAGGCCAGGGACTCCCCGACGCCGAGCTCGTCCGCCCGCGCCTGGAACGCCCGGATGTCCTTCGGCAGGCAGCCGCCGCCGAAGCCGAGGCCGGCGTTGAGGAACTTGCGGCCGATGCGGGCGTCGTGGCCGATCGCGTCGGCGAGCGCCGTGACGTCGGCACCGGCGACCTCGGCGATCTCGGCCATCGAGTTGATGAACGAGATCTTCGTCGCGAGGAACGCGTTCGCGCTGATCTTCACGAGCTCGGCCGTGGGCAGGTTGACCACGAGCCGGGGCGTGCCGCTCGCCAGGGCCTCGGCGTAGACCTCGTCGAGGGCCTCGACCGCGGCCTGTCCGGCGTCGCCGTCGGGCACGCCGTAGACGAAGCGGTCCGGGCTGATCGTGTCCTGCACCGCGAAGCCCTCGCGGAGGAACTCGGGGTTCCAGACGAGCGTCGCACCGGGGACCGCCTCGGACACCTCGGCTGCGAGGCGCGCGGCCGTGCCGACGGGGACCGTCGACTTGCCGACGACGAACTCGCCGGCGGCGAGGTGCGGCGTGAGCGCGGCGACGGCGGCGTCGACGTAGGAGAGGTCCGCGGCGCCGGTCGGCCCCTGCGGCGTGCCGACGGCGAGGAAGTGCACGCGCGCACCGGCGACCTCGGCCATGTCGGTGGTGAAGCGGATGCGGCCGGAGGCCAGCGCCTCGCTCAGGATCTCGGGGAGACCGGGCTCGAAGAAGGGAGCCTCACCCGCGGCGAGCCGCTCGATCTTGACCGGGTCGACGTCGACTGCGACGACTTCGTGCCCGAGCTTGGCCATGGAGGCGGCGTGCACGGCACCGAGGTAACCGCAGCCGATGACAGAGATACGCACGGGAAGACGGTACCGGAACCTCGGCGCAGTTCTCGTCCGCACCGCCCGCTGTCGAGACATCGTCAGGGTCTGACGTCGCCCCATCGCGGTCGATCCGCCCCGCCGACGATCTCGTCCCAGTCGGGTTCGCGGTGCCGTCGCCGGGCCTCGTGCGCCTCGACGAGGTCGTGCAGGACCGCCACGACGAGGTCCGCGTGCGGCACGTCGCCGAGCACCAGGGCCGGCTCGTCGCCGGGGAACACGAGGACGTCGCCGGACCGGAACACCCCCTGCAGGCCGCGGCGACGCACCGTCACGTCGTAGCCCCGCGAGTGCAGGAGCTCCCGCCGGGTACGCGTGCCGAGTCCGTGCACGACGACGAGGCGCCTGGTGGTCACCACGTAGCGCTCCGACATCCAGCGGAACAGCGGCATCGCGCCGCCGAGGAACACGAGGACCACCACGAGACCGGCGACGACCGCGTTCAGCCAGGAGAGCTGCGCCCGGAACACCCCGAAGCCGAACCCGCCGGCGAGCATGACGAGCACCACGAACACCGCGGGGCGCACGAGCCGGCGAGCGTGCGGGCGCAGCCGCGCGACCACGCGTTCGGGCGGCGGCTCGTCGGTCATGCCGTCATGCATACCGCAGGTGGGTGACGTCCCCCACGGCGACGCCCCTGGAGACACCCGCTCGATCCCGGATCGTGATCCGGCCGTCGTCGTCGATGCCGGTCGCATCCCCCTCCGAGGTGGTGCCGTCCGGCAGCTCGAGGCGGACCCGCTGCCCGATCGTGCCGCAGGCCGACCGGACGTGGGACCGGACCCCGTCCGCGGCCGCACCGCCGGCGACCAGGGCGACCACGGCCTCCTGGACCGCGCGGAGGAACGCGGACAGCACACGGTCGGCGAGGTCCGGTGCCGAGCCCGTCACGCCCGCGACCGCGAGCGAGGTCGCCGTCGGCGTCGGCAGCCGGTCGGCGGGGATGGTCAGGTTCACGCCGGCGCCGACGACGACGCTGCCGTCGGCGGCGACCTGGCAGAGGATGCCGCAGACCTTGCGGCCGTCGATCTGGACGTCGTTGGGCCACTTCACCGCGACACGCTCCGGACCGTGCAGCACGGCGACGATCGCGTCGCGCATCGCGGCGCCGGCGACGAGCGGCAGCCACCCGCGGTCGCGGTCGTCGAGGTCCGCGCGGACGAGCACGCTCGCCGCGAGCGTCTGGCCGGCGGGCGCCGACCAGGTCCGGTCGAGGCGGCCGCGACCCGCGGTCTGGTCGAGCGTCGCCACGACGCTGCCGTGCGGCTGCGTCGTCGCGAGGGCGAGCAGGTCGGCGTTCGTCGACCCGGTCGTCACCGGCTCGGTGAGCTCCGCGCCCGCGGCCTCGACGACGGTTCGGCTCAGCGGGAACGTCGACGACGCAGGTGTGGACATGCAGCAAATCTACGGGCAGGAACCGTGGGGGTCCTCCAACCGACCCCGCCGTCGCCGCCGGTAGGGTGAGCGGGTGACCCCAGGAGACACCCCCGATCTCTCGACGACGGCCGGCCGGCTCGCCGACCTCCGCGAGCGGTACCACGAAGCAGTGACCGCCGCGGGCGAGGCCGCCATCGCGAAGCAGCACGCCAAGGGCAAGACCACGGCGCGCGAACGCATCGAGCAGCTGCTCGACGAGAACTCCTTCGTGGAGCTCGACGAGTTCGTCCGCCACCGCACCCACGCCTTCGGCATGGAGTCGAAGCGGCCCTACGGCGACGCGGTCGTCACCGGCTTCGGCACCATCCACGGCCGCAACGTCGCCGTGTACGCGCAGGACTTCACCGTCTTCGGCGGCTCCCTCGGCGAGGTCGCCGGCGAGAAGATCATCAAGGTGATGGAGCACGCGCTGAAGACCGGCGTGCCGATCATCGGCATCCTCGACTCCGGTGGCGCCCGCATCCAGGAAGGCGTCGTCGCCCTCGGCAAGTACGGCGAGATCTTCCGCCTCAACACCCAGGCCTCCGGCGTCATCCCGCAGATCTCGATCGTGATGGGCCCGGCAGCGGGCGGTGCGGTGTACTCCCCCGCCCTCACGGACTTCGTGATCATGGTCGACAAGACCAGCCACATGTTCGTCACCGGCCCCGACGTCATCAAGACCGTCACCGGCGAGGACGTCGGCTTCGAGGAGCTCGGCGGCGCGCAGACGCACAACGCGATCTCCGGCGTCGCCCACTACCTCGCCGAGGACGAGTCCGACGCGCTCGACTACGCCCGCTCGCTCATCGGCTTCCTGCCGGACAACAACCTGTCCGACGCGCCGGCCTACGACGTCGCGCCCGAGCTCGAGACGACCGACGCCGACCGCGAGCTCGACGTGGTCATCCCGGACTCCACGAACCAGCCGTACGACGTGACGACGATCATCGAGCACATCGTCGACGACGGCGAGTTCCTCGAGGTCCAGCCGCTCTTCGCCCCGAACATCCTCATCGGCTTCGGTCGGGTCGAGGGCCGCACGGTCGGCATCATCGCGAACCAGCCGCAGGCGATGGCCGGCACGCTGAACATCGACGCCGGCGAGAAGGCCGCGCGCTTCGTCCGCTTCTGCGACGCGTTCGGCATCCCGATCCTGACCCTCGTCGACGTCCCCGGCTACCTGCCCGGCACCGACCAGGAGTGGACCGGTGTCATCCGCCGCGGCGCCAAGCTCCTGTACGCCTACGCCGAGGCCACCGTGCCGCTCGTCACCGTCATCACCCGCAAGGCGTACGGCGGCGCGTACATCGTCATGGGCTCGAAGCAGCTCGGTGCCGACATCAACCTCGCGTGGCCGACCGCCGAGATCGCCGTGATGGGTGGCCAGGGCGCCGTCAACATCCTCTACCGCGCCGAGATCAAGCGCGCCGAGGAGTCCGGCGAGGACGTCGCGGCCGTCCGTGCGAAGCTCGCGAACGAGTACACGTACAACGTCGCGTCCCCGTACCTCGCCGCCGAGCGCGGCGAGCTCGACGGGATCATCCAGCCGCACGCGACGCGCGTCTCGGTCGTCAAGGCGCTGCGGGCCCTCCGTGGCAAGCGCGCGACGCTGCCGCCCAAGAAGCACGGGAACATCCCGCTGTGACGGGCGCACGCTGATGGGCCGCCACGCAGCCGTGGTCCCCGCGGTCCCCGTCGAGCAGGCGGTCGCGGCGGCCGCCGACGTCCGTGTCGTCTCCGGGGAGCCCACGCCGGAGGAGCTCGCCGCCGTCATCGCCGTCCTGCAGCGTCAGGCGGACGAGGCGGCGTCGCTCGGCCGTCCCGAGGTCACCGTGTCGCCGCGCTCGGGGTGGGACGTGTCCGCCCGGGGCCTCCGTCGACCGCTCGAGCACGGTGCCGGCGCCTGGAGCCGATCGCTCCGCTGAGCCGCTCCGGGGGCTTGCGCGTGCCGCACGGTGCGGGCGACCATGTACCCCTGGGTACCGGGCGGTTTCGGCGCCCCGACCGCGGGATTCCCGGTCGGTCTCCCCGCAGACGGGGGACAGCAGGGGCCGAGGGCGGCGGAAATGGCCGATTTTGTCCCCCATAATGACGACTGACAGAGCGTTCGGCTGCGGGCATAGTAGTTCGTGTTCGGTGTCCTTCAACGAAGAACATCGCAGGTCGGTGGCCGACTAGGGTACGAAGCCACCTACCAGCTACGAGTCAGGGCGATATTCGGGTTGTCGCTCAGACTCGGGTCGTGAACGGGCCGGTCGGTATCCGACCGGCCCGTTCCCCGTTTCCGGGCGCTGTCGTCCGCGCGGGCGCCGACGACGTTCGGTGTCGGTCCGCCTCAGACGGTCTCGTGCCGCGGGATCTCGAGCC
The DNA here is from genome assembly GCF_031455235.1 of Curtobacterium sp. 320. Classification (NCBI taxonomy): domain Bacteria; kingdom Bacillati; phylum Actinomycetota; class Actinomycetes; order Micrococcales; family Microbacteriaceae; genus Curtobacterium; species Curtobacterium sp. 320. Next base: position 605,268 of record NZ_JAVDSI010000001.1, on the reverse strand, counting down.
ACACGACGACCGACTCGTCCTCGTCGCCGTCCTCGTCGTCCATCCCCGCCCCGAGCGCCGCCGACTCGCTCGCCGCGAGGTCGAGCCGCAGCCCCACGACGGTCACGGCGGACTCGGATCCCTCGGGGACGGTCCGGATGATCACGTTGTCGGCCTCGCGCGCCTGGCGCAGGGCCTCGGCGATGCGGGCGTGCACCCGGCGCAGGTCGTCGATCTCGAGGTCGTCGAGACCGCCGTCGTCGTGCAGCTGCACCGTGGCGCCACGACGACGGAGGCGCATGACCTCGTCGCGGACGTCCTCCGACAGCAGCGACCGGCCCCGGATCTCGTCGCGGATGGCCTGTTCGAGGTGCAGGCACTCGGCACGCTCGGCGTCGTCCAGGTCACCGCCGGTCTCGATGATCCGCTGGAGCATCGGCAGCGCCATGCGCGTCGTCTGGCTGAGCCGGAACTGCCGCTCGAAGACGTGGGCGTCCTGCGCCGCCTGCCAGTCGGCGGTCTCCTGCTCGGCCCGGACGAAGTCACGCGTGACACGGGTGGCCCGACTCATCGCGGCCGTGAGGCCGGTGGCGATCACGACCCACACCACACTGCCCAGCACGCCGAGCGAGCCGAGCGCCCCGAGTCCGGCCCACGCGACGGCGTGCACGGTGAGGAACCCGACACCGACCCAGGCGAACGCGACGCGCACGCGCACGACGAGGACGACCATCAGCGTGCCGACCGCGGCGATCCACCACGTGCCGTTCCCCGGGCCGGCGGTCAGGTCGACCGTGGGCGAGGCGACGACGGGCAGCACCACGGCAGTCGCGAGCGCGAAGCACGTCGCCCAGACCGGGAGCGGCCGGCCGGGCACGAACACCGCCACACCGGTCGCCGCAGCGTAGAGGACCATGCACGCGACGACCGGCCCGATCTGGGCGGCTCCGGGGAGCGTCGTCGCCGCGAGGACGAGGTGGTACACGGAGAAGAGCGTCGCGAGCCCGATCGCGACCCCGGCCGGGAGTGAGGCCTTCACCGGTGCTCCCCCGCCGCCGGCGCCCAGTCGAGCAGCACACGGGTGCCCGCTCCCGGCGCGGTGACGATCTCGGCGGTGCCCCCGGCAGCGACCACCCGCTCCACGATCGAACGACGGACGCCGAGTCGCTCGGCGGGGATCCCCGCGATGTCGAAGCCGGCACCGTCGTCCCCGACCTCGACGTGGACGCCGGCGCCGCGTTGCTCGACGACGATCCACCGGTCGACCTCGGCCGGACCGGCGTGCTGCACGCTGTTCACCGCGGCCTGGACGGCCGCCGAGGCGACGGCGTCCGCGACGATCGCGGGCACTCGGATCGACCCGACGTGCCCACGGTCGACCCGGACCGGCGCCGCGAGCGCACCGACGGCGTCGGAGATGCGGGTCCGCAGGTCGACGAGGGAAACCGGGGGTGCGTCCACTGGGCCGTCCGCCGCCGCGGCCTCGAGGTGGTCGATGGCGTTCCGGGCCATCCGCGCGGCGAGCATCTCGGCGTCGCTGGTGTCGGCCCGGGCGGCGGAGAGGAGCGTCGTGAGCACGCTGTCGTGGACGATCGCATCGACCTGGACCCGCTCGACCTCGGTGGCGTGCTCGCGGATCGCGTGCGAGTACCGCCGGACGGCCGTGGCCTGCGCGGCGTCGACGGCGGCTGCCGCACGGCGGAGCACGATCACGATGATGAGGGCGGCCCCGCTGAGGATCGCCGTGTAGAAGCCGTTGAGCAACGCCCCGACACCCGCGTCGCCGCCCAGCGGGGTGAACCGGATGGCCACGTACACGGCTGGCACGAGCGCGGTGTAGACGGACGCCCGCCACGGGGCGAAGCCCATCGCGGCCGCGGTCGACCCCACGGTGCAGAGCCACCAGGGCCACGGTGCCTGGTCGGACGGGATCGGCTCCTGCACGGTCAACGGCCAGGTGACGAGGGCGACGAGGAACACCAGGGCGCACACGATCTGCGCGATCTGCGCCAGGCGCCTCGCGAAGACGGACGCCCCGACGAAGAGGAACGACGCGGCGAGCGCCAACGCGACGACGGGACCCCACACCGGGTCGAGGTACGGCAGCTGCGACAGCACCGCGGGCACGGTCGTCGCGCCGAAGCCGAGTGCGGCCACGGCGAGGAGGATCGCGAACGCGCGCTCGACCGACGCCTGGGTGATGGACGCGCGGACGCTCCGCGCGGGATCGGCCCCGAACGGCGCGGGTTCGATCCGCCCGGCCGCGGTCCGGGCGGCCGCAGCTCCGGCCCCGGCCCCGGCCCCGGGCCCGGGCCCGGGCCCGGGCGCAGCGTCAGCCGCCGTCATGCTGCTCAGCGGCCGTCGCCGTCGGGGTCGATGCCCGAGTCGAGCCCCGGCAGGATGCCGTCCTCGACCGCACGGCGGAGGAGGTCGACCTTCGTCGGTGCCGGTCGACCGACCTCGACGTACTTCACACGGATGCGGTCGAGGTACTCGCGGGCGGTGGAGTAGCCGATGCCGAGCTGCTGCGCGGCGAGCTTGAGCGGCAGGCCCGAGGCGTAGAGGTGCAGGATCTCGCGCTCGCGGCGGCCGAGCTGCGCCTTCGCGAAGTCCCGGTCGGCGTCGATCGCGCTGGCCCACTCGAGGTTGTTGAGCACGTCCCCGCGAGCGACGGTGGCGACGGCGGCCATCACGGTCTTCGTCGCCGAGGACTTCGGGATGACGCCGGCCGCCCCTGCGGCCAGTGCCTCGCGGACGTTCGCGACGCGGTCGGCGATCGAGTGCACGAGCACGGCGGAACCGGTGCCCTGCACACCCTTCACGTTCGCGGTCACGGTCGAGCCGTCGCCGAGGGACAGGTCGAGGACGACGACGTCGACCTCACGCCCACCGAGGTTCTCGATGTACTCGGGCACGCTCGCGGCGGTCAGCACCACCTCGAACCCCTCGTTCTGGCAGGCTGCCTGGATCCCGAGCCGCACGGACTCGTGGTCGTCGACGATCGCGACACGGACGGGCTTGGTCGCCAGTCCGGTCGTTCCGGTTGTGGTCGTGTCTGTTGCCACGGTGGCCTCTCTGGTCGATGCGCTCCCCGGCCCCTGAAACCGGTTCGCCATCAACGACCAAGGATACCCAGGTCGGACTCAGGCAGCGGCGCGACGCGGTCGAGACACGGCCGGTCGTCGTGCGCTCGGACATGCGTCGCGCAAATCGGCCAGGTCGGCGTGGCACCCGCGCGACCGCCGTCGAGCACGCGCCCGCCGCCCTGGAGGCGACCCGCGATCGACGTCAGGCGACGGGCACCAGGCGCGCCACGGCCTCGAGGTGGTGGGTGTGCGGGAAGAGGTCGAAGGCGCGCAGTGCCTCCAGGCGGTACCCGAGGTCCGCGAACGTCGCGACGTCGCGCGCCAACGCGACCGGGTCGCAGGCGACGTAGACGACCTGCGCCGGCTGGAGGGCCGCGATCTGCACGACGACCTCGCGCCCGGCACCCGAGCGCGGCGGGTCGAGCACGATCGTCCCGGCGCGGTGCCGCTGCCGCTCGCCGGCGGACAGGGTCGAGACGGTGCGCTGCAGCCAGCGGTCGACGCGGCCGGTCTCGGCGCGGGCGCCGATCCACTCGGAGAGGTTCTCCTGCGCGTGCTCGGTGGCGCGCTCCGAGCTCTCGACGCTGGTGAGCTTGGCGCGCGGCCCGACGAGGTCGCCGAGCGCGGCGCCGAGCAGGCCGACACCGCCGTAGAGATCGAGGTGCTGCCCCTCGGGGTCGAGCCGGTCGCGGTCGACGAGGTCCTGCACGGCGGCGGTCAGCACGGCCGGAGCCGCACGGTGGACCTGCCAGAAGCCGTTGTCGTCGACCGAGAACGAACGCTCCCCCACGACCTCGGTCACGACGGTCGGCTTCTGCTCGTCGATCACGAGTCGCGCACCCTCGGAGCCGCTCGGCGCGAGGACGTCGACGACGGACGCGCCGGGCATCGCGCCGCGGCCGAGCGGTGCGCTCTCCTGCACGACCCGGCTCGCGAGCGGGAGGGACGCGACGGGCACGACGGTGTGCGACCGGGCCGCGAAGGGGCCGGCGGTGCCGTCCTCGTCGACGTGCAGGCGGACGCGGGTGCGCCAGCCGGTGCCGTTCGACTCGTCGTCGCCGGGGGCTGCCTCGACCACGACGTCGTGGCCGAGCACGGCAGCGAGGTCCGTGCGGGCGAAGCGCGCGAAGGAGTCGACGAGGACGTCGTGCTTCAGCGTGCGCTGGTGGCCGAGGGCGATGTGCCCGAACTCGGCACCGCCGGCGCGGACGGCCGGGTCGCGGTCGAGGGCGGCCTCGGGCCAGACGTGGTCGACGCGGTGTTCGCTCGGCGTCTCGACCGACACGGTGTCGGCACGCCAGAACGACTTCTTCCGGTCCTCGGTCACGCGGGCGGTCACCCGTTCGCCGGGGATCGCGTCCGACACGAACACCACCCGCCCCTCGTGCCGTGCCACCGAGATGCCGCCGTGGGCGATCCCGGTGACGTCGAGGTCGAGCAGCGTTCCGACAGATTCACCCATGGTTCGATGTTCCCATGCGTCTGTACCTCGCGAGTACCTCCCCCGCCCGCCGCGCCCTGCTCGCCCAGACCGGGATCGAGCCGGTGCTCGTCGCGCCGGGGGTCGACGAGGACGCCGCGGTCGCCGCGGCCGCCGCGTCCCTGGGCCGCGACCTGACCGGGCCGGAGCTGGTGGCGATGCTCGCGGTCGCCAAGGCCTCGGCCGTCGCGGACGCCCCGGTCGACGGCTCACCGGTCGACGGCTTCGTGTTCGGCGGGGACTCCGCGTTCGAGGTCGACGGCGTGCTGTACGGCAAGCCCCACGAGCCGGAGGTCGCGCGGGAGCGGTGGCGGCAGATGCTCGCCGCCGGCGGCGGCACGCTCTGGAGCGGGCACTGCGTCGTGGACCGGCGCCGCGCCGCGGACGCGCCCGACGTCGTGGACGCACCCGACGCCCTGGACGCACCCGATCCGGGGCCTGGAGGCGCGGGTCGGGCAGGCACCGTGCCTCCCGTCCGCACCGTGGACGCGTCGGGCGGCGGGCCGCTCGGCGCTGCTGCCTTCGTCGCGGGCGTCGCGCCCGGCGGGTCGGCGATGGTGGCCGACGGCGACCAGGTGGTGGCGGTCGACAGCGCCGTGCTCACCTTCGCCGACGACATGTCGCCCGCGGAGATCGACGCGTACGTCGCCACCGGCGAACCGCTCGAGGTCGCCGGGGCGTTCACCATCGACGGTCGGGCCGCCGCGTACATCACCCGGATCGACGGCGCACCGTCCGCGGTGGTCGGGCTCTCGCTCCCGGTGCTGCGCTCGATGCTGCTGCGGGGGTTCGGCATCGCGTGGCACGACCTCTGGGCACTGTAGACATCCACACTTCTTCGCGCCGGTTCTTTGTGGGTGCCAGTCAATTCGCGCCTCTGCCGCACGAATACGCTGACTTACCATGCCCCGTATCAGCAAGGTCCTCATCGCGAACCGCGGCGAGATCGCCGTCCGCATCATCCGCGCGGCCCGCGACGCAGGCAAGGCATCCGTCGCGGTCTACGCCGACCAGGACCGTGACGCCCTCCACGCACGCCTCGCCGACGAGGCCTACGCGCTGAACGGCACCACGAGCGCCGACACCTACCTCGTCATCGACAAGATCATCTCGGTCGCCCGACGCTCCGGCGCCGACGCCGTGCACCCGGGTTACGGGTTCCTCGCCGAGAACGCCGACTTCGCCCGCGCCGTCATCGACGCCGGGCTGACCTGGATCGGCCCCCCGCCGGAGTCGATCGAGCGCCTGGGCGACAAGGTCTCCGCGCGGCACGTGGCCGAGAAGGTCGGTGCGCCGCTCGCGCCGGGCACGATCGAGCCCGTGCAGGACGTGTCCGAGGTCTTCGACTTCGTCGACCAGGTCGGACTGCCCGTCGCGATCAAGGCGGCGTTCGGCGGTGGCGGCCGTGGTCTCAAGGTGGTCCGCTCGCGCGACCAGGTGGAAGAGCTCTTCGAGTCGGCGACGCGCGAGGCCATCGCGGCGTTCGGCCGCGGCGAGTGCTTCGTCGAGAAGTACCTCGACAAGCCGCGCCACGTCGAGACGCAGTGCCTCGCCGACGAGCACGGCAACGTCGTCATCGTCTCGACGCGCGACTGCTCGCTGCAGCGTCGGCACCAGAAGCTCGTCGAGGAAGCGCCCGCGCCGTACCTGACGGCGTCGCAGGAGGAACGGCTGTACGAGTCGTCGAAGGCGATCCTCCGCGAGGTCGGCTACGTCGGTGCCGGCACGTGCGAGTTCCTCATCGGCGCCGACGGCACCGTCTCGTTCCTCGAGGTGAACACCCGCCTGCAGGTCGAACACTGCGTCTCCGAAGAGGTCACCGGCATCGACCTCGTCCGCGAGCAGTTCCGCATCGCCGAGGGCGGCGTGCTCGACTACTCCGACCCGGTCGCGCGCGGGCACTCGTTCGAGTTCCGCATCAACGGCGAGGACCCGGGTCGCAACTTCTTCCCGGCGCCGGGCCCCGTGCACGCGTTCCACGCGCCGTCCGGCCCCGGTGTCCGCGTCGACTCCGGCGTCGTCTCCGGCGACGTCGTCTCCGGCTCGTTCGACTCGATGCTCGCGAAGCTCATCGTCACCGGCTCCACGCGCGCCGAGGCGCTGGAGCGGTCGCGGCGAGCCCTCGCCGAGTTCGAGGTCACCGGCCTGCCGACCGTGCTGCCGTTCCACCGTGCGGTCGTGTCGGACCCGGCGTTCGCGACGCCCGACGAGACCCCGTTCAGCATCTACACGCAGTGGATCGAGACCGACTTCGTCAACGAGATCCCGGCGTGGAGCGGCTCCCCCGAGGAGCTCCCCGCACCGGCAGCCCGCGAGAGCGTGGTCGTCGAGGTGCAGGGCAAGCGCATCGAGGTCACCATGCCGTCGATCGTCGCCGGTGGCGCCGCCGGTGCTGCCGGCCGTCGTCCGGCCGGGCCGTCCGCTCCGCCGAAGCGCCGGTCGTCCGGGGTCCGTGGCGGCCTGGCGTCGTCCGGCTCCGTGACGTCCCCGATGCAGGCCACCGTGGTGAAGCTCGCGGTCGCCGAGGGTGACACCGTGGTGAAGGGCGACCTGCTCGTCGTGCTCGAGGCCATGAAGATGGAGCAGCCCGTCGCTGCCCCGCGTGACGGCGTCGTCACGGGGCTGAACGCCCCCGTCGGCCAGACGATCTCGTCCGGCCACGTGCTGCTCGAGCTCGCGTAGGCGGCTGCGCCGCGCTGCTGCGCCGCTGCGCTTCGCACAACCAAAGTCCCTTCGAACCGCGCATCGGCGCAGTTCGAAGGGACTTTGGTTGTGCGCAGGCACCCCGAGCCGCCAGCGTCGTCACCGCAGCAGCGTGAACGAGCGCGGCGTCGTCCGGACTCCCACCCCCTGGAGCAGCGCTCGGAGCGCCTCAGCATCGTGCGCCTCCGGCCAGCCGAACCGTCCGACGGCCCGCACGTCCCGATGCCGGCGGAGTCGATCCTCCCGTCGCTTCTCCGACACGACCACGTCGGCCGCGGTCGTACCGGCTGCTCGGAGAGCAGGGTCCACGTACTTCGCCTTGCCGTCGAACTCCAGGATCACGCCCTGGTCGGGGAACCAGAAGTCCACGCGCCCGATGAAGCCGTCTGCATCGCGGAACTCCTGTTGCAGCACGGGGCGAGGAGCGCCCACCTCGTCGAGCGCCACGCGCCCGACGGACTCCCCCGGTGAGCCACTCGCCGCATCGGCCAGCTCGATCGCGGTGATCGCGCGATGCCGCCCGTGCACGGCGTTCCGGGCGTCGACCTCTGCCCGGATGTCCGCTCGGGCTGCGCCCCGCCGCAGGGCAGAGTCCAGTGCCGGCACGGAGATGCGGAGTTCGCAGGAGATCGCGAGGTCGGCCGCCGTGCTCACGAGGTCGGTGAGCAGACGGTCCTTCGCCACCATCGTCTGGGTCCGGAACGTCCGGCCGGCACCAGGTCGCTTCCGGACGTGTGCGAGCCCCTGCGACGTCGTCCGTCGGGGATCGAGCACGTCGACGGTCTCGGGGAATTCTCCGGCCCACGGGAGGCCGTGCAACGCGGCCGCCGACGCGTGAGAGACGACGAGTCGCGGAGCGAGCCGATCGTGCACCGCCTTGATCCGCGCGATGTGCCGTTCACCAGGCGTCGCGCGCCGCCACTCCCCGGCGTCGACGAACCGGCCGGGGACGAGCCGTACGAGGTCCCCTGCGTCGGCAGCGCGCTGGAGTGCTCGTCCCCTGCGGCCGGAGGGGTCTGCGGTGCCACCGTGGATGATCGTGAGTCGTGCCATCGAACGAGGATCGCGCTCGATCGCTGCGAACCGACGTCTGCGCCCGCTTCTGTGGACCGCACGGCGATCCCGGGGTCCTGTGGAGGACGGCGTCGTTCGCCGCTGCACAACGAAAGTCGCTCCGAACCGCGGGGAATCCCGGTTCGAAGCGACTTTCGACGCGCGGCGGGCAAGCCCGGCCGCCGGCGCGGCCGCGCCTACGACACCAGCGGGCGGATGTCGGCGGCGAGGGCGTCGACGAGCGACTGCGCCTCGGCGGGGGTCGCCGCGACGGTGTCGATGTAGACCTTCACCTTCGGCTCGGTCCCGCTCGGGCGGACGATCACGCGGGCGTCACCCGTCAGGTCGTAGCGGAGGATGTCCGACGGCGGGAAGCCCTCGACACCACCGGCGTAGTCCGTCACCGACAGCACCGACAGCCCGCCGAGCGTCGTCGGCGGCGTCGACCGCAGGGACGCCATGATCGAACCGATGCGGGACAGGTCGTCCACCCGGGTCGCCACCTGCCCGGACGCGAACGCCCCGAACTCGGCCGCGAAGGCGTCGAGCTGCCCGGCGATCGACGAGCCCTGGGCGGCCAGGTCCGCGGCGAGGGACAGCAGGGACAGCGCCGCCGAGATGCCGTCCTTGTCGCGGACGACCTCCGGGTCGACCAGGTAGCCGAGCGCTTCCTCGTACCCGAACAGCAGCCCGGGGACGCGGGAGACCCACTTGAAGCCGGTGAGGGTGTCGCGGTACTCCAGCCCGTGCCGCGCCGCGACCCGTGCGAGCGCCGGCGAGGACACGATCGACGCCGCGAGCGTTCCCCGCACACCGTCGTCGGACGCCCGGGCTGCAGCGCGCCACCCGAGGAGCCAGCCGACCTCGTTGCCCGAGAGCCTGCGGAAGGAACCGTCGCCGTCCGGGATCGCCAGCGCCAGCCGATCGGCGTCCGGGTCGTTCGCGATGACGAGGTCCGCACCGACCGCGACCCCGCGGGCGATCGACAGGTCCATCGCCCCCGGTTCCTCAGGGTTCGGGAACGACACCGTCGGGAACGCCCCGTCCGGCTCGATCTGCTCGGGCACGGTCACCGGCACGGCGAACCCGGCCGCCTCGAACACCGCGCGGGCGGTCTCCCACCCGACGCCGTGCATGGCCGTGTAGACGACCTTCGGCTGCGCGTCCGGAGCGAGCCCGGGCGCTGCCACCGTCGCCGCGGTGTCGGACACGTAGGCGTCGAGCAGCTCGGACGTGGCGACGGTGTAGTCGGTGGCACGGGGCAGGTCCGCGATCGAGCCCGCGGCGACGGCGTCGATCGCGGCGGCGATGTCGGCGTCGACGGGCGGGACGATCTGCGACCCCTCGTCGTCCTCGCCGAGGTAGACCTTGTAGCCGTTGTCCCGCGGCGGGTTGTGGCTCGCGGTCACCATCACCCCGGCACCGACGTCGAGGTGCCGCACGGCGAACGCCAGCACGGGCGTGGGGAGCGCCGACGGCAGCAGGGTGACCTCGAGCCCGAGGCCGCGCATGACCTCGGCGGAGTCGCGGGCGAAGACGTCCGAGTTCACCCGACCGTCGTACCCGATGACGACGCTGCGTCGACGCCCGGTGTCGATGAGGAAGCGCGCGAGTCCCGCGGCGGCCTGGGTCACGACGACCCGGTTCATCCGGACCGGTCCGTACCCGAGCTCGGCGCGGAGGCCGGCGGTGCCGAACGCCAGACGCCCGGCGAACCGCGCGGCGAGGTCCTGCACGGCGGGACCGTCGCCGGTCGCCGCCGCGTCGATCGCCACATCGAGCGAGGAACGGGTCTCGGGGTCCGGGTCCTGCGCGCTCCAGGCACGAGCAGCAGCGAGCACGCCGTCGACGTCGAGCTTCACGACGCGGAGCCCAGCGCGGTCACCACGCGGGCGAGCAGGTCGGCGATCACCGGCTCGGCCTCGCGCCCGGCCTCGAGCACCTCGGCGTGCGACAGCGGCGTCTTCTGGATGCCGGCGGCGAGGTTCGTGATGAGCGAGAAGCCGAGGACCTCCATGCCGGCCTGCCGCGCCGCGATGGCCTCGAGCGCGGTGGACATGCCGACGATGTGCCCGCCGATGCTCTTCGCCATCTGGACCTCGGCCGGCGTCTCGTAGTGCGGACCGCGGAACTGGGTGTAGACGCCCTCGTCGAGCGAGGGGTCCACGCCGCGAGCGACCGACCGGAGCCGCGCCGAGTACAGGTCGGTGAGGTCGACGAACGTCGCGCCCTCGAGCGGGCTGTCCGCGGTGAGGTTGATGTGGTCGCTGATGAGGACGGGCGTGCCGGGCGTCCAGTGCCCCTTGATGCCCCCGGCCCCGTTCGTCAGGACCATGATCGAGGCGCCGGTCGCCGCCGCGGTCCGGACGCTGTGTACGACCCGACGGACCCCGTGGCCCTCGTAGTAGTGCGTGCGCGCCCCGATGACCAGCGCGTGCCGGCCGTCGGCGAGACGGATCGAGCGGACCGTACCGGAGTGTCCGGGGACGGCCGAGGCGCTGAAGCCGGGGACCTCGGACGCGGGGATCTCGGACACGGTCTCGCCGATGAGGTCTGCGGCCTTCCCCCACCCGGACCCGAGGGTCAGGGCGATGTCGTGGCGCTCGATGCCGGACTTCGAGGCGATGACCTCGGCGGCGTCACGCGCGACCTCGAACGGGTCGGCGGCGGGGTCGTTCAGCGGGTTCTCCGTGCTCATGCCCCAACTCTAGAGGCCACGGAACCGGCGTCAGTGTTCGCCGAGCGCCCGGTCCACCGCGGCCGTGATCTCGGCCTGGTCGAAGTGGTTCCGGATCACGATGACCTCGGCGTAGGTGGACCCGATCGCCTCGACGAACTCCTGGCTGGTGAGGATCACGTTCGCGTCGTCGGACACCTTCTGCACGGACGCGACGTCGGCCGCCACGACGGACGCGGTCAGCCCGAGCGCCGCGAGGGCCTTCTCGGCGTTCACCTTGAGGATCGCGCTGGAACCGATGCCCGCGCCGCAGATGGTGACGATCTTCATGCCGTGACCCCCATGATCGCGCGGACCTCGTCCGCGGTGGCGGCATCGGCGATCCGACCGGTCACCGAAGCGTCGTTGAACAGGTTCGCGATCTCCCCGATCGACTCGAGGTGGGTGCCGACACCGGCGACCGCGAGCCCGAGCACCACACGCACGGGGTCGTTGTGCGGGTGCCCGAACGACACCGGCGCGTCGAGCGTCACGACGGACAGCCCGTCACGCAGCACCGCGGGCCCCGGCCGGGCGTGCGCGAACGCCAGCCCGGGCGAGATGACGATGTACGGCCCGTGTTCCTCGACCAGGCCGATCATGGCGTCGGTGTACGGCTCGGTGGCCGCTCCCGACGACACGAGGGCACCGCCGGCCAGCCGGAGCGCGTCGCGCCACGAGGACGCGGTCGCCCCGAGCACGACGGCGGAGTCCGGCAGCGGCGGCAGTGGCATGCGTCAGGCCTCCTGGTGACCGGCCGTGATGGTGGCGATGATCTCTTCGCGGTCCTCGAGCGGCAGGAACGAGCCGAGGGCCGCGTTGATCTGGAACGCCGCGAGGTCGTCGAGGTCGTAACCGAACGTGCCCGCCAGCAGTGCGAGCTCCTTCGAGAGCGAGGTGTCGCTCATCAGGCGGTTGTCGGTGTTCACCGTGACCCGGAAGCCGAGCTGGTAGAGCACGTCGAAGGGGTGGTCGGCGAGGTCGTCGCCCCACGCCGCGACGGCCCCGGTCTGCAGGTTCGACGACGGCGAGACCTCGAGCGGGATCTCACGGTCGCGCACCCACGAGGCGACCTCGCCGAGGGAGGCGAGCGTCGAGCCGTCACCGGCGTCGGACAGGACGACGTCCTCGAAGATGCGGACGCCGTGGCCGAGGCGCAGTGCCCGCCCGTCGACGAGCGCGGAGCGGATCGAGGCGAGCCCGTCGGCCTCGCCCGCGTGCACCGTCACGGGGAAGAGCTCGGACGCGAGGTAGTCGAACGCCGCACGGTGGTTCGAGGGCGGGAACCCGGCTTCGGCACCGGCGATGTCGAAGCCGACGACGCCGGCGTCGCGGTGCCGGACGGCGAGCTCGGCGATCTCGAGGGCGCGGTCGGCGTGGCGCATCGCCGTGACGAGCTGGCCGACGCGGATGCTGCCGCCGGCGGCGTCGACCGCTTCCTCGATGCCGGCCTGCACGGCCTCGACCGCCTGGTCGAGCGTGAGCCCGCCCTGCAGGTGCTGCTCGGGCGCCCACCGGACCTCGCCGTAGACGACGCCGTCGGCGACCAGGTCCTCGACGAACTCCTTCGCGATGCGGTGCAGCTGCGGCGCCGTCTGCATCACCGAGGTGGTCACGTCGAAGGTCTTCAGGTACTCGACGAGCGAGCCCGAGTTCGACTGGTCCGCGAACCACGCACCGAGCGCCACGGCGTCGGTGGTCGGCAGCGCCACGGCGGCCTCGGCAGCCAGCTCGACGATCGTCGCCGGGCGCAGGCCACCGTCGAGGTGGTCGTGCAGCGAGACCTTCGGCAGGTCGTTGATGACCGCTCCGGCGTCGGGCAGGCGGTAGGTCGTGGCGTCGGAGCTCATGCACCCAGGCTATCGGTGGTCACCGACCCCGCGCAGGCACCTGTGCACAACAGACGACGGGACCCACTGGAGGCTCTCCACAGCCGGGCAGGCAGCCGCAGCCCGGCCGGTGGCCGGTCCCACGGCCCGGGTTCAGCCAGCGATGCGCTCGCGCACGATCGGCCCACGCCGAGGCGCCTCGGTGCCGATCGACCACGCACCCTCGAGCGACTCGAGCGCCCGCGGGATCCGCGACGCGTCGTCGGTGTGCAGCGTCCAGAGCGGCTGCCCCGCGGCGACGGTGTCACCGGGCTTGACGTGCAGCTCGATGCCCGCCCCGGCCTGCACCGGGTCCTGCGCGCGCGCACGGCCGGCACCCAGGCGCCAGGCCGAGACGCCGAACGGCAGGGCGTCCTGCTGCGCGAGCACGCCCGACGACGGCGCGGTGACGACGTGCTGCTCGCGGGCGACCGGCAACGCGGCTGCGGGGTCCCCGCCCTGCGCGGAGATCATCCGCCGCCAGGTGTCCATCGCGCGGCCGTCGGCCAGTGCGGCGGCCGGGTCGGCGTCCGGCAGCCCGGCCAGCGTGAGCATCTCGGTCGCCAGCGCCACGGTCAGCGCGACGACGTCGGCTGGACCCCCGCCCGCCAACACGTCGACCGACTCCCGCACCTCGAGCGCGTTGCCGATCGTCAGCCCGAGCGGGACCTCCATGTCGGTCAGCAGCGCCGAGGTCTTCACCCCGGCGTCGTTCCCGAGGTCGACCATCGTCTGCGCGAGCTCGCGCGACGACTCGTACGAGGGCATGAACGCCCCCGACCCGAACTTCACGTCGAGCACGAGCGCACCTGTGCCCTCGGCGATCTTCTTCGACATGATGCTCGACGCGATGAGTGGGATGCTCTCGACGGTGCCGGTGATGTCCCGCAGGGCGTAGAGCTTCTTGTCGGCCGGAGCCAGGCCGGTACCGGCGGCGCAGATGACCGCACCCACGTCGGTCAGCACCTCGAGGAGACGGTCGTTCGACAGCGCCGCCTGCCACCCGGGGATGGACTCGAGCTTGTCGAGCGTGCCGCCGGTGTGCCCGAGCCCGCGGCCCGACAGCTGGGGTACCGCGACCCCGAACGACGCCACGAGGGGCGCCAACGGCAGCGTGATCTTGTCGCCGACGCCACCGGTCGAGTGCTTGTCGACCGTCGTCTTGCCGAGCGACGAGAACGACATCCGCTCCCCCGACGCGATCATCGCGAGGGTGAGGTCCTTGATCTCGCGGCGCTCCATCCCGTTCAGGAAGATCGCCATCGCCATCGCCGCCATCTGCGGGTCCTCGACGTAGCCGCGCGTGTAGGCGTCGACGAGCCAGTCGACCTCGGCGGTGCTCAGGGCGCCCCCGGAGCGCTTCGTGCGGATGAGGTCGACGGTGTCGAACGGCTCGACGGCCATGTGGATCAGTGCTCCTGCTGGTAGGTGGCGAGGGTCCGCGGCCCGAAGGCGTCCGGCAGGACCTCGTCGATGGTGCGGATGCCGGAGACGGTCTCGAGCAGCATGCCCTCGGTGGAGTGCTCGAAGAGCAGCTGACGGCACCGGCCGCACGGCATCAGGGTCGCCCCGTCGCCGTCGACGCACGTGAATGCGACGAGCTTGCCGCCGCCGGTCATGTGCAGCTGCGAGACGAGAGAGCACTCCGCGCAGAGCGTCACCCCGTAGGACGCGTTCTCGACGTTGCAGCCGGAGACGATCCGGCCGTCGTCGGTGAGCGCCGCGGCGCCCACCGGGAACGACGAGTACGGCGCGTAGGCGTGGCCCATCGCGGCCGTCGCGGCGGTCCGCAGGGCGGTCCAGTCCACGTCGGACGGGAGGCGCGGCTCGGCCCCCGTCCCGTCGCCGGCGGTCCGGCCGCCGCGCCCGTCCAGGGCCGTGGCCGGGTCCACCCAGGCGGTCGCGTCGGTGGACGCGATCTGGTCGTCGCCCGCAGCGTGCGTGTCGGTCATGTGCCGTGCCTCCTGGCCGTCAGCTCTTGATGTACGGCTTGCCGGACGCGGCCGGCCCACGCGACTGCCCGACCAGGCCGGCCACCGCGAAGATCGTCACCACGTACGGGAGCATGAGCAGGAACTCGCTCGGCACGGGCGAGTTGATCGCGCCGAGGGTGTTCTGCAGGTTCGACGCGAAGCCGAACAGCAGCGCCGCGAACGTCGCCTTGATCGGGTCCCAGCGACCGAAGATGACCGCCGCGAGCGCGATGTAGCCCGCGCCGGCGGTCATGTCCTTGGTGAACGGGCCGACCGCGTCGAGCGTGAAGTACGCGCCGCCGAGGCCCGCGATCGCTCCGGCGAGGGACACGTTCCAGAACCGGGTCCCGGTGACGTTGATGCCCACCGTGTCCGCCGCCTGCGGGTGCTCGCCGACCGCGCGGAGGCGCAGGCCCCAGCGGGTCTTGAAGAGCCCGAACGTCACGACCGCGACCGCCACGTAGGCCAGGTAGACCGTGACCCGCTGCTCGAAGAACACCGGACCGATGACCGGGATCTGGTGCAGGACCGGGATCGGGATGATCGGGAACCGGACGCCGACGTTGAGCGTGGTCTCGTTCGGCGAGAGCACCTGCGAGTACAGGAAGCCGGTCAGACCGGAGATGAAGGCGTTGATGACGACACCGACGATCACCTGGTCGACGAGGTACTTGATGCTGAACGCCGCGAGGATGAACGACACGAGCGTGCCCGCGACGAGCGCCGCGACGAGGCCGACCCAGGGCGAGCCGGTGATGGACGCGACCATGGCGGAGCTGAACGCACCGGCGAGGAACTGTCCCTCGATCGCGATGTTCACGACACCGACGCGCTCGGAGATGACGCCGCCGAGGGCACCGAACACCAGCGGGACGCTGAGGCTCAGCGCGCCGAGCAGCAGGCCGGGGATCGGCAGGGACTTGCCGGCGGCCGCCCACGTCAGGAACCCGATGACGAACACCACGGCGAACACCGCGGTGACCCACATCGGCACGCGGCGCACCGCACGGGTCTCGACGACCGCGTAGACGGTGAGGATCGCGAGCAGCACGACCACGACGATCCCGGTGCCCACGGCCGGCAGCGGCACGTCGGGCAGGGCGAAGAAGTCGCCGCTGTTGGCGAGGCGGAACGTGGTCGTCCCGGTGCGGGGCAGCAGCGCGAAGAGCACGAGGGCGATCAGCGTGAAGACGCCGTACCCGATCGCGAGCTTCCAGCTGCGGGTGGTCTCGACCGGACGGCCGGCGACCGGCGACGCGCTGGGCGCGGTGGGGCTGAGGGTGCTCACGCGGCGACCGCCTTCTTGCTGTTCTTCGTGGAGACGCGTCGACGAGCACCCGGCTGCGGGATCCGGAAGATCGCGCGGACGAGCGGCGGCGCCGCGATGAAGAGGACGATGAGGGCCTGGATGACGCCCACGATGTCGATCGGGATGCCGTTGGCGGCCTGCATGGCGTAGCCGCCGTTCTTCAGCACGCCGAACAGGATCGCGGCCCAGAACACGCCCCACGGCTTCGACCGGCCGAGCAGCGCCACGGTGATGGCGTCGAACCCGATGCCGGCGTCGATGCCGGAGGTGAACCCGGTCGTGACCGCGCCCTGCACCTGGTACGCGCCGGCGATGCCGACGAGGGCACCGGAGATGACGAGGACCCAGATGGTCAGGGACGGCACGCTCATGCCGGCCACGCGGGCGGCACGCGGGTTCTCACCGATGGTGCGGAAGCGGAAGCCGAGCGAGGACTTGTTCACGAGCCACCACACGACGACGACCGCGATGATCGCCACGACGAAGCCGAGGTCCACGCCGTAGCGCGCCCCGAACAGCGGCGGGAGCACCGCGCTGTCCTTCGTCGCGGGCGAGATCGGGTTCGGGCTGCCCGGCGCCTGCAGCAGGCCCGGCGTGCGGAGCAGGTAGCTCACGAGGTACAGCGCGACGTAGTTGAGCATGATCGTGAGGACGACCTCGTTGGCACCCGTCCGCGCCTTGAGGACGCCGACGATCCCGGCCCACACCGCACCGCCGACGATGCCGGCGATGATCGTGAGCGGGATGTGGATCGCCGCGGGGCCGTCGAACGAGAAGCCGACCCAGCCGGCCGCCGCGGCGCCCATCAGGATCTGGCCCTGGCCGCCGATGTTGAACAGGCCGGCGCGGAACGACAGCGCGATGCCGAGACCGGCCGCGATGAGCGGCACGGCGTAGTCGATCGAGCGGGTCAGCGGCACGATGGCCTGCTGGAAGCTCGACGCGCCGAAGTTGACGACGGACCCCTCGAACAGCGACGCGTACGCGCCGCCGACCGCGGTGCCGATCGCCCGGAAGGTGTCGGCCGGACGGGCGAAGAAGTACCCGGCGGCCGAGCGGACGTTCTCGTCGGTGATGGCGATGAGGATGCCGCACGCGACGAGGGCGAGCACGACGGCGAGGACCGTGACGAGCGCGGAGCCGTTGACGATGCCCTGCAGTGCGGCCTGCCAGCGGTCGCCGCCCTGGCGTCGCTCGGTGTCCTCGGCGGAGTCCGTCATGAGGTGCGGGGTGGACTCGACGTCCTGCAGGCGGTCGTCGGTCAGCGGTGCGTCCGGCTGCGTGTCGGCCGTCGGCTGGGCATCCGGCTGCGTGTTGTCTGGCGTGTTGCTCACGCTGCCAGCTCCGTTCCTTCTGGGAGTTCCCCGGCCATCATCAGGCCGAGGACGTCGCGCGGGGTGTCCGCGGGGACGATGCCGACGATCCCGCCGCGGTACATCACGGCGATCCGGTCGGCGAGTGCCACGACCTCGTCGAGCTCCGTGGAGACGACGATGACCGGGACACCGGTGTCGCGCGTGGCGACGATGCGCTTGTGCACGAACTCGATCGACCCGACGTCGATGCCGCGGGTCGGCTGTGCCGCGACGAAGAGGCGCAGGTCACGGCTCAGCTCGCGGGCGAGGACGATCTTCTGCTGGTTGCCGCCGGACAGCCGACCGGCCGCGGTGGTGCGGCTCGGCGTGCGGATGTCGAACTCGGCGATCTTCTCGTCGGCGAACGCGTCGCGCTCCGCCGATCGGATCGTGCCGGCGCGGACGAACTCGGCGTGGTCGGCACGGTCGAGCATGAGGTTCTCGGCGATGGTGAACTCGCCGACGAGCCCGTCTTCCTTCCGGTCCTCCGGGACGAAGCCGACGCCGGCGTCGAGGATCTGCTTGACGGTGCGGCCGGTGAGCTCGCGCCCGTCGAGCGTGACGCGGCCGGCGTGCACCGGCTCGAGGCCGAGGATCGCCTCGGTCAGCTCGGTCTGCCCGTTGCCCTGCACCCCGGCGATGGCGAGGACCTCGCCGCGCCGGACCGTGAACGAGACGTCGTCGACGAGGACGATGCCGGACGGGTCGGTGACGGTCAGCCCCTCGACGACGAGGGCGTCCTCACCACCGGTGGCTGGTGTCTTGTCGACGACGAGGGAGACGGCACGGCCGACCATGAGCGCCGCGAGCTCGTTGTTCGTCGCGGTGGGCGATGCCTCGCCGACGACCTTGCCGAGGCGGATCACGGTGATGCGGTCGGCGACCTCGCGGACCTCGCGGAGCTTGTGGGTGATGAACACGATCGCTGTGCCGGCCGCACGGAGCTGCCGCATGATGCCCATCAGCTCGTCGGTCTCCTGCGGGGTGAGGACGGCCGTCGGCTCGTCGAACACCAGGACCGAGGCGTCGCGGGACAGCGCCTTGATGATCTCGACCCGCTGCTGGACACCGACGGGGAGGTCCTCGACCTTGGCGTCCGGGTCGACGTCGAACCCGAAGCGCTCGGAGATCTCCCGCACGCGCTTGCGGGCGCCGGCGAGGTCGAGCCGGCCGCCGAACGCGGTCTGCTCCTGGCCGAGCATGACGTTCTCGGCGACGGTGAAGACGGGGACGAGCATGAAGTGCTGGTGCACCATGCCGATGCCGGAACGCATGGCGTCACCGGGTCCGTCGAAGTCCTGGACGACGTCGTCGAGGAGGATCTCGCCCTCGTCCGCCTGGTACAGGCCGTACAGGACGTTCATCAGGGTCGACTTGCCGGCGCCGTTCTCCCCGAGGAGACAGTGGACCTCACCGGGCTCGACGGTGAGCGAGATGTGGTCGTTGGCGACGAGGGGGCCGAACCGCTTCGTGATGCCGCGGAGTTCGAGCTTCATGTTCTCTGGGTCTGTTTCTGTGATCGACGCACGGAAACGCGGGCGAGGGAGGTTCCCCCGCCCGCGTTCACCGGACTACTTGACGGTCGCCTTGGTCTCGACCTTGATCGAGCCGTCGATGATGCCCGACTTGATGGTGTCGAGCTCCTTCTCGAGGCCGCTGTCGACCTTGTCGGCGTAGTCGTGGAACGGCGCGATGCCGACGCCGTCGTTCTTCAGCGTGCCGACGTACGGCTCGTTGGAGTACTTCTTGTCGGCGGCCTGCTCGACGACGTCCTTGACGGCGGGGCGCATGCCCTTCTCGACGGACGTGAACGCGATGTCCTTGTAGCGCGGGTCGGCCTCGTAGAGGTCGCTGTCCGCACCGATCAGGACGGAGCCGTTGTTCGCGTCCTTGATGGCCTCGGCTGCCGACTGGTAGATCGGGCCACCGACGGGCAGGATCACGTCGGCGTCCTGGTCGATCAGGGTCTGCGCGACGGCCTTGGCCTGCGTGCCGGCCTCGAAGCCGCCCGTGAAGGAACCCTTCTGGCTGTCGACGTCCCAGCCGACGACCTTGACGTCCTTCGACTTCTGCTCGTTGTAGTACTTCACGCCGTCCGCGAAGCCGTCCATGAAGATCGTGACGGTCGGGATCTGCATGCCGCCGAAGGTGCCGACGACGCCGCTCTTCGAGTACGAGGCGGCCGCGTAGCCGGCGAGGAACGCCGCCTGCGAGGTGTCGAAGGTGATCGGCTTGACGTTCTTCGCGTCGATCGAGTTGTCGTCGATGATCGCGAAGTCGGTGTCGGGGTTCGCCGCGGCCTGCTTCTTCGTGGCGTCGGCGAGGTTGAAGCCGACGGTGACGATGAGGTTGCAGTTCTGGCCGATGAGCTGCTCGATGTTCGAGTCGTAGACGGTGGCGTCCTTGGACTCGGCCGACTTGTAGGTGGCACCGAGGTCGGACGCGGCGTCCTTCATGCCCTCGAACCCGAGCTGGTTGAACGACTTGTCGTCGAAGCCACCGGCGTCGGAGACCATGCAGGGGCGGAAGCTGGTCTTGTTGTCGCCGGACGCGGTGTCGGACGGGGCGGCCGAGCAACCGGCGAGGACGGCGACGGTACCGGCGAGCGCGAGGGAGCTCAGCAGGACCTGACGGGTACGAGATGTCACGGGTGGGTTCCTCCGGGGAGCGTGCCCGGACCACGTGCGTTCCGGGCGATCGTGGCGACAGTACACGACCGCCCGGCCGGTACAGAACGCCCCTGAGGGACTCCTGGGATCAGTTACGGGATCGCGACCGCGCCGAAACGCGCCCGTAACGCGAAGTCACGGTTCTGCCCCCAGTTCGGGGGACGTCAAGCGCTTTTCGTGATGGAGCGCTACAGGACGTCGCCGCGGCCGCTGATCTTCAGTGCATCCACCACACCCTTGACGCGCTGCGCGTTCGCGCTGGTGGTCACGAGCAGGGCGTCGGGGGTGTCCACGACGACGATGTCCTCGACGCCGATGAGCGAGATGAGCCGCTGGCTGTGCGAGACGACGATGCCGCTCGACGAGTCCGCGAGGATGCGAGCGCCGTCCCCGAGCACCGCGAGGTTGTTCGCGCGGCCGCCGGACTGCAGCTTCGCGAGCGAGGCGAAGTCGCCGACGTCGTCCCAGTCGAAGTCGCCGGGGATGACCGCCATGCGCCCTGCGGCGGCGGCGGGCTCGGCGACCGTGTAGTCGATGGCGATCTTCTCGAGGTTCGGCCACACCGCGTCCACGACGGCACCACGGGCCGAGGTGTCCCACGCGTCGGCGAGCTCCTCGATGCCGGCGAGCAGCTCGGGTTTCGTCCGGCCGATCTCGGCGAGCAGCACGTCCGCGCGGGCGATGAACATGCCCGCGTTCCAGAGGTAGGTGCCCTGCTCGACGTACGAGCGCGCGGTGTCGAGGTCGGGCTTCTCGACGAAGGAGCGCACCGCGTGGGCGGTCGGGGCGCCCTCGATGCCGATCGGGTCGTCGTGCGCGTGGATGTACCCGAAGCCGATCGCCGGCTCGGTCGGCGTGATGCCGATCGTCGTGATGTAGCCGGCGCGTGCGGCGACGACCGCTTCGCGGACCGACCTGCGGAAGCCCCGGGCGTCACCGATGACGTGGTCCGCCGCGAAGGAGCCGATGACGACGTCCGGCTCGCGGCGGCGCAGGATCGCCGCGGCGAGGCCGATGGCCGCCGTGGAGTCCTTCGGCTCGCTCTCGAGCACGACGTTGTGGTCCTCGACGCCGGGGAGCTGCGACTCGACGGCGACACGGTGCGCACGGCCGGTGACGACCATGATCCGCTGCTCGCCGGCCAGGGGCGCGAGACGGTCCCACGTCTGCCGGAGCAGCGAGGTGCCGGACCCGGTCAGGTCGTGCAGGAACTTGGGCGCGTCGGCACGCGACAACGGCCAGAGCCGCGATCCGATGCCCCCGGCGGGGATGATCGCGTAGAAGTCCTCGAGTGCGTCTGCCACGTGCTCACCGTACCGGTGCGGCCGGGCGCGACCTGGGTGGTTCCCGCACGCTTCCCGCACGCACGCGGTGCGGGAGTCCGCACACGGCCACCGCAGCCGGCCCGCCGGTCGTGCGCCGCGCCTCCAGTCCGGTCGTCCACCACGCGCGGACGCGACCGTTCACCGCACGCGGACGCGGCTGTTCACCGCCTGCGTGCCGGGCGTTCACGTCGACGGCCCCGCGGGGACACGCCGCGCGCGGAGCATGGACACCGCCATGAACGCACGCAGCGTGGAGCGCGGCACGTCCCAACGGACCGTCGCCGTCGTGACCGAGAGCTTCCTGCCCACCCTCAACGGCGTCACCACCAGCGTCCTCGCGGTGCTGGACCACCTGGAACGCCGCGGTCACCGCGCGGTCGTCATCGCGCCGGACACCCCCGGCATCGCGCAGTTCCGCTCGCGCACCGCGGTGGAGCGATACCGCTCCTTCGACGTGCACCGGGTCCCGGCCGTCGCGTACCGCCAGTTCCCGGTCGCGCTCCCCCACCCGGTGCTCGACACGATCCTCGCCGCCTCCGGCGCCGACGTGCTCCACGCCGCGAGTCCGTTCCTGCTGGGTGGGCGCGCGATCACGGCGGCCGGGAGGCTCGGCATCCCCTCCGTCGCCGTCTTCCAGACCGACGTGGCCGGGTTCGCCCGCCGCAACGGCCTGACCGCGACCGTCCCGTTGGTGCGGAGGATCCTCGGACGCATCCACGCCGGCGCCTCGCTGACGCTCGCGCCGTCGAGCGCGACCGCGGCGATGCTCGCCGAGGACGGCGTCCCCCGCGTCGCGCGCTGGGGCCGCGGCGTCGACACCGAGCTGTTCCACCCCGCGCGCCGCTCGTCGGCGCACGTGCGGGCGCTCCGGCGGCGGATCGCCCCGCGCGGCGAGACCATCGTCGGGTACGTCGGGCGGCTGGCGCCCGAGAAGGAGGTCGAGCGGCTCGCGGAGCTCGGCGGCATCCCCGGGATCCGGATCGTGGTCGCGGGCGGCGGTCCCTCCCGGGCCGCGCTCGAACGGCGCCTCCGCCACCTGGACGTCACGTTCACCGGTCCGCTCCGCGGGGACGCGCTCGCGGACGCCTACGCGGCCCTGGACCTGTTCGTCCACACGGGACCGGCGGAGACCTTCGGCCAGACCCTGCAGGAGGCGCACGCCAGCGGGCTGCCGGTCGTCGCGCCGAGCGCCGGCGGGCCGCTCGACCTCGTCGCGCCGGGACTCGACGGCGAGCTGTACGACCCGGACGAGCCACAGGCCCTGCGTCGAGCCGTCCTCGCCCTGCACCACGACCGCGCCCTGGCCGAGCGGATGGGCTCCGCCGGGCGGCTCCGGGTCGAGGGGACGACGTGGGAGGCGATCGGCGACGAACTGCTCGACCACCACGACACGGCCCGCACGATCGGCGCGCCGCCCGCCACGACGCGGGGTGCCCGGACCGGTTGGCACGAGAAGGTCAGCGCACGCGCATAGGATGGGTCGTGTTCCACACGAACACGAACGGCAAGGGCTCGCCGATCGGGCGAGCCCGTCCTATGGGAGGACGAGCTCATGGCCGAGCAGACCGCAGGGGGTACGGCGACCGCCGCACCCCAGGTGACGATCGAGGCGCCGCGCGCTTCTCGGACACCGCAGGGAACGCTCTACCGGGGGTCCACCGGCATGTGGTCCTGGGTCCTGCACCGCATCACCGGTGTGGCGATCTACTTCTTCCTGCTCGTGCACATCCTCGACACCGCCCTCGTGCGGCTCTCCCCCGAGGCGTACAACGCGGTCATCGGCACGTACAAGACGCCGATCATGAACCTCGGTGAGATCGCGCTCGTGATGGCCATCGTCTTCCACGCGTTCAACGGGCTCCGGATCATCCTCATCGACTTCTGGTCGAAGGGCCCGAAGTACCAGCGGGCGATGTTCTGGATCGTGATCGTCCTCTGGGCGATCGCCATCGCCGGCTTCCTGCCGCGCCAGCTCATGAACCTCGTCGCGGACTTCAACTAGGGGGCATCCGGATGACCACGCAGACCATCGAGCCCCCGCGCTCGGCAGCAGCAGCCCGCCGCTCCACCAACTGGGAGAAGTGGGGCTGGATCTACATGCGCGGCTCGGGCGTCCTGCTCGTCGTGCTGATCTTCGGGCACCTCTTCGTCAACATGGTGGCGGGCGAGGGCGTCAAGCAGATCGACTTCGCGTTCGTCGCCGGCAAGTGGGCGTCGCCGTTCTGGCAGGTGTGGGACTCGCTCATGCTCGTCCTCGCGCTGATCCACGGTTCGAACGGCATGCGGACGATCGTCAACGACTACGTGTCGAAGCCGGGCATCCGCAAGACCCTGCTCGTCGCGATCCTCATCGCCTGCGTCGTGCTCATCGTGCTCGGCCTGCTCGTGTGCTGGACGTTCGACCCGTGCCCCGCCGGCGCAGCCGCCGCGGACCTGCCGTCGTTCTGCCCGGCCCAGTAGCCGCAGCACGCGTCCTCGACCTCGCCGCCGCATGCCCCTGCCGGCGCGGCACCACTCCGGAAAGGCCCCAGTGACCGAGACCACCGTTCACCACCACCAGTTCGACATCGTCATCATCGGCGCGGGCGGTGCCGGCATGCGTGCCGCCATCGAGGCCGGCCCGAAGGCGAAGACGGCCGTCATCTCGAAGCTGTACCCGACGCGTTCGCACACCGGTGCGGCGCAGGGCGGGATGGCCGCGGCGCTCGCGAACGTCGAAGAGGACTCGTGGGAGTGGCACACCTTCGACACGATCAAGGGCGGCGACTACCTGGTCGACCAGGACGCCGCCGAGATCCTCGCGAAGGAAGCCATCGACGCGGTCATCGACCTCGAGAACATGGGGCTGCCGTTCAACCGCACGCCCGAGGGCAAGATCGACCAGCGGCGCTTCGGCGGTCACACCCGCGACCACGGCAAGTCCCCCGTCCGCCGGGCCTGCTACGCCGCGGACCGCACGGGCCACATGATCCTGCAGACGCTGTTCCAGAACTGCGTGAAGCTCGGCGTGAACTTCTTCAACGAGTTCTACGCGCTCGACCTCATCATGGTCGACGTCGTCGGCGAGGACGGCGTCACCCGCAAGCAGCCCGCCGGTGTGGTGGCGTACGAGCTCGCGACCGGTGACCTCCACGTCTTCCACGCCAAGGCGATGATCTTCGCCACCGGTGGCTTCGGCAAGATGTACAAGACCACCTCGAACGCGCACACCCTGACCGGCGACGGCGTCGGGATCGTCTGGCGCACCGGCCTCCCGCTCGAGGACATGGAGTTCTTCCAGTTCCACCCGACCGGGCTCGCCGGCCTCGGCATCCTCCTCACCGAGGGCGCCCGCGGTGAGGGCGCGATCCTCCGCAACGCCTCGGGTGAGCGGTTCATGGAGCGCTACGCCCCCACCATCAAGGACCTCGCCCCGCGTGACATCGTCGCCCGGTGCATGGTGCAAGAGGTCGCCGAGGGCCGTGGCGCGGGGCCGAACAAGGACTACGTGCTGCTCGACTGCACGCACCTCGGGGCAGAGGTGCTCGAGACCAAGCTCCCCGACATCACCGAGTTCGCGCGCACCTACCTCGGTGTCGACCCGGTCGTCGAGCCGGTGCCCGTCATGCCGACGGCGCACTACGCGATGGGCGGCATCCCGACCAACACCGACGCCGAGGTCCTGTACGACAACACCACGGTCGTCCCCGGGCTCTACGCCGCCGGCGAGTGCGCCTGCGTGTCCGTCCACGGTTCGAACCGCCTCGGCACCAACTCGCTGCTCGACATCAACGTCTTCGGCAAGCGCTCGGGCAACAACGCGGCCGAGTGGGTCAAGACCGCCGAGTTCCTCCCCCTGCCCGAGGACCCGGCCGCCGGCGTCCGCGACATGCTCGCGCAGCTCCGTGCCTCGACCGGCACCGAGCGCATCGCCGTGCTCCGCAAGGAACTGCAGGACGAGATGGACAAGAACGCGCAGGTGTTCCGCACCGACGAGTCGCTCGCCCGCGTCACCGAGACCATCCACACGCTCCGGAACCGCTTCCTGCAGGTCTCCGTGCAGGACAAGGGCAAGCGGTTCAACACCGACCTGCTCGAGGCCGTCGAGCTCGGGTTCCTGCTCGACCTCGCCGAGGTCGTCGTGTACTCCGCCCGGAACCGCAAGGAGTCCCGCGGCGGCCACATGCGCGACGACTACCCGAAGCGCGACGACGAGAACTACATGCAGCACACCATGGCGTACCTGACGGGCGACCCGCACTCGTCACTCGCCGACGACCACATCACCCTCGACTGGAAGCCAGTCGTCGTGACGCGGTACCAGCCGATGGAGAGGAAGTACTGAGATGACCGACACCCTGGTCTCCGACGCACCCCGCACCGACACCGTGCAGGACGCCCCTCCCGGATCGTTCCCGGTGACGCTCATCATCCGCCGGTTCGACCCGGACGTCGACGACGAGCCGCGCTGGCAGGACTTCGACGTCATGATGCTGCCGACCGACCGCATCCTCGACGCGCTCCACAAGATCAAGTGGGACCAGGACGGCTCCCTGACCTTCCGGCGCTCCTGCGCGCACGGCGTCTGCGGCTCCGACGCGATGCGCATCAACGGACGCAACCGGCTGGCGTGCAAGACGCTGATCAAGGACCTCGACGTGTCGAAGCCGATCTACGTCGAGGCGATCAAGGGCCTGCCGCTCGAGAAGGACCTCGTCGTCGACATGGAGCCGTTCTTCAAGTCCTTCCGAGAGGTCCAGCCGTTCCTGCAGCCCGCGACCGCCCCCACCCCGGGCAAGGAGCGCATCCAGTCGGTGGCCGACCGTGCGCGCTTCGACGACACCACGAAGTGCATCCTCTGCGCCGCGTGCACGTCGTCCTGCCCGGTGTTCTGGACGGACGGCCAGTACTTCGGCCCCGCCGCCATCGTGAACGCGCACCGGTTCATCTTCGACTCGCGCGACGACGCGGCCGACGTCCGGCTCGACATCCTCAACGACAAGGAGGGCGTGTGGCGCTGCCGCACGACCTTCAACTGCACCGACGCCTGCCCGCGCGGCATCCAGGTCACGAAGGCGATCTCCGAGGTCAAGCAGGCCGTCATGCGGGGCCGGGCCTGACGACGTCGCCGGGACGGGGCCGACGCTCGGCTCCGTCCAAGGCACGTCAGGGGCGCCACCGATAGGCTCCGCTCCATGACCTTCGCGGACACGCGCCCCATCCTCGACCAGCTCGGCTACACGATCCGCTACGTGCAGCTCCCCGGAGAGACCCTGCACGAGCCCCCGGTCGAGGGCGCGCTGCGAGTCGTCGCGGTCGAGGGCACGGGCGACTTCGCGCTCGAGGTCGTCGACTACGGGACCGCACGGCGTCTCGCGACCGCCCGGGGCGAGGCGGACGCGGTCGAGATGCTCCGTCGCTTCCTCAACCGGCCGTTCCCGGCGCCGAAGGACATCCCCCGGTACGAGCTCGACGGGCTTCGCGACCGGGCGGCGTCGACGTACCCGCAGCTCGCGCAGCAGGTGGCGCAGGCAGGCGAGCAGGGCCTCACGATCCAGGTGCCGGCCGGCGTGCCGGTGGACCGCGTCGGTGGCCCGGACGGCTACCTGCTGCACCCGCTCGACACCCCGCTGCCGCAGCGCTCGCTGCCGCCGCACGTCGCGTCGGCGCCCGAGACGCACCGCTACCTGGTCGAACGGCCGTTCCTGGTGACGGTCCGGTTCGTCCAGCCCTGGTTCGACCAGCCCGGAGGCGCGTTGCGCTTCCAGACGGCGGATCCGTCCGTCACGGTGCGCGACCTGGTCGTGGACGGTTCGCTCTCGCGGCTCCGGGTGGTCTGACCCGCGCCCCGACCGCAGCACGACGAAGCGGCCCGCCCCCTGCCGGGGCGGGCCGCTTCGTCGTGGTCGTCGCGCTACCCGAGGTCGGGGCGGTCGTACTGCGCACCGGCCGGGTTCGACTCGAGGGCGCCGAAGACGATCCCGGCGATCCCGACGAACAGCGCGATGAGCCAGAACGGTCCGGCCAGGTTCGCGTCGTGCACCCGGCGCCACCCCAGGGCCAGGCTCGGCACGATCGTCGCGAGCCACCAGAGCCCCCACACCCCGCCGATCAGCAGCGCGACGACGGGCGGCCCCACGGCGTCGGACCGTGCCACGCCGTACGCGTCGGTCGAGGTGTTCGCCGCGATCCACGTGAACAGCGCGACGAGGTAGGCGCCGAGGAAGACGAGGTTGACCAGCCCGTTGGCGAGCGCCCAGAACCAGAACTCGCTCCGGCTGGCGCGCCCGTCGAACCGCGCGTACTTCTTGAAGAAGCGCGTGGCGGCGTCGAGGAAGCCGATGCCGTACCAGGGTGCCCAGAGCGGGGGCGTGCCGTCCGGCCCGACCGGGATCGGGGGCTGGAGCTGCGCGTACGGCTGACCGTAGGGCGGGAACGTCTGGCCGTACTGCTGGCCGTTCTGTTGCCCGTACGGCGCCGAGGGCTGGCCGGAGGGCGCGGAGGGCTGGCCGTTCGGCTGCCCGGCCGGCGGCTGCTGCCCGTCCGGCTGTCCCCACCCGGGTTCGCCGCCGGTCGTCATCGCGAACCGGTCGGTCGGTCGAACCGGGCGCCCTGCGGGTTCGACGGCAGGAACATCATGATGAACACCGCGACCGCACCGAGGAACGGGATGAGCAGCAGCAGCGCGAAGAGCCCGCTGATGTTCGCGTCGTGGAGGCGTCGCACGATGAGTGCCAGCGTCGGGATGACGAGCGCGAGTCCGACGATCCAGAAGGCCGTCCCGGCGAGCGGGTTGGTCGACATCGTCGAGAAGCCCACGTACGTCGAGGAGGTCGTGGTGGTCGTCGTGCCGGTGGCCGCCGTCAGGATGCCCGTGATGATCGACGCCACCGTGCCGATGATGGCGCTCCAGAGGTACCACCACCAGTACTCGCTGCGGCTCGCGCGGCCGCTGAACGTCGCGTACTTCTTGAAGAAGCGCGAGAACGCCTTGCCGAACGAGATGCCGTACCAGGGCGCCCAGATCGGCGGTTCGCCCCCGGGCCCGGTCGGTGCGGGCTGCTGGCCGTACGGGTTCTGCGGCGGGTACTGGTCGGTCATGGGTCCCCCTCGGGTGTTGGCTGAAGTACGAGTGCGATTCAACCAGAACGCCCCGGCCACGTCCGCGCCGGGTCAGGGGACGAGGGCGAGCTTCCCGCCGGGGTGCTGCGACTCGAGCACCTCGGCCGCGGCCTTCGCCTCGGCGAGCGGGAACGTCCGCGCGACGGGGACGGCGAGTTGCCCGTCGCCCGCGAGGTCGATGAGTCGCTGCCGCACCGAGTCTCGGAACGCCTTGCTCTCCGGCTGGGCTCCGCCGATCGCACGGATGCCGTCGGCCCCCGCTCGACCGAACGCGGCGATCGTGACGATGCGCGACCGGTCCGCGACGAGCGCGAGCGAGACGTCGACGGCCTCGTCGGTCCCGACGCAGTCGAGCGCCACGTCGACGCCGTCGCCCGTGCCGTCGGCCACGAGTGCCCGGACCCGGTCCTCGAGTCCGTCGCCGTAGGCGATCCACTCACCGCCGAAGTCCGCGACGGTGTCGGCGTTGCGCTCGGAGGCGGTGCCGATGACCCGCGCCCCGAGGAGGCGGAGCTGCTGCAGGAGGCTGACCCCGACGGCACCGGCGGCACCGTGCACGAGGACCGTGTCGTTCCCCGAGGCCCGGGTCACCCGGAGCATGTCCGCGGCGGTGGTGCCGGCGAGCAGGAGGTTCGCGGCCTCGGGGAAGCCGAGGGCCGCGGGCTTGGCGAACACGTCCCGTGCCGGCACCGTGAGTCGCTCGGCCCAGCCACCAGCGACCCGGAACGCGAGGACCTCGTCACCGACCGCTCCCCCGCCGGACGCGATCTCGGTGTCCGGGCCGACGGCGCTCAGGACGCCCGCAACCTCGTAGCCGATCGCGATCGGCAGGTCCGACGGGTCGCCCTGCCGGGTGTGCTTCGTGTCGGCGGGGTTCATGCCCGCGGCGCGGACGTCGATCGTCACCTCGCCGGGGCCCGGGGCCGGCACCTCGGTCTCGACGTACTCGAGGACTTCGCTGCCGCCGAACCGCGGGGCCACCCAGTGCTTCGTCATGCTCCCGACGCTACGCGCGCGGTGCCGGACGTCGTCGGGCACGCAGGGTACGGGACCGCAGCACGAGCAGTGCGGAGCCGGCGACGAGGAGTGCTCCGGCGATCGTGAGCGGCACCGTCGGGTCGCTGCCGGTGAAGGCGAGTTCCGCCGGGGAGTTCCCGGAACCACCGCTGCCCGAGCCCGCAGCGACCGGCACGGCCGGAGCGCTCGACGTCGGTGCCGAGGGAGTGGGGGTCGGCGTCGGGACCACCGCGGGAGCGCGGACGGTGAGGACGTACGTCTCAGTGTCGGCCGGGGCCGTGCCGTTGTCCGCCGTGATCGTCACCGTCGTGGTGCCGGGCGTCGTCGGTGTGCCGGAGATGACGCCGGTCATCGGGTTGATCGTGAGCCCGGGCGGCAGGGTCCCGCCGTCCGAGTACGTGGGCGCGGGCGTTCCCGTCGCCGTCACCGGGAACGAGTAGGGCGTACCGGCGGTCGCGGCCGTGGGGGTGCCGGACGTGATCGTCGGAGCCACCGTCTCGGAGGGGGTGCCGGGGGCCGGGCACCCGGTCGGCGCGGTGATCGTGTTCGTGTCGAGCGTCACAGCCGCGGTGCGCGCGAGCAGACGCCCGACGACGGTCGCACCCGTGGTGGCCGTGACGGACTGGTCCGCGAGGACCGTGCCCTGGAACTGCGCGGCGCTGCCGATCGTGGCCGAGCTGCCGACCTGCCAGAAGACGTTGCAGGAGCTCGCGCCACCCGTGGTGAGGATGCGCGTGCCCGATCCGATCGTCAGCGTCGACGCGGCCTGGAACACCCACACGGAGTCGGCGCTGCCCGCGAGCGTCAGCGTCCCGGTGTCCGCGAGTCGCAGTGCGTCGCCGGTGTAGACACCGGGCGACAGGCTGAGGCCGTTCAGCTCCGAGACGCCGGTCTGCGTCGGGGTCAGCGACGCCGCCACGTTGTACGCGGTCGTGGTGTCGGCCTGGGCCTGGGTCGCTGCCGCGTCGGTCTGGTGCACCGTGCCGTTCACGATCCCGTTGCCGGGTCCGCCGAACCCGGTGATCGAGGTCCCCGGGGAGAGGCCGAGGTCGCCCTGGACGGTGGTGGGTCCGGTGTTCGTGACGGTCGAGGCGCCGAGGACGCCGTACGTCGCGGCCGTGCCGAGCCCGATCGGACCGTCGATGACGGTCGCGGCCGAGGCGGGACCGGAGGACGCGAGCGCCAGCGCTGCCGCCAGTCCGATCCCGGTGCCGATGAGGGTGAGTGAGCGGACGATGGGCGTGCTGGCCATGACGGCCCCTGCCTGTTCAGGAGAGGTACCGCACAGGTGTCGAAGTCACCCGGCACTCGCCGTGCCGCGAGTCTCGCTCGCGTACCTGTGCGTGAGGGTCCCGATTGCCAGGTTCGGTGGATCCGCGGAGATCGGACACACCGGTCCGCGGCGCGATCGCCTCGCGTCCGGCGGTACCGTCGACTGGTGCCCTCCACTCCCGCAGCCCCCGACCGCACGCACCGGCCGGCCGGCCCGCAGCACGCCGCCGTCGTCGTGAACCCCTCCGCGGTCGACCTCGCCGCCCTCCGCTCGGCGGTCGCCACCGAGCAGGGGTCGCTCGGCTGGGCCGACACCGCCTGGTTCGAGACCGCGGCCGACGACGACGGCCGCGCCGCCGCACGCGCCGCTCGTGACAGCGCACCCGACGTCGTGCTGGTCGTCGGTGGCGACGGCACGCTGCGGGTCGCGGCCGAAGTGCTGCACGGGTCCGGCATCCCGATCGCCCTGCTCCCGACGGGCACCGGCAACCTCTACGCACGGAACCTCGGCATCCCGATCGGTGACGTCACCGCGGCCGTCCGGTCGGCCTTCCACGGCGCTGACCGTGCCGTCGACGTCGCATTCGCCGCGCTCACCACCGCCGACGGGGACACGACCGAGCACGCGTTCCTCGTGATGGCGGGGATCGGTCTCGACGCCCGGATGGCCGCGGACACGAACGCCGGCCTGAAGAAGCGCTTCGGCTGGCTCGCCTACTCCGACCCGATCATGCGGTCCGTGGTCGGCAACCGCCAGGTCGACCTCCGGTACCGCCTCGACGAGGGCGAGGAGCACAGCATGCGGGCGCACACCGTCATCGTGGGCAACTGCGGGACCCTCACGGCGGGCCTGCTGCTCCTCCCCGAAGCGCAGCCGGACGACGGGCTCCTCGACGCCGTTGCGTTCCGCCCGCGTGGCGCCTTCGGCTGGACGAAGATCGGCTACGGCCTGTCGCTCAACCGCTTCTACCACCGGACGCGCTTCGGACGGTTGCTCGCGCGCTTCCTGCCGCGGTCGCGGACACTCGGCTACACGACGGCGCGGCGACTCGACCTCGTGCTCGACGAGCCCGAACAGCTGCAGTTGGACGGTGATCCGTTCGGCCTGGTGGCCGCTGCCAGCCTGCGCGTCGAGCACGGCGGTCTCGTGCTGCGGACGGCCTGACGCGGCGGTCCGACGCTGGTGCGTGACGGACGGGAGGCGCGGTGCCAGCCGGCACCGCGCCTCCCGTCCGTCAGGTGGATGCGTCGAGGACGCTAGGCGCGCGCGGACCGCACCCGGTCCGCGAACGCGGCGTGCAGCGGGTGCTGCTCGTCGAGCCCGGTGATCTCGGTCACGACCTCGGCGTCGCTCCGGTCCGAGCGCAGCAGCGCCTGGAGTTCGACGCTCTGCTCGTCGTCCGGCACGTCGAAACGCAGCGCGGCGCCCATGGCGTCGAGCAGCGCCGTCGGCTCCGTGCCGTCCTCGGCGAGGGCGGCGGCGGGCGACACGAAGCGCTCGTCGCGGGAGAGCTTGCGCAGCGGCTGTCGGCCGACGCGGGTCACGGTGTCGGGCAGGTGCGGGTTCTCGAAGCGCCCGATGATGGCCTGCACGTACGCACGGTGCACCTCGGGGTCGAGCTCGTGGCGGCGGACGAGCAGGTCGCTCGTCTCGGCGAGCACGGACTCGAGCTCGGACCGGACCGCGGGGATCGCGATGGCGTCCGAGATCTTGTCCGCCCCGGCGAGGAAGCCGTGGTACGCGACGGTCGCGTGCCCGGTGTTCACCGTGAAGAGCTTGCGCTCGATCGACGCGGCGAGGCCGTCGACGTAGTGGGCGCCGGGGATCTCCGGCTCGTTCCCGCCGAACGGCGTGCGGTCGATGGCCCACTCGAAGTAGGTCTCGACAGTGACGTCCAGGCCCGCGCCCTCGGGCTGCGCCGGGACGATGCGGTCGACCGCGGTGTTCGCGAAGACCGCCTTGGCGAGGGCCTGGTCGCGGACGTCGGCGGGGAGCGCCTCGACGATGAACTCGCGCAGGCGGTCGGTGGCGTTGAGGGCGTTCTCGCACGCCATCACGGCGATCGGCGCGGCGTCCGCGTCGCGCTGCTGGAGCGCCTTCGCGATGACCGGCGCGATGAACTTCAGGACGTTCGGTCCGACGGCGCAGGTGACGATGGACGCCGTGGCGATCTCGGCGACGACGGCCGATTCGTCCTGGGCGCTGTTCAGGGCACGGAAGTTCGTGACCTCGTGGTCGCGCGCGTTCTGACCGACCTCGTGCACCGTGTACGAGTCGGCAGCGGCGAGAGCGTCGATGAGGGGCGCGGCGACGTCGGCGAAGACGACCTCGTAGCCGGCCTCGTGCAGGAGCAGTCCGACGAAGCCGCGGCCGATGTTGCCCGCGCCGAAGTGGACGGCGGTGGGGGTGCTCACTCGTTGACCTCGCCGAGGATCGACAGGATCGCGGCGGTGTCCGGTGCGTCGGTCAGCTTCTGGACCTCGTCCTCGTCGCTGAA
Source organism: Curtobacterium sp. 320 (assembly GCF_031455235.1). Taxonomy (NCBI): domain Bacteria; kingdom Bacillati; phylum Actinomycetota; class Actinomycetes; order Micrococcales; family Microbacteriaceae; genus Curtobacterium; species Curtobacterium sp. 320. Next base: position 571,864 of record NZ_JAVDSI010000001.1, on the reverse strand, counting down.
CACGATCGCGATCTTGGACAGGATGTCGAGGTGCTCGTTGTTGACGCCGGCGATGCCGACGACGAAGCGGACGGGGTTGCCGTCCCAGTCGATCGGGGTCGCGTAGCGGATGAACGACAGCGCCGAGGACTTGATGGCGTCCTTCGCGTCGTTCGTGCCGTGCGGGATGGCGAGGAAGTTCCCCATGTAGGTCGAGACGCTCTTCTCGCGCTCGAGCATCGCCGGGTAGTAGTCCGCCGTGACCGCGCCTGCAGCCTCGAGGATCTCGGCAGCCTCCTTCATCGCCTCCGACTTGGTCGGTGCGGTGTCCTCGGTGTGGATCCGGATCTGGCTCTCCTGCAGGACGGGCATCGGGGTTCTCCTTGCTTCGTGACGTGGCGTCGTGGACGTGTGGAGGGGACGAGCCGTGGCCCGTCCCCTCCGATACTGCACTTCGTTACTGGTTCTTGAGCTGTTCGACGACCTGGTCGTACTGCGGCGCGTTCATGAAGTTGCCGACCGACACGTGCTGTGCGTTCGGGTTCTTCTGCTTCGCGCGCTCCGTCAGCTCCTCCTGCGTGATGATCAGGTCCTCGTCACCGGAGAGGTTCGCGATCGCCTTGTTGGAGACCGTGACCCCTTCGATGCCCGCCTTCTTGATCTTGTTGCGGAGGACGCTGGCGCCCATCGCGCTGGAGCCCATGCCGGCGTCGCAGGCGAACACGAGGTTCTGGACGCGGGTGGCGGTCGCGGTGGTCGCCGAGCCCACGCCACCGAGCGAGGCCTCGGCCTCCTCCTCGTTCGCCGGGGAGTTGTTGCCGAGCAGGCCCGAGGTCGCGGCGTTGACGTCGCGGCCCTTGTTCGCCTGGAGCTTCGCCATCGCGGCGCTCATGTCGCCGCCACCGTTCGCGAGGTCACGCTTGCGGGTCGCGATGAGGAAGAACGACGCGACCGCGAACGACACCGCTGCGGACAGGACGACCGAGAGGATGACGCCGAGGAAGCTGTCCTTCGCCGTCGCACCGAGCACCGCGAAGATCGATCCGGGCGACGCCGGGGCGACGAGACCGGAGTGGAACGCAACGTTGGTCGCGACGCCCGTGGCACCACCGAGGATGACGGCGATGAACAGGACCGGCTTCTGCAGCACGTACGGGAAGTAGATCTCGTGGATACCACCGAGGAACTGGATGATGATCGCGCCGGGAGCGGTCGAGCGGGCGATGCCGACACCGAAGAAGGTGAAGGCGAGCAGGATGCCGAGACCCGGGCCGGGGTTCGCCTCGAGCAGGAAGAGGATGCTCTTGCCGGACTCCTGGACCTGCTGCGCGCCGAGCTGGTCGAGCACACCGTGGTTGATGGCGTTGTTGAGGAAGAACACCTTGGCCGGCTCGATGATCACGCTGGCGAGCGGGAGCAGCGAGTGCTGGACGAGGAAGTTCACCGCGTCGCCGAGGCCCTCGGCGATGAGCTTGAACAGCGGCGCGAGCCAGAAGAACCCGGCCATGGCCAACCCGAAGCCGAGGATGCCAGCCGCGTAGTTGTTCACGAGCATCTCGAAGCCGGGCCGGATCTTGCCGTCCCAGAGCTTGTCGATCTGCTTGATGAGGTACGCGCCGAGCGGCCCGCAGATCATCGCGCCGAGGATCATCGTCGTGCCGTTGGCGCCGATGATGACACCCATGGTCATGATCGAACCGACCACCGCACCACGGGTCTCGTAGACCATCCGGCCACCCTGGATCGCGATCGCGAGCGGGATGAGGTAGGTCAGGATCGGGCCGACGAGGCCGACGTTCGCGACGCCGCCCGTCTCACCGAAACCGCCGAGGATGCCCACGGGCGTCCAGCCGGTCTCGATGAAGAAGGCGGTGATGATGCCCCACGCGATGAAGATCGCGATGTTGGGCATGACCATGCCGGAGAGGAACGTGCCGAACTTCTGAACGGCGACGCGTGCGCCGCCCCGCGACTTCGCGGGGGCGTCGGGCGCTGCAACGGACGACGTTGTCATGTGCGGTGACTTTCTGTGAGGTGCTGCTGCTGCGTGTGGAGGGGAGGTGGTGCTGGGGGTTCGGATCAGGCGGCGTGCGTCGCGGCCGCGGCGGACTTGGCGGCCGCCGCCGTGCTCGCGGCGAGTGCCGCCTGGGCCATCTCGCGGGCCTGGTCGAGGGTGTGCTTGCCGAGTTCGGCGCGCACGTCGGCCAGGGCCGCGGGGGTCATGGAGAGGGTCGTGGCGCCGAGACCGACGAGCACGACGGCGAGCAGCGGGTCGGCCGCTGCCTCGCCGCAGATGCCGACGGGCTTGCCGGCGTCCGCACCCGCTGCGCCGAGCTGCGCGACGAGGCGGAGCACGGCGGGGTGCCACGGGTCCTGGTAGGACGCGACGGTGCCGAGCATGCGGTCGGCGGCCATCGTGTACTGGGTGAGGTCGTTCGTGCCGATCGACACGAAGTCGGCGGAGGTGAACACCTGCTCGGCCATCAGCGCGAGCGAGGGGACCTCGGCCATGACACCGGCGGTGCGGATCCCGAGCTCGCGGGCGAGGTCGACGAAGTACTCGGTCTCCTCGGCGTCGGCGACCATCGGGGCCATCACCCAGAGGTCGGCCTCGGTCTCGGCGTCGGCCTGGGCGAGCGCGGTGAGCTGGTCGCGGAGCACCTCGGGGTGGTTCCGGAGCGCCCGGAGACCGCGTCGACCGAGGGCCGGGTTCTCCTCGTCCTTGTCGGTGAGGAACGGCAGGGGCTTGTCGGCACCCGCGTCGAGCGCCCGGACGACGACCTTCTTGCCCGGGAAGGCCTCGAGCAGCTGCTTGTAGGAGTCCTTCTGCTCGTCCACGGTCGGCGCCTTCGGCGAGTCGAGGAAGAGGAACTCGGTGCGGAAGAGCCCCACGCCCTCCGCACCGAGAGCGACGGCGCCCGCGGCGTCGGCGGGGCTGCCGAGGTTCGCGAGCAGCGGGACGGTGTGCCCGTCGGCGAGCGCGCCGGCGGTCAGGGGCGCTGCGGCCGCGGCGAGGCGGTCGGCGATGCGCTGCTCGACGTCGGCGACGAGTTCGGCCGACGGGTCGGTCACGACGGTGCCGGCGGCGGCGTCCACGACGACGACCGTGCCGTCGGACAGGTCGTCCGCGCCGGTCACGCCGACGATCGCGGTGATGCCCTTGGCACGGGCGAGGATCGCGGTGTGCGAGGTCGGGCCGCCGTCACGCGTGACGAGGGCGAGCACCTTGTCGAGGTCGAGGAGCGCGGTGTCGGCCGGCGCGAGGTCACGGGCGACGAGCACGAAGGGGGTGTCCGACTCGGGCACACCCGGGGCGTGGACGCCGCGGAGCTTGGCGATGATGCGCTGGGCGACGTCGTCGAGGTCGGCGGCACGCTCCCCCATGTAGCCGCCCATCGAGACGAGCAGGTCGCGGAACTGGCCGAACGCCTCGAACACGGCACGCTCGGCGTTGGTGCCGCCGTCGATGCGGGCGTGCACGTCGTCGAGCAGGGTCGGGTCCTGCGCCATGAGCGCCTGCGCCTCGAGCACGGCCTGGGCGTCCCCACCGGCGAGCTGCCCCCGCTTGTTGAGGTCCTCCGCCACCGCTGCGATCGCGGCGGCCACGGCCTGCTTCGCGTCGTCCGCCGAACCGGTCAGGGCGTCCTTCGACGGTTCGCCGAGCGGGTCGGCCATGCGGAGCACGGGGCCGTGGGCGACGCCACGGCCGACGCCGGTGCCGAGCAGTTCGGACATTCGAGACTCCTTCATCTCACGCGCGCTTGCGGTGGGGTGGTTCGTTCGGTGCGCGCAGCGCGGAGACGGGACCCCGCCGGTGCGGCTGAGCAGCACCATACCCCGATCCACGTTGACAAACAAACACATCCGGGGATAAAAATGCAGAAACAGATGCCCGTTTGCGTCTGGTGGCGGATCCGTTCGGGTCGCTGTCGCCGGAGACGTGCCCGGTCGTGTCCGTTCCGTTCCGACTCCCCCACCGCTTCCGAGACGACGAGGCCCCGATGTACGCACCAGAGCGCCACCAGCGCATCGTCGAACAGGCGCGTGCGCAGGGCCGGGTCGACGTCAAGGACCTCGCCGAGCTGCTCGAGGTGACCCCGGAGACGATCCGCCGCGACCTCACCTCGCTCGAGCGGCGCGGGCTGGTCCGACGTGCGCACGGTGGCGCGATCCCCGTCGAACGCATCACCCTGCACCCGGGAGTCGGCGACCGTGGCGGCATCAACCAGGCCGAGAAGATGGTCATCGCCGAGGCCGCGCTCGGCGAGCTGCCCGAGAACGGGTCGGTCATGATCGACGCCGGCACCTCGACGATCTGCCTCGCCGAGATGCTCCCGACCGACCGTGGCCTCACCGTCGTGACCCACTCCCTCCCAGTGGCGATGGCGGTCGCGAACCGGCCGGGCATCGACCTGCACCTGCTCGGCGGCAACATCCGCAGCGACTCGCTCGCCGGCGTCGGCACGTGGACGCACCAGCTCATCGGGATGGTCAGCGTGGACGTCGCGTTCATCAGCATCAACGGCATCACGCCCGAGCGCGGTCTCACGACGCACAACATGGCCGAGGCCGCCGTGAAGTCCGCGATGATCAAGTCCGCGCGCCGCAGCATCCTGCTCGCCGACCACACCAAGTTCGGTCGCGAGGAGTTCGGCCGCGTTGCCCCGCTCGCCGCGATCGACACGATCATCACCGACCCCGGCGTGAACGCCGACCTCGTCCGCGAGGTCGAGGCCGCCGGCACCGAGGTCTTCTGGCCCGGCCGCGACTGACCCTGCGTCCCGCCCCGGAACCGCCCACCCCGCGCTCGCTACCATGAGCCAACCACCCATCGACAGGAGTACATCGATGTCCGAAGCCACCCGCACCGTCACCGTCGCCAGCGCGTCCGGCCTGCACGCACGCCCGGCCTCCCTCTTCGTCCAGACCGTGACCGCGTCCGGCCACCAGGTCACGATCGCGAAGGGCGACAAGTCCGGGAACGCCGGCAGCATCCTCGCGCTCCTCGGCCTCGGCATCGAGAACGGCGACGAGGTCACCCTCACGGTGAACGGCGACGACGCCGAGACCACTGCGGACAGCCTGGTCGAGTTCCTCAAGACGGACCACGACGCGGCCTGACCACAGGACGGACGGGAGGCGCGGTGCCAGCTGGCACCGCGCCTCCTGTCCGTCGTCCGGTCGCCCCTACTGCCCCAGCGGCGGGATCGGGCGCAGCTCGCCCCAGGCGAAGGCGCTCTCGGCGATGAAGTCCTGGAAGTCGTCGGCGATCTTCAGCAGCATCTCCGGTTCCCCGTCGCGGAGCCACAGCCACGAATCGCCGTCGTCCCCGGCGATCGACCAGGCGAGCGCCATCCCCTCGTCGGCGACCTCGGTGTCGACCACCCGCCGCAATCGTTCGGACCAGTCGCTGTACACCCAGAACTCCGCCGCACGGAACTCGTCCCGGCGCAGCATCTGCTCGGCCACGGGACGGAACGCATCGAGCAGCTCCCCCACGGTCATCACGACGGTCACGGCGCGAGCCTACGACCGGCGCAGCCGTGTCGGCACCCGCCGATAGGGTGTTCTGCATGACACGCCTGCGCCTCGCATCCGTCAACGTGAACGGCATCCGTGCCGCGTTCCGGAAGGGCATGGGCGACTGGCTCGCCACCCGCGACGTCGACGTGCTCGCCCTGCAAGAGGTCCGCGCGTCGAGCGACGACCTCGCCGGGCTCCTCGGCGACGAGTGGGACATCGTGCACGACCCCGCCACCGCGAAGGGTCGGGCGGGCGTCGCGATCGCCTCCCGCCACAGCGCGCACGTGCACCGCGTCGCGCTCGGTGCGGACGACTTCGACTCCGCCGGGCGCTGGCTCGAGGCCGACTACGAGATCGGCGGCACCACGGTGACGGTCGTCTCGACGTACGTGCACTCGGGCGAGGTGGACACCCCGAAGCAGGACGAGAAGTGGAAGTTCCTCGACGCGATGACCGAGCGGCTGCCGAAGCTCCGCGAGCACAACCCGCTCGCGGTCGTCGTCGGCGACCTCAACGTCGGGCACGACCAGCGGGACATCAAGAACTGGAAGGGCAACGTCAAGCGCGCGGGCTTCCTGCCGCGTGAGCGTGCCTACTTCTCGCGGTTCTTCGGCGAGCAGGGCGCCGAGGTCGAGGGCGCCGACGGCACCACCGGGCCCGGTCTCGGCTGGGTCGACGTCGGTCGCGCCCAGGCCGGCGACGTCGAGGGGCCGTACACGTGGTGGTCGTGGCGCGGCCAGGCGTTCGACAACGACACGGGCTGGCGCATCGACTACCAGATGGCGACCCCGGAGCTCGCCGCGAAGGTCACGCAGTACACGGTCGACCGCGCTGCCGCGTACGACCAGCGATGGTCCGACCACGCCCCCGTGGTCGTCGACTACGAACTCTGACCCGCACCCCCACACTTCTCCAGCACAGGACAGCACCATGACCAAGACGCGCATCTTCTCGGGCATCCAGCCCTCGGCCGGTTCCCTCCACCTCGGCAACTACATCGGCGCGCTCATGCAGTGGCGGACGCTGCTCGACGACTACGACGCCATCTACTGCGTGGTCGACATGCACGCGATCACGTCCCCGCAGGACCCGGCCGAGCTCCGCGCGAACACCCGGGCGACGGCCGCGCAGTACATCGCCTCGGGCATCGATCCGACCAAGGCGACGCTGTTCGTGCAGTCGCACGTCCCGGCGCACGCCGAACTCGCGTGGGTGCTGAACACCCTGACCGGCTTCGGCGAGGCGAGCCGGATGACCCAGTTCAAGGACAAGTCCGCCCGGCAGGGCACCGAAGCCGCGTCGGTCGGCCTCTTCACGTACCCGATCCTGATGGCGGCGGACATCCTGCTGTACGACACGAAGGTCGTGCCGGTCGGTGACGACCAGCGGCAGCACGTCGAGCTCACCCGCGACCTCGCCGGGCGCTTCAACTCGCGGTTCGGCGACACGTTCGTCGTGCCGGAGGCCCGGATCCTCACCGACACGGCGCGGATCTACGACCTGCAGGACCCGACGAGCAAGATGAGCAAGTCGGCCGCGTCGGACAACGGCCTCATCCGCCTGCTCGACGACCCGAAGCGCACCGCGAAGAAGATCCGCTCGGCGGTCACCGACACCGAGCGCGAGATCCGGGCCGACCGTCAGGCGAAGCCGGGCGTGACGAACCTGCTGTCGATCCTCTCGGCGTTCACCGGCACCCCGGTCGCCGTGCTCGAGGAGTCGTTCCAGGGCAAGGGCTACGGGGACCTGAAGGGCGAAGTCGCCGACGCCGTCGTGGCCGAGCTCGAGCCCGTGCGCGCCCGCACGCTCGAGCTGCTCGACGACCCGGCCGAGCTCGACCGGCTCCTCGCCGTCGGCGCCGAGCGTGCCGAGTCCATCGCCGCAGAGACCCTCGCGAAGGTCTACGAGCGCATCGGCTTCGTGCCCCGCACCCGGCGCTGACCGTGCGCCCCGTCACGCTGTCGTCCGCCCGGGTGCACCTCGACGTGCCCACCCGGGCGGACGCGACGGCGATCACCGAGGCCTGCCAGGACCCGGACATCGTGCGCTGGACGACGATCCCCACGCCGTACACCGCCCGGGACGCCACGACCTTCGTCGACGCGCTCGTCGGTCCGGGGTGGGCCTCCGACCGCGAGTACACCTGGGCGATCCGTCGGACGGGGTCCACCTGGCTCGAGGGGATCATCGGGTACCGCACTGCGCGGCGCGACCTCGGCTTCTGGCTCGCACCCTCCGCACGCGGGGCCGGGCTGATGCACGACGCCGTCGGCCTCGTGCTCGACTGGGCCTTCGCGCAGGGTGCGCCGGACGTGTACTGGGAGTGCTACGTCGGCAACACGGCCTCGGCCTCGGTCGCCCGTGCCGCGGGGTTCTCGTACACCGGCACCGGCGACGCGCTCATCCCCGGGCGGGACGGCGCTCCGACGACGGCGTGGAAGGGGCTCCGGCGGGCCGACGGCGCTCCCGCGTCCGACCTGCCGTGGCCGGCCGAGACGACGACGGCACGCCCGGATGACGCGTCACCGACCGTTCGCGGATAGTCTCGGACCGTGACCGTCACCCCTCGGCCGTCGGACTCCGCGGCCTCCCCCGCAGCGCACCCCTCGGTCTCGCCGGCCGAGCTCCGTGCGATGCGCCGTGGCCTCGAGCTCGCGGCCCTCGGCCCTGCGGTCGGTGACCACGTCCGCGTCGGCGCCGTGATCCTCTCCCCCGACGGAGCGGTCCTCGCCGAGGGCTGGCACAAGGGCGCCGGCACCCCGCACGCCGAGGTCGACGCGATGGCGAAGGTCGACCCCGCACACCTGGTCGGCGCGACCGCCGTCGTCACCCTCGAACCCTGCAACCACACCGGACGCACCGGCCCGTGCGCCGTCGCCCTGCTCGAAGCGGGGATCGGCCGCGTCGTGTACGCCGTCGACGACCCCGGGCCGGCGGCCCACGGGGGTGCCGAGCGACTGCGGTCCGGCGGAGTCGACGTCGTCTCGGGCGTCCTCGCCGACGAGGTCGAGGACTTCCTCGAGCGCTGGCTCCTCTCGGTGCGCCTCGGACGCCCGTGGGTGACGGTGAAGTGGGCATCGAGCCTCGACGGCCGGGCCGCGGCGGCCGACGGCACGAGCCAGTGGATCACCGGTGCGGCCGCACGCCAGCACGTCCACGAACAGCGCGCCGCGCACGACGCGATCCTCGTCGGGACGGGCACGGTCCTCGCCGACGACCCGAGCCTCACCGCGCGGGGCGACGCCGGCGAACTCCTCGCCGACCAGCCCGTCCCGGTGGTGTTCGGCGACCGGCCGGTCCCCGACGACGCCGCGGTCCGCCGCCACCCTCGCACCCTGCTGACGCTGTCCGGCCACGACCTCGCCGCCTCGCTCCACGCGCTGCGGGACCACGGCGTGCACTCGGTGTTCGTCGAGGGCGGACCCACCGTCGCCTCGGCGCTCGTCGCGGCCGGTCTGGTGGACGAGTACCTCGTCTACCTCGCGCCCGTCCTGCTCGGCGGCCCCCGTGTCGCCCTCGGTGACGTCGGCGTGGGAAGCATCGGCGAGCGTCGGCGGTTGGACGTACTATCGACCACCAGCCTCGGCCCCGACCTGCTGGTCCGAGCACGACCCCACCGCGCACCCCGGCCGGCGGCGGCCGAGCCCGGGATCGCGGGGCCCCAGAACGACCGGAGCACCACATGACCGATGCACTCACCTCCCCCACCCCCGGGAGCCCGGTCCAGTTCGAGGTGTCGACGAACGTCCCGACCACGCACGGCACGTTCGAGATGCGGGCGTACCGCGACCTCGTGACGAGCGCCGAGCACGTCGCGATCATCGCCACCGGCCCGGACGGTGCAGCACCGCGCGACGGCGCCCTCGTCCGGGTGCACTCCGAGTGCCTGACGGGCGAGGCGTTCGGGTCCCTCAAGTGCGAGTGCGGCCCGCAGCTCGACGCCGCGCTCGACACGATCGCGGCCGAGGGCGGCGTCGTGATCTACCTCCGCGGGCAGGAGGGCCGCGGCATCGGTCTCATCAACAAGCTCAAGGCCTACCGCCTGCAGGAGGACGGCCTCGACACGCTCGACGCGAACCTCGCGCTCGGTCTCCCCGCCGACTCGCGGGCGTACGGCGGCGCGGCCGGCATCCTCGCCGACCTCGGCATCACCACCGTCCGCCTCCTGTCGAACAACCCGGAGAAGCGTCGCCAGCTCGAGGAGCACGGCATCACGGTCGAGAGCCTGGTGCCGCTGGTCGTCGGCGTCTCCACGCAGAACGCGGCGTACCTCGACACGAAGCGCGACCGGATGGGGCACCAGCTCCCCGCACACCTCGAAGCGGGCAGCCCGCTGGCCTGATCGAGCCCCGGCCCGGCCCGGCCCGGTCACGATCCAGCGGATTCGCAGGTTCACGACATCTGTCGTACGATGGTGTCCCCCGTCACAAGCGGTACACCACCCCGAACCGAACGCACCCGATCAGTGCCCGCGCCACCCTGCGCGAACCGATCGGTGTCCGCCGTCCGGAACACCGCTGCGCTCCCCCGTGAGCGTCATCCACGGAGTCTCCTCACCCCATGTCCGCCGCACCGGCACCCGCATCCCCGAAGACCGCAGGCAACCCGCGCTCCCGCGTCGTGATCGCCAGCCTCGTCGGCACCTCCATCGAGTTCTACGACTTCTACGTCTACGCGACCGCCGCGGTCCTCGTCTTCCCGACGCTCTTCTTCCCGAACGAGGACCCGACGGCCTCGCAGCTGTCCTCGTTCGTCACGTTCGCCCTCGCGTTCTTCGCCCGCCCGGTCGGGTCGATCATCTTCGGCCACTTCGGCGACCGCGTCGGCCGCAAGGCGACCCTCGTGGCGTCCCTGCTCGTGATGGGCACCGCGACGTTCCTCATCGGCTGCCTGCCGACGTTCGACTCGATCGGCATCTGGGCTCCGGTGCTCCTCGCCGTGATGCGCTTCGCGCAGGGCGTCGGGCTCGGTGGCGAGTGGTCGGGCGCGGCACTGCTCGCGACCGAGAACGCGCCGAAGGGCAAGCGCGGGGTGTTCGGCTCGATGCCGCAGCTCGGCGCCCCGATCGGCTTCCTGCTCGCCAACGGCCTGTTCATCGCGATCAACGCGGCGATGCCCGCCGGCGCCGACGGCACCCCGAACCCGGACTTCCAGGCCTGGGGCTGGCGACTCCCGTTCCTGCTGTCGGCCGTCCTGGTGATCGTGGGCCTCTACGTGCGGTTCAAGCTCGTCGAGTCGACGGTGTTCCGTGGCGTCCAGGAGTCCGGTTCGGTCGCCAAGGTCCCGCTCGGCCGGGTGTTCCGCACCTCGTGGCGCGCCGTCATCGTCGGGACCTTCGGCATGGTCGCGACCTACGTCCTCTTCTACTTCATGACGACGTTCACGCTGTCCTACGGCACCACCGGAGCCGAGGCCGGCCCCCTCGTCCCGAAGATCGGCCTCGGCTACACCCGTGGCGAGTTCCTCACGCTGCTCATGATCGGCGTCGTGTTCTTCGGCATCTTCACGCCGATCGCAGGCATCCTCGCCGACAAGTTCGGTCGTCGTCGCACGCTCATCCCGACCACGATCGGCATCGCGCTCTTCGGCCTGACGTTCCAGTTCTGGTTCGCCGCGTCGACCGGTCCGATCACGGTGGTGACGTTCCTGATCGTGGGACTGTCGCTGATGGGCCTGACGTTCGGTCCGATGGGCGCTCTCCTGCCGGAGCTCTTCCCGACGAACGTCCGCTACACGGGTTCGGCGATCGCCTACAACGTCGCGTCGATCCTCGGCGCCTCGCTCGCTCCGACCATCGCGCTCGCGCTGTGGCAGCCGGACGGCAACATCTTCCTGGTCGGGCTGTACCTCACGATCGCCGCGGTCGTGACGCTGGTCGCCCTGTTCTTCATCCGTGAGACGAAGAGCGCCGCGCTCGACGCGGCGGACACCGCCGGTGAACCGGACGCAGCACCGGTGGACGCGCGCGCCTGACGCGACCACCTGCACAGACGGGAGGCGCGGTGCCGGCTGGCACCGCGCCTCCCGTCCGTCGTCAACCCGGGTTGACATCCGTCAGTACGTCAATGTAGGTTGACACGCGTGGATCGACCGACCATCACGAGCCTCGCCGCCGGCGCAGCCGGAGACGACCCGTTCTCCGCCCTCGCCAGCGTGCGCGAACTCCGTCGTGAGCTCGACCGGACCGAGGAACTCGCTGCCCGACGTGCCCGGAACGCCGGCGCCTCGTGGCAGGAGATCGCGACGCTGCTCGGCGTCAGCCGCCAGGCAGTGCACAAGAAGTACGGCAGAAACTAGGAACACGATGAGCTCCCCCTTCGCCAGACCCAAGAAGACCGACGGTCCCCGCGCCACGTTCGGCCGACTGCTGAGCTACCTGTTCGAGAACAAGCCCGCGATGGTCGTCATCATCGTGCTGAGCGTCCTCGGTGCCGGTGCGTCCCTCGCGCAGCCGCTGCTCGTCAACCAGGTCATCACCGCCGTCCAGCACGGCAACACCCTGAGCACCCTCGTCTGGCTGCTCGTCGGACTCGTCATCGTCGCGGGCGTCCTCAACGGTGTGCAGCACTTCCTGCTGCAGCGCGCGGGTGAAGGCGTCGTCCTGTCCACCCGGCGGAAGCTCATCGCGCGCATCCTCAACCTGCCGATCTCCGAGTTCGACACGCGCCGCACCGGCGACCTCGTCTCCCGTGTCGGCAGCGACACGACCCTGCTGCGCGCCGTGCTGACGCAGGGCCTCATCGAGTCGATCGGCGGCGCCCTGACGTTCATCGGCGCCATCATCGCGATGGCCGTCATCGACCCACTGCTCCTCGGAATCGTCGTCGTCATCGTGCTCGTCGCGATCGTCGTCGTCGGCGGGCTCAGCCGCCGCATCCGCGTCGCGTCGAAGCGTGCGCAGGAGAAGGTCGGCGACCTCACCGCGGCGGTCGAACGCGGCATCGGTGCCGTCCGCACGATCCGTGCCGCCGGTGCCACCGAGCGCGAGGTGCACGAGGTCGACGGCCACGCGACCGAGGCCTACCGTCGTGGCCTCGACATCGCGCGGATGTCGGCGTTCGTCGTCCCGGTCGCGAGCATCGTCATGCAGGTCGCGTTCATCGCCGTCCTCGGCGTCGGTGGTGCGCAGGTCGCAGCCGGCACCATCACGATCGCGACGCTCATCACGTTCATCCTGCTGCTCTTCATGATGATCATGCCGCTCGGCCAGGCCATGGGCGCTGCCGTCGCCGTCGCCCAGGCGCTCGGTGCGCTCGGCCGGATCGAGGAGATCCTGCACCTCCCGACCGAGGCGCAGGACGACCAGGCCGTCCGCGTCGCCGCAGCGGTGGAGAGCGACGACGCGATCGCCTTCGAACACGTGTCGTTCCGGTACGCGCGTCCGGCCCAGGCCTCCGGTGCGGACGGCGCCGAGCCGGCCGTCGACGACGACACCACCTCCGACGACGTGGTGCTGCACGACGTGTCCTTCCGGGTCCCCCGCGGGTCACGGGTCGCACTCGTCGGTCCGTCCGGCGCGGGCAAGTCGACCACGCTCGCCCTCATCGAGCGGTTCTACGACCCGACCGACGGGGTCATCCGGCTCGGCGGCGTCGACGTCCGTGGCCTCGACCGCGCCGAGCTCCGCGCGCAGATCGGGTACGTCGAACAGGACGCTCCGGTGCTCGCCGGCACGATCCGGGCGAACCTGCTGCTCGGTTCACCGGACGCCACCGAGGACGACTGCGTGCGCGTGCTCGAGGCCGTCAACCTCGGCGAGGTCCTGCACCGCGACCCCCGTGGGCTCGACGCCCAGGTCGGCGAGGACGGCGTCATGCTCTCCGGCGGTGAACGGCAGCGGCTCGCGATCGCCCGGGCACTCCTCGCCGCTCCCCCGATCCTGCTGCTCGACGAGTCCACCTCGTCGCTCGACGGCGTCAACGAGCAGAAGATGCGCCTCGCGATCGACGCCGTGGCCGAGGACCGCACGCTGCTCGTGATCGCGCACCGGCTGTCCACGGTGGTGGACTCGGACGTGATCGTCGTGCTCGAGCACGGCCGGGTCGTCGGCGTCGGGACCCACTCGGAACTCGTCGAGTCGACGCCGCTCTACCGCGACCTGGCGAAGCACCAGCTGCTCGTCTGAGCCGGCGCGGCCGCGGTTGGTCGACGGTACGCCGAGGTCAGAGGAGCGCCCCGCCGGGGTTCGCCAGTCCCTCGTCCATGTCGCTGTGGTCGACGTGCCCGCCTGCGGCGCGGATCTCGTCGAGCGCCCGCGCGCTGCGGGCTTCGTCCACCCCGACCACGAGGTCGTCGTAGACCGCGACGTCGTATCCCGCAGCCCGGGCGTCGAGCGCCGAGGCGCGCACGCAGTGGTCGGTGGCGATGCCGACCACGTCGATCGTCACGACGCGATGATCGGCGAGGACCTCGGGCAGCGGGACGCCGTCCTCGGTGCGCGCCTGGAACGCCGAGTAGTCCGGCGTGCCCTGCCCCTTGAAGACATGGACGTCGATCGGAGCGGTGTCGAGCCGCGGGTGGTACTCGGCCCCCGGGGTCCCGGCGACGCAGTGCACCGGCCAGGTCGTCTCGTAGTCCGGACCCTCGGGACCGGCGAAGTGGCCGCCGTTGTCGTCGTCGCCGTGGTGCCAGTCGCGGGAGCCGACGATGAGGTCGTACTCGTCGGCGTGCCGACCGAGGAACGCGGTGATGCGTCGCGCGAGGTCGTCGCCGCCGGTCACACCGAGGGCACCGCCCTCGGTGAAGTCGTTCTGGACGTCGACGACGAGGAGTGCCCTGGACATGGGTCCATCCAACACCCGCGGCCTCAGGAGCCGGTGAGCCTGCTCCCGCACGAGTACGTCGCCGCCGTCACCGCGTCGAGTGCGGGCAGCGCCGCGGCCCGCGAGGACCCGATCGCGTAGAAGGCGAACGTCAGCCGGGTGCCGTCGGCCGCGTCGATGTAGCCGCCGAGGGTGTTCGCACTGTCGATCCACCCGGTCTTCGCGTGCACCTTGCCCCGGGCGACGGCGTTCGCCCCGGTGAACCGACTGGCCAGCGTGCCGGACTGTCCGGACACCGGCAGGGCGTTCGCGAGCGTCCCGAGGCCCTTCGCACCGGCGGCGACCTGCACCATGAGGTGCGCGACGAAGTTCGGCGACACGGCGTTCGCGGCGCTCTCCCCCGAGCCGTCCTTGATGACGATGCCTGCAGGGTCGACGCCGTACGACTTCAGGGCTGCCTGGTACACGGCGGTCAGCGAGGCTGCGGAGCCGTCCGAGCCGGACTCCTTCGACGAGATCCGCGCGAGCATCTCGGCGAGGGTGTTGTCCGAGTTCGGGATCATCTGCCCGATGAGCGTCGACACCGGCTGCGAGGAGACCGTGGCGATCGTGTCCGTGCTGGTCGTGGCACGCTTGACGATCTGCGCGTTCCCCGCACCGGCGACCCCGGCGTTCGCGAGGGCCGTGCGGAACAGGTCCCCGGCGCGACCGACCGGGTCGGTGGAGCGCGGCGAGGTCTGGGCACCCGGGTTCGCGCGGTCACCGTCGACCATGAGCGCCGTGACGTTCGGCTGGTAGCCGATCGTCCGCTCGCTCACCGGCCACGTGGGGTCCCAGGCGTCGGCGTCGTTCCAGTACGTGTCGTCCGTGACGATCGTCGTCACCGGGGTGTTGCCGAGCTTCGCCTTCACCTGCTGGGCGAGCTGCGCGAGCGTCGGGGCGCCCGGGTACACCGTCGCTCCGCCTGCCGAGAGCGTGGCGTCACCGTGGCCGACGAGGGCGATCGTACCGCCGGACTCCTTCGTCACGGTGGTCGGGATGCGGTGGTCGCCGCCGAGGACGGCCAGCGCGGTCGCCGTCGTCAGGGTCTTCATCACGCTGCCGGTCTGTGCGGCCTCGTCACCGTTGCGTGAGAACAGCACCTCGCCGGTCTTCGCGTTCATGACGTACCCCTCGAACGCGCCGAGGCCGCTCGCCGAGGCGGCGTTCGTGATCGTGCACGTCCGGAGGGCGGAGGGGCCCGCGGCGTCGTCCGGCACCGCGCGGCCGCTCGGCGTCGGTGTCGGGGTGGGGGCGGCCGTCGTCGGTGCGGGGCTGCTCGACGCGGTGGCGGACGCCGTCGCGGCCGCCGTGGTCGTCGGGGTCGGCATCGTCGCCGCCGCCACGGCCACGGCACCGCCGGACCCGAGCACGAGCACGGTCGCGAGGCCACCCGCGATCCACGGCACCGGGCGGCGGGCGAACGAGGTGCGGACGGCGGTGCGCGCGTCGCGGAGGCGGTCCGCGACGCCGCGCGGTGAAGGCTGCTGGTCGGACATCGCGAACGATCCTACGGAACTGCGGGAGGAGCCTCCAGGGCCACTTCCCGGATCCGGACGTTCCGGGCCCTGCCGGGCGTCAGCCGTCGGTCGCGTCAGCCGTCGGCCGGGTACCGGACGCCGACCTGTCGGCGGGCCTCGTCCATGAGCGCCATGATCGCGACCGTCTCCTCGGGGTCCATCGGGCCGCCCTCGTGGGTGCCGGACTCGACCATGGACTCGAACGCGCGGACCTCGTGCGCGTAGCCGGTGAGTTCCTCGCGCCCGTCGAACTCCTCGACGACGTTCCCGTCGCGGTCGCGGAGCCGCCAGGTCGTCGGCGTGAACCACGTCGAGTCCAGGTCGATGCGGCCGTCCTCGCCGATGACCGAGGCGCTGTTCGGACTGCGGAGGTCGAGCCCGAAGTGGAGCATCGACTGCGTCCCGCCCTCGTGCGTCAGCACCAGGCCCATCTGGGTGTCGACGCCCTGCTCGCTCAGGGTGCCCGCGGCGACGACCGACGTGGGGACGCCGAGGACGTCGACCGCGAAGGAGATCGGGTAGATGCCGAGGTCGAGCATCGCGCCACCGCCGAGCGCCGGGTCGTTCAACCGGTGTGCCGGGTCGGACGGCAGCGCCTGGTGGTGGGTCGCCTCGACGAGCCGGACCCGCCCGATGCGGCCCTCGGCCACGAGCTCGCGGATCATCGACATCTGCGGGAGGAAGCGCGTCCACATCGCCTCCATGACGGCGACGTCGGCGCGCCGGGCGGCGTCGACCACCAGGCGGGCCTCGTCCGCCGTGATCGTGAAGGCCTTCTCGACGAGGACGTGCTTGCCGGCCTCGATGGCGAGCAGTGCGTCCGCCGCGTGCCGCGAGTGCGGTGTCGCGACGTACACGGCGTCGACGCCGTCGTCGGCGACGAGGTCCTCGTAGGAGCCGTGCGCCCGCGGGATCCCGAACTCGGCCGCGAACGTCTCGGCGCTCGCGAGCGTCCGGCTGCCGACCGCGACGAACTCGACCCCCGCGGCCGTGCAGTCGCCCACGAAGGACCGTGCGATGCCGCCCGTACCGATGACTCCCCAGCGAACCGTCATGGGACCTGTCTACCAGGGGCCGTGCTCGGCACACCGCTGTCCACCCGCAGCACTTTGGTATGGACTGCACTGGTGATTGCCAGCTAGCGTGCTGCTGCGCCCCCTGAACGGGGGTCCCGCGGTCGCGTCCGACGGCCGCTCCCCCAGCAGAAAGCGATCAGGTCCTCCATGCGCCGATCCGTCCTGTCCGTCGTCGCCACGAGCGCGGCCATCGTCATCACCTCGACCCTCGTCGGTGTCACCCCGGCGACCGCGCACGGCTGGGGATCGCCCGGACACGGCTGGGCACCGCCGGGCCACTCGGCCGACGCGGGGCTGCAGCCCCGGACGCAGTTCACGATGGCGGCCGACGGCTCCTCCGGCGCGAGCCAGGGCGGCGAGGGCATCCCGAACATCGACTCGGTCAAGAAGACCATCGCGACGTACTACGGCGACCCCGGCACCGGACTCGCGAACCGCACCGACTCCCCCTACATCCGCGAGATGCGGTCCATCGTCGACCGGCAGAGCGCCCAGCTGCAGCGCATCCACGACGCCGCGGTCCGTCGCGGCGAGAAGCCCGCGATCGTCCTCGACGCCGACGACACGACGCTGTGGACCTACGACATGGAGGTCGCGGACATGCACTTCGTGTTCGACCCGGCTCGCCAGGACGAGTGGGTGCAGGACGAGCGCTTCCCCGCGACGCCGTCGATGGTCGGCTTCGTGAACCGGGCGCAGTCGCTCGGGTTCACGGTCTTCGGACTCACCGGTCGGAACGACGACCAGAAGGCCGCCACCGTCCAGAACCTGTCGAAGGTCGGCTACACCGCGTTCACCCAGGACCGCTTCTTCACGAAGTGGACCGGAGTCGGGACGTCCCAGCAGCCGTCGTACATCACCTGCGCCACGGCGAAGTGCACGACCGTCGAGTACAAGGCGCTCACGCGGAAGCACATCGAGCAGGACCTCGGCTACGACATCGCGCTCAACGTCGGTGACCAGTGGAGCGACCTGCAGGGCGGGTACGCCGACCGCTCGGTGAAGCTGCCGAACCCGACCTACTACCTGCCCTCGGCCGACCTGCCCGGCGTGTCCGAGCCGCGGCTGACCCCCCGCACGCACTTCACCATGGCCGCCGACGGATCCTCCGGCACCACCCAGAGCGGCGAGGGCATCCCGAACATCGACTCGGTGAAGTCGACCATCGCGACGTACTACGGCGACCCCGGCACCGGCCTCGCCAACCGCACCGACTCCCCGTACATCCGCGAGATGCGGTCCATCGTCCGGAAGCAGGCTCCCGTCGTCGCAGCCCAGTGCACCGTCGGCCGGAAGCTCCACCGCAACCCCGCCATCGTGCTCGACGCCGACGACACCACCCTGTGGACCTACGACATGGAGGTCGCCGACATGCACTTCGTGTTCGATCCCGCCCGCCAGGACGAGTGGGTGCAGGACGAGCGCTTCCCCGCCACCCCGTCGATGACCTCGCTCGTGTCGATCGCCCAGCGCTCCGGCTGCACGATCATCGGGCTCACCGGGCGCAACGACGACCAGAAGACCGCCACGATCGAGAACCTGCAGAAGGTCGGGTACCCGCAGTTCGCGGCGACGCAGCGCGGCACGCAGACGTACTACACGAAGTGGACCGGCGTCGGTGCCTCGCAGCAGCCGTCGTACATCACCTGCGCCACGGCGAAGTGCACCACCGTCGAGTACAAGTCGCAGACCCGAGCGCACATCGAGTCGCGCTCGGGTGGGCGGTACGACGTGGTGGCGAACTTCGGCGACCAGTACAGCGACCTGCTCGGTGGGTCGGCGGACCGGAGCGTGAAGCTGCCGAACCCGACGTACTACCTGCCCTGAGGCCGGGTCGGGGGGGGGGGGGGGGGGGGGGCCCCCCGCCCCCCCCCCCCCCCCCCCCCCCCCCCCCCCCCCCCCCGGGGGGGGGGGGGCCCCCCCCCGCCCCCCCCCCCCCCGGCTCGGGCCCGGCGCCCGGCGCCCGGCGCCCGGCGCCCGGCCCGCGAAGCAGAAAGCCCCGGTCAGACACTGTCTGACCGGGGCTTCTCGGAGCCGCCTGTCGGAATCGAACCGACGACCTATTCATTACGAGTGAATCGCTCTGCCGACTGAGCTAAGGCGGCGGACGCTCCGTTGCCGGAGCGGCACGGGACACGACTATACAGGTTCAGACGAGCGAACGCGAAACGAGCGCGTCGAGGTCGGCGAACGACCGTTCGAGCTCGTCGACGAGGTGGGTGTCCGACCCCGCGTCCGACCACTCCCACCACGCGTGCCGCAGCGCAGCCAACGCCACGAGGGACGCCAGCCGCGCCCGCCGACGCCGTTCCGGGGGCTCGCCGGAGGCGTCCGGAGCTCCGTCCGCAGCCGCCGCGAAGCGCGCCACGATGGCCCCCTCGATCGCCGCCTGGAACTCCTTCATCGACTCCATCCGCCGACTGAAGAGCTCCGGCGCGGCGCGGAGCACCTGCTGCCGCTCCTCGATCAGCCCACGCTCCTCGATGAGTTCGCGCGTCGAGTGCACGAGCAACGCCCCGAGGTCGGCGAGCAGGTCCCCCGTCGGCCCACCGGCCACGAAGTCCACGAGGGTGTCGTCGTCCGGCAGTGTCGGATCGTCGCCGAGGATCGCGCCTTCCTTGTTCGGGAAGTAGTTGAAGAACGTCCGCGGCGACACGTCCGCACGCCGCGAGATCTCGTCGACCGTCACCGCCGCGAGCCCCTCCTCGATCGCGATGCGGAGCGCGGCCTGCTGGATCGCGAGTCGGGTGGCGCGGCGCTTCCGCTCGCGCAGGCCGGGTTCTGCGTCGGACATGCGGCGATTGTCCCATGCGCGGGGGCGCGGGCGGATGGGGAACGTCACAGGGTGCGGTCCGGGACGGCCCGGAGGCGCGGTGCGAGCGCGTCCTGCATCGCACCTCGGGCAGGTGGTCCCACCCAGGGCGCGGGTCAGCGGCGCGCGCGGGCGATGGTGACGAGCAGCGCCTCGAGCGCGAGGAGGGCCGCCACGTTCGCGGCGATGCGCTGCCGAGCGAGCGCGATGGCGTCGAGCACCTCGAGCGCAGCGGCCGGGGTCACCGACTGCAGCGCGTGGTCGAGCTGTTCCCGCATCGCGAGGTTCACCGGTTCCGCCGGCGCCCCGAGCCCGAGCAGCAACAGGTCACGGTACAGCGACGAGACATCGACAAGGATCCGGTCCAGCCCGTCCCGGAGGCTCCGCGTCGCCCGACGCTTCTGGTCTTCCTCGAGCAGGCGCAGTTGCGAACGGAGTGCCGGCGGGATCGTGCCACCGGGCTCGATGCCGAGCGAGCGCATCGCGGCGTCACGTTCCTCGGCGTCGCGCTGCTGCGTGATCGCCTTGGCGTCCTCGTCGGCGACGGCGAGCAGGTCGGCGGCGGCCATCACGGCGTCTCCGACGGTCCGGACGCCGAGCACCGTGCTGAGCGTGCGGCGTCGACGATCGCGGGCGTCCTCGCTGGTGGCGAGACGCTGTGCCATGCCGATGTGGCTCTGCGCCTGGCGTGCGGCGTCCATCGCGAGGACGCGGTCCACACCGGTCCGCGCGACGAGCAGGTCTGCGACGGACTCGATGCCCGGCACGCGGAGGCGGACCGACCGCACGCGCGACCGGATCGTCGGCAGCAGGTCGGCCTCGCTCGGGGCGCAGAGGATCCACACGGTGCGCTCCGGCGGTTCCTCGAGCGCCTTGAGGAGCAGGTTCGACGTGCGTTCCGTCATGCGGTCCGCGTCCTCGATGATCACCACGCGGTACCGGCCGACGGAGGGCGAGTAGTGCGACGACGTGACGAGCTGCCGGATCTCGTCGATGGTGATGATGACGCGCTGCGTCGTCAGGACCGAGACGTCGGGGTGGGTCTTCGCGGTGATCTGCTGGAGCGTGTGGTCGTCGTCCGGACCGTTGCCGACGAGTGCGGCGGCGAAGGCGGACGCGACGTTCGACCGGCCGGAGCCGGGAGGCCCGGTGATCAGCCACGAGTGCGTCATGCCACCGGTGCCGTCGGGCGACTCGGCCGCGTTGCGGAGCGACGCGACCGCTTCCTCTTGCCCTGTCAGGCCGTCCCACACGCTCACGGGATCATCCTGCCAGCCGCCACCGTCATCCCTCGACGATCCCGACCAGTGGACCGACCGCGGAACGGATCGCGCGCTGGACGTCCGCGGCCGGGGCGGACGCGTCCACCACGAGGAAGCGCTCGGGCTCGGCGGCGGCCATGTCGAGGAACGCCTGGCGGACCGTCTCGTGGAACGTCTCGGCCTCGGACTCGAGTCGGTCGAAGGTGTCTCCGCGCGCCGCGGCCACCCGCG
Organism: Curtobacterium sp. 320; assembly: GCF_031455235.1. Taxonomy (NCBI): domain Bacteria; kingdom Bacillati; phylum Actinomycetota; class Actinomycetes; order Micrococcales; family Microbacteriaceae; genus Curtobacterium; species Curtobacterium sp. 320. The sequence continues at coordinate 550,660 of NZ_JAVDSI010000001.1, read as the reverse complement.
CACTCCCGACGGTGACGTCGAGGTCGAGCAGGATCGTGCGGTCCGGCGTGAGCCCGTCCGACGCCCAGTCCGACACCGAACGGATGTGCTCGGCGCCGAGGCCGCGCGCGACCCCCTGGTACGCCACCGAGGAGTCGATGTACCGGTCCTGCAGCACCACGTCACCGCGAGCGATGGCAGGGCGGACGAGGGTCTCGACGTGGTGCGCGCGATCGGCCGCGTAGAGCAGGGCCTCGGCCCGAGGCGCGACGTGGCCGCGCTCGTGCAGGACGATCTCGCGGATCCGCGTGCCGAGGTCGGTGCCGCCCGGTTCACGGGTCCGCACCACGGTCCGGCCGTGCTCCTCGAGCCAGGCCGTCAGCAGCTCCGCCTGGGTCGTCTTGCCCGCACCGTCGCCGCCCTCGAGCGTGATGAACCGGCCGGTCACTTCTTCTTGGCCGCCGGCTTCCGCGCCGGTGCCTTCTTCTTCACCGGTCCCTTGGCACGCTTGTCCGCGATGAGCTGCACGGCGCGGGCGTGGTCGACGGCCTCGACGTCCTCGCCGCGCGGGATCGTCGCGTTGGTCTCGCCGTCCGTGACGTACGGACCGAACCGGCCGTCCTTCATCTTGATCGGCTTGCCGGACACCGGGTCGGCGTCGAACTCCTTGAGCGCTGCGCTCGCCGAGCTGCGGCCGCCGTACTTGGGCTGGGCGAAGAGCTCGAGCGCACCGGGGAGGTCGATGTCGAAGATCGCGTCCTCGCCCGGCAGGGTCCGGGTGTCCGTGCCTTTCTTGAGGTACGGACCGTAGCGGCCGTTCTGCGCGGTGATGTCGTCGCCGGACTCGGGGTCCTTGCCGACGACCCGCGGCAGGTCGAGCAGCTTCAGCGCCGTCTCGAGGTCGACCGTCTGCGGGTCCATCGACTTGAAGAGGGACGCCGTGCGCTCCTTGGGCGCCGCGGGCTTCTTCGTGGTCTTCTTCGCCGTTGCCTTCTTCGCGGCACCCTTCGCGGTGGTCTTCGCTGCGGGCTCCGCCTCGGCGGCGGCCGGCGTGGCCTGCGCGTCGAGCACCTCGCCCGTCGCGGCGTCGACCGCGGGTTCCGGCTCCGGGGTGCGCTCGGTCACGTACGGACCGAACCGGCCGTCCTTCGCGAGGACCTCTTTTCCGGTCTCGGGGTTGATGCCGACGACGCGGTCCCCGAGCACCGGGGCGTCCACGAGCTCGCGGGCCTTCTCGGCGGTGAGCTCGTCGGGAGCGAGGTCCTCGGGCACGTTGACGCGACGGGGCTTCTCGGGGTCGTCGCTCGGCACCTCGATGTAGGGGCCGTAGCGACCGATGCGGAGGGTCAGCCCCGGCGCCAGTTCGACGGAGTTGATCTCGCGCGCATCGATCTCGCCGAGGTTGTCGATGACCGTGCGGAGCCCGCGCTGGTCACCACCACCGAAGTAGAACTCCTTGAGCCAGTCGACCCGGTCGGCGTCGCCGTTCGCGATCCGGTCGAGGTCGGCTTCCATGTCGGCCGTGAACTGGTACTGCACGAGGTCACCGAAGTACTCCTCCAGCAGCCGGACCACGCTGAACGCGATCCAGTTCGGCACGAGCTGGGTCCCGCGCAGCGAGACGTAGCCGCGGTCGATGATCGTCGGGCTGATCGTCGGGAAGGTCGACGGGCGACCGATGTCGAGGTCTTCGAGCGTCTTGATGAGGCTCGCCTCGGTGTAGCGCGGCGGCGGGGTGGTGTCGTGCCCCTTCGCGACGACGTCGTCGACGGCGAGGTGCTCGCCTTCCTTGACGTCCGGCAGCGCCACGTCGTTGCCCGAGCGGTCCGAGGACTCGTGGCGGTCCTCGTCCTTGCCCTCCTCGTAGGCGTTGAGGAACCCGCGGAAGGTGATGACCGTGCCGGACGCCGTGAACTCGGCGTCGGTGCCGTTCGCCGTGGCCGGGATGCCCTCGACGGACTCCCCGGAGGAGATGCCGAGCACGATCGACGCCGTGGAGCCCTTGGCGTCCGCCATCTGCGACGCGATGGTGCGCTTCCAGATGAGGTCGTAGAGGCGCCACTCGACACCGGTCAGCGTCCCCTCGAGCTGCGACGGGGTGCGGAAGGTGTCGCCGGCGGGGCGGATCGCCTCGTGCGCTTCCTGCGCGTTCTTGCTCTTGCTCGCGTAGACGCGCGGCTTGTCCGGCACGGTCGCGGCGCCGTAGAGGTCCGCTGCCTGCTTGCGAGCGGCGTCGAGCGCCTGCTTCGACAGGTTGACCGAGTCCGTACGGATGTAGGTGATGTAGCCGTTCTCGTACAGCGTCTGCGCCGCACGGGCGGTCTGTCGCGGCGAGAGGCGGAGCTTGCGCGCCGCTTCCTGCTGCATCGTCGACGTCGTGAACGGTGCTGCCGGGCGGCGCGTGTAGGGCTTCGACTCGACGCTGCGGACGGTGGCGTCACCGGCACGCTCGAGCACGGTGGTGAGCGCGGCCGCGGCGGCTTCGTCGAGGCGGACGGCCTCGCCCTTCAGGGCACCGCGGTCGTCGAAGTCACGACCGGAGGCGACCCGGGTCCCCTGGACCCGCGCGAGTCGAGCGGTGAAGGCGGCGTCGCCCTCCTTCTCGAAGCGCGCGCTGAGGTCCCAGTAGTTGGCGGACACGAAGGCGAGGCGTTCGCGCTCACGGTCGACGACGAGACGCGTGGCAGCGGACTGCACGCGGCCGGCCGAGAGCCCCGGACCGATCTTGCGCCACAGCACGGGCGAGACCTCGTACCCGTAGAGACGGTCGAGGATGCGGCGGGTCTCCTGCGCGTCGACGAGGGCGGTGTCGAGCTCACGGGTGGCTTCCTGCGCGCGCTGGATCGCCTCCTTCGTGATCTCGTGGAAGACCATGCGCTTGACCGGCACCTTGGGCTTGAGGACCTGCAGCAGGTGCCACGCGATGGCCTCGCCTTCGCGGTCCTCATCAGTTGCGAGGTAGAGCTCGTCGGCTTCCTTGAGCGCACGCTTCAGCTCGGAGACGGTCTTCTTCTTCGCGTCCGAGACGACGTAGTAGGGCTCGAAGCCGTTGTCGACGTCCACCGAGAACTTGCCGAGCGAGCCCTTCTTGAGCTCCGCCGGCAGGTTCTTGGGCTCGACGAGGTCCCGGATGTGTCCGACGGACGCCTGGACCTCGTATCCGTCACCGAGGTATTGCGCGATCGTCTTGGCCTTCGCGGGGCTCTCGACGATGACGAGCTTCTTCGTGCCTGGCACGTGTCTCCTTGATCGATGGTGCGCGTCGGCCCTGGACGACGAGCGCGTCCGGGTCGACCGGGGCACCGATGACCGGGGGCCGACAGGCACACCATACACATAGTGTTCGGGCTGGTCGTCCGCCGGACCGGCGACTGCGACTGCGCCCACGGCGAACGGTCCGCCGCCGACCACGACCCGGACCCGCGCGGCGGAGGCAGCCGTCCCGCAGGTGTCGACGGCTGCCTGGTTCCGCGCTGCCACGCGCGTCGCGACGGAGCAGGGTTCGCCCGGGACGAGCCCGACGAGGCCCGCCGCGGCGGCGAGCGCCGAGGCGTCGGCAGCGGCCTGGGCGCGGATCGTGGCCACGCGCAGTCCGGCTCCGGCGAGCGCCGCCGTCAGGACGACGAGGACGACGCCGACGACCGCCGAGAGGAGGACCGCGGCTGACCCGCGCTCGTTCACCGTCCGTCCTCCGCAGCGCAGCCCGTGGCACGGAGCGGGACGGCCTCGAACGGCCCCGCGGCCCCTCGTGCTGCCCGGACGCAGACGACGCCTCCGTCGCGGTGCACCGTCATGCCGGCCCCTGGTGCGAGGTGCTCGAGGGCGGCGCGCCCGGCGTCGTCGTCCCCGCGACCGAACGCTCGTGCCGCCGTGGCCGCCGCGAGCTGGAGGCGTCCGAGGCCGTCGACGACGAGCACCGCGGCGACGAGCGAGGTCAGGACGAGGGCCACGACGGGCAGCACGACCGCGAACTCGACGCTCACGGTGCCGCGCTCCCCGTCCGCCGCCGGGCGCGGGTCAGAGGGACAGGGCACCACGGACGAGTTCCGTGAGGATGCTCTGCACTTCTCCGGAGCGCATCACGGCGACGAGGACCCCGGCGAACGCGACGGCGGCGAGGATCACCACCGCGTACTCGGCCGTCGCCGATCCCCGGTCGTCGTCGAGTCGTCGCCGGAGTCGGGCGCCGAGGTGCTGGCGGTGCGTGCTGGGTGTGTTGATCATGTGACTGTCCTTCCTGGTGGTGCGATGCGATGCGATGCGATGCGACCAGCCTCGCCGCGGGCGGCCCTCGGCACGGGACCGGTCACCGGATCTGTGGAGGATCAGCCGACGTCGACGACGGTGGAGGAGAGGACCCCGACCACCACCGGGACGACCCCGACGAGCACGAAGGCGGGGAGGACGCACACCCCGAGCGGCAGGACGAGCCGGACCGCGAGTCGTTCCGCGGCGGCGAGGCCCGCGGCAGCGACGTCGTCGCGGACGTCCTCGGCAGCCGCGCGGAGGAGCGACGCCGCCGGGACCCCGGCACGCTGCGCGAGTGCGAGGACCTCTCGGAGGTGTTCGCCGTCCGCGGCACGGCACGGTCGGTCGGCGAAGGCGGTCCGCACGGCCGCTCCCCCGTCCACCCACGACCCACCACCGGACACCGCGACCGCCCACGCGTCGAGCAGCACGCCCGGCAGGTGCCCGTCGGGCGTCGCCGCACGGACGAGGCGCGCGGTCCACGCCCGCCCCAGCAGGACGAGCGCGGTGGAGAGGACGACGCAGGTCCAGCCGACCGGCGACGCCACGAGCACCTGGACGGCCCCCGATCCCCAGGTCGACCCGAGCGCGAGGCCGAGCAGCGGCAACGCGAGCACCACCCGGGCGCTCGCTCGTGGACCGGCGAGTGCCACGAGGACGGCGCGGTCCGACGCCGCCGACCGCCGGAGCGCTCCGGCGAGCGCGCGGACGGTGCCCGCCGACGGCGCCCCGGTGTGTTCGGCGACGCGGAGCACGGCGGCGACGTCCTGCCACGCGGGGCCGGCGTCCTGCGGGAAGCCGCCCACCAGTGCCCACGCCCGGGTGGGCGGGACGCCGGCGGCGACGAGCGTCGCGACCCGGTCCAGCGTCCGGGCCGCCGCCGCTGGGTCGAGCGCCACGCGCCGTGGGCGCACCGACCGTCTCACCCTCACCGCGACCGGTCCACCGGACGGACCACGAGCCTCCCGTCCGGACCGACACGGAACGCACCCACCGCACCCAGCCGCCGCCGACCCGCGTGCCGCTCGACGTGCACCACCAGGTCGAGCGCGCTGACCGTCTGCCGGGCGAGCGCCTCCGGCCCGAGCCCGGCGAGCGCACCGAGAGCCTCGAGCCGCGCCGCCACGTCGGCGATCCCGTTGGCGTGCACCGTCCCCGCTCCCCCGTCGTGCCCGGTGTTCAGGGCGGAGAGGAGCTCTCGGACCTCGGCGCCCCGGCACTCCCCGACGACGATGCGGTCGGGTCGCATGCGGAGCGCTTCGCGGACGAGCCGGTCGAGGCCGAGCGCACCGGCGCCCTCGGCGTTCGCCTGCCGGGCCTCGAGCGTGACGACGTGCGGGTGGTCGATCCGGAGTTCGGCGACGTCCTCGACGGTGACGATCCGCTCGTCGGGCGGGACGGCCGCCAGCATCGCGGCGAGCATGGTGGTCTTGCCGCTCCCGGTCGCGCCGGTGACGAGCACGTTGCGGCGCTCGTCGACCGCTCGCTCGAGGACCGATCGAGGGACGCGCGCGAACGCTCCGAGCGCCTCGAGCGACTGCAGGGTCGGCCGGGTCGGTGCGGGCAGTCGGATCGAGACCGCGGTCCCGCCGACGGACACGGGTGCGAGCACGACGTGCACGCGGATGCCGTCGCCGTGCCGGACGTCGACGCAGGGCGTGGTCTCGTCGACGTGCCGCCCGCCCCGTGCCACGAGTTCGGTCGCGAGTTCCCGCACCCGCCGTTCGGGCAGCTCGGGTCCGGCTCGTTCGAGCCCGCGCCCCCGGTCGACCCACGTCCCGCGGCCGCCGACCACGAGCACGTCGGTGACGCCCGCGTCGCCGACGAGCGCGGCGAGCTCCTCGAACTCGGCGGCGACGACGTCCCGACTCCGGATCGGTCGCGTGGCGCCGGGCAGGAACGGGGCGTCGGCACGGTGTCGGTGCATGCGACCAGAGAGTAGGGAGCGGCCGTCGCCGCTCGGAGGTCCACTCCACCTCCTGTGGAGAGCTGCCCGCTCGGCGAGCAACGGACCGTTTTGTACCCCGGCACGCAATGCCGTACCCCAGTCGGTGTCCCAGTGCTGGAACGCCCGGACACCACCACCCGCCCAGCGGTACCGAGTTCGATTGTGCAACACGTGTCGAACAACCCACAGCGCGGTTCGATGCAGGAGCATGGACAGGTCTGTCCACGCTTCGGCTTGCCCGCGCGGATCGACGCGTGTCGCCGACCCCGAGCGCGGTCGACCGTGGCACGAACCGGCCCGGAAACGAGAAGAGGCGGCACCGGTTGGGGGGAACAGGTGCCGCCTTGACATCGGTGGATTGGGGGGAATCCGAACCGTTGCCGCCGGAAACGAGTCCAGCGGGAACTACTGTACCCCATGATCGGCCTCCGGAAGCAACCCCCGGATCGACTTCTCGGCGTGCCGCGCTGCACGCCCAGAGCGAACAGGACCGCCACGGCCGCACGCGCCCCCGCCGACCCGCGCCCATGCCGAGGGGTAGTCTCCGACTGCACCCCTGCCGCAACGACGCGAAAGGACATCGATGTCCGCTCCGACCCAGACCGACCCCCGCAACGACGGAGCCCCCGGCAGCCCGGACACCCCGAACGCCGGCCGAGACGCCACGTTCCCCCCGTCGCCGGAGTTCGTCGCCGACGCCGTCGCACACGAGGACCTGCACGAGGCCGCCTCCGCCGACCGCGAGGCGTTCTGGGCGGACCAGTCCCGCGCGCTCCTCGACTGGCGGACGCCGTTCACCCAGACCCTCGACTGGTCCGGAGCCCCGTTCGCGAAGTGGTTCGCCGACGGCACGCTCAACGTCGCCGAGAACTGCCTCGACCGGCACGTCCGCGCGGGCAACGGCGACCGGGTGGCGATCCACTTCGAGGGCGCTCCCGGGGACACCCGACGCATCACCTACGCCGAGCTGACCGCCGACGTGCAGCGCGCCGCGAACATGCTCACCGACCTCGGCGTCGAGCAGGGCGACCGCGTCGTCGTCTACCTCCCCCTCATCCCCGAGGCCGTCGTCGCAATGCTCGCCGTCGCCCGCATCGGCGCCGTGCACTCGGTCGTGTTCGGTGGCTTCAGCGCCGAAAGCCTCCGCGCCCGCATCGAGGACGCCGGCGCGAAGCTCGTCGTCACGGCCGACGGCGGCTGGCGCCGTGGCGCGGTCTCAGCACTCAAGCCCGCGGTCGACGAGGCACTCGAGGGCGAGGGCACCGACAGCGTCGAGCACGTCCTCGTCGTCAAGCGCGGCGGCAACGACATCGCCTGGAACGAGCGCGACCTCTGGTGGCACGACGAACTGGCGAAGGCGGACCCCACCCACGAGGCGCAGGCCTTCCCCGCCGAGACGCCCCTCTTCATCCTCTACACCTCGGGCACGACCGGGAAGCCGAAGGGCATCGTGCACACCTCCGGCGGCTACCTGACCCAGGCGGCGTACACGCACAAGAACGTGTTCGACATGCACCCGGAGAAGGACGTCTACTGGTGCACCGCCGACATCGGCTGGATCACCGGGCACTCCTACGTCGTCTACGGTCCCCTCGCGAACGGCGTCACGCAGGTGCTCTACGAGGGCACCCCGGACGAGCCGAAGCCCGGCCGCTGGTGGGACATCGTCGACGCGTACGGCGTCACGGTCCTCTACACCGCGCCGACCGCGGTCCGCGCGGCGATGAAGGCTGGCCGAGCGGTCCCGGAGGCCCGGAGCCTCGAGACCCTCCGCCTGCTCGGCAGCGTCGGCGAACCGATCAACCCCGAGGCGTGGAACTGGTACCGCCAGGTCATCGGCCACGACCGCACGCCCATCGTCGACACGTGGTGGCAGACCGAGACCGGCGCGATCATGATCTCCGCGCTCCCCGGCGTCACGAAGCTCAAGCCCGGAGCCGCCCAGACACCGTTGCCCGGCATCGTCGCCGAGATCGTCGACGACGACGGCCACCGCGCCGACCCCGGCGAGAGCGGCTACCTCACCATCACCGAGCCGTGGCCGTCGATGGCGCGCGGCATCTGGGGCGACCCGGACCGCTTCGTCGAGACCTACTGGTCACGCTTCCCCGGTCGGTACTTCGCGGGCGACGGCGCCCGACTCGACGGCCAGGGCGACATCTGGATCCAGGGTCGGGTCGACGACGTCATGAACGTGTCGGGACACCGCCTGTCGACGGCCGAGATCGAGTCGGCCCTCGTCGGGCACGAGGGCGTGGCCGAGGCCGCGGTCGTCGGTGCCGCCGACGAGACGACCGGGCAGGCGGTCGTCGCCTACGTCATCCTCACGTCGGAGGCGGCGGCCGACGTCGACCGTGAGTCCGCCGCCGCGGAGCTCCGGAACTGGGTGGGCAAGCGGATCGGCGCCATCGCGAAGCCCCGGCAGGTGGTGATCGTGCCCGAGCTGCCGAAGACGCGCTCCGGCAAGATCATGCGTCGCCTGCTCCGCGACGCGGCCGAGGGCCGTCGCATCGGCGACACGACCACGCTGGCCGACCCGACGATCATGGCGACCATCTCGGAACTCATGTAGCAGGAACGACGCGAGCCGCGCCTCCTGTCCGATCGGACTGGAGGCGCGGCTCGCGTGACGTGCGCTGCTGCCGGTCCGTCAGTCGGTGAGTTCCACCACCAGCTCGACCTCGACCGGCGCGTCCAGCGGGAGCACGGCGACGCCCACCGCGCTCCGCGCGTGGACGCCGGCGTCGCCGAACACGTCGCCGACGAGGGTCGACGCGCCGTTCGCGACGCCCGGCTGCCCGGTGAAGGACGCGTCGGACGCGACGAACACCGTCACCTTGACGACGCGCGCGACCCGGTCGAGCGAACCGGCGACCGACTCGACGGCGGCGAGGGCGTTGAGTGCCGCCACACGCGCCTGGGCCGTGGCGGTCTCGGCGTCGACCGCGCCGCCCACCTTGCCGGTGACCGGCAGCGAACCGTCCACGAACGGCAGCTGACCGGCCGTGTAGACGTACCGGCCGGTGACGACGGCGGGCACGTAGGCCGCGACGGGGGCCGCGACCGCCGGCAGGGTCAGCCCGAGCTCGGCGAGCCGGTCGGCGACGGTCATGCGTCGGCCTTCGGGCGCTTCAGGTAGGCGACGAGTCCGCCCTCGGGGCCGGTGACGACCTGGACGAGTTCCCACCCCTCGTCACCGAAGTTGTTGAGGATGGCGGTGGTGTTGTGGATGATCAACGGGGTCGTGAGGTATTCCCAGCGAGTCATGGAGATCCTTGCCAGCCTTTCAGTCGGCGGTGTCGTTTAGGCTGCATCCTATGTCTGCCCAGAAGACGTCTGCCTCGCGGACCAAGCCCGTCTCTGCAGTCGGCGCCTTCGTCGGTTTCGTCGGTTTCAGCGTGCTCGCCGGTCTGCTCGTCACGATCGGTGTCACCCCGGCCATCGCGGTCGCCGGTGTCACGACGACGTCGACGATCGGCGTGTTCGAGTCCCTGCCGGAGTACATCGAGATCGGTGACCTCCCGCAGCGCAACGAGCTGTACGCGTACCAGGGCGGCAAGAGCGTGCACTTCGCGACGGTCTACGACCAGAACCGTCAGGAGCTGAAGTTCGACCAGATCAGCGACCAGCTGAAGAACGCGGCGATCGACGGCGAGGACAAGCGCTTCTACGACCACGGCGGCGTCGACATGACCTCGCTCGTCCGTGCGGGCGTCGGCTCCCTCGCGGGCGGCCTCGGCGAGTCGGGCGGTGGGTCGACGCTGACCATGCAGCTCGTCCGCAACATCAAGATGAACCAGGCGCTCGAGCTCCCGACGAAGGAAGAGCAGCTCAAGGCCTACCAAGAAGCGACCGAGACCTCCATCCCCCGCAAGCTCGAGGAGATGAAGCTCGCGATCGGGCTCGCCAAGAAGTACACCCACAAGGAGATCCTCACCGGGTACCTCAACATCGCGTACTTCGGCGACCAGACCTACGGCGTGCAGGCCGCCGCGCAGCACTACTACAACAAGAGCGCGACCGACCTGACCCCGGCCGAGGCCGCCTCGATCCTCGCGATCGTGCAGTCGCCGAACACGCGCAACCTGTCGAACCCGAAGTACTACGACGCCAACGTCGCTCGCCGCAACGTCATCCTCAAGTCGATGTACGCGCAGAAGCACCTGACGAAGGCCGAGTACGACGAAGCCGTCAAGTCGAACCCGAAGGACTACGTCCACCTGACGCAGCCGTCCCAGGGATGCCGCGCCTCGGTCGGCGACGGCTCGCAGTTCTTCTGCGACTACGCGGTCAAGGTCGTCAAGGAGATGTCGCAGCTCGGCGCCACCCAGAAGGACCGCGATGCTGCATGGCGCAACGGCGGGTACAAGATCCAGACAACGCTGGACATCGACCTGAACGCGCAGCAGAAGCAGATCCTGAACACGTACGACAACAAGGCGGAGACCCGGATCGCGCTCGGAGCCACGCTCGACTCGGTCGAGGTCGGCACCGGACGCATCCTGACGATGGCGCAGAACAAGGACTACGACCAGTCCCTGCAGTCCCCGCCCACCGCGACCTCGCTGAACTACAGCGTCGACAAGAAGTACGGCAACTCGAACGGCTTCCAGACGGGTTCGACCTTCAAGGCGTTCACACTGCTCGACTGGATCAAGGCCGGGCACGGGCTCAACGAAACGGTGAACGGCACGGCGCGGGTGGTGTCGCCGTGGAATATCTGTGGTCAAACCGACTACACGCAGTTCGACGTCTCGAACGACTCGCCTGGCGAGAACGGAAACTACAGCGTCATCGGAGCCACCGCTGGTTCGATCAACGGCGCATTCGCCTCAATGGCACAGAAGCTCGATCTCTGCGAGATCAAGAGCGTTGCGCAGAACTTCGGCGTGCACCGTGCCGACGGCGGCGAGCTGACCACGAATCCGTCCTTCATCCTCGGTACGAACGAGATCGCGCCGCTCACGATGGCCGCCGCCTACGCCGGTATCGCGAACAACGGCCTCTTCTGCGCCCCGGTGGCGGTAGAGCAGATCACGAACGCCGACGGTAAGCAGCTCGGCGGACAGCCGAAGGACTGCAAGCAGGCCATCGACCCCGCGGTCGCGCAGACCGCGGTGTACGCGATGAAGCGGACGATCACGAGCGGTACCGCTCGCGGCGCGCAGACCTACGACGGCACGCAGATGTTCGCCAAGACCGGTACCACGGACGAGGCTGAGCAGATCTGGCTCGTCGGCGCGAGCACCCGCGTCGCGACCGCGTACTGGCAGGGCAACACCGACGGCAAGAAGATCAACCTCCGTCACTTCAGCAATGGTGTGAACGGCACGTACGCCGGCGTCCGTGCCGACGTCTGGCGCCAGGCGCAGACCCCGGTGAACGCCGCGTACCCGGGGGGCGCCTTCACTGATCCGTCGTCGTCATCGATCCGCGGGAACAGCATCCAAATCCCCGACGTCGCGGGGAAGACCGTCGAGGAAGCCCGTTCAGCAATTGCGGGCGCTGGGTTCACGTACGTCGACGGCGGCTCGCAGCCGGGTTCCGAGAAGGCCGGCACCGTGAAGGCGACCTCCCCCGCGAGCGGTTCGTTCCTGTCGAAGGGCGCGAGCGTCACGGTGTACACCTCCGACGGATCGCAGATCGTCATGCCCGCCATCGCCGGCGCAACGCTCGACACCGCCCGCTCCAAGCTCAACCAGCTCGGCTTCACGAACGTGAACATCTCAGGCTCCTACGAGAAGGGCGGCGCCGGCAAGACGTGCCGTGTGGCCTCGGTCGACCCGGGCGTGCACGCCGCGGCGAGCAAGGACTCCGCGGTGACGCTGACCCTCTACGGCGACAAGAACGGCAAGGCGCCCAAGGACTGCAAGTGAGTCGCGGTCGCGCTGCGCTGGGGGTCATCGCAGCGGGCGCGGCCGTCGGTGCCGCGTCGGCGGCCTGGGGCACGCTCGTCGAGCGACGTCGGTTCGGTATCCGGTGGGAGACCATCCCGGTGCTCCCGCCGGGGTCGCGCGACGTCACCGTGCTGCACCTGTCCGACATCCACATGGCGCCGTGGCAGGCCGACAAGCAGCAGTGGCTGCGTGACCTGAGCCTCGTCGAGCCCGACTTCATCGTCAACACCGGCGACAACCTCGGGCACCCCACGGCCAACGCTGCGGTGGAGTACGCGCTCGAGCCGTTCCGCGGCGTCCCCGGGGCGTTCGCGTACGGGTCGAACGACTTCTACGGGCCGACGCCGCGCAACCCGCTCAAGTACTTCGGCGGTCCGAGCACCCACAAGCACGGCACCCGTCCGGTCGAGCTCGACATCGACCGGCAGACGGCGTTCTTCGAGTCCCTCGGCTGGCTGGACGTGAACGACCAGGCACACGCCATCGAACTCCGCGGGTCGCGGTTCGAGCTCTTCGGGACGTCGGACGCCCACCGCGACTGGGACCGGCTCGACCTGCTGCCGACCAACGTCGACGAGATGCGCGGCGACGTGCCCTGGTCGGAGGACGAGGACGGCCCCTCCCCCGTCGCCCTCGGCATCACCCACGCGCCGTACCGCCGGGTGCTCGACGCCTTCGTCACCCAGGGCGCCGACGTCATCTTCGCCGGGCACACCCACGGCGGACAGGTCCAGGTCCCCGGCGTGGGTGCCCTCGTCACGAACTGCGACCTGCCGCGTCGGTACGTCAGCGGGCTGCACAAGTGGCAGCACCGTGGGCACTGGTCGTGGCTCGAGGTCTCTGCGGGCCTGGGCACGTCGATCTACGCGCCGGTCCGCTTCGCCTGCCGACCCGAGGCCGTCGTGGTCACCCTGACCGCCCGAGCCTGACCGGCCAAGCTGGAAGTGGCCCCGCTACCAGTGCAGCGGGGCCACTCGAGTGCTCCAGGGGACGATCTGCTGCCCTCCCGGATCGCGTCGCCAGTTCGTGTCCGACTCAGATGGTGATCTTGCCGGAGAACGGCAGCTGGTTCTGCCCGGGGCAGCCAGCGCCGGGCTCGACCAGCGCCGCCGTGATGTAATACGTCCCGCTCGGGATGGTCGTCGAGGTCGAACCCTTCTTCGTGAACGTGTACGTCGTGTTCAGCTTCTTGAACTGAACGACGTTCGTGACACGCGTCGCGCCGGCGCTCGGGCCGTTGCGGAGGGCCATGACGAGTTGGCTACCGCACCCGTTGTACGAGGACATCGACACCTTGATCGGACCCGAGCTGTGGGATCGCCCCCGCTCGAAGAACGCGTTGCCGCCGTTCTTCGGGACGCTTCCTTCGATCGTCGAAGTCGTCGCAGCCGAGGCCGACGCGGCCGGACCGATCACGAGTCCCATCGCAACCGCTGCCGAAGCCGCAATCAGGGCAAAACGCTTCTTCGTTTCCATGGGTGCACACCCTTCCTTCCCCACCAAGCTGGTAGGGCTTCATGCGTCATGTGACGCGCTGAGCTCTGTACGACGAGGCGACTCCCCCTACGAATGATGATCGCCGCCCCGGGTCGAAGCTGGCAGCAGAGACCCGCCGGTGCAAGTCGACAACCCGCAATGCATCGCAGGACACAGTGCCGCCACGTGCGTGGTCAAGACCACCCATCCGGTCGTGTAGACTCGATCCGTCGCTTCGAGAGAAGCGAACACACCGCGGGGTGTGGCGCAGCTTGGTAGCGCGCCTCGTTCGGGACGAGGAGGTCGCAGGTTCAAATCCTGTCACCCCGACACTGTGTTGAGACAGTAAGTAACACCGGAAGCCTGGCGTCGATGGACGCCAGGCTTCCGTCGTCTCGTCGCGCAACTGAAGCTGTCCAGAGGACAGTTCGCTAGGAGCGCCGATGCGTCTCCAGACACATCTGCCAGATCCCTTGCCTGATCGTCCGCCTGAGCTCGCTAGCTTTCCGAGAGTGCATCACTCCACAGGTACGGACGTCCCGAAACGGCGAGGCATGAGCCGGCGATCCATGATCGCAACGAGCGGTGCAGTCGCGTCGGCATGGGTGGTCGCTTCTCTCGAGACCTCTCCAGCGCAAGCAGGAACCGTCGTGCCGCCATTCGACGTCGCGGTAACGACCACCTCCACGTTCGACACGGCGCACCGCATCCGTTACGAAAATACCGCCCCAATCGTGGTCACCGTACCCGCTATCGCCGCGTTGGCTGGGGCCTCCTTCACCTTGACCTTCGACGAGCGGGGCTTCTCGGACACCCTCGACGACGCCATGCTGTCGTTCGGGAAGAGCACGATCGCCTGCCCTACCCGTCGTCAGGCCGGAAGCGTGACAGTCACTCTTCCCCAGGAAATCAGTGACGCGGAGCGTGGAGGCGCACTCGCCCTCCCCCTCGCCAGCGTAGGACCTCTGATGAATGACGGCATCGGCGCTCTCAGGCCGTCAGCGATGTTGATCGAGACAAGCACAGGCACGACGCGCACACCTGTCGACCGTCCGGCCTCGGTCGAACTTCCCGCACCCGCGTTCCGCCCCATCCTGTCGGTCGGATGGACGTCGATTCGTCTGACTGATGGCGAGTACGATCTTCCTTCGGTCATCACGGTACTCAATGAAGGTCCAGGAGCGCTCCCTGTCGGCGCGCTCATCGCGGTGAGCTATGACCCTGAGATAGTCAGAGCGTGCTCGTTATCTCGAGTAGTGGATCCATCCGTCCCGTCCCAGGGGCAGACTGCACTCGATTTGGAACTCGACTCATCCGGGCCCGGAAGCCTCAGTCTTCGCCTGATCCACGACCTGTTGCCGGGCCACTCGGTGTCCGCCGAGCTGACCTTCGCGACTGACCTTGTACAGGGGCACGCACCTCAATATGCCGCGGTCTCACTCCAACTCACGAGCGAGCACTTCGCGCGAATCCGACCGGCAGCGAGCATGACAGAGACCTCACGAACGAGTGGCGGACTTTCGACAACTGCTCCTCGACTTCAAGGAGTCAACTGATGGATGCGCAAGTGCAGGCCGCGCAGAACTGGTTGAACACCCGCTACCGGTCCATCAAGGGGTACGAGGTAATATCCGCGGACGGCATCCCGGGATGGGCAACGATGTACGCGATCACGAAGGGTCTCCAGCACGAGCTCGGGATCAGCGCGTTGTCCAACAACTTCGGAGAAGGCACCGCTTCTGCATACGTCTCCAAGATCAACAAGCTCTCGTCTTCCTCGAAGTACAAGAACGTGATCGGGCTGCTGCAATGCGCTCTCTGGTGTAAAGGGTATGCAGCGGGAGCAACCTTCGGCACATGGGCGGACGCAACATCGTCGTCGGTGTCGACGATCCGCGCTCGCCTCGGCGTAACCAGCGGTACTGACGTCGACGTGAAACTTATGCGGTCTCTCTTGACGCTGGACGCCTACACCATGCTGTCCGGCGGAAGCGCGGCGGTGCGCCAAGCACAGCAGTGGCTCAATGGACGCTATTCGTCCCACTCGGGTTATCGACTTGTCCCTTGCGATGGGATCTACAGCCGCGACGTTCAGTTCGGTTTCATGCTCGGTATTCAATACGAGATCGGCATCTCGGACAGCGCTGCGAACGGGAACTTCGGCCCAAGCACCCAGTCTGGGCTTCGAAATCAAGCGAATGTGGGCCCTGGGTCAGCGGATGGCGCAAAAAAGTTTGTCTCGCTCTTCCAGTTGGCATTGCTGTTCAATGGCGAAAGCGTGACGCGAACCGGTTCGTTCAACAGCACACTGGAGGCCTCAGTTCGGAAGTACCAGAGCTTCATGCTCCTCGAACAGACTGGGCGAGGCGACTTCGATACGTGGGCTGCGCTACTCGTTAGCACGGGAAACCCGGACCGTCCGGTGCGAGGAGTCGACACCACCACGAAGGTGTCCAAGGAGATGGCAGCCTCGCTTCGCACCCAAGGGTTTGACGTCATCCTTCGCTATCTCACCGTTGCCGCCAAGAGCATCGCGAGGGGCGAACTGGACACCTTGTTCAGTGCTGGCTTTCGGGTCTCGCCGGTCATGCAGAACTGGAACAATGCCGCCGAGTTCTTCCGTGAGGACTTCGGCTATGAGGACGGCTACGCCGCAAGCCTCAGAGCACGACAACTTGGCTTCACCGAAAACACAGTGATCTTCGTTGCGGTGGACTACGACGCGTTCGGCGCCGAAATTCAGACCCGCATCCGGCCGTACTTCGTGGGCTTCCGAAACGGACTCAAAGCGTCAGTACGGCCGTATCGCATCGGGGTCTACGCTACGAGGAACGTCGCAGCGGAGGTTGCGTCTATGGGCCTTGCCGACGCCATCTGGGTGAGCGGTATGTCGACGGGGTACTCAGGCAACCTCGGCTACCCGATGCCTCGGGGTTGGTGGTACAACCAGATAAAGGAAGACAAGAGCCAGAACATCGATCGGAATGCGGTATCCAGTTCTGCGGCTCCAGCGACGCGCGCCGACGTGTCGCTTTCTCCCGCATACTCTGAGGAGATTTGGTCGGCCCAGTTCGACGTGTCGAAGATTCAATACGTGGCCGCGAAGGTCGCTTCCCGAGAAGCTTTGGAGCCGGCGGAAGATGTTGCAAGCATCCACACGCTGGGATTCCTGATGCAACGCTATTACGATTCGGCGCAAGTAGGCAAGTCGTTTGCCGCGGCATTCAATGCCTATTTGCCTCGGCTCCAGAATGCTCCGGGTGATCTGGGGCTGGCGCACTCACGGGTACGTGGGGAGATAGACAGTACATTCCCGGACGTAACGGCGGTCCTTGCGAACATGCCACATGATCCGGCGCACATGGCCGCGACAGCACAGGGCGTCCTGCACTGGGGAGACCACGCACATTCGAGCTTGCTCGGAAAGGGCGATCTGGGAGGCTGGGCCCTTGATCTCGCGACGTTCTGGGGCAAGTACAGGGCAGCAGGAAATCCAGACATCGAGAGCTTCGTGTCGGCACACCTTGGAGTCAAAGACGACGAGAACACCTTCGGTGAAAGCGACCTGTTCGGCGATGCAGACGGCTGGCTTGTTGGCCACGCAACGAGGGGCGGACTAGCTGCGGACGACGCTTTCCGTGCGGTCTACGTGGCGAACGCCCGGGCGGAGGACCGTTTAGCAGCCTTCTTGAACGCGCGCTTCGGAAGCCGTGCTGTCGCGGTCGCTGCCGTCAAGGATGTTTTCCGCTCTGCTTCGTTCACGAACTTCGCCAGCGTATTTGCATTCGTCGATTTCAAGGCATTCCCGACGGACTCCGAGCTCGAGACCTTCGCCGCTAGCGCTGTGAAGCAGCTCTACGACAAGGCGGGCCTCGGGTGAGACGATTGTCCGGGTCCATCGCATTCGCCGCCGCCGCGGGGTACTCAGCTGTGCTGAGCGGGCTGGCCACGAACTTCTCCGCCCGCGCGAATCTACTTGCGCCCAGCTGGCTGGGTCTGGTCGCGCAGATCGCCGTGCTGGCCGGAGCCGGGTTCGTGATGGCAGCCGTCCTCCGTCGTCCTTCCATGCAGCAGTATCGTCGGCCCGCTCTGATCGGTGCAGCCGTGGTGCTGGCTTGCACCGTGGCCGTTTTCGGTTTCATCAGCTTCGTCGCGATGCACGGGCACCCCCTGCTCGAAGGGTTGCTCCTTGCTGCGACGGGCACGTTCGCTGCCGCATGGTCGGCCGCGTCCGTCGTGGGCGTCATAGCACTGGGGACGCAGCGAGTTCCTAGTGCGGTCTTCATTCCGCTCGGCTTGGTCACCGCGTTCCTGCCGGTAGCTGTCGCGTCCCTGCGCATCGCTGTCCTCAGTCATGGTCTCGCTGCTTGACGGGAAGCGCTGCGTCAAAACAGTGGAGCCAGGAGCGGGGCGACACCCTCCAGATCTTCCACTGTCCGATCTCCGGCTCGTGCCACTGCTGGGTTGGGGTAACCTGACCGTGTCATGCAACATCCGAGCGACCCCCTCACCGCGATAGCCGAACAGATCGAGGCGCGTTTCCCCGAACTGGCCACGGACCCGGACCTGGCGCAGAGCCTCGAGGACAACGTCACCTCGATGATCCACGAGGCCTACGCCCGCTACGCCGCGGGCGACGGTTCCAGCATCGTGAGCGATGCGTTCCTCGACCCCGAGCACCTCGCGACGGGCACCCTGCACGCCGAGCAGTCGCAGCACCCCGCCGGAGCGATGCTCGCAGCGGAGATGCTCTTCGACGCGTACCTGCCGGTCTTCGTCGAGGAAGTCGGTGCCGTCGACGTCCCCGACGTCCTGCGAGCCACCCGCGCGCTCCACGCGGGCATCTGGAACCGGTTCCCCGCCGGCGCCATCGCCTACACCGAAGCGCTCCGGCAGCGGGCGAGCAGCGCGCACCTGGACTCACGGACGCAGATCGCCCGAGACCTCCACGACCGGATCGCCCACGCGATCATCGCCGGGGTGCAGCGGGTCGACCTCGTCCTCTTCACGGATCCGCCGGCGCCGACGAGGGTCGGACACCTCGAGGATGCGGCACGACTCCTCCGCGACGCGCTCGGCGAAGTGCAGGACCTCGCGGTCGCCCTGCACGCCCGGGTCGGTGACGACCTCCTCGACTCCGCGCTGGCACGCCACGCGGCGGACCTCTTCCCCGAGGACGCATCGATCTCGATCAGCTCGCACGGGACACCCGTGGCGATGCCGAGCTGGAAGTCCGAGGAGGCCCTGACGATCCTGCTGGAGGCGCTGACGAACTGGCGGAAGCACGCGCGGGACTCGACCGCGACCGTCCACTTCGAGTGGTCCGACACCGCCGTCACCGTCACCGTCTCGGACGACGGACCGGGCTTCGACGACACCGAGGAGCGCAGGGGCCGGTTGGGGCGCCGGACGATGCAGGAGCGAGCCGGGTTGATCGGCGCCCGGTTCGCGATCACGAGCCGACCGGGCGACGGGACCACCGTCGCGCTCATCGTCCCGATCGGCGGCGTGTGACCGGCTTCGGTGTGGTCCACGTCGCGATCGTCGACGACCACGACCTGTTCCGCGAAGGCCTCGCGGCTATCCTCGGCGCACGGTCCGGGTTGCGGGTCGTGGCGCACGGCGCTCGCCCGGCGGACGTCCTCGCCACGACGGAGGCCGTGGCCATCGACGTACTGCTCCTCGACGTCGAACTCGACGGGCCGCCCGCTCGGACCACGATCGCATCACTGCGCCGGACGCGTCCGGACATCGCGGTCATCGTGCTGACGATGCACCGCGACGCGGTCCTCCGCCGTACGCTCCTCGCGGCGGGTGCGACCGACTTCCTCACCAAGACCACGCCGAGCAGTGAACTCGTCGAGCGGATCATCCGGGCGGCGTCCGACCGTCCGCCCACGTCGTCGACGGCGGAGACGCAGTCCGACACGGGGACGGCCGCCCTGTTGAGCGACCGGGAGCTCGAGGTCCTCCGGCTCGTCACGCGCGCCCGTACCAACGCCGAGATCGCCGCCGAACTCGGCCTCGCCATCGGGACGGTCAAACGACACGTCTACAACGTCTTCCGCAAGCTCGAGGTCAGCTCCCGCGTCGCCGCGATCTCCGCCGCGACACGGCTCGGCCTGCTCGACTGAGCGCCCGCTCGGACGGGCTAGACCGACGCGCCCTCCCCCGCAGCCACGAGCCGCCCCTCCGCGTGCAGCCCCGCCACCACGTCGAGTACCTGGTGCCGGTACCGCGCTTGGGCTGCGCCAGGAGCGACGATCACGCCGTTCGCCCCGGTCGAGGACACGAGGGCGTTGATCTTCGCCGCGACCTCGTCCGCGGTGCCGTACGCCTGACGCTCGGTCCGTGCCTGGATGAACCGCCGCTCGAGGTCGCTGAACTCGTACGCGCGGGCCTCCTCCATGGACACCGGCTCGGGCTTCGCGCCCTGCCGCATCCGGATGAACGAGATCATGCCCGGGGCACTCTGCTCGTCGATCACGGCGGGGTCCTCGTCGGTGACGACCTGCACGCCGATCAGCGCGTTCGGGGTCTGCCGGAAGCGCGACGGCCGGAAGGAGTCACGGTAGAGCGCGAGCGCGGCCTCGGTGTTGTCCGACGCGAAGTGGTGCGCGAAGGCGAACGAGACGCCGAGGGCACCGGCGACCTGCGCGCTGTACCCGGAGGACCCGAGCAGCCAGAACTCCGGCACGTCTCCGTAGCCCGGCACCGCTTGGATCCTGGCGAGGGGGTTCGAGGGGTCCATCCCGGTGAAGAAGCCGATCAGGTCGGCCAGCCGGTCGGGGAAGTCGTCGACGTCGAGCCGGTCGGTGCGGCGCAGCGCCATCGCGGTCGCGCCGTCGGTGCCCGGGGCACGCCCGAGGCCGAGGTCGACCCGGTCGCCGTAGAGCGCGCGGAGCGTGCCGAACTGCTCGGCGATGACGAGCGGCGCGTGGTTCGGCAGCATGACACCGCCGGAACCGATCCGGATGGTGGACGTCGCGGCACCCACGGCGCTGAGCAGCACCGCCGGTGCGGAGGAGG
This sequence comes from Curtobacterium sp. 320, assembly GCF_031455235.1. Taxonomy (NCBI): domain Bacteria; kingdom Bacillati; phylum Actinomycetota; class Actinomycetes; order Micrococcales; family Microbacteriaceae; genus Curtobacterium; species Curtobacterium sp. 320. The sequence continues at coordinate 530,083 of NZ_JAVDSI010000001.1, read as the reverse complement.
TGATCCCCGGCATGCCGTGGTGCTCGGCGACCCAGAAGCGCTCGTAGCCGAGCTTCTCGGCGTGCACCGCCATGTCGATGGAGCCCTGCAGGGCTTCGGTGTTGGACTGGCCGTACTCGCGGGTCGCCAGGTCGAGGACGGACAGGTGCACGGATGCGTCGCTCATGCAGTCGCCAACGCCACCCGGCCGACGTGCATTCCGCACCGTGTGCGGGCCTGGAGGCGCGGGTCGGCGCCGACCCGCGCCTCCAGTCCGGCAGACGGTCGCGTCTGCACGAGGTGGGCCGGCGGACCCGTCAGTCGCCGTCGAGGCGTCCGCCGGACTCCGTGAGGTAGCAGTTGGCGCAGAGCGACTCGTAGGTGACGTCCACGCCGTCGATCGCGACCTGCGATCCGTCGAAGACGAACCGTCCGTCGACCTTGCGGGCGTTGAAGACCGCCTTGCGGCCGCAACGGCAGATCGTCTTGAGTTCCTCGAGCGAGTGCGCGACCTCGAGCAGCCGGGCGCTGCCGGGGAACGCCTCGGTGCGGAAGTCCGTCCGGATGCCGTACGCGATGACCGGCACCTCGTCGAGGACGGCGATGCGCAGCAGGTCGTCGACCTGGCGGGGCGTGAGGAACTGCGCCTCGTCGACGAGCACGCAGCTGACCGGCCGGACCATCCCGTCGAGCCGGTTCGACTCGGGGTCGGTGGCACCGGCCTCGGTGACGGCCGCGCGGACGTCGGCGTCGGGCGTGAACACGATGTCGACGGTGCGGGTCACCCCGAGGCGCGAGACGATCTCACGGTCGCCCTTGGTGTCGACCGACGGCTTCGCGAGGAGCACCCGGTGACCGCGTTCCTCGTAGTTGTAGGCCGCCTGCAGGAGCCCGGTGCTCTTGCCGCTGTTCATGGCGCCGTAGCGGAAGTAGAGCTTCGCCACTACGCGAGGAACCCGTCCTCGGCCGCACGACGGATGAGGTCGGACTTCTTGGACGCGGGCCGGCCGACCTTGCTGTACTTCTCGCGGACGCGGCGCAGGTAGGTCTTCGCGGTCTCGTACTGCACGTTCATCTGCGCGGCGACCTCGTTCGTCGAGTAGCCCGACACGTACAGGCGCAGCGCTTCCTCTTCGCCGTGGCTGAGCTTCGGCCGCTGGTGCGCGTTCGCCCCGGTCGGCAGCGGCCGCCAGTCGCGCTGCGGCGGGGTGTCCCGCGCGACGCCCATGATCTCGCGCGCGACGTCCATGACCTCGCGCATGGGCAGCGACTTCGACAGGAAGGCGGCGGCGCCGGCGGCGAGTGCACGGTCGCGGGACTCTCGGCTGTCGACACTCGACAGGACGATGACCTTGGCCCCGGCGGCACGGCAGGTGCGCACGCGGGCCTCGATCGAGACCGGTTCCTTGAGCTGGAAGTCGAGGAACACCAGGTCGGTCGGGAAGTTCTCGCTGTGCACCATCTCGAGCCACGTGTGGGCCGTCAGCGCGAGGTCGAAGTCGAACGCGTTCACCGCGATCCAGCTCGACAGGCTGTCCAACAGCACCTCGTGGTCGTCGAGGATCGCCAGCCGCACGCGTCGTGTCCCCGGGTTCGGGACGGCGGGCGCACCATCCGTGATCCGGCTCGGGTCAGTGCTGGTCATACGAGAACCTTAGTGCGAGGGCGGAGGGTCGGACCGCGACGTCCAGATCGGGGAACGTCACGCGGAGGACCGCGAAGTACGGGTCGAAGGTGCGGTGGATGCCGACGTCGGAATCGGCGACGGCGAGGTCGATCGCGACCGTCACGCCGCGGCCGGTCGCGGGCGGCTGCGCGGTGCCGGTGGTCCGCTCGTCGCCGCCTGCGCCTCCGTCCGCGTCGCCGGTCGCCCCGTCGTCCGTCCCCGTCCGTCGGATCGTGGCGCGGAACCCGGCGGGGTCGACCGTGGAGGCACGCAGTGCGGCCCGCAGGAACGTCCGGACGACGGTGCGCTGGTCGGCGTCGAGGGTGGCGATGAGCCCGTCGGGGTCGTCGACGACGGCGTCGGTGCCGCCGTCGGTGCGGACGGCCTGCTCGAACCAGGTCCGGTCGGCGTCGGCCACCATCGAGCGCCGGATGCCGTCGGCGATCGACCGGGCCCGGGCGCGGTCGGCGTCGGTGATGACCTCGCGCGTGCGGAGCTCGGCGAAGAAGGGTGCGACGTCGCGGGCGAGGATCGTCGAGCGGTCCTGCTGCACGCTGGCGTCGATGCCGTCGCGCTCCGCACGCTCGACCGAGTAGGACCCGGCCCGGATCTGCACGCGCTCGGCGAGCCCGGCAAACGTCCACGCGAACACCGCCGAGGCCGCGGTGAGCACGAGCGTCGGCGCTGCCGCCAGGAACGCCGCGACCCCGATCGGGACGTGGTGCGGGAACGCCCACGCCACGATGCCCCACGAGACCCCGGTGACGACCGCGAGCAGCAGGCCGCCCAGTGCCAGGTCCGTCCAGGGTCGGTACGGCGCCGTCATCACGATGCCGGTCGCGGCGAGCAGGGACATGAAGTCGTTCAGTGCGCTGCGGTCCGGGCCCCACTGGGCGGCGACGCTCGTGATCGTCGCCGCGGCGAGGAGCAGCACGTGCACCACGAACGCCCAGCGCGGGAACGGCGCGCGGAACGGACTCGACGCGACGAACACGACCGCTCCGGACGCCGCGACGAGCAGCACGGTGAGGGCGCTCAGGGTGGGGCTGCCGACGACGTCCCGGTCGAAGACGGACACGAACAGCGCCCACAGCACGCCGCAGGCGCCGAGCACGATCGCCAGCGGGCGGGACCCCATCGCGCCGAGCGGGTCGTACTGCTGCGCGGTGCGGCCGGCGTCGCGGGCGGGACCGGAGCGCGTCACCGACCGACCTCGGACCCGGCGTTCGGCACCGGGGTCGTCCCGGTGACCGCACCGTACGGCACGGACATCATGACGCTCGTCCCCGAGCCCGGCGACGACCACACCTGCACGTCGCCGCCGACCCGGCCGATCCGCTCCCGCACGGATCCGCGCAGGCCCATCCGGTCGGGGCTCGTCGTGGACTCGTCGAAACCGCGCCCGTCGTCGACCACCATGACCGTGCACGCCACCCCGTCGTCGAACACGCTCACCTCGGCCGCGTCGGTACCCGCGTGCTTCCGGACGTTCGCCAGGCACTGGCCGACGGCACGGAGGATCGCCGTCATCGCCGCCTGGTCCAACCGGACGAGGGCCGCGGGGTCACCGGTGACGGTCACCGTGAGTCCGAGCGCACGGTGGTCGTCGACCATCTGCTCGAACGCGCGCACCGCGGCACCGGGTTCGGCTCGCGCCGGGCGGGCCCCGGGTGCGAGCCACTCCTTGCCCGTGAGCATCGCGACGTCCGTCTCGACCGTGCGGGCGAGCTGCGGGTCCATCGGGCCGTCGGGCGCGAGGGCGATCGCGCCGAGGTGGTTGAGGACCGTGTCGTGCAGGATGGCCGCCGCCTCGGCCTCGACCCCGGCGCGGTACGCGGAGACGTGCTCCTCACGCGCGGAACGGAGCAGCTCGGGCTGCACACGCTCGGAGCGGGCGGTGTTGCGGCTCGTGATGAGCACGAGGGCGATGACGAACGCGAGCGTCACCCACGCGAGTGCGAGAGGGTGCGAAGGGCCGCCTTCCTGCGCGATCGCGATCGACGTCGCGACCCGACCGACCAGGAACCCGGCGATCGACCACAGCGCCACCCGGCCGGCGACCGCGCCGGCACCGCCCACCAGCACGAGCGGGATGATCGACAGGGAGAGCAGGTACGAGGCGACCCACCCGGCGGGGACCTCGCGTTGCACGACCACGGCGAACCACCACGCGCACACCCCGCCGACGACGAGGAACGCGACGGCCGACCGCCACGTGCCGAACTGCACGTGGACGGCGATCATGCCGAGCATCGGGACCAGCGCCAGCACGGCACCGATCACCCGGACGTCCGGTTCGGCCAGGCGGTAGAGCACCAGGGCGATCGCGGCGGCCGCGAGCGAGCCGATCGCCGCTGCGTGGAAGGCCCGCACGGTCGACCACGCGTTCACTCGCGGAGCGAGGTGCGTGGGGATGCCGAGCACGGGTGGGGGTCCTTCCGGACGTGGGGGAACGCCGCCCACGATCCAACCACGGTTGGTGCGACCGTGTACCCCGATTGTCGGAGTGATCGGCGACCCGCTCGATGATACCGGCACACGGGTGTTCCCGGTGTCCCCCGAACGCGGACCGACGCCCTCGTGCCCGAGGCCCGTCAGAAGAGCGTCGGCACGACCGGTGCAGCGCGTGGGACCAGGCGCTGGTCGAACCCCGGATCGGCGCGCTTGAGCGGCGAGGACGTCGGACGGGACTGCTCCTCGAACGGCGACGGTCCGGAGATCGCTCCCGCCGGCGTCGCGGGCGCTGCCCCCGGGTCGCTCAGCCGGTTCGAGAACCCCATCGAGCCGGTCGCCGGATCGACGTGGCCGAGCCCCATGCCGTGCGCGCGCAGGATCGGACGGACCCGCTCCGACAACCAGCGCCGGTAGTCCTTCGGCGCGTAGGTGTTGTCGAGGTACATCGACCGGTACCGCTCGACGAGGTCCGGCCGCGTGCGCTGGAGCCACGCGAACCACCAGGGCTTCACGCCGGGACGCAGGTGGAGTGCGGAGTACATGACGCTCGACGCCCCGGCGGCCGCGGCTCGCCCGACGGCGTCGTCGAGGTGGGCCCGGGTGTCGGTGATGTACGGCAGGACGGGCATGAGGAACACGGAGCACGTCAGGCCCGCGTCACGGATGGCCCGGACCGTCGCCAGGCGCGCCGCCGTCGTCGGGGTGCCCGGCTCGACCTGCTGCTGCAGTTCGTCGTCGTAGACCGCGATCGACATCGCCAGGTCGACCGGCACCGACCGCGCGGCCTCGACCAGCAACGGGATGTCGCGGCGCAGCAGGGTGCCCTTCGTCAGGATGCTGAACGGCGTGCCCGAGTCGGCCAAGGCACGGATCACGCCGGGCATCAGCCGGTACTTGCCCTCGGCCCGCTGGTACGGGTCGGTGTTCGTGCCGAGCGCGACCGGGTGGCGGTCCCAGCTCGGCTTCGTGAGCTCGCGGTGCAGGACGTCGGCCACGTTGGTCTTCACGACGATCTGCTGGTCGAAGTCCGCTCCCCCGTCGAACTCGAGGTAGGTGTGCGTCGGGCGGGCGAAGCAGTACACGCACGCGTGGCTGCAGCCCCGGTACGGGTTGATCGTCCACCCGTACGTCCCACTGCCGTCCGCGCTCGGGACACGGTTCAGCGCGCTCTTGGCCAGGACCTCGTGGAAGGTGACACCCGCGAACTCCGGCGTCGTCACGCTCCGGACGAACCCGCTGTTCGACTCGAGCCCGGGGAGCGCATCGCTCCGCGAGGCATCGATCGCCTGCCCACTCCACCGCATGCAGTCATTCGAACACACGTTCGAACGACATGCAAGCAGGGCCGGCTCAGTGGTGGAGTCCGAGCACCTTCGCCGTGCGCTCGAGCGTCGCGTCGGCGAGCTCGGCGTCGGACCCGAGGTCCTGCCCGTAGGTGGGCACCATCACGCGGACCGCGGCTTCCCAGCGGTCCCAACGGTCCGGGAAGCACTTCCGGAGCAGGCCGAGCATGATCGGCACCGCGGTGGACGCCCCCGGGCTCGCACCGAGCAGGCCGGCGATCGAGCCGTCGGCCGAGGTGATGACCTCGGTGCCGAACTGCAGGACGCCGCCCTTGTCCTTGTCGGGCTTGATGACCTGCACGCGCTGTCCGGCGGTGATCCGGTGCCAGTTGCCCGGCTCGGCGCTCGGCATGAAGTCGCGCAGGGCGTCGAACTTCGTCTGCTTCGAGGCGAGGAGCTGCCCGATCAGGTAGCGCACCAGGTCGAAGTTGGAGAACGCGACGCTCAGCATCGGCCGGAGGTTGTGCGGCCGGATCGACTTCACGAGGTCGAACAGCGAGCCCTGCTTGAGGAACTTCGGGCTGAAGCCCGCGTACGGCCCGAACATGAGCGAGGCGTTGCCGTCGACGATCCGGGTGTCGAGGTGCGGGACGGACATCGGCGGTGCACCGACGCTGGCCTTGCCGTAGACCTTCGCCGAGTGCTTCTGCACCACCTCGGGGTCGTCGGTGCGGAGGAACTCGCCGGAGACCGGGAACCCGCCGTACCCGCGGATCTCCGGGATGCCGGACTTCTGCAGCAGGTGGAGGGCCCCGCCCCCGGCGCCGACGAAGACGAACTTCGCCGCGATGCGCTGGGTCGACCGACCGATCTCGTTGCGGACGTCGAGCACCCAGCCCTCGCTGACGGTCGAACGCGTGAGCTTCGTGACCTGGTGCGACGGCTCGAACTCGACACCGTCGATCTCGAGCTGGTCGAAGAGCTGCCGGGTGAGCGACCCGAAGTCCACGTCGGAGCCGGCGGCGGAGTACGTCGCCGCGATCGGCTGGTCCTTCTTCCGGCCCGGGATGAGCGCGGGCGCCCACTTCCGGATCTGCTGCGGGTCGTCGGAGAACTCGAGCCCGGCGAAGAGCGGGTGGTCCTTCATGGCCTCGTACCGCTTGCGCATGTACTCGACGTTGTCGGCGCCCCAGACGAACGAGATGTGCGGCGTGGGGTTGATGAAGTTCGACGGTTCCGGCAGGTCACCGATCTCGACGAGGTGGGCCCAGAACTGGCGCGAGACCTGGAACTGCTCGTTGACGGTCACGGCCTTGCTGATGTCGACACGGCCGTCCGACAGTTCCGGCGTGTAGTTCAGCTCGCAGAGCGCGGAGTGGCCCGTCCCGGCGTTGTTCCACGGGTTCGAGCTCTCCTGCGCGACGGTGCCGAGGCGCTCGTAGACGCGGATCTTCCAGGTGGGTTCGAGCCGGTGGATGATGGCGCCGAGGGTGGCGCTCATGATCCCTCCCCCGACCAGGACGACGTCGATGGGGTCCACCTGCTTCACTGCCACCCGACAATGCTAGCGGCGTCGGCTGACAAGCCGGGCCGGGAACGCCAGGAGGCGCGGTGCCAGCCGGCACCGCGCCTCCTGGCTCGCACAGGGTTACGCAGCGACCGTCCGGCGCGCGACGATCGCCTCGGCGATCTGCACCGCGTTCAGCGCGGCGCCCTTGCGGAGGTTGTCGTTGCTGACGAAGAGCGCGAGGCCGTGTCCCTCGGGTGCGGACTGGTCCGCACGGATGCGGCCGACGAAGGACGGGTCCTGCCCGGCGGCCTGCAGCGGCGTCGGGACGTCGGCGAGCTCGACCCCGGGCGCGTCGGCGAGGATCTCGGTCGCACGCTCGGGCGACAGCGGGCGCTCGAACTCGGCGTTGACCGAGATGGAGTGGCCCGTGAAGACGGGCACGCGGACGCAGGTCCCGGCGACGAGCAGGTCGGGGAGCTCGAGGATCTTGCGGCTCTCGTTGCGGAGCTTCTTCTCCTCGTCGGTCTCGCCCAGTCCGTCGTCGACGATGCTGCCCGCGAGCGGGATGACGTCGAACGCGATCGGGCGGACGTACTTGACCGGGTCGGGGAACGTCACGGCGGAGCCGTCGTGCGTGAGCGCCGCGGTGTCCTGCTCGAGCGCTGCCCGCGCCTGGCCGAGCAACTCCTCGACGCCGGCGAGCCCGGAACCCGAGACCGCCTGGTAGGTCGTGGCGACGAGGCGACGGAGGCCGGCCTCGGTGTCGAGCACCTTGAGGACCGGCATGATCGCCATCGTCGTGCAGTTCGGGTTCGCGATGATGCCCTTCGGCGCATCGTCGATGGCGTGCGGGTTCACCTCGCTCACGACGAGCGGGACGTCCGGGTCCATGCGCCAGGCGCTGGAGTTGTCGACGACGAGGGCGCCCGCGGCGGCGAACTTCGGCGCAAGTGCCCGCGAGGCGGTGGCGCCGGCCGAGAACAGCGCGATGTCGATGCCCGACGGGTCGGCGGTCTCGGAGTCCTCGACGACGATCTGCTCGCCGCGGAACGGCAGCGTGGTGCCGGCGGACCGGGCGCTCGCGAAGAACCGGACGTGGTCGGCCGGGAACGCGCGCTCCTCGAGCAGGCGGCGCATCACGGCGCCGACCTGGCCGGTGGCGCCGACGACGGCGACGGTGAGGGTGCTCATGCGGTGCTCCTGGCGGGTCAGCGGCCGGTGCCGGCGTAGACGACGGCCTCGGAGTCGGCGTCGAGGCCGAACGCGTTGTGCACCACGCGCATGGCCTCGTTGAGGGTGTCGGCACGGGTGACGACCGAGATGCGGATCTCCGACGTGGAGATCATCTCGATGTTGATCGACGCCTCGTGCAGGGCGCGGAAGAGCGCCGCGGAGACGCCCGCGTTCGTGCGCATGCCGGCGCCGACCAGGGCGAGCTTGCCGATCTGGTCGTCGTACTGGATGCCCTCGTAGCCGATGTCGGCCTTCGCGACCTCGAGCGCGGTCAGGACGCCCTGGCCCTGGTCCTTCGGCAGCGTGAACGAGATGTCGGTCCGCCCGGTGACGGCCTCGGACACGTTCTGCACGATCATGTCGATGTTCGCGCCGGCGCGGGCGACGATCGTGAAGATCTCCGCCGCCTTGCCCGGGGTGTCGGGCACGCCGACGACGGTGATCTTGCCCTCGGAGAGGTCTCCGGCGATGCCGGTGATGATCGGTTCTTCCACGGTTTCCCCCTCTGCAGGGTTGTAGACGATGGTTCCCTCGGCGTTGCTGAAGGAGGAGCGGACGTGCAGGGTGACGCCGTGCCGACGGGCGTACTCGACGGCACGGATGTAGAGGACCTTCGCACCGGACGCTGCGAGTTCGAGCATCTCCTCGCTGGTGATGCGGTCGACCTTCTTGGCCTTCGGCACCACGCGCGGGTCGGCGGTGAAGATGCCGTCCACGTCGGTGTAGATCTCGCAGATGTCGGCGTCGAGCGCCGCGGCGAGGGCGACGGCCGTCGTGTCGGAACCGCCGCGACCGAGCGTGGTGATCTCGCCGGTCGTGCGGTTGAAGCCCTGGAACCCGGCGACGATCGCGACGTGCCCGGCGTCGAGTGCCTCGCGCACGCGCTTCGGGGTGACGTCGACGATGCGGGCCTTGCCGTGCTGGGCGTCGGTGAGCATGCCGGCCTGGCTGCCCGTGTACGACGACGCCTCGACCCCGAGGCTCTTGATCGCCATCGCCAGGAGCGCCATCGAGATGCGCTCCCCCGCGGTGAGGAGCATGTCGAGTTCACGTCCGGCGGGGATCGGCGTCACGGAGTGCGCGAGGTCGACGAGCTCGTCGGTGGTGTCGCCCATCGCCGAGACTGCCACGACGACGTCGTTGCCGGCCTTCTTCGTCTGGACGATCCGCTTCGCCACGCGCTTGATGCTCTCGGCGTCCGCGACGGACGATCCACCGAACTTCTGCACGATCAAGGCCACTGGTTGGTACTCCCGGGGACGACGGTTCCGCGACTGTCACGCGGTCTCATGATGGTAGTCGGTGTTTCGAGGATGTTGCGTCAGAGCCGGTGCAGACGCAAGGATCCTGCGCGCTGCTCGGCTCCGGCAGGTCAGCCGCCGACGACCCGACGGCCCTCGAACGCGCGGCCGAGCGTGACCTCGTCGGCGTACTCGAGGTCGCCGCCGACGGGCAGCCCGGACGCCAGGCGGGTCGTGCGGATGCCCATCGGGACGAGCAGCCGGCTGAGGTACGTCGCCGTGGCCTCGCCCTCGAGGTTGGGGTCGGTGGCGATGATGACCTCGTCCACCGTGCCGTCCGCCAGCCGCGTCATGAGCTGCTGGATGCGCAGGTCGTCCGGGCCGATGCCGTCGATCGGGCTGATCGCGCCGCCGAGCACGTGGTACAGCCCGCGGAACTCGCGCGTCCGTTCGATCGCGGCGACGTCCTTCGCCTCTTCGACGACGCAGATGACCGCCGGCGACCGACGCGGGTCACGGCAGATGCTGCACTGCACGTTCTCGGTGACGTTGCCGCAGATCTCGCAGAAGCGGACCCGCTCCTTGACGTCCGCCAGGAGTTCGGACAGCCGGGTGGGGTCGAACGACTCGGTCTGGAGGATGTGGAACGCGATGCGCTGCGCCGACTTCGGTCCGATGCCGGGGAGGCGGCCGAACTCGTCGATGAGGTCCTGCACGATGCCGTCGTACATCAGGCGCCTTCCTCGTGGAGGGAGGTCTCCTCGATGAACTGGGCGTTCAGGATCTCACGGACGACGGCCTCGCCGTAGCGGCCCGCGACGGGGGTCCGGCGGACTTGCGGTGCGGGTGCGGCGGGGCGCTGCGCCGGTGCCGGGCGCTGCTGGCTCGGCGCGGGGGCGGCGGGCTGCTGCGGTGCGGCGGACTGCTGCGCGTCGGGGTAGGGGTCGCCGTCGCCGTACGGGTCGTCGTCGAGCGGGTAGTCGTCGTCGGGGACGTCCGGGCTGCCGCCCGGTGCGGCGGACGGACCGCCGGACGGTGCGGTGGCCGGACCGGTGGACGCCGCGGCGCCCGGGCCACGGTCGGCGTCGGTGTCCGGACTGCCGGGAGGCGCGGCCTGCGTCGACGGGGTCGCCTGCGGTGCGGGGGCGCCCAGCGAGGACGCGGGGCGCAGCTGTGCCGCGAGGGCCGCGTCCGCCGTCGGGTCGGACGTGGTCGGGACGGGAGCGACGGGCTCACCGGTGTCGGTGGTGCCGAACGGTGCCGACCACGAGCGCTCGGCCCCGGCGGTGGGATCCGCGGCGGGGATCGTGGCGACGGCCCACTCGGTGACCGGGGCGCCGGTGGGCTCCGGGGCGGGGGTGGGCGCCGCGTCCGGCCGTGCCGATGCCGATGCCGATGCCGATGCCGGTGCCGGTGCCGGTGCCGGCGACGGTGCTGGTGCCGCGTGCTCCGACGCTGCCGTCTCGCGCGCGGCGGGCTCCGGCGCCGAGGACGCTCCGGTGGCGGATGCGCCCCCACCGGACCCCTGGGCAGCGGATCGGTCGGCGGACTCCCCCGCCGCCGGCTGCTCGGCGGACCCGTGCGGCTCGGACGTCGTCGGCTCCGGACGCGCGGGAGCGGCCGGAGCTGTCTCGGCGGCCTGGTCGGCACCGGGTCGCGCAGCACCCGCAGCAGCGGCACCGGCAGGCGCGGCACTCGGCACCGGCTGCGCGGCCCCCTGCGGCGGCTGGGCCCCGGGCTGCTGCGGCGGTCGCTGCTGCCCCGGCCCACCGGGACCACGGGCGACGAACTTCACACGCAGCCCGAGCACGTCGACGATCGCGGCCCGCAGGAGCTCGCTGACGCTGGCGTTCGGGTCGGACATCTCCTTGAACGAGGCGACGTCCTGCTGGCTCGGGAACGTGAGGGTGAGGACGTCGTCGCGCAGCGCCGTGACCTGCGCCGTGACGACCACGGACCACGCAGAACGCTTCTGCCGCTGGACGTGCTCGACGATCTGCGGCCAGGAGTCGCGGAGTTGCTGGAACCCGACGGCGCCGATGGGACGCACGGCCGGCTCGTCACCCGCAGTCGTGCCCTGACCCGTGGAGGACGCGTTGGCAGCGCCCGCGGCGGGCGTCGGTGCCGCACCGGGGGCCGGCGTCGACCCGGGTCCGCTCGACGGCGCCTCGGGTGCGCTCGGCACCGCGGCGGCCCACGAGGCAGCGGCATCCCGAGCGGTGGCCCCGGGGTCGGTCGACGTCGGGGCCGGGGTGGCGGCCGGTTCGGCGGCGACCGGAGCTGGAGCCGGCGTCTGGGCCTGGGTCTGGGCGGGAGCCGCGGGGGCCTGGGCCGCCCGAGGAGCGGGTGCGGCCGGCTGCGTGCTCGGCGCGGGGGCGGTGGTCGACCCCGCGGCCGGGAGCGACTCCGGCCCGGCCTGGTGGCCGCCGGCGTCCCCGACACCGATGCGTCGCTCGAGTCGCTCGACCCGGGCGAGGGCACCGCGCTGGGTGTCGTCGGCCTCGGGCACGAGCATCCGCGCGGTCATGAGTTCGAGGTGCAGCCGCGGCGAGGTCGCCCCGGTCATGTCCGTCAGCGCCCGGTTCGCGATGTCCGCAGCACGCGAGAGCCCGGTCGCACCGAAGACACCGGCCTGCCGGGTCATCGTGTCGAGCTCTTCCGGCGAGACGCCCCGGAGGACGGCCGCGGCGCTCTCGTTGGTCGCGGCCACGACGATGAGGTCACGGAGGCGCTCGAGGAGGTCCTCGACGAAGCGACGAGGGTCCTGCCCGGTCTGCACGACCCGGTCGATGGCGGCGAACGCCGATGCCGGATCGGCCACGGCGAGCGCGTCGACCACGTCGTCGAGCAGTGCGGCGTCGGTGTAGCCGAGGAGCGCGACGGCCCGCTCGTACGCGATCGCCCCGTCCTCGCTGCCGGCCATGAGCTGGTCGAGCAGCGACAGGGTGTCACGGACGGAACCGCCGCCGGCGCGGACGACCAGGGGCAGCACGCCGGGCGCGACCGAGACCGACTCCTGCTGGCAGAGCTGCTCGACGTACTCGAGCATCGCGGCCGGTGGGACGAGGCGGAACGGGTAGTGGTGGGTGCGCGACCGGATGGTGCCGATGACCTTCTCGGGCTCGGTCGTCGCGAAGATGAACTTGACGTGCTCCGGCGGTTCCTCGACCAGCTTGAGCAGCGCGTTGAAGCCCTGCGGCGTCACCATGTGCGCCTCGTCGAGGATGAAGATCTTGTAGCGGTCGCGCGCCGGGGCGAACACGGCGCGGTCGCGCAGGTCACGGGCGTCGTCGACACCGTTGTGGCTGGCGGCGTCGATCTCGATCACGTCGAGCGATCCCCCGCCGCCGCGTGCCAGTTCGACGCAGCTCGGGCAGACGCCGCACGGGGTGTCGGTGGGGCCCTCGGCGCAGTTCAGGCAGCGCGCGAGGATGCGCGCGGACGTCGTCTTGCCGCAGCCGCGCGGGCCGCTGAACAGGTAGGCGTGGTTGACCCGGTTCGTGCGCAGGGCCGTCCGGAGGGGATCGGTGACCTGCGACTGTCCGATCAGCTCGGCGAAGTTCTCGGGCCGGTAACGGCGATACAGGGCGGTGACCACGCCCCAAGGGTAGCCGGGACGACCGACACCCGATGGTCGGACCGGACCGCCTGTGGGAAGTGGGCGGCGGGCGCTTGACGAACCGCGCCTCCCGTCCGTGCAGACGACGGGACGGGAGGCGCGGTTCGTGCGTGCGACGGACTCAGACGCGTCCGCGGCGGCGGAGGCCGCGGGCGAGCCGCGACAGACCGATCAGGAGGAAGCCGAGCACCACCAGGCCACCCGCTGCCCCGGCGAGCGGGGCCACGTCGGCACCGGTGAACGCGAGCGCACCGGACCCGGAACCTGTCCCGCTCCCGCTCCCGGACCCGTTGCCGCCGGTCCCGGGCGCACCCGGCGTTCCAGGCGCACCGGGCGCACCGGGCGCACCGGGCGTCCCGGGCGTGCCGGGCGTGCCAGGGCCGCCCGGCACCGCTGCGTCGACCACGACCGCGACCGACTGCACGGCCGACGTCGCACCCGCCACCGTCTGCGTCACGCGGATGGTGTGCTGCCCGACCGCCAGTCGCAGGACGACCGACCAGGTGCCGTCCTCGGCCGCCGTCGTCGTGACGGGCGTGCCGTCGTCGGCGACGACGGTGACGGTCGCTCCCGGCTCGGCGGTCCCGGTGACCCGCCAGTCGACGGTCCCGGCGGCCGAGGCCGTCTGGTGCGCGCCCGGCGTGGGCGAGGTGACCGCGAGCGGCTCCACCGCGTCGACCACGATCGGGACCGGCTGCGAGACCGTCGTCGTGCCGTTCACGGACTGCGACGCCTCGATGGTCCACTCCCCCTCGGGGACGCGGTCGAACGTGACGCTCCAGTCGCCGTCGGCGTCCGCGGTCGTGGTGCGGACCTGCCCGTTCGACAGGCGCACCGTGACGAGCGCTCCCGGTGTGGCGTGCCCGGTCACCGTGAAGCTGCCGGTGTCGCCGGTGCCCGTCGCGGGGATGAGCTGGCCGGGGACCGGGCTCGTGATGGTCACGTCGGTCGGCTGGGCGACCACGACCCGCACGGTGCTCGTCACCGGGTCGGAGGTCACGCCGCCGACGGTCTCGGTGACCGACACGGTGTGGGTGCCCGGCGGGACCCGGGTGACGGTGACGGTCCACGAACCGTCACCACCCGCGGTCGTCGTCGCGGTCCGGCCGTCGATGTCGACGGAGACCGTGGCGCCCGGCTCGGCGGTACCGCTGACCGGGATCGACGTCGTGGCACCGGTGGTCGGGACGACCTGGCCGTCGGTCGGGCTGGTGACCCGGACCGGTGCGGCCGCGGCGACGGAGAACCCGACCTGCGGGGCGTTCGTCGTCGTCCCACCGACCGTCTGCGCGGCGGCGATCGTGTGCGGGCCGGTGCCGACGTCCGGCACGGTGACGGCCCACTCGCCGTCGCCGTCCGCCGTCGTCGTGACCGGGGTCCCGCCGTCGACGCGGACCGAGACGGCCGCGTTCGGGGCGGAGACACCGGAGACCCGGACGTCCGTGGTGCCGCCGAGCACGCGGTAGGCGGTGCCGTTCTCCGGGGAGGTGACGACGATCGCGTCCACCGCGGCGACCTCCACCGTCAGGTCGCGCTCGATCGGCGACGACGTCGTGCCGTTCACGACCTGCGTGACGACGATCGTGTGGTCGCCGGCGTCGAGACCGGTGAGCTCGGTCGACCAGCGACCGTCCGGGCCGACCGGGACCTGGACGGGGACGCCGTCGTCGGTCACGATCCGCACGGTGCCGCCGGGCTGCCCCTGGCCGCTGACCGGGACGCTCGCGGTCGTGGTGCCGGCCGGCACGGTCACGGTGTCGCCGTCCGCCGGCGTGTCGACCGTCAGCGCTGCACCCGCGGCGACCGTGAAGGTCGTCGAGACCGGCGCCGAGGTCGATCCCTCGACCGTCTGGGTGGCACGGACGGTGTGCTCGCCGGTGCCGAGGCCCTCGAGGTCGACGGACCAGGTGCCGGCGGCGGTCGCCGTCACGGTCCGGGGGTCGCCCCCGTCGACCGCCACCCGGACGGTCGCCAGCGGCTCGGCGGCGCCGTTCGCGGTCACGGTCGCGATCGAGTCCTGCTGCGCGACGCGCACGGTCGATCCGTTCGCCGGGGTGGCGATCGTGATCGGGTCCGCGACGAGCACCCGGATGCCGACGGTGACCGGGGCGGAGACGGTGTCACCGATCCGCTGCGTGACGCTGACCGTCGGGGTGCCGGCGGGCACGTCGGGCACCGAGACGCTCCAGTTGCCGTCGGTGTCCGCGGTGGTGGACTCGCTGCGTCCGCCGCCGAGGTCGACCACGACGGTCGCACCGGGCTCCGCCGTCCCGCTGACGTCGACCGTGGTGGTCGCGCCCTCGCCGGCGACGGTGTACTCCTGGCCTGCCGTCGGTTCGGCGATCTCGACCGGGGCTCCGGCCTCGATCTCGAAGGCCGACTCGACCGGGGTGGTGGACGTGGACCCGTCGACCGTCTGCGTGACGCTGACGTCGTGCGTGCCGACGCCGAGGTCCGGCACGTCGACGCTCCACGCGCCGTCGTCACCGGCGGTGACCTCGACGGGGTCGCGGTCGTCGACGGTGACCGTGACGGTGGCGCCCGGCTGGGCGTCACCGGCAATCGTCACCGTGGTGGTGGCGTCGCCGTCCGCGACGGTGATCGGGTCCTCGCCGGGCTGGCGGACGGTCAGGTCGGCCGCGGCGACGACGGACACCGGTCGTGCGACCGCCGCGCTCGTCGTCCCGTTCACGGCCTGGGTGACCTCGGCCGTCCACGAACCGGTGGGCACGTCCTCGACCGTCGTGGCCCAGTCCCCGTCGTCGCCGACCCGTGCCGTCGCGGTCCCGCCGTCACCGAGGTCGACCGTGACGGTCGCCCCGGGCTGGCCGGTGCCGGCGAACCGCACGTCGGTCGTCGCGTCGTCGTCGGCCACCGTCACGGAGGTGGCCCGGGCCGGGGTCGTCACCGTGAGCGGCGCACCGGCGCGGACCGACACCGCCGCGGTGACGGGTGCCGACGTCTGCCCGCCGACGACCTGCGTCGCGCGGACCGTGTAGTCGCCGACCGGGACGTCCGCGAACGTCGTCTCCCAGGCGCCGTCGGCAGCGGCGGTCACCTCGTCGGAGTCGCCGTTCGACAGCGTCACCGTGACCGTGGCCCCGCCCTGGGCCCGTCCCGCGGCCCGCACGTCGGCCGTGCCGGCCGCGTCGGCGACCGTCAGGACGGCGCCGTTCGTCGGAGCGGTCAGGGAGAGCGCGGTCCCGGCACGGACGGTGACGGTCTGTGCGGGACTGGAGGCGCTGGTCCCGCCGACCGTCTGGGTCGCGGTGAGCGTCGGGTCACCGACACCGACCCCGCCGAACGTGACCGTCCAGTCGCCGTCGCCGTCCGCGGTGGTGGTCGCCTCGTCGTCGCCGAGTCGCACCGTGACCGGAGCGTTCGGCTCGGCCGTCCCGGTGACCGTGACGTCACGCGTCGCGTCGGCGTCCGGGACGAGCAGCACGGCGTCGGCGGCCGGGGTCGTCACCGTGACCGCGTCCGCGGCCTCGATCGTGACGGTGCGCGTCGCCGGGTCGGAGACCGCCGGGGACGAGACCGTCCCGGGCAGCGTCTGCGTCACCGACACCGGGTGCTCGCCGACCGCGAGGTCCGGGAAGGTCACCGACCAGGTGCCGTCCGGGGCGACCGTCGTCCGCTGGTCGTCCTCGCCGGTCGTGCCCGCGGTCACCGCGGCGCCGGGCTGGCCGGTGCCGGAGACCGTCACGTCACGTCGGACGTCGTCGCCCGCGACCGTGATCGGCGCCGTGCCGGGGGTGGTGATCGCGAGCTGCGCGGCCGTGACGACCTGGAACGTGGTCGGGATCGCGGTGGTGACCACGCCCTCGACGCTCTGGCTCGCGTTCACCGTGTACGTGCCGGTGGGTGCGAGACCGGTGGCGTCGACGCTCCACACGCCGTCGCCGTCGGCCGTGGTGGTGAACTGCGTGTCCGGGCCGAGTGAGACCGTGATGTCCGCGTCCGGCTCCGAGGTGCCGGAGATCGGGACGGTCGCGGTCGCGTCGCCGTCGACGACGACGAAGCGCGAACCGACGGCCGGCGAGTCGATCGCGACGGCGGTCCCCGGCACGACGGTGAAGTCGCGCGTCACCGTGGGTCCGGTCGTGCCGTTCACGGTCTGCACGGCGGTGACGGTGTGGTCGCCGATGCCGAGCTGCGTCGGGTCGGTCGCCCAGTTGCCGGAGCCGTCGGCGACCACGTCGACCGGGTCGCCGTCGTCGACCGTGACGCGCACGCTCGCACCCGGCTCGGCGGTACCGCGCACGACGACGCCGATCTGGCCGCCCGCTCCCGCGGGGACCTCCTGCGCGTCCGTCGGCGACTCGATCACCAGGTCGTCGGCGACGGCGATCGCGAAGTCCCGCTCGACGGCTGCGGACGTCTGCCCGCCGACCGTCTGCGTGACGCTCGCGGTGTGGTCGCCCGTGCCGACGTCCGGCAGCGTCACCGACCACGCACCGTCGTCACCAGCGGTCGTGGTGACCGGGTCGCCCGTCCCGTCGAGGACGACGCTGATGCCGGCGCTCGGCTGCGCGGTGCCCGAGACGACGACGTCGATCGTCGAGTCGTCGGTCGCGACGTCGGTCGTGCCGTCCTGGGTCGGCGAGGTCACGGCGAGCGCCGCGCCGGCGACGACCGTCACGACCTGGCGGACCGCCGGCGAGGTGGTCCCGCCCACGGTCTGCGTCGCCTGGATCGTGTACCGGCCGACCGGGACGTCCTGGACCGTGGCGGTCCAGTCCCCGTCGCCGTTCGCGGTCGCGGTGGCGGTCAGCCCGCCGCCGAGCGAGATCGCGACGTCGGCCCCGGGCTCGGCGGTGCCGGTCACGTCGAGGTCGGTCGTCGTGTCCGCGTTGAGCACGGTGACGGTGGCACCGGGTGCCGGGGCGGTGATCGCGATCGGGTCACCGGCGGCGACGGTGAAGTCGCTCGTCACGGGGCCGGAGGTCGTCCCGCCCACGGTCTGCCGAGCGGTCGCGGTGCGGTCGCCGACCGGGACGCCCTGGAAGGTCGCCTCCCAGTCGCCGTCGCCGTTCGCGGTCACCGTCGCGGTGAAGGACCCGCCGATGCCGACCGTGACCTGCGCGTTCGGTGCGGCGGTGCCGGACACCGTGACGGGCGTGGTCGAGGTCGGGTCCGCGACGGTGATCGTGCTGCCGTCCTCGGGTGCGTCGATCGTCAGCGCCGGGGCGGCCGTGACCGTGAAGGCACGTGTCACGGGGGCACTCGTCGAGGACCCGACGGTCTGCGTCACCTGGGCGGAGTACGACCCCGCGGGGACACCCGTCACCGTCGTCGACCAGGTACCGCCGGCGTTCGCCGTGGTCGTGGCCGTGCGGCCGCCACCGAGGTCGACGTCGACCCGGGCGCCGGGCTGCGCCGAACCGGAGAACGGCACGTCGCGGGTGGTCCCGGCGAGCGGGAAGTCCTGGCCGGCCGTCGGGCTGTCGACCGTGAGGCCGGCTGCGGCGACGACCCGGAAGGCCCGCGTCACGGGCGCCGAGGTGGTGTCCCCGACGGTCTGCGTCACGCTCGCGGTCGGTTCGCCGATCGGGACGTTCGGCACCGTGATGCTCCACGCGCCGCTCGCGTTCGCCGTGCCGGTCGCGGTGAGGCCGCCGCCGAGGTCGACGTCGATGCGGGCGTTCGCGGTCGCGGTGCCGGTCAGGGTCACCGGCGCGGTGGTGCCGGTGGTCGTGAAGGTCTGCCCCGCGGTCGGCGTCGAGATGGTCAGGGCCTGCTGCGCGACGACCGAGAACTGCTGCGTGGCCGAGCCCGCCGCCGCTCCCCCCACGGTCTGGGTCGCGCTCGCCGTGTAAGAGCCGGTCGGCACGTTCGCCACGGTCGTCGTCCAGGTCCCGTTGGCCGCGACCGTCGCCGTGCCCGTCCGGCCGCCACCGAGGCTCACACCGATCGTGGCACCGGGTTCGCCCGTGCCGCTCACGGTGACGGTTCGGGTGGAGGACGCCGTCGGCACGCTGAACACCTGGTTCGCGGCGGGTGCCGTGATGGTCGGCGCGACGAAGGCCGTGGCCCGCACGGTCGACGTGGCGAGGTCGACGGTGGCGACGTTCGCCCCCGGCAGGATCGACAGCCGCAGGGCGTGCACGCTGCGCGATCCCGGGTCGTACCCTCGGCCGTCGCGGAACCCGGTCGTGGTGTCCTGCGCGTTGACGGTCAGGTCGATGACCTGGCGGAGGAGCATAACGACAGGGGACAGCAGGGTCGCGACGGCAGTGGTCGTGTTCGTCAGGGCGGTGCCGAGCTGTGCCAGGGCGGTCCCACCGATGATCGGTCGGAGCGCGTTCTGCAGCGCGGGGACGACGGTTCCGCTCACGACCGGTGCGAGCACGGTGCCGAGGGGCAGCGGCAGGCCGACGAGGCTCCCCGAGGTGGTGACCGTCGGGTTCGCGGTCGCCGTACCGGCGAGCGCTCCGAGGGTGGTGTCGATCCGGAGACCGATCGCAGCGGAGGGCTGTCCGACGACGGTCGCGTTCGTGGCGATGTCCACGCGCACCGCGGTCGAGTTGATCGTGTTGACCACGGCGGTCTGCAGCGTCGTGGGCAGTTGCGTGCCGAGGATCGTGGTGATGCTCTGGTTGATCGAGTTCACCGCGGCGGTCGTGAGCACCGGGGTGTTCGCGGGCTGACCGTTGAGGGCCGTGAGCTTGTCCAGGTCGACCGTGATCGTGCCGGTCGCGGGGACGATCGTCACGGCGCCGTCGGTGATCGGTTGCTGGAGCACCTGGGTGAGCGTGCCGTCGAGGTTGAGGTCCACGTTCGACGTGATGGTGGTGCCGCTCACGTTCACCGTGCCGAGCAACGCCTGGCGCAGGAGGGTCTGGATCTGGCTGGTCACCGTCGCGGTGGTGCCCTGCAGCGCTCCCCCGGTGCCGAAGACGCCGTTCACCTGACCGGAGACGGTGCGCAGCTGGTCGCGGAGCGACGTCGTCAGGCCCTGCACGGCCGGGCTCGTCAGCGTCAGGTCGGCCCCGGCGATCCGGTAGTCGCTTGTCGTGCCGACCGTCGTGCCGCGCGTCGC
This sequence comes from Curtobacterium sp. 320, assembly GCF_031455235.1. Classification (NCBI taxonomy): domain Bacteria; kingdom Bacillati; phylum Actinomycetota; class Actinomycetes; order Micrococcales; family Microbacteriaceae; genus Curtobacterium; species Curtobacterium sp. 320. The sequence continues at coordinate 510,056 of NZ_JAVDSI010000001.1, read as the reverse complement.
GGTGAGGGTCGACGCGAGCGCTCCGACCCGCAGCCGCGCGTCCGACAGCACGGTCGTGTCGGCGCCGACCCGGCTGAAGAGCGGGTCGAGGTCGAGCGTCGACGCCCCGGTGCCGATCCCGGTACCGACGCCGATGCCCCCGTCGTTCGTCAGGAGGCCGGAGGACGCCGTCGCACCGTTCGCCGAGGTCGTCGCGTACTGGCCGGCCACCCCGAGGGTGAGGATGCCGTTCGCCCCGAGCAGGTCGATGTCGTTGCCGAGGTCCACCCCCACGGTGTTCAGGGCCTCGACGTTGAGCGGCTGGTTCGTCGTCCCGCCGCCGGTCGTCGCACCGCGTGCGGAGTAGGCGCCGCCGAGCTGGGCGATGCCGTCGACGTCCACGATGCCCGAGCCGCTGAGCAGGAGCCCCTCGGCCTCGGAGACGTCGGTCTGTGCAGCCGCAGCGGGTTGGATCGCCACGGTGGCGGCGAGGAGCGCCGCCACCGTGGCGATGACGCCGCCGCGCAGGAGGAGACGCCGATCGTCCGATGCTCGTCGTCGAGCTCGGCCGCCAGCACCGAAGATCCGTCGTGTCCAGTCGCCCGCCGTCGTGGGTACACGGGTACCCCGCAGCGACACGTGCCTGCGCATGCGTGTCTCTTTTCCTGGCGAGCGCGCTCGCCACCTGATCCGGAACTCCCCCGCTGGTGAGGCGGTGGAGGGTCAGGAGCCCTGGTTGGGGGTTCCTGAGGGCGATCTTTGCACACGATCAGGTTGCTGTCCGCAACCCGTTACGAAAGAGACACCGGGCGCACGAAAAGACTCCTCACGCACCCGCCAGAGCCCGGTTACCCTTGCTGCGTTTCCGCCCTGGGGGAGTTGGCCTGGATGGCGTCACGTGAGGAGCCGCCGAGAAGTCTACCGGACGCGACGGGCAAGATCGGACACATGAAGATCGCCATCGCCGGAGGCCACGGCCAGATCGCCCTCCTCCTCGCCCGCCAGATCACCGACGCCGGCCACGACGCCGTCGCCATCGTCCGCAACCCCGCGCACGTCACCGACGTGGAGCAGCAGGGCGGACGGGCGATCGTCGCCGACCTCGAGCAGCTCGACGACGACGAACTCGGGCTCCGGCTGCGCGGGGTCGACGCGGTGGTGTTCGCCGCCGGGGCCGGTCCGGGGAGCGGCGCCGAGCGGAAGCTCTCGGTCGACCGGGACGGGGCGATCCTCCTGGCGGACGCGGCCGAGCGCGCCGGCATCCGCCGCTACGTGATGATCTCGGCGATGGCGGCGGACTCGTACGACCCGGAGCGTGCGGTCGTGCCCGCCCGGTCCGAGGCCGATGTCTTCCAGGTGTACCTCCGCGCGAAGGCCGAGGCGGACGCGAACCTGCGGGCGCGGAGCCTCCGCTGGACGATCGTCCGCCCCGGGGGCCTGCTCGACACGCCGCCCCAGGGCACGGTCGACGTCGGCGCCACGGTCCCCCGCGGCACGATCCCACGCTCGGACGTCGCGGCGGTGGTGCTCCACGCGCTCCTCGACGACACCGCGGTCGGCGTGCAGTTCGAGGTCACGAGCGGCGACACCCCGATCCCCGCGGCGGTCGCGTCGCTCGGCTGACGACAACCACGGCAGCGGCGTCGAACCACGGATCCGACATCGAACCGGGCGACGACGCTGGTTCGACGTCGGATTCGTGGTTCGATCGCGGTGCCGCGCCCGCCGCAAACGCGCCGCCCGCCGCGCCCGCCGCAAGCGCGCCGCCCGCCGCGCGCGCCGCCCGCCGCGTCAGAGCGCGACCGCAGCCGACTGCCGGGCGATCTCCAGTTCCTCGTTCGTCGGGATCACGAGCACCGCGACGCGCGACGTGTCCGTGGAGATGAGCCGCGCCTCCCGAGATGCCAACTCGTTGCGGTCCGCGTCGATCTCGATGCCCAGGTGCTCGAGCCCGGCGAGCACGCGCCGGCGCAGCAGCGCGTTGTTCTCGCCGACACCCGCGGTGAACACCACCGCGTCCAGCCCGCCGAGCTGCGCCGTGTAGGCGCCGACGTACCGACGGATCCGGTGCCGGTACACGGCGAGCGCCGCCTCGGCGACCTCGTCGCCGTGCAGCGCCGCGTCCTGCACGTCGCGCATGTCCCCGTTGCCGGTCAGGCCGAGCAGCCCGGACTCCTTGTTGAGCATGGTGTCGAGCTCGTCGAAGGAGAGCCCGGCCTCGCGGTGGAGGTGGATGAGGACCGCGGGGTCGAGGTCTCCGGAGCGGGTGCCCATCACGAGGCCCTCGAGCGGGGTGAGCCCCATCGAGGTCTCGATCGAGCGTCCACCGTCGATCGCCGCGGCGGACGCCCCGTTGCCGAGGTGCAGCACGATCGTCTTGAGCTCGGCGAGCGGACGGCCGAGGAACTCTGCCGCCTGCTCGGACACGTACTTGTGGCTCGTCCCGTGCATGCCGTAGCGGCGGATCGCGTACTTCGCGGCGAGGTCGGCCGGGATCGCGTACGTGTAGGCGTGCGGCGGCATCGTCTGGTGGAACGCGGTGTCGAACACGGCGACCTGCGGCACGTCCGAGAAGACCTGCTTCGCGGCGCGGATGCCCTCGAGGTTCGCCGGGTTGTGCAGCGGCGCGAGGCTGTTCAGCTCCTCGATCTGCCGCTCGACCTCGTCCGTCACCACGGTGGCCCGGTCGAAGGTGGTGCCGCCGTGCACGACGCGGTGGCCGACCACGGCGGGCGGGTGCTCGTCGAAGGACGGCCCGACCTTCGCGAAGGCGTCGATCATGGCCTGGAAGCCGGCCGCGTGGTCGGCCACCGGGGTCGAGTCGTTCGACGAGGACTCCCCCGTGAGCGCGTTGGTGTGCTTCCACGCACCCGTCGACTCGCCGATGCGTTCGACGAGGCCGGAGGCGAGCGTCCGCTCCCCCTCGAGCTCGATGAGCTGGTACTTGAACGAACTCGATCCGGAGTTCACGACGAGGGCTGCGGTCACGGGATGGGTCACTTTCTCGGTCGGACGGGAGGCGCGGTGCGGGTCGCGCGGGTCAGCCCGCGTCGGTCGCGGTGCCGGCCTGGATCGCGGTGATCGCGACGGTGTTGACGATGTCGCCGACGAGCGCACCGCGGGAGAGGTCGTTGATCGGCTTGCGCAGGCCCTGCAGGACCGGGCCGATCGCCACGGCACCGGCCGAGCGCTGCACGGCCTTGTACGTGTTGTTGCCCGTGTTGAGGTCGGGGAAGATGAACACCGTGGCCCGACCCGCGACGGGCGAGTCCGGCATCTTCGTCGAGGCGACCGTCGGGTCGGCGGCGGCGTCGTACTGGATCGGCCCCTCGACGAGCAGGTCCGGGCGGCGCTCGCGCACGAAGGCGGTACCGGCGCGGACCTTGTCGACGTCCGCTCCCGAGCCGCTGTCGCCCGTCGAGTAGCTGAGCATCGCCACGCGCGGGTCGATGCCGAACTGCGTCGCGGTCTCGGCGGACGAGATCGCGATGTCCGCGAGCTGCTCGCTCGTCGGGTCGGGGATGACCGCGCAGTCGCCGTAGACGAGGACCCGGTCGGCGAGGGCCATCAGGAAGACGCTCGACACGATCGAGGTGTCCGGCCGGGTCTTGATGATCTCGAACGACGGCCGGATCGTGTGCGCCGTGGTGTGCTTCGCGCCGGAGACCATGCCGTCGGCGAGCCCGAGCTGCACCATCATCGTGCCGAAGTAGGACACGTCGGTCACGGTGTCGCGGGCGAGCTCGATCGACATGCCCTTGTGCGCCCGGAGGCGGGTGTACTCCTCGGCGAAACGCTCACGGAGCTCGGGGTCGAACGGGGAGACGAGCTGCGCGGCGTCGAGGTCGAGGCCGAGCTCGGTCGCCCGGGTCCGGATCGCGGCGGGGTCGCCGAGGATCGTGAGCTCGCACACCTGGCGCTGCAGCAGTGTGGACGCTGCGCGGAGGATGCGGTCGTCCTCGCCCTCGGGCAGGACGATGCGCTTGCCGTACCCGCGGGCCCGGTCGAGCAGGCCGTGCTCGAACATGAGCGGCGTCACGACCCCGGAGGGCGTGAGCTGCAGGCGATCGCGCAGGGCGTCGGCGTCGACGTGCTGCTCGAACAGCGCGAGCGCGAGGTCGGCCTTGCGGGGCGAGTCCGCCGCGAGCCGTCCGCGGGTCTGGGTGATGCGGAGCGCGGTGTCGTAGGTGCCGAGGTCGTTCTGCGCGATCGGCAGCGAGCTCGACAGCCCCTCGAGCAGGCGGGAGATCTGCGGCGCCGTCTCGAACCCGCCGTTGAGGATCACCCCGGCGAGGCTCGGGAACGTCTCGGACTGGTTCGCGAGGAGCGTCGCGATGAGGACGTCGCTGCGGTCCCCCGGGACGACGACGATCCCGCCCTCGATCAGGCGCGGCAGGACGTTCTCCATGCTCATGCCGGCGACGACGGTGCCGAGGGCCTCGCGGTCGAGCAGCGCTTCGTCGCCGCGCACCAGGGTCGCCCCGGTGGCCTCGAGCAGGGCGCGGACGGTCGGGGCGACGAGGACGCGGTCCTCGGGGATGGCCCACACGGGCAGGTCGGGGTGGTCGTCGCTGACGGCCTGCCGGACGCTCGACACGACCGACGGCAGGGCATCGGGGTCGGCGCGGTTCACGACGATGCCGAACAGCTGGGCGTGCGCGGCGCGGAGCTCGCTCGTCGTGACGTCGGCGACCTGTGCCATGTCCTCTGGGGTGCGGGCACCGCGTTCGGCGGCGTCGCGGCCACCGAGCACGAGCAGCACCGGAGCGCCCAGGTTGGCCGCGACCTTGGCGTTGAACGACAGCTCCGTCGGGCTGCCGACGTCGGTGTAGTCCGACCCGAGCACCACGACCGCGTCGCACTGCCGCTCGACCTGGGCGAAGCGGGTGACGATCGTCGCGAGCGCCGCGTCCGGGTCGGCGTGCACGTCGTCGTAGGTGACGCCGACCGCGTCGTCGTAGGAGATGCCGACCGCGGTGTGCTGCAGCAGGAGTTCGAGCACGTAGTCCGGCTCGTCGACGGAGCGGGCGACCGGTCGGAACACCCCGACCCGTCCGACCGAGCGTGCGAGGGTCTCGAGGACACCGAGGGCGACGGTGCTCTTGCCCGTGTGTCCTTCTGCTGACGTGATGTAGATGCGGGTCGACACGCGTCCAGGGTAGTCGGCGCACACGGCACGACATCTGGGAGCCCCGGCACTTCCGACACGCGGTCGTGAGCACTCCGGAGAACCTGTACCATTGGGTGTCGTCGTCGGAAGACGGCGCCAGGAGAATTCGCCTAGTGGCCTATGGCGCACGCTTGGAAAGCGTGTTGGGTGCAAGCCCTCGGGGGTTCGAATCCCCCATTCTCCGCCACCAGCCCGGAAGCCCCGGGAACCGATCGGTTCCCGGGGCTTCCGTCGTCCGGGGCGCTCCAGCGCACTCCGGACAGGACGGTCCCCCACCCGGCGGACCCCGCCGAACCCCGTTCGCCATGGACTGGCCGGGAAACGATGCCGAGGGGTGGAACGGGCTGTCCCCGATACCCGTCGGTCGCCTAGACTGCCCAGACGGACGACCCCGGGACGGGTCGGACACGGTGCACGGAGCGGCAGGGGCGCGCTCCCCGGGCGAGCGTCGAACGCTGCCCGGGCACCCGAGGGACGAGGAGTCCACGTGGGGGACCTGACGGCGCCGGCAGCAGCTCGGCCGAGCGCGACCGTGTACGACGTGGTCCTCCGGCCGCGTCGCTCGCTCGTGCGCTCGACGATCCTGAGCGTCGTGTTCTCGGCCGTCCCCCTCGCCGTCGCCCTCGTCTGGGTCTCCCTCCCGATGCGCCTCTGGCCGGTCGTCACGGGTGCGGTCATCCTGCTCGCGGCCGCCGTCGCCGTCGTCTTCGTTCGCCTCGGCACCGCGTTCATCGGTATCGACCCGGTGGCGATCACGGTGCGCGGCGTCCTCACGCAGAACCGTCGGGTGGACCGCGACCGCGTCCACAGCCTGGTCCTCGCCACCACGTACGGCAGCGCGGTCGAGCGCACGACGCGCGAGCTCATCGCGCTCGACGCCGCCGGCGCCCACCTGTTCCGCCTCCGCGCCGACACCTGGAGCGACGCCGGCATCGACAGCATCGTGGACGCCCTCGGCGTGCAGGTCACCGACGAGACCCGGCCGATGTCGATCCGCGAGTTCGTGCGGCGCTACCCGGCGAGCCGGTCCTGGTACGAGCAGCGCGGAGCGTACGTCGCCGTCGGTGCGGTGGCGGTCCTCGCGGTCGCCGGGCTGCTCGTGGTCGAGACCACCGGCCTCCTCGGCTGACCCCTCAGCGACGGCGGCGCAGGGTCGAGAAGATCCCCTGCACGACCTCCTTGGCGATCGTCCTGCCCAGCCCGGACCCGAGCAGGTCCGACAGCGGGTCGTCCACCTTCCGTGACGTCGTCGTCCGGGACGACGTGCGCCTCGACCGCCGCGCATCGGCCGCCCGTTCGGCTCGCTCGAACTCCCGCTGCGCCCGCTCGTACTCCTTCTGCGCCGCCGCCCGTTCGCGCGCCTCGGTCTTCTCCTTCGCCGCCGCCTCCTTCGCCGCGGCGGCAGCGGCGCGGGCCGCCTCCTTCTCCGCCTCGGCGGCAGCGGTCGCCGCGGCCTTCTCGGCGTCCGCGGCAGCCGCGTCCGCAGCGGCGGCCTCCATCCGGCGGGCGAGGATCTCGTACGCCGAGTCGGGGTCGAGCCGCGTGCCGTAGGTGGGCAGGAGCGGCGATGCCTGCACCCGCGCCGTCTTCTCGGCCGCGGGCATCGGGTCCATCGAGCCCTCGGGGGCGCGGAGGCGCGTCCAGGCCACCGGCGTCGGCGCGCCCTTCTCGTTCATCACGGTGACGATCGCCTCACCGGTGGCGAGCGAGGTCAGCACCTCCCCGAGGTCGTAGTCGCTCGTCGGGTAGGTCGACACCGTCGCCCGCAGCGCCTTCGCGTCGTCGGGGGTGTGCGCCCGCAGCTGGTGCTGGATCCGCGAGCCGAGCTGGGCGAGCACGTCGTTCGGGACGTCCTTCGGGGTCTGCGTGACGAAGAAGATCCCGACGCCCTTCGAGCGGATGAGCCGGACCGTGCGGACGATCTGCTCGAGGAAGTCCGCCGACGCCCCGCTGAAGAGCAGGTGCGCCTCGTCGAAGAAGAACACGAGCTTCGGCTTGTCCTGGTCGCCCACCTCGGGGAGCTCGTTGAAGAGGTCGGCGAGGAGCCACATCAGGAACGTCGAGAAGACCTCGGGCTGGTCCTGCACGCCGGGCACCTCGAGCAGGCTGACGATCCCCCGGCCGTCGGCGGCGGTGCGGAGGAACACGGTCGTGTCGATCTCCGTCTCGCCGAAGAACTGGTCGGCGCCCTTGTCGGCGAAGGTGATCAGCTCGCGGAGGATCACCCCGGCGGTCTGCTTCGACAGCCCGCCGAGCTCGGCGAGCTCCGCCTTGCCCTGGTCGCTCACGAGGAAGGTCAGCACGCTCCGCAGGTCGGACAGGTCGACGAGCGGCAGCCCGGCCCGCTCGGCGTAGTGGAACACGAGCCCGAGGGAGGACTCCTGCGTGTCGTTCAGCCCGAGCACCTTCGACAGCAGGAGCGGCCCGAACCCGGACACGGTCGCACGGATCGGCACGCCGGTCCCCTGCCCGCCGAGCGAGTAGAGCTCCGCCTCGCTCGCCACCGCGCGCCACTCCTGGCCGATCCCGGCGGTGCGCGCGAGGAGCTTGTCGTTCGGCGTGCCCGCGACCGCCAGCCCGGACAGGTCGCCCTTGATGTCGGCGGCGAAGACGGGCACCCCGTTCGCGGCGATCTGCTCGGCGAGGACCTGCAGCGTGCGCGTCTTGCCCGTGCCGGTCGCGCCCGCGACGAGACCGTGTCGGTTGAGCATGCCGAGCGGGATCCGGACCTGCACGTCGGGCACCGCGGCGCCGTTCACGAGGGCACCGAGCTGCAGCGCGCTGCCCTCGACCTCGTAGCCGGCGCGGATCGCCGCGACGGCGTCCGCGCCGAGTGGCGGCCCCTCGATGGTGGTCGGCTCGGGAGGCACGGTGCCGGTCGTCGACGTCGGCTCGCCCGCCGGGGCGGTCGCGTCCACCGCCGGGGCCGGGGAGTCGACGACCGCCGGCTCCGCGTCGGGCTCGAGCCGCGCCTCCTGGCCCTGCGCCACCGCGGCGGCGAGCTCCTCCGCCCGCTGCACCGCCTCGTCCGCGAGGCGCCGGGCCTCGTCGGCCGCCTGCTTCGCTGCCTCGGCCGCTGCCCGTGCCTGCGCCACCACGTCGCTCATGTCCACAGCATACGAACGGCCGGACGCTCCTGTCCGGCGCGTGCCGTGGCACCGTGCGACGGTCAGTGCGTGAGCGCCGGGACCGTCCTCGGTCGGACGACCGCCCAGAGCAGCACGATCGCGACGGCCGACGTGCACGCCATCACCACTGCCATCGGGGTCGCCGTGGTGATGCCGATCCACCCGACCACGGGCGAGATGATCCCCGCCACGCCGAAGTTCAGCGCGCCGAGGAGCGAGGCGGCGGTGCCGGCCTCCTTGCCGTGGGCGGCGAGTCCGATCACCTGGACGAGCGGGAACGAGAAGCCGCACGCGGCGATGAAGAACCAGAGCGGCACGAGCACCCCGACGAGTCCGGCGCCGAGCTGGTCGAGCACCATGATCGCGACGGCGGCGAGGAACAGGGTCGCGGTCGAGCACGCGAGGATCCACTGCGGTCCGACGCGCTGCGCCAACCGCGCGGAGACCTGCACGCCGACGACGACGCCGACCGAGTTCACCGCGAAGAGCAGGCCGTACTGCTGCGCGTCGAGCCCGTACAGGCCCTGGAACAGGAACGGTGACGCGCTGAGGTACGAGAAGAGCCCGCTGAAGACCATCGCCCCGATGAGCGCCACCCCCACGAAGACGCGGTCGGAGAAGAGTGCCCGGTACCGCTGCCCGATGGTGGAGTGCCCGGCCTCGTGCCGACGTGCCGGCGGGAGCGTCTCGACGATGAGCAGGACCGCGGCGAGCACGACAGCGGCGCCGTAGCAGGCGAGGAAGACGAAGATCCCGTGCCAGCTCACGAACCGGAGCATCTGCGAGCCGATGAGCGGGGCGAGGATGGGCGCCAGGCCGTTCACCATCGCGAGGCGGGACAGCATCCGCACGAGCGGCTTGCCGCCGAACAGGTCGCGCACGGTCGCCATCGCCACGACGCCACCGGCCGCTGCACCCATGCCCTGCAGGACGCGGAAGAGCGCCAGCACCTCGACGTTCGGCGCCAGTGCGGCTCCGAGCGATGCTGCGACGTGCAGGCTCGTCGCGATGATGAGCGGGAGCCGGCGACCGACCTTGTCGCTCCACGGGCCGACCAGCAGCTGTCCGGCCGCGAAGCCGAGCGTCGTCGCGGTGAGGGTGAGCTGCACCGCCCCGTCGGTGATGCCGAACTCGTCCTTGAGCGACGGGAACGCCGGCAGGTAGAGGTCGATCGTGAACGGTCCGAGCGCGGTGAGGGCGCCCAGGACGAAGACGTAGACGAGTCGCTGCCGGCGGGAGAGCGCGTCTCCCGGGTGCAGGACGACACGGAGCGAACCGGTGGTGGCGGGCGCGGTCACGAGCAGGAGTCCTTCGACGGTGAGGGGTGGGGAAGTGATCGCGGCGTCGATCGAATCGATTCGTCCGCGGAACCATCCTACGGGTCCCCCGAGCGCCACCGCAGCAGTCCGGGGCGTTCTCCCGCGTGTTGCCACGGCTCCCGCCCCGCTCGGACGCGGCACATGCGGTACCGTCGGACTGCTCGCCGCCGGTCGACCGCCGGCGGACGTCGTCCCGCCCGTTCCGCCGGAACACCGGCGGGACGGAACCGGATCAGAAGGGGGTGGCGTCATGGTGGATGCCCGCATCCTGCACACGACCGCTGCCCTGCGCGAGGCGATCCTGCGACTGGCCGCCGACCGGCCGGTGTCCGAGATCACGGTCGCCGACGTCACCCGGGCGGCCGGCATCAACCGCGCCACGTTCTACTCGCACGCGGTCTCCCCCGGGTCGTTGCTCGCCGACGTCCTCACGCCGGAGCTCGACCGCATCCGCGAGGACGACGCCGAGGTCCGACGCGCGGCGTTCGCCCGGGGTGCCGGCGTCGACGAGTTCGCGACGATCACCCGACGCGGCATCAACGCCGTCGTCGAGCACGTCGTCGCGCACCGCGAGATCTACGGCAAGGCGCTGCCGGACCCGAACGACGCGTCGCTGCACCGTCTCCTCGTGGAGCACTTCACGGTGTCGAGCGAGCAGCACATCCGGACGCTCGAGCGCGAGCACCGGCCGGAACTCCTCGACGACGTCGCCGCGGGCTTCGTGGCGCAGGGCTTCGTCGGCGCGATCGAGGCCTGGCTCGCCGGACCGCGACGGTCGCGGAAGGCACTGGTCGACACGATCGTGCTGTCGTTCCCGTCGTGGTGGCGCTGACCGCCCTGCCCGACGGACGTCAGTCGGTCGTGGGCTTCTCGCCGCGCTGGAGCGACTCGACCACGTCGACGGCCCCGCTGACGAGGTCGGCCTGGTCGTCGCCGGCCGGCACGCGGTAGTCCGCGGAGACGCCGTCGCCACCCGTGCCACTCGTCGGCAGCGGGTCCCCCAGCGACACCACGACGACACCGGCGTCGTGCGCCGTCTGGATGACCCCGGTCAGCGCCGAGGCGTCGACCGCCCGCACGAGCAACGCCTTCGCGCCCGTGCGCACGAGCTGGTCCACCGCGGTGCGCTGCGCGGCGGCGGACCCGTCGGCCGGTGCGACGCGGACGTCCGGGGCGAAGCCGGCGTCGGTCAGTCCGGCCCGCAGGTCTGCGCCGAGCGTGTCCTGCCCGGGTTCGAGGACCACGCCGATGACCGCGTGCCGGTCGAACCCGCCGTCGGAGCTGGTCAGGTCCGTGCTCTGCACCGGCGTGGGCGCGGCCGACGTCGTGCCCTGGCAGCCGGCCAGGGCGAGGGCCGCACCGATGACGACGGTGGCGGTGACGACGCGGAGGAGCACGACCGCCACGCTACCCGCCCACCGCGACGACGGACGGTGCCGGGACAGGGCCGAGGCGACGGACCGCGGCGACGGCGAGGACCGCGATCAGGGTCATGCCGCCGAAGACGAGCGGGAACGACACCGCGGCGTCGGCACCGCCCGTCCCGATGAACAGCAGCCCGGTGACGGCGAGCCCGATCACGCTGCCCGAGGCGTCGGCGATGGTCAGGGCCGAGCTCGCGAACCCGTCGTCGCCCTCGCCGGAGAAGCGCAGCGTCAGCATCGAGGTGCGCGGGTAGATCGCCCCCATGCCCGCGCCGCCGACGAACCACCCGACCACGAGCAGCCACCACGGCAGGCCGAACGTGGCGACCGTCAGCGCCGTGAGCAGGCTGACGAGCACGAGCGCGAGCCCGATCGCGAAGGTCCGGGTCGCGGTGAGCCGTTCCTCGCCCAGCCGTCCGTGCAGCCAGCTCGACCCGGCCCAGCTGAGCGCCGCGACCGTCAGCGCGAGTCCCGCTGCCGAGGCGGACAGGCCGTCCTTCGCCTGCAGCAGGAACGGCACGTACGCCTCGCTGCCGAAGAACGAGGCGGCGACGAGCCCCCGCAGCAGGATCACCGACGGCAGCCCGGGGGCGGCGCGGAAGGTGCCGGCGGGCAGCAGCGGGCGGAGTGCGAACCACGTCCCGACGAGGCCGACGAGCACGGCGGCGACCCGCGGCCACGCGCCGAGGTCCGGGGCGACGTTGAGCAGCAGGATCGCCACCGCGGCGGCGACCGACCAGCCGATCCGGGACCGCTGCCACGCCGGACGGAGCTCGGGTGCCGGTGGGTGCAGCCGGCCGAGGGTCGGGACGAGCAGGGAGAACGCGCCGACCGCGATGACGAGTGCACCGGCGAACACCCAGTGCCAGTTCCAGACGTCGGTGACGATGCCCGCGAGCGCCGGACCGACGAGCGCCGGCACCACCCACGCGGCGGCGAACCCGGCGAACACCGGGCCGTGCAGGTCGGCGGGGAAGATCCGGGCGACGAGGACGTAGAGCACGACGTCGATCGCGCCGGCGCCGAAGCCCTCGACGAGCCGGCCGACGAGGAAGACCTCCATCGTCGGGGCCAGCATGACGACGGCGGTGCCGACGGCGAAGAGGCCGGCCGACACCCACGCCACGATGCGTCCACCCGCGCGGTCGGTCCAGTTGCCCGCGAGGACCATGCCCGGCACGCCGGCCGCCAGGGGTGCGGCGAAGGCCAGCGCGTAGAGGGTCTCGCCGTCGAGGTCGCGGCTGATCTCCGGCATGACGGTGGTCATCGCCAGGTTCTGGAACGCCGCGACCGCGACGATCGCGACCATGCCGACGGTGGCGAGGGCGTACGGTCCGCCGAACAGGCTGGTCCTCGTCGCCGCGGTGCTCACCCGATCATCGTAGGGCCGCCCACCGACGGCCCGCGGTGCGTCAGCGCGCGAGCGCCTGCTGGAGGTCCGCCACGAGGTCGCCGGCGTCCTCGATGCCGACGGACAGGCGCACGACGTTCTCCGGCACCGCCAGCTCCGTGCCCTTCACCGACGCGTGCGTCATCTCGGACGGGTACCCGATGAGCGACTCGACCCCGCCGAGCGACTCGGCGAGCGCGAACACCTCGGTCGACTCCGCGAAACGGCGCGCTGCCTCGGGTCCACCGCTCAGCGCGACCGAGAGCATGCCCCCGAAGCCGCGCATCTGGCGTGCCGCGACCTCGTGGCCGGGGTGCTCGGTGAGCCCCGGGTAGTACACGCGCTCGACCCCCGGAGCACCGACCAGTGCCTCGGCCACCGCCTGGGCGTTCCGCGAGTGCCGCTCCATCCGGACCGCGAGGGTCTTGATGCCGCGCGTGGTGAGGAACGCGTCGAACGGCGACGAGATCGCCCCGGCGCCGAACTGCAGGAACTGCACCTTCGCGGCGAGCTCCTCGTCGGCGAGCACCACGGCGCCGCCGACGACGTCGGAGTGGCCGCCGAGGTACTTCGTCGTCGAGTAGACGACGACGTCGGCGCCGAGCGACAGCGGCTGCTGCAGGTACGGCGACGCGAAGGTGTTGTCGACGACGACCACGGCACCGGCCGCGTGGCCGATCTCGGCGAGCGCGGCGATGTCGGCGATCTTCATGAGCGGGTTCGTCGGGGTCTCGACCCAGAGGACGGTCTGCGCCGGAGCACCCTCGAGCGCGGCACGGACGCGGTCGGTGTCGCTCATTTCGACGACCACGAGCTCGACGCCCCACGGCACGTGCAACCGGCTGACCAGGCGGTGGGTCCCGCCGTACACGTCGTTGCCCATCACCACGCGGGCACCGGGGACGAGCGTTGCGCGCAGCAGGGCGTCCTCGGCGGCGAGCCCGGACGCGAACGAGTACGCCGCGACGCCGCCGTCGAGGTCCGCCAGGAGGGTCTGCAGCGAGTCGCGCGTCGGGTTGCCGGCGCGGGAGTACTCGTAGCCGTTCCGCATGCCGCCGACACCGTCCTGCACGTACGTCGACGTGAGGTGGATCGGCGGGATGACGGCGCCGGTGGGGCCGTCGGGCTCCTGGCCGGCGTGGACGGCGCGGGTGCTGAACTCGGTCATGCGGGCTTCGTTCCTCGTTGGGTCGGGGGCGTCACGCGGGACGCGGGTCACTCGGACAGGTAGGCGAGCAGGTCGTGGCGGGTCAGCACGGTGACGGGCTTGCCGTCCTCGACGACGAGCAGGGCGTCCGCCGACTCGAGCGCACGTCGCGCCGACGAGACCGACTCGCCGACGCCGATGAGCGGGAGCGGGTCGCCCACGAACCCGGACAGCGCGTCCGTCATCTTCGCGGCGCCCGTGAAGACCTGCTCGAGCAGGTCCTTCTCCGCCACCGCGCCGACGACCTCGCCGATGACGACGGGCGGTTCGGCGCTGAGCACGGGCATCTGCGAGACGCCGTACTTCGTCATGATGTCGACGACCTCGCGCACGGTGTCCGCCGGGTGGGCGTGGACGAGGTCGGGCAGCCGGCCGTCCTTGCCCGCGATGAGCGACCCCACGGTGCGCTCGTCGTCGGTCTCGGCGAAGCCGTAGGAGCGCATCCACCGGTCGTTGAAGATCTTGCCGAGGTAGCCGCGGCCGCCGTCCGGCAGGAGCACCACGACCACGTCGTCCTCGGTGAGGTCGCGGGCGGCGCGGAGCGCGGCGACGACCGCCATGCCGCTCGAGCCACCGACGAGCAGGCCCTCTTCACGGGCGAGCCGACGGGTCATCGCGAACGAGTCGGCGTCCGACACGGCGATGATCTCGTCGGGGACCCCGGGGTCGTACGCGGTCGGCCAGAAGTCCTCGCCGACGCCCTCGACCAGGTAGGGGCGACCGGTGCCGCCCGAGTAGACGGAGCCCTCGGGGTCGGCGCCGACGATGCGGACACGGCCGTCCGAGGCCTCCTTCAGGAAGCGTCCGGTACCGGAGATGGTGCCGCCGGTGCCGACACCCGCGACGAAGTGCGTGATGCGCTGCTCGGTGTCGCGCCAGATCTCCGGACCGGTGGTCTCGTAGTGGCTGCGCGGGCCGTTCGGGTTCGCGTACTGGTTCGGCTTGTAGGCGCCGGGGATCTCGCGCACCAGCCGGTCGGACACCGAGTAGTACGACTCCGGGTGCTCGGGCGGGACGGCCGTCGGCGTGACGACGATCTCGGCGCCGTACGCGGTGAGCACGTTCCGCTTGTCCTCGCCGACCTTGTCGGGCAGGACGAACACGCAGCGGTAGCCGCGCTGCTGGGCGACGAGCGCGAGGCCGACACCGGTGTTGCCGGAGGTCGGCTCGACGATCGTGCCACCGGGGCCCAGGTCGCCGGAGGCCTCGGCCGCGTCGATGATCCTGGTGGCGATCCGGTCCTTCGACGACCCACCGGGGTTGAGGTACTCGACCTTCACGAGGACGGTCGCGCGCACCCCCTCGGTCACCCGGTTGAGCTTGACGAGCGGGGTGTCGCCGACGAGGTCGACCACGGAGTTCGCGTAACGCACGCGGTCGAGTCTAGGCGGCGGACACCGTCTTCCGCTGGGATGCGACGTGGGCGGACACCGCCGCGGAGACCTCCTGCCGGCGGCGGTCGATGACCTCCCCCATGTCCCGGGCGAGCGCCGGCGTGCCGCGCACGATCTGGTCGAGCGCGGTGGCGGGCACGACCAGCACCGCGACCTCGGTGAGCGCGACGGCGGTGGTGAGCAGCGCCTCCCGGGTCAACGCCGTCTGCCCGAGGTAGTCGCCGGCCTCGACGCGGGTCGCCGGCAACTCGGCGTCCTCGAACGGGACGCGCAGGTCGACGCTGCCGGACAGGACGAACCGGACCGCGTCCGGCACCGTGCCGGCCGTGACGATCGTCTCGCCGGCGGCGTACCGCTCGAGCCGGACGAGCGGTGCCAGCGCGGCCCCGTCGTCGCCCGTCAGGTACAGCGTGGGAGCGATCGACGCCAGGGCGGCGTCCCGACGCTCGTCGGTGACGAAGTCGTCGGTCGTGTCGCCGTCGAGGCCGAGCCCTGCGCGCCGGGCGGCGTACCAGAGCCACATCCGGAACTGGGCGAGCGCGTCGCCCTCCTGCGACGGTCCGCGCACCTCGAAGGACACGGTGTACGACGATCCGCCGGTCGGCACCGCCACCGGCTGCGTGCCGGGGTACCGCTGGGGCAGGCCGGACGCGACCCGCTGCAGCAGGGCGACCACCGCTGCCGGAGGGTCGTCCGTCGTGAACGTGACGTCCGTGGCGACCGGGAACGTGCCTCCTGTCCGGCTGAGGTTCGTGAACGACGCCCCCGCCAACGAGGAGTTCGGCATGATGAGGATCCCGGCGCCCGTGTCGATGTGCACCGACCGCCAGTTCACCTCGACCACCCGGCCGCGCACGCCACCGGCGTCGAGCCAGTCCCCCAGCCGGAACGGCTGCTCGAACAGCAGGAACAGCCCGGCGATCACCGGACCGACGGCGGACTGCAGCGCGAGGCCGATGACGAGCGAGCCGACACCGAGCGCGGTGAAGATCCCGCCGACGTCCGCACCCCAGACGATCTTGAACACCAGCGCCAGCCCGAGCGCGATGAGCACGATGCGGGCGATGTCCACGAAGATCGACGGGATCTTCTCGCGCCAGGTGCCCTTCCGGGCGTTCGTGAACAGGACTATGTTCAGCCCGTTCAGGACGAACACGATCACGAGGAACCCGAGCACGGTGCCGATGATCTGGTTCACCACGGGCTTGCCCGGGTCGACCGCGTCGGTGACCTGGACGGACAGGACGAGGATCGCGATGACCGGCACCACGGCGTTCCGCAGCAGTCCGACCACCTTGTGCAGCGAGTTGCCGCGTCGCTCGAGGTTCGACTGCAGCTCGGTCAGGACGAGCAGCAGCAGCGGCAGGCCGACGATGACGCTGATCGCCGGCCAGAACCACGGCTGCTCCCAGAACGCGGTCACGACGCCGCTCCGGTGCGCTCGAGCTTCCAGACCCGCTGCGGGCCGGCCTGCGTCTGCACCTCGCCGGCGTCCTGCACGCCCCCGCGGTCGCCGAGCTTGTCGACCACGCGCTGCGTCGCGTACACGCCCGGCGCCGGGGCGATCCCCTGCACCCGGTACGCCAGGCTGACGGCGTCGCCCCACATGTCGTAGACGATGCTCGAGCGCCCGACGAGCCCGCTCGTGACCTGGCCGGTGTCGATGCCGGCGCGCAGGCCGATCTTCGACCCGTGCTGCGCGTTGAAGCGCTCGAGCACGCCCTGCGCCTCCTCCGCCCAGTCGACGACACGGCGGACGTTGTCCACGCGCGGGACGCTCAGGCCGCAGCTGGCGAGGTACCCGCTCCGGGTCGTGCGCACCCGCTCGACGCCGTGTCGGGTGGCCGCCTCGTCGAGGGAACGCCAGACGTCGTTGACGAGGGACAGGGACTCCTCGGCGGTGAGGCCGGCGGCGAACTCGTCGAACCCGATGATGTCCGCGTAGACGACGGCGACGTCCTGGTGGTCGGCCGCGATCGTCTCGTCGCCCTGCTTGTACCGACGGGCGACCTCCTCCGGCATGAGCGTCAGCAGCAGGGTGTCGTTCTGTCGCCGCTGCTCGTCGAGCAGGTCCTGCTTCACCTGCAGGCTGCGGCTCATGTCGTTGAACGCGAGACCGAGGTCGCCGATCTCGTCGCCGGCCTTCGTCTGCACCTCGACGCCGAGGTCGCCGGACGACACCCGGTTCACCGCCGTCTGCAACCGCCGGATGGGCCGGACGAACACCTGGGCCAGCAGCAGCGACAGCAGGCTGACGAGGACGATGATGCCGACGAGCGCGAGGCCGATGTTCCGGGCGAAGTCGTTCACCGGGGCGAACGCCTCGGCCGTGTCCATCTGCGCGACGACGACCCAGCGGAGCCCGTCGACCTCGAGTGGCGCGTACGCCGCGAGTACTTCCTTCCCGCGGTAGTCCGTCGAGATCACCGTCCCGGACTTCCCCTGCAGCGCCCGTGTCACCGGGGTGGTGTTCACCTCCTGCAGGAGCACGGATCCCTTCACCGCGACCTGGCGGGCCGCGGTCGACGGCGCCGTCCCGGCAGCGACGACGTCGCGCTGGTACTGCTTCGGGTGCTCGATGAGCTGGCGCGGGTACGACCGCATGAGGTGGTCGGCACCGACGAGGTACGACTCCCCGGTGTCCCCGAGGCCGTCGTCCTTCCACTGCTCGTTGCCCGTCATGACCTGCGTGATGAGGTCGACCGGCACCTGGACGGCCATCACCCCGATGATCTTGCCGTCCTCCCCCACCGGCGACATCACCCAGAGCGTCGGGACGTTGAGGCTCGGCACGTACCGCGCGAAGTCCGTCACCACGAAGTCGTCCGAGCTCGTCAGCTGCAGGGCCTGCTGGTACCCGGTCGCGAGGTTCGAGTCGCGGTAGGGCCCGCTCTCGAGGTCCGTGCCGAGGTCCGCGCCGGAGTACGCCGAGTACACGACGTCCCCGTCGGTGTCCATGAGCAGGAGGTCCTCGTACCCGGCGGCCTCGACGGCCTGCTTGAAGTACGGCTGGTACTCGGCGTGCGCCGCTGACCACGCGCTGCCGTCACCGGCGTCGTCCTGGCCGATGGCCTCGTCGTAGTCGGTGAACGGCGCCGTGTACCGCGCCTGCAGGTAGGCCTGCGGGTCCTCGGTCGGCGTGAACTGGTCCGGGTTGGCGGTGCCGCCGCTTCGGTCGTCGAGCTGCGGGACGAAGGAGTCCCGGTACCAGTCCTCGACCTGCGTGTGGTCGTCGTCGGACACCGGCCGCGACTGCAGGTCGTTCCACCCCGACTCGAACGCCTTCGTCGCGCCGATGACGCTCTCGTTGCGGGTCTGCGCGACGACCGTCTGGGTGAACTGGCCGAACGAGCGCTGCAGTTCGGTGATCCTCGCCTCGCGCAACGAGGTCACCTGGTTGAACGCCGCGGCCTCGAGCGAGCTCCGGCCGTTCAGGTAGCCGACGACACCGACGACCAGCGCCGCCACGATGCTCACCGCGAGGAGCATCACGAGGAGCTTGGACTGGATGTCGAGGGAGCCGCTCGTGAGGAACGCGCGGAACTTCCCCTTCTTGCGGGGCGCGTCCTCGACGACGCGTGGTGCATCGGGGGCGATCGGGCCCGTCGGCGGGATGGGGTCGGACGTCGGTGGGACAGCTGTCACTTCGGACTCCGCTCAGGGGCACGGTGCGCTTGTGTGGTTCCTTCACAGCTACCACGCGAGCATCGTTCGTGTCCGTCGGGTCGACCGGAAAACGCCGTGGTCGCGACCAGGCGTCGGACGGGAGGCGCGGTGCGGGCCCGCACCGCGCCTCCCGTCCCGCCTGCGGTGCGCCTGGTGCGCGCTCGGCTGGTGCGCGCTCGCCTGGTGCGCGCTCGCCTGGTGCGCGCTCGCCTGGTGCGTCAGCTGCCGACGGCGTCGGCGGGGGCGTTCTGCTGGTGGTGCAGCGTCGCGTAGGTGCCGTCCCGTTCGAGGAGCTCCTCGTGCGTACCCTGCTCGACGATCCGCCCGTGGTCGAGCACGAAGATGACGTCGGCGTCGCGGATCGTCGAGAGCCGGTGCGCGATCGAGATCGTCGTCCGGCCGGCCGCGGCGTTGTCGAGCGCCGTCTGCACGACGCGCTCGGAGATCGAGTCGAGGGCGCTCGTCGCTTCGTCGAGCACGAGCACCGGTGGGTCCTTGAGCAGCACCCGCGCGATCGCGATCCGCTGCTTCTCGCCGCCGGACAGCCGGTAGCCGCGCTCCCCGACGACCGTCTCGTAGCCGTCCGGGAACGAGGCGATCGTCTCGTGGATGTTCGCCGCCCGCGCGGCCTGCTCGATCTCGTCGTCGGTCGCGTCCGGCTTGGCGTACCGCAGGTTGTCGCCGATGGTGGCGTGGAAGAGGTAGGTCTCCTGGCTGACGATGCCGACGTGGCGCATGAGGTCCTCGTGCGCCAGCTCGCGGACGTCCTGTCCGGCGAACCGGACCGAGCCGGCGGTCGCCTCGTACAGCCGGGGCACGAGGTACGACACGGTCGTCTTCCCCGCACCCGACGGCCCCACGAACGCGGCGAACTGGCCGGGCTGGAGCTCGAACGACACCCCGCGGAGGGTCGGCTTGTCCGCCTCGCCGTCCGGGTAGGTGAACGTCACGTCGTCGAAGGCGACGTGCCCCACCCGGGACTCGTCGACGGGCTTCGCCGTGGGCGGGTCCGTGATCGCGGGCTTGAGGTCGAGGTACTCGAAGATGCGGGCGAACAGCGCGCCGGAGGTCTGCAGGTCGAGGACGACCCGGAGCAGGCCGACGGTCGGGAACAGCAACCGGGACTGCACGGTGGTGAAGGCCACGATCGTGCCGGCCGTGATCGGGACGTCGCCGATGATGAGGTACGCGGCGACGACGTAGATGATCGCCGGGATGATGGACAGGAAGATCGACACGATCGCGAAGAACCACTGACCGGACATCTGCTGCCGGACCTGAAGGCGGATCTGGTTGCGGTTCTCGTTGCCGTACCGCTGCGTCTCCGCACGCTGCTGGTTGAAGCTCTTCGCGAGCAGGATGCCGGAGACGCTCAGTGCCTCCTGCGTGATCGCGGTCATGTCCGACAGCGACTCCTGCGTCTCCGCGGCGATCTTGGCCCGGACCTGGCCGACCCGTCGCTGGGCGATCACGAGGAGGGGCAGCAGGACGACCGCGACGAGGGTCATCTGCCAGCTGAGGAGCAGCATCGCGACGACGGCGGCGATCACCGTCACCGTGTTGCCGAGGATCGACGAGATCGTGTTGTTGAGCACGCTCGCGACGCCACCGACGTCGTTCTGCAGGCGGGACTGGATGACACCGGTCTTCGTGCGGGTGAAGAACGCGAGCTCCATGCGCTGGAGGTGTCCGAACAGCCGCATGCGCATCGCGCCCATGACCTTGTTGCCGACCGTCGCGGTGAGGTAGGTCTGCCAGACGCCGATCCCCGCGCTCGCGATCCAGAGCACCACCATGGCACCGACGAGGACGTACAGCACGGGCAGGTCCGGCCCGCCGCCGCCCTTCGGGAAGAGTCCCTCGTCGAACGCTCGCTGGGTGAGGAGCGGTGGGACGACGGAGATCGCGGCGCCGATCAGCACCAGCACGACGGTCAGGATGATCGCGTTCCGGTGCGGCACGAACAGCCCGGCGATGCGCTTGAGGAGGTTCGGGATCTTGGGCGCCTCGGCGTTGGCGGCCTTCTGCGCCTCGAAGTCGCCGCTGGAGATCCGGCCGCCACCGCGACCGCCACCACCGCCGCCGCGCATCCCGCCGTGCATGCTCACGACGCGTCACCCCGATCCATGCTGCAAACCTAGCCCCGGGGTGGGACATCGGGCCGCCGTGGCTCATTTGACCCCGTTCAGGGGGCATGCGACCATTTCCCGTCCCCTTCCCCGCACCACTCGAGGTCCCATTGACGTCCGCGCCCACCCGCCCCACGTCCCTCCGCGCACAGCTCGCCCGACGGAAGCCGATCGAGCAGCTGCAGGCCGAGGCCTCGGCGGGGGTGGACGGCGAGCCGCTCCGGCGGTCGCTCGGGGTCTGGCACCTCACGATGATCAGTGTCGGCGCCACGCTCGGCACCGGCATCCTCGTCGTCCTCGGGACCGCCGTTCCGCTCGCCGGTCCCGCGGTCTGGATCTCCTTCGTCGTCGCCGGTGTCGCCGCCCTCCTCTCGGCGCTGTCGTACGCCGAGATGGCGGGTGCCGTGCCGACGTCCGGGTCGAGCTACTCGTACACCTACGCCACCATGGGCGAGGGAATCGCCTGGGTGTGCGGCTGGTGCCTCGTGCTCGAGTACGCCGTCTCCGTGGCCGCCGTCGCGGTCGGCGCGAGCGAGTACGTCGACGAGACCCTGCGGGTGTTCGGGCTGCACCTGCCGACCGCACTGTCGGCGCCTCCGGGCGAGGGCGGCGTGGTCAACCTGCCGGCCGCCGGCCTGGTGCTGCTCGCCACGGCGATCCTGCTCCCGGGTGCGCGCGAGAGCGCCTGGGTGAACACGCTCATGGTCATCGTGAAGATCGCCCTGCTCGTGTTCTTCGTCATCGTGGCGTTCTCGGCGTTCCAGGCGCAGAACTTCGAGCCGCTCGCACCGATGGGTGCCGCCGGGGTCACCGCGGCCGCGTCCCGGCTGTTCTTCTCGTACATCGGGTTCGACGCCGCGTCGACCGCCGGGGAAGAGGCGAAGAACCCGCGGCGGGACCTCCCCCGCGCGATCATCGGGTCGATCGCGCTCATCACGGCGCTGTACATCCTCGTCGCGATCGCGGCCATCGGCGCCCGCTCGTGGACGTCCTTCTCGTCGACCGAGGCCTCGCTCGTGCGCATCGTCGTCGACGTCACCGGAGCGCCGTGGGTCGCCCTGGTGTTCTCGATCGGCGCCGTCATCGCGATCGCGAGCGTCGTGCTCACCGTGCTCTACGGGCAGACCCGCATCCTGCTCACGATGGCCCGCGACGGACTCGTACCGAAGGTGTTCGGCCGGGTGTCGCACCGCACCGGCACCCCCGTCTGGAACACCCTCATCATCGGGGTCGTCGTGACGATCGTCGCCGCACTGGTGCCGCTCGGGGAGCTCGCGGACGCGACGAGCATCGGCACGCTCGTGGCGTTCGCCCTCGTGAACGTGTCGGTCATCGTGCTCCGTCGGACCCAGCCGTCGCTCGAGCGGTCCTACCGCGTGCCGCTGTTCCCCGTCGTGCCGATCGTCGGCGCGCTCTGCTGCGTGCTGCTCGCGGTGTTCCTCGGCGTCGGCACCTGGATCGCGTTCGGCATCTGGATGGTCGCCGGCGCCGCGCTCTACCTGGCCTACGGCCGCCGCCACAGCACGCTGCGCTGACGCGCGGCGCTGCCGCCCGCCGGCCCGCCTCTTCCGCGAAAGCGACAGGTTCGCGCCGGGCTTCGGCGAGAACGTGTCGCTCTCGCCGCACAGACGTCGAGCCTCGGCGGCAGCGTGTCGCTTCGGCGGGTGATCACAGGCGTCGCGGTCATCGACACGGAACGCCGTGCGTGCGGAACAGCGCCCGCAAGCGCTCCGGGTCGACCAGGTGTGACCAGTCCGCGCGGACGACGCCGTGCACCTCGCGTCGGGACCGGATGCGATCTTCGCGGCGCTTCTCGGCCCACAGGACATCGTGCGGGTCCCGACCGCCGAGCATGCGCGGGTCCTCGTACTTCTGGCGCCCGTCGAACTCGATCACGATGCCCTGCCGCGGAAGCCAGAAGTCGACCCGATCCACCGTTCCGTCTGCGTGGACGAACTCGTGCTGCGGTTCGAGGTCGGGACACCCGAGCTCTGCGGCGCGGGCCGCGAAGTAGGACTCCCCGACCGACTCGTGGCGCACGTCGGCGATCGCGAAGGCATGCTCGAGACGCGTGGATCCCCACGGTCCGGCTTCCGACGCGAGGCGTTGCAGCTCGACGAGCTGCTCCCCCGACGGAGCGCGTCGTCGATGGCCACGACGGCGGCGGAGAGTGAACCGCTACGGGCGATCTCGATCGTGTTCGCCGCGAGCGAGGCGTACGGGACACCCCAGAACAGACGTCCGGACCGCAGCGCGGTGCCGGCGCGCAGCGTCAGGTCGACGCGGTGCACATCGTGGTCGAGCGACGGCACCACCGCTCGGACGCGGGTGGTCCACGGGTCGATCCTCGGCAGACCGTGCACGGCGGCCGCTGACTCGAAGGCGAACACGGCGCCCGGGCGGAGCAACGGGATGGCCGAGCGCATGCGGACGAGGTGCCGTGACCGACCGTCGAGCGCGTCCCACGCAGCCCGTTCGACGTACACACCGTGGCGGACCTACACCAGCTCGTCCGCGGCGCGCCGACGTTGGAGGTGTCGCCCGGCCGCTCGGTCGAGCCGGGTCGTACGGAACAGTTCGATCGCGTTCGCAGGGTGCATGACGGCACCTTGTCGTCTTGGACGCGCGTGGAGGCGGTCCTGCGCCGATCTGTGGACATGTGCCGTGCCTCCTGGCCTGCCCCGCTCGTGCGCCCATAGCGACACTTCACAGCTGAGTCGCTACGAGGGTGCCGCCGAAGCGACACATTGGCGCATGCATCCGAAGGCAGAGTGTCGCTTTCGCGGAAGCGCCCCGCAGCCCCGCCGCCGGCCCGCACGCCGGACCGCCGGCCGCCCCCCCCCCCCCGCACGCGAGGAAGGCCGCCGCCCCGAGGGGCAGCGGCCTTCGTGACCGAACGGTCGAGACTACGCGAGCTCGATCGTGGCGCCGGCGGCCTCGAGGGCCTCCTTCGCCTTGTCGGCCGTCTCCTTGTTGACACCCTCGAGGATCTTGGCGTCGGCGGTCTCGACGAGCGCCTTGGCCTCACCGAGGCCGAGCGACGTCAGGCCACGGACCTCCTTGATGACCTGGATCTTCTTGTCACCAGCGGACTTGAGGACGACGTCGAACTCCGACTTCTCCTCAGCGGCCTCGGCCGGGGCACCGGCGGCGGCCGGAGCGGCAGCGGCGACCGGGGCGGCCGCGGTGACCTCGAAGACCTCTTCGAACTTCTTCACGAAGTCCGAGAGCTCGATGAGCGTGAGCTCCTTGAAGGCCTCGATGAGCTCGTCCTGCGAAAGCTTCGCCATGATTTTCTCCTACTACTAGCTAGATCGTGTGGTTGTGGAACGCGAGCCTGATCAGGCCGCGGACTCCTGCTTCTCGCGAAGGGCGTCCACGGTGCGGACGGCCTGCGAGAGGGGGGCCTGGAACAGGTACGCAGCACCGAACAGCGAGGCCTTGAAGGCGCCGGCGAGCTTGCCGAGCAGGACTTCACGGGACTCGAGGTCGGCGAGCTTGTCCACCTCGGTCGCGGAGAGCGGGTTACCGTCGAAGTAACCACCCTTCACCACGAGCTCGGGGTTCGCCTTGGCGAATGCACGCAGCGACTTCGCGACGGCGACGGTGTCACCGTGGACGAAGGCGAGAGCGGACGGACCGGCGAGCTCGTCGTCGAACGACGAGATGCCGGCGTTGTTCGCCGCGATCTTGGTCAGCGTGTTCTTCACCACGGCGTACGTGGCGTGCTCACGGATCGAGTTGCGGAGCTCCTTGAGCTGCGCGACCGTGAGACCGCGGTACTCGGTGAGCAGAACGGCGTTCGAGCTACGGAAGGACTCCGTGAGCTCGGCGACCGCAGCTTCCTTGTTCGCCATGGTTCTCCTTGGGGTTCTTGCCGGCAGCCCCAGGACTCCACCACATGAAAAAAAGCTCCGGCGCAGAGGCTCGGAGCTGCTCCCCCGCGAACGGAAGGAGAGGTTCGGAACACCTGCGCGGGCTGCCTCATGAGTGAGGACCTTCGTTCGCGCTGCGAGCAGCACGACAACCGGCGGTCTTTGGCTTCGAGAACTGTAGCACGGCACGTCGGTCGCGACCAACCACCGGACGGGAGGCGCGGTGCCGGCCCGCACCGCGCCTCCCGTCCGTCAGTCGGTGGCGGACGGGACCGGGGTCGCCGACCAGTCGTCGGTCGCGTCCCCGGACGAGGAAGCGGACGCGGACGCGGACGCGGACGACGCAGCAGGCCCAGCGGCCGCTGCCGACGCACCGCCAGACGCGGCCGACGCCGCGTCGGCCGCCGGCCGCTCCGACGGCAGGTGCACCGTGAACACGGTGTCCCCCGGCTCGCTCGTCACGTCCACGGACCCGCCGTGCGCCTGCACGACCGCGTCCACGATGGCGAGCCCGAGCCCCGTCGAGCCCGCGGTGCGCGAGCGGGAGCTGTCGGCGCGGGCGAACCGCTCGAACAGCTTCGGCAGGAACTCCGGGTCGATGCCCTGCCCGGTGTCCCGCACCGTCAGGTCCACGCCGGTGCCCGAGGCCGACGGCGCGAGCCCCACGGTGATGCGGGTGCCGTCCGGGGTGTGGGTCCGGGCGTTGGTGACGAGGTTGACGATCACCTGGTGCAGGCGCGCGGCGTCGCCCACCACCGTCACCGGGGTCGACGGGATGTCCACCTCGATCGGGTGGTCCGGCGAGGCCGCGTGCGCGTCGTTCACCGCGTCGAGCACGAGCCCGGTGAGGTCCACGTCGTCGAACTGGATCTCGCGGCCCTCGTCGAGTCGGGCGAGCAGCAGCAGGTCCTCGACCATGCTCGTCATGCGCTTCGACTCGGACTCGATCCGGCTCATCGCGTACACGACGTCCTTCGGCAGGTCCGCACCCATGCGACGGGTGAGCTCGGCGTACCCGCGCACCGACGCCAGGGGCGTCCGCAGTTCGTGCGACGCGTCGGCGACGAACTGGCGGACCTTCTGCTCCGAGCGCTCGCGGGCCTGCATGGCGCCGGCGATGTGGCCGAGCATCCGGTTGAAGGCGCTGCCGACGCGGCCGACCTCGGTGCGGGGGTCGGTGTCGGGCACGCGGACGTCCTGCAGGGCGTCGCTGCGCTCGAGTGGCATGCGGGCGACGGTCGAGGCGGTCTCGGCGACCCGCTCGAGCGGCCGCAGGGACCGGCGGACGACGACCGCGGCGACGACGGACGCGGCGACGAGCGCTGCCGCGACGACGATGATGACGACGAGCAGCAGCGACCGGACGCTCTCGTACACGGGCGACATCGGGAGTCCGACCACGAGGACGGCGTTGCCGAGCACCGGGTTGTCGACCTGCACGGCGGCCACGCGGTAGCGGCCGAGCGAACCGCCGAGGTCCATCGTTGCCGGGTCGACGCCGACCTTGACGTTGCCCAGGCGGTCGAGCTGCGTCGTCGTGAGCTGGAGCCGCGAGCTGTTGTCGGTCAGGACGATCCCGCCCGCACCGCCTCCGGAGAAGTAGTACGCGGTGAGGGTGCCGGCCGCCTGGCCGAGGGGTTGCAGGGCGTCGTCGTTCGGGCGCTGCCCGTTCGGGTTCTGCTGTCCCTCGCCGAACTTCGTGCTCGCACGGTCGGTCGCCTTCGAGAGCTGGCTGTCGATCGTGCCCGTCTGGATGGACGCGAGCGCGATGATGCTCCCGGCACCGATGACCGCGCTGACGGCGACGACGAGCGCGACGATGCTCAGGACGAGCCGACGACGGAGGGTCACTGCACCGACCTCAGGACGTGGGCTTGATGACGTACCCGACGCCGCGCACGGTGTGGATCATCGGGGTCTCGCCCGCGTCGATCTTCTTGCGCAGGTAGGAGATGTAGATCTCGACGACGGAGGACTTGCCCCCGAAGTCGTAGGACCACACGCGGTCGAGGATCTGCGCCTTCGACAGCACGCGGCGCGGGTTGCGCATCAGGAAGCGGAGGAGCTCGAACTCGGTCGCGGTCAGTTCGATCGGCCGACCGGCGCGGGACACCTCGTACGACTCCTCGTCGAGCACCAGGTCGCCCACGACGATGCGCGAGTCGCCGGCCTCGGAGATCGAGATCTGGGAGCGACGGATGAGCCCGCGGAGCCTCGCCACGACCTCTTCGAGGGAGAAGGGCTTCGTGACGTAGTCGTCGCCGCCCGCGGTGAGACCGGTGACGCGGTCCTCCACGGAGTCCTTGGCGGTGAGGAACAGCACCGGGGTGTCGTCGTTGTTCTGCCGCAGCCGGCTGAGCACCTGCAGACCGTCGAGGTCCGGCATCATCACATCGAGCACCATCGCGTCCGGCTTCCACTCGCGTGCCGTGCTCAGCGCGTCTTGGCCGCCGTTCGCGCTCTTGACGTCCCAGCCCTCGTAGCGGAGCGCCATGGACAGGAGGTCGGTGAGGCTGGCCTCGTCGTCGACGACGAGGATGCGCAACGGGGTTCCGTCGGCACGCGTGAGGCGCGGGGCTGCTGCAGGCTGGGAGATGGTCACGTCTTCGAGTATCGAGAGTTTCCTATGAGCGGTCTGTGGGGCGCCCCTCCGCGCTCTGTGGATTCCCGAGCCGGCGCACGGCGCCTGCTCCGTAGCGTGAGTGCCATGCTCCGATCCTCGGCCTGGCCGGCCTCCGCCCGATCCGTCGACACCGCGCGCATCGAGGAGCCCGCCCGGATCGCAGGCGGTCCCGGGAGGCGCGGCGCGACCGCGGCTGACCGGCTCGCGTTCGCGCGGTCGGTCGCCTCCACGGCCCCGCTGCTGTCCGCGGGGACGGCCGGCGGGTCCTTCGCCGCGCTCGCTGCCGTCGCGGCCGCGGACGTCGCCCTCGCGCGCACGGTCGAGCCGCACCTCGACGCGCTCGGCATCCTCGCGCAGGCCGGGGTGGACGCTCCGGAGGGGTCGACGTGGGGCGTGTTCGCCGCCGAGGGCACGGGGCTGCGGCTCACGGCGACGTCGGGCGGCTCGGGCGGCTCGTTCGCGCTCGACGGCACGAAGCCGTGGTGCTCCCTCGCGTCGAGCCTCTCGAACGCGCTCGTCACCGCCCACGTCGGGGACGAGCGGCAGCTGTTCGCGGTGGACCTCCGGCAGGACGGTGTGACGGTGCACGACGAGGCCTGGGTCGCCCGTGGCATGCCGGACGTGCCGAGCGGCCCGGTCGACTTCGACGGGGTGCACGCGACGCCCGTCGGCGCTCCCGGCTGGTACCTCACACGTCCGGGGTTCGCCTGGGGCGGGATCGGTGTCGCGGCGTGCTGGTGGGGCGGCGCGGTCGGACTCGCCCGGGTCCTCCGCTCCCTGGTGGCGTCCCGGCCCGGGTCCGAGCTGCTGCAGGCCGCCCTCGGCGCGACGGTCGCCGACCTCGCCGACGCCGAGGACGCCCTCGCCGACGCCGCGGCCCGGATCGACGGCGCGGGCACCGACTCCGGCGCCGCAGCCGCCCCGATCTCCGACGACGACTGGTCGCTGCTCGCCCAGGTCGTGCGCTCCCGGGTCCGTCGGGCGGTCGACGCCGTCCGGGAGCGGGTCGTGCGGACGATCGGCCCCGCTCCTCTGGCTTCGGACCCGGCGGTCGCCGCGCGCGTCGCCGACCTCGAGCTCTACGTGCTGCAGGACCACGGCGAGCGGGACCTCGCCCGCGCCGGTCGCTTCGTCGTCGAGCGAGGCGGTGTCGCGTGGTGAGCTTCGACCACCGCGAGCCGGGCACCGACCCCGCCGACTGGACGCCCTTCCTGCGGTCGGTGCCCTCGCTGCCGGTGCGGCTCGACGGGGTCGCCGCGGTCGTGGTCGTCGCACCGCACCCCGACGACGAGACCCTCGGCGCCGGCGGGCTGATCGCGTCCGCCGCGGACGCCGGTGTCCCCGTGCACGTGCTGCTCGTGACCCGCGGCGAGGGCTCGCACCCGGACTCGCCGACCACCTCCCCCGAGCGGCTCCGGGTGATCCGGGACGCCGAGTTCCGGGCGGCGCTGGCGGCACTCGCCCCCGCGGCGAGCGCGACGGTCCTGGACGTCCCGGACGGTGGGCTCCGCGAGCACCCGGACGTGCTCCGGGCGGCGCTCACCGGGCGGGTCGGGCCGGTCGACGGTCCCGTGCTCGTCGTCGCGCCGTGGCGTGGGGACGGGCACCGGGACCACCGCATCGCGGGCGAGGTCGCCGCGGACGTCGTCGCGGGCACTCCGGGGGCGGAGCTGCTCGAGTACCCGATCTGGGCGTGGCACTGGGACGACCCGTCCGACCCCGCGGCACCATGGGACCGGGCCCGGTCGCTGGCGCTGTCGTCGGCGGTCCTCGACCGGAAGCGCGCCGCACTCGACGCCTACCCCTCGCAGACCCGGCCGCTCTCGCCGGCCCCGGGCGACGAGGCGATCGTCGACGCCCGGCACGCCGCGCACCACCTGCGGCCGACCGAGTGGTTCTTCGCGGTGTCCGCGGTGCAGTCGTCCCGCTCCCGGGAGTCCTTCGACGCCCACTACGAGCGGAAGCCGGAGGGCTGGGACTTCGAGGGCTCCTGGTACGAACGGCGGAAGCGTGCCGTGACCCTGGCGGCGCTCCCCCGCGAGCGGTACCGGTCCGCGCTCGAGCTCGGCTGCGCGACGGGGGTGCTGACGGCCGCGTTGACCGAGCGCGCCGACGCCGTGCTCGGGACCGACATCGCCGCGGCACCACTGGAACGTGCCCGGCTGCGTGCGCCGGCCGCCCGGTTCGTCCAGGCCGAGCTGCCGTCGGAGTGGCCGGACGGTCGATGGGACCTCGTCGTGGTGTCCGAGGTCGGGTACTACCTGTCGCCGGCGGACCTCGACGCCACGATCGACCGGGTGCTCGGTTCCCTCGACGACGACGGTGTCCTCGTCGCCTGTCACTGGCGGCACCCCGACGACGACGCCGTGACCTCGGGCGACGCCGTGGACGCCCGGATCGCCGAGCGGTGGCCGCGGCCCGCGCTCGTCCGGCACGTCGAGGAGGACTTCGTCCTGAGCGTCTTCCCCGGTCCGGCGGTGGTCTCCGTCGCGACGACGGAAGGGCTGACCCCGTGACGCTCCCCGCACGCGTCGACGTCGTCGTGCCAGCGCACGACGAGGAGGACGGCATCGGCGGCTGCGTCGAGGCCCTCGCCGAAGCGGTCCGGGTCCTGCGGCGAGCGCACCCCACCGTCGAGGTGTCGGTCGTGGTCGTCCTGGACGGGTGCACGGACCGGACGGCGTTCGTCCTCCGGTCGGCGGCGGCCGCGGACCCGCTCTGGACCGAGGTCCCTCTCGAGGTCGTCGAGACCGCGCACCTCGGCGTCGGACGAGCACGGGCCGTCGGGACCACCCGTGCCCTCGCGACGGGCCCGGAGCCGTCCGAGCGGTGGACGGCCCACACGGACGCCGACTCCCGCGTCGACCCGGGCTGGCTCGTGCAGCAGGTCGAGGCCCACGCCGACGGCGCGCACGTCCTGGTGGGGGCCGTGGTCCCGGACCCGGACGACCTCGACCCCGTGGTCCTCGCCCGGTGGACGCACGCGCACCCGCCGGGGTCGACGCTCGGCCACGTGCACGGTGCGAACCTCGGGCTGCGGGGGGACGTGTGCCTGGCGATCGGCGGCTTCGACCCGGTGCCCGAGCACGAGGACGTCCGGCTCGTCGAGCGTGCACGAGCCCTCGGGTTCGACGTGCGCGCGACGACGGACCTCCCCGTGGTGACGAGCGGCCGGTTCGACGGTCGGACACCGGGCGGCTACGCCGAGCACCTCCGCCGGACCTACGGCGACGCCAGCTGAGGCTTCATCGGAAGTTCTTGGGATCCCGCAGCGCCGCTCATCGACTGCCTCCCTACGGTCTCCTCGACCCCAACACCGAGGAGAACCATGTTCCTGACCTACCTCAGGCGCGAACTCACGAACCGCAAGAAGCAGACCGTCATCATCGCGATCGGCATGGCGCTCGCCATCGCCCTCGTGGTCATCGTGTCCTCGATCGCGGGCGGCGTGAAGGCCGCGCAGGCGAGCGTGCTGCAGTCCGTCTACGGCGTCGGTACCGACATCACCGTGACGAAGACCGAGACCCCGACCGGCTCCGCCACCGGGCGTCCGAGCTTCGACTTCGGCAGCCAGGGCAGCTCCGGCAGCGGCAGTGGTTCGACCGACCTCTCGCAGTCCCGGCTCGCCGTCTCCCGCGGGTCCAGCACGCTCAGCGCGTCGGACGTGCAGACCGTCACGAGCACGAGCGGAGTGAAGGCCGCGACCGGTGTCCTGACCCTCGAGAACAGCACGTTCTCGGGCCAGGTGCAGCAGCAGTCGGACAGCAGCAGCAGCTCGAGCGACAGCAGCGGCACCGGGACCCAGCAGGGTCCGCCGAGCGGCGGCGAGGGCGGCGGCTTCGGCGGCGGGTCGTTCAGCGTCGACTCGTTCACCGTCACGGGCATCCCGGTGTCCGGTGACACCGTCGGGCCGCTGACGAGCACCGAGCTCACGAAGGGTCGCGCGTTCACGTCAGCGGACGCGGGCAAGGACGTCGTCGTGCTCGACGCCGCCTACGCGAAGAGCGAGTCGAAGGCCGTCGGCGACACCGTCTCCATCGGCGGGAAGGACTTCTCGGTCATCGGCATCGTGTCGTCCACCGGTTCGTCGTCGACCACCGGTTCGAACACGTACATCCCGCTGGACACCGCGCAGGCACTGGCCGACCTGGACGGCAAGGTCACCTCGATCTACGTCTCCGCGTCGTCCTCGTCGGACGTCGGCACGATCAAGTCCGCGCTGCAGAAGCAGCTCACCGGCGCCACCGTCTCGACCGAGGCCGACCTCGCGTCGAGCGTCTCCGGCTCGCTGAGCACCGCCTCGAGCCTCGTCTCGAACCTCGGCACCTGGCTGTCGATCGTCGTCCTCGCGGCGGCGTTCCTCATCGCCATCCTCTTCACGATCTCCGGCGTCACCCGACGCACGCGGGAGTTCGGCACCCTCAAGGCGATCGGCTGGTCGAACGGCCGCATCACGCGCCAGGTCGCCGGCGAGTCCCTCGTGCAGGGCATCATCGGCGGCGTGATCGGCGCGGCCGCTGGTCTCATCGGCATCCTCGTCGTGAACGTCATCTCCCCGACGATCTCGGCGAGCGCCTCGTCCGCGACGAACCGCGGCGGCATGGGCGGCGGCGGGATGCCCGGCGGCGCGGCGACGGCGGCGGCCGGCAGCGGTACGACCGGTGGCGCCCCCGCCGGTGGGTTCGGTGGCGGCGGTGCGAGCACGGCCTCGACGACCGACGTCGTCCTGCACGCCCCCGTCACCGTCGAGGTGATCCTGCTCGCGATCGGCCTCGCCGTGCTCGGCGGCCTCATCGCCGGCGCACTCGGCGGCTGGCGGGCGAGCCGGCTCCGTCCGGCCGAGGCACTGCGGAGTGTGGCCTGATGCCCGGGCCGACCACCGGCACGACCCCCGTCGTCGCCGGCCCCGACAGCACCGCATCGACACCGGAACCGACAGGAGCCCCCGTGACCAGCATCGACACCGCGCCCTCCGCTGCGGAGGCGAGCCGCGCCTCCAGGCCGATCTACGCCCTGAAGAACGTGAGCAAGACGTACAAGCAGAAGAACCGGACCGTCACCGCGCTGACGAACGTCGACCTGACCATCCCGCAGGGGCAGCTCGTCGCGATCCAGGGGCCGACCGGCGGCGGCAAGTCGACCCTGCTGCAGATGCTCGGCGCGCTCGACCGTCCGAGTGCCGGCAGCGTGCTCCTCGGTGACCAGGACGTGGCGGAGCTCGGGGACGGGGCGCTGACGAACCTGCGGGCGACCGAGATCGGGTTCGTCTTCCAGAGCTTCAACCTCATCCCGACGTTGACGGCGCTGGAGAACGTCGAGACCGCGTTCGCCGGGTCCCTCGCGAACCGGTCGCGGTCGGAGATCCGCGACCGGGCGACCGCGGCGCTCCGGGAGGTCGGCCTCGGCGAACGGCTCGACCACCTGCCCGCAGAGCTGTCCGGCGGGCAGCAGCAGCGCGTGGCCATCGCGCGGGCGCTGGTCAAGAACCCGAGCGTGCTGCTGGCGGACGAGCCGACCGGTGCGCTCGACGAGGCGACCCGTGACGAGATCATGGGCCTCATCGAGAAGCAGTGGAAGGAGCGCGGGCTCACCGTGGTCATCGTCACGCACGACTCGTGGGTGGCGAAGCGGGCCGAGCGCCGCCTGCACATCAAGCAGGGCCAGGTGCGCGAGGTGTAGGCAGGCCGGGCCGCCGGGGCCGAGTCTCGGCTATGCGGACACTTTCGTGGCACTCGACCCACGAAAGTGTCCGCGGCGGCGAGTCTCGCGCCCCTCAGCCGCCCGCCGGGTAGTCGCAGTACGCGAACCAGCGCGAGTCCGGCGACCACGGCGGCACGTTCACGGTCCCCTGCCCGCCCTCGAGCGTGACGAGGGTCTCGGGCTGGACGGCGATCCGGGCGCCGCGCACGAGCGGGCCGGGCAGGAGCCGGAGCTCCACGCGGTGGTCAGCGGGGTGGCCCTGCACGCCGGGTTCGTACGACAGGTAGAGCAGGTGGGCACCGTCCGGCGAGACGTGCGGGAACCAGTTCACCCGGTCGTCGTTCGTGATCCGGACCGGGTCGGTCGCACCGGGCCAGAGGGCGACGAGCTGCGCGGTGCCCGGCGTGAACCGCTCCGAGTTCCACACGAGCATCTCGCCCGCGAACGAGACGCCGTCGTCGGGGTGCTCGTCGCGGGTCAGGAACGTCGGGTCCCCGGTGGCCGGGTCGACGAGGGCGACGTCGGTGGTCCAGACGCCCTCCTCGGTGCGCTCCCCGACGATCGCCGCGAGGGTCTCGCCGTCGGGCGCGATGCCGTGCAGGTAGAACTTCCGGACGACCGGCAGCGCGGTGGTGACGTCGGTGAGGGTCGCCGCCGCTCCCCCGGCCGGCACCGGCACCCGGTACAGGTCCCCGTCGCGGGCGCTCACCACGACGGAGTTGCCCGAGGGGTCGAGCACGTGGTCGTTGTTGATCTCGGGGACGCCGGGCATCGGGACGCGCACGAGGGCGGTCTCGTCGAGCACGGCGTCGCCGTCGGCAGGGGGGCGCAGCAGCCAGAGATCGCCGTCCCCGTTCAGCACGAGGGTGCCATCCCGCAGCACGTTCGGCGCCTCGACGAGCACCGAGCTCGACTCGAAGACGAGCCGGCTCGTCCGACTCTCGACGTCGTACACGTGCACCCGGCTGGTCTGTCCCGGCAGCAGTTGCCGCCCGCGTGGCTCGCTCATGGTCCCATCCTGTCTGGATTCCGTCCGCCGAGTCTCGCCCCGGCGGACACCTTCGTGGCCTCGGGGACGCGAAAGCGTCCGCCCGGCCGAGTCTCGCTGCCAGCGCACGCACCCGCGCACCAGCGCACGCACGGACGGGAGGCGCGGTGCGGGTCGGACCCGCACCGCGCCTCCCGTCAGGCGGTCCTGCCTACTTCACCGCACCGGCCGTCAGGCCGGCCACGAACTGCCGCTGCACGATGAGGAACGCGATCACGACCGGGATCGAGACGACGAGGGACGCCGCCATGATCTGGTTCCAGTACACGTTCGTCTGCGTCGAGTACTGCTGCAGACCGACCGCCAGCGTCTGCCCGTCACCGTTCGTCATGACCGAGGCGAAGAGCACCTCGCCCCAGGCCGTCATGAACGAGTAGATGCCGACCGCGACCAGACCCGGACGCGCCGAGGGCAGGATGACCCGGAACAGGGCACCCATCGGGCCGGAGCCGTCGACCATCGCGGCCTCGTCGAGTTCACGCGGGATGGTCTCGAAGTAGCCCGCGAGCATCCAGATCGAGAACGGGAGCGTGAACGTCAGGTAGGTGATGATCAGGCCGGTCCAGCTGCCGACGAGCTGGATGCCGAGCGCGTTTCCGAGGTTCGTGAAGATGAGGAACAGCGGGAGCAGGAACAGCACACCGGGGAACATCTGGGTGGAGAGCACCGCGGTGGTGAAGGTGCTCTTGCCCTTGAAGTTCCAGCGCGAGACACCGTAGGCGGCGAAGGTCGCGATGATCAGCGAGAACACCGTCGCGACCGTGCAGACCACGAGTGAGTTGATGAAGTACTTGCCGAGCGGGACCGTCGACCACATGTCGATGAACGGCTGGATGGTGATGTTCGTCGGGATCCACGTGAAGTCGTTCTGCACGTCACCGAGCGGCTTGATGGCCGTCGTGATCATCACGTAGAGCGGGACGACCGTGAACAGGGTCAGGACGACCAGGGTCACGATCTTGAAGGACTTGGCGCCGAATGTCTCACGCACGGACGGACCTCCGGTTGGTCACGGCGAGGTAGATGCCGGTGACGATGAGCAGGAAGATGAGGAGCAGGACGCTCATCGCGGCACCGGAGCCGAAGTTCCAGGTGATGAAGGACGCGTTGTAGATGTGGAAGCTCAACAGGTCCGCCGCCGGGGGCTGGGCGGTCGAACCGAACAGCACGAACGGTGTGTTGAAGTCGTTGAACGTCCAGAGGAACATCACGAGCACGAGCGTCACGTTGACCGGGCGCACCATCGGCAGGGTGATCGAGCGCCACTGCCGGAAGGGCTTCGCGCCGTCGACCGAGGCCGCCTCGTACACGTCGTTCGGCACCGACTGCAGGCCGGCCATGAGCATGAGGAACGCGAACGGCCAGGTCTTCCAGATCGCCACGACGACGACCGAGACGAAGGCGTTCGAGCCGATCAGCCAGAACGGGCCGGTGCCGTTGAACAGGTGCAGCTGGTCCACGAGGATGTGGTTGATCGCACCCGAGTCACGCTGGAACATGAACTTCCAGGTGATGATGCCGGCGTACATCGGCAGCGCGTACGGCACGAGGAAGAGCGTGCGGAACAGGCCGCGACCCTTGAACGGCTTCTGCAGCGCGACCGCGGCGGCCATGCCGAAGGTCCACGAGAGCCCGACCACGAGGACCGTGAAGCCGCACGTGATGAGGAACGAGTTCAGGACGCCCTTGCCGATCGCCTGGTCGAAGTCGATGACGACCGAGTAGTTGCGCAGCCCCGCGAACGGTGCGGCACCCCAGTTGGCGATGAAGTACTTGGTGAGCTGGATGAACGAGATCCAGATGCCGGTGAGCATCGGCACGATGTGGATCAGCAGCTCGAAGAGGATGGCGGGCGCGACGAGCGCGTAGGGCAGCCAGTGTCCCTTGCGCTTCCGACCGGGCGGACGGCCCGACGTGGTCGGGCCCTTCGTGTGGGTCAGGTCGATGCGCTCGGAGTCGGGCAGGACCGAGGTGGACATGAGCGGGGGCCTTTCGGCAGGAGGGGGATCGGGTGCTTCGCGCGGACCGTGGCAGCGGTCGGGAGGCGCGGCATGCGTGAGCCGATCGGCTCACCCCCGGCGTGTGGCCGGGTGCGGAACCGCAGGTCGCGGGCTCGACGTGGGCGGGGCCGTGGACCTGAGGGGGCTGGAAACGACCGTCCCGGAGCGGGAGGGGCCGTAGACCTGAGGGGTGGAGGCCCGGGGCGCGTCCTTTCGGACGCGACCCGGGCCTCCTGGGCGGATCAACCAGCGGCCTGGGACACCTGGTCCTGGGCGGTCTGGAGCGCCGACTTGATGTCGCTGTCCGAGACGGTGGAACCGGTCGCGATCTTGGCGAACATGTCGTTCATCGCCTTGCCGACCGTGGACTCGAACTGGTCCTCGGCGGGCACCAGCGGGAGCGGCTTCGCCTTGTTGTTGTAGATGTCGAGGAACGTCTTCGTCTGCTCGTCGGTGACCGAGTCAGCAGCCGCGGCGAGCACCGGCAGCGCCGAGTACGGCTTGTCGAGCGTCGTCTGCGTGTCCGCGCTCGTCATGTACTTGACGAACTTGAGCGCGCCGTCCTTGTTCTTCGTGTTCTTGAAGATCGACAGGTTGATGCCGGCCGGGAAGGACGCGATGTCCTGACCGTCAGCGGTGGTCGGGAACGGCACGACGCCGAACTCGTCCGTCTTCATGCCCTGCGACGTGATGGTCGCGTTCGCGTTGTTCTGCGTGAGCATCATCGCGGCCTTGCCGTTCGCGAAGTCCGAGACGGCCTGGGTGCCGTTGTCGTACTGCGCGTTCGACGGGTTGACGACCTTGTCGGACTGCATCAGGTCGAGGTAGCGCTTGATGCCGTCGACGTTCGCCTTCTGGGTGAAGGTCGGCTTGCCGTCCTTGTCGAACCACTCGCCGCCGTTCTGGGCGGAGGTGATGAACGCGAAGTGCGAGTTCTCGGTGTACGAGCCACCGGCGATGGTGAAACCGTACTTGTCACCCGAGGTGAGCTTCTTCGCGTCGGCGGTGAGGTCCTCCCACGTGGTCGGCGCTTCGATGCCGGCGTCCGAGAACATCTTCTTGTTGTAGTACAGGCCGTAGGCGAGGCCGTAGAGCGGGACGCTCGTGACGGTCTTGCCGGGCGCGCCACCGGTCGAGAGCGCGACCTTGCCGAACTTGTCGGACCCGCCGATCGCCTTCATCTCCGAGTCACCGAACTCCTGGAAGGCGCCGGTGGCCTGGAGCGAGGTCGCCCAGGTGTTGCCGATGTTGACGACGTCCGGGCCCTGGCCCGAGGTGACGGCGGTCTGGATCTTGTTCTGCAGGTCGTTCCAGCCGATGACCTGGAGGTCGACCTTGATCCCGGTCTCCTTGGTGAACTTCTTGAGGACGGGGGTCAGCACCTCCTTGTCGTTCTGGAGCGACGTACCCTGGTTGGACGCCCAGTAGGTGAGCGTCTTGGAGTCGCCGGACGAACCGGAGCCTCCGGAGGAGCAGGCTGCGAGGCCGGTCACGGTGAGTGCCGCGGCCGCGGTGATGGCCAGTGCGCGGATGGCAGTGCGCATGACTCTCTACTTTCTCGTCGTTGAGATGGTGCAGGGGGTGGTGCTGTTCGTGCTGTCGGGTGCTGCTGTGTGTGCGGTGCCGCTCCGGCCGGTCAGGCCAGGGTCGACGCCGCGGGGTCCCAGCCCTCGGGGAGGGTCGGGGAGGGTGCGACGGTGCTCTCCACGAGCACCGCCTCACCACGTTCGGCTGCCTCGGCGATGGAGACCATCACGTCGAGGACGTGGAAGGCGAGGGCACCGGGGACCCGGTTCTCCGCTCCTGCGCGGAGCGAGCGGGCCAGGTCGACCACGCCGGTGCCGCGCGAGTAGGTGGACCCCACGGCGGGGATCGTCTCGGGTTCCTCGGAACCGAGTGCGTACAGCTCGGTGTCGCCGTCGAAGTTGTTCGGGTCGGGGAACACGACCGTGCCGGTCTCGCCCGCGATCTCGACGAAGCCGGTGCGGCCGCGGTCGGACTCGAACGAGAAGACGCTCTGCGCGCTGCCACCGTTCTCGAACTCGATGAGGGCCGAGTGGTTCGTCGGGACCTCGACCGGGAACTCGGTGCCCGCCTTCGGGCCGGAGCCGATGGTGCGGGTCGCGCGGGACTTCGACGCGGTCGCGGTGACCTTCTTCACCGGGCCGAACGCCTGCACGAGGGTCGTGATGTAGTACGGGCCGATGTCGAACAGCGGGCCGGCGCCGTACGCGAAGAGGAACTCGGGGCTCGGGTGCCACGACTCCGGGCCGGGGCTCTGGAAGAGCGTCAGGCCGTTGAGCGGGGTGCCGATGCGACCGTCGCGGATGGTGCGCAGCGCGGTCTGGAGCCCGGCACCGAGGAACGTGTCCGGGGCGACGCTGACGGTCTTGCCGGCGGCACGGGCGGCGTCGCGCAGTTCGGCGGCGCTCGCACGGTCGAGGGCGTAGGGCTTCTCGCCCCAGACGTGCTTGCCGGCGGCGAGGGCCTGCAGGGCGACCTCGACGTGGGCGGCCGGGATCGTCAGGTTGACGACGATCTCGATGTCGTCGTTCGCGAGGAGCTCCTCGACCGTGCCGGATCCGGCGACGCCCCACTTCTCCGCCTGGGCCGCTGCGCGGGGCAGGTCGATGTCGGCGATGAAGTGGACCGTCACGTCGGGGAAGACCGTGAGGTTCGAGAGGTACTGGTCCGAGATGACCCCGGCTCCGATGACGCCGACGCCGACCGGGCCGGTGCGGGTGGTCTCGGTGGCGTCGACCTGCGTGTCGGTCGCGGTGGTGGTGTCGGTCATGCGCGGGCCCCCTCGAGGAACGTGTAGGAGTCGGTGACGGCCTGGAAGACGTCGCCCTCGTGGTCGTCGAGCTCGACGACGTGCAGCGCGTCCGGCGCCGCGGCGATGATCTCGCGGATCGGCATGACACCGTTGCCCACGGCGACCTGCTTCTTGTCGTCGTGCGAACCGTCGCCGTCCTTGACGTGCAGGAACTGGACCTTGTCGCCGTACTTGTCGATGATCGCCACCGGGTCGTCGCCGCCGACCTTCACCCAGTAGGTGTCGAGTTCGAGCACGACGTCGTCGGACAGCGCGTCGGCGAAGACCTCGTAGGCGGAGACGCCGTCGATGCGGTTCGAGAACTCGAACGCGTGGTTGTGGTAGCCGAGAGTGAGACCGTGGTCCGCGGCACGGGGAGCGAGGGCGCTCAGCTCGCGGGCGATGGCCTCGACGTCCTCGCGGGTGGTCCAGCGGGCCTCGTCGATGTGCGGGTCGATGAGGGTCGTGAGGCCGACGGTGACGCTCGCGTGGAAGATCTGCTCGAGGTCCTGCTCGCCGGCGTCGAGGAGCCGGGCGTGGCCGCTCGGGCTCTGCAGTCCGGCCGCGGCGAGGGCATCGCGCAGCGCCTCGGCGCGGTCGACGAAGCCGAAGGCCTCGACGTTCGTGTAGCCGATGTCGGCGATGCGCTGCAGTGTGCCGGGCAGATCGGCAGCGAGGGCGTCGCGGACTGTGTAGAGCTGGACCGAGAGCGGTTGGGTCACCAGGGGTTCTCCTCGTCGAGATGGTGTGGTCGACGTCGACCGAGCGTCACACTATGACCACTTTTGTCGGCGGTCAAGCAGAAGTTCGTGGTTCTTCGACGAACTTCGTTGCGTGGCGCGTTCGATGTGTGCTTCACTCCCCCACATGGTCGACTTGAACCGGACGGCAGCGTCGCCTCCGGTCGGGACGAGCGAGCTCTTCCAGATCCTCCGCGACGGCGTGCCGCGGACCCGGGCCGAGCTCGCCAGCCTGACGGGACTCGCGCGCTCCACGATCGGCGTGCGCCTCGATGCCCTCATCGAGGTCGGGCTCGTCGGACCCGTGGACACCGCGGCGTCCACGGGCGGACGCCCGCCCGCGCAGGTGGCGCTCATGCCCCGCGCACGCCTGGTCATCGCCGCCGACCTCGGGGCCTCGCACGGCCGCGTCGCCGTCACCGACCTCGTCGCCGAGCCGCTCGCCACCCGCGAGGCACGCATCGACATCGCTGCCGGCCCGGTCCCCACCCTGACGTGGCTCGTCGAGACGATCGACGCGCTCCTCGACGAGGTCGGCCGCGCCCGGGAGGACGTCATCGCGATCGGCATCGGCGTCCCGGGGCCGGTCGAGTTCTCCACCGGACGCCCCGCGAACCCGCCGATCATGCCGGGTTGGGACGGCTTCGACGTGCCCGGATGGCTGCGCGCGCACATCGCCGCCCACGTCCTGCTCGACAACGACGTGAACATCGCGGCCCTCGGGGAGCGCGAGCACGGCTGGCCCGGCGTCGACCACCTGCTCTTCGTCAAGGTCGCCACCGGCATCGGCTCCGGGATCGTCTCGGACGGCGAGCTCCAGCGCGGCGCGCAGGGCACCGCGGGTGACATCGGTCACGTCCGGGTCTCGAGCGCCGGCGACGTGCCGTGCCACTGCGGGAACACCGGGTGCCTCGAGGCCGTCGCCTCCGGTCCGGCCATCGCCCGACGTCTCCGCGCGAAGGGGCACGACGTGCACTCCAGCGCGGACGTCCTCGAACTCGTCAACCGGTCGGACCTCGACGCCATCCAGGCGGTGCGCCAGGCCGGACGTGACATCGGCGAGGTCCTCGCCACGTGCGTCTCGCTCATGAACCCGTCGGTCATCGCGCTCGGCGGATCGATCACCCAGGCCGGGGAGCACCTCCTCGCCGGGGTCCGCGAGGTCGTCTACTCCCGCTCCATGCCCCTCGCCACGGAACACCTGGTGATCGCGCAGTCGCGGGCCGGGTCGCTCGCGGCGCTCCAGGGAGCGGCGGCGCTCGCCATCGGGTACGCGCTCTCCCCCGCGGGGGTCGACGAGCTGGTGACGTTCGCCGAGGGGCGCCAGCTGGTCTCCTGACCGGTGCGTCGCGTCCGTGCGTCCGCCGGTGCGTCCGCCGGTGCGTCGCGTCCGTGGGTCCGCCGGTGCGTCGGTTTCGTCTCGTCGGTGCTCGGGGAGAGAATCGACGGGTGACGATCGTGCAGCCCACCCTGTGGGGCGACCTGGAACCCGGCCTGGAGGCGCAACCCGCCCCCGGCACGCCGGTGTCGGGCGCATCCGTGGCCGGCTCCACGGCATCGGGCCCCGTCGCGCACGACGCGTTCACCGCGCTCCGCGGGCACACCGAGCGCATCGTCGCGCACTCCTCCGACCGCGTCGCTTGGCTCCGCGCCCGCGCCATGGGCATCACCGCCACCGACGTCGCCCGGCTCGCCTCGCTGCGCGCCGTCGACGCGGTCGTCACCGACAAGCGGTACGGCTCGCGGTTCTCCGGCAACTCGTTCACGGAGCACGGCAAGGAACGCGAACCGGTCATCGCTGCCTGGGTCGCCGCGACGCACGGCATCCAGCCGTCCGCGCACCTGTTCCACGCCGCAACCAACCGCGCCCACCTCGCGACCCCGGACGGCGTCGGCGTCGACGGTTCGTCACGGGTCGTCCTCGCCGAGATCAAGACCACCGGCAAGGGGTGGCGGAGCATCCCCCGGCACTACCTCCGCCAGATCTGGTGGCAGCAGTACGTGCTCGGTGCCGACCGCACCCTGTTCGTCTGGGAACGCCACGACGGCTTCGTGCCCGTCGCCGACGAGCCCGAGTGCCGATGGGTCGACCGCGACGACGACCAGATCCGCGGGCTGATCCAGCTCGCCGACCTCGTGCTCGACCGGCTGCGCGACTTCCGGCGCTAGACCTTCACGATCCGCAGGCGACTCATCCCGATGACGAGCACGCCGAGCAGGACGATCGACACCGCCACCCCGAGGCAGTACAGCGCCACGACGCCGTAGCCCAGGTCGGGGTTCAGGAACGGGTACGGCACCCATCCGTCCGTCGCGCCGCGGACCAGCACCACGATCGTCCAGACGGCCGGGTAGATGAGGAACCACCACACGTGGCGGAGCAGGAGCTTCGACCGGTCGGAGAACAGCAGCCAGTCCAGCACCGCGTACGCGGGGAGGACCTTGTGCAGGATGTCGTTCGACCACTGCACGTTCGCCGACACGTCGACCCCGGTGAGCAGGGTGTTGTAGACGATCCCCGTCGTCGCGATGTACACCGTCGCCGCGCCGCGGAACAGACTCACGCGCAGGTCCCCGCGCTTCCGGCGAGCCGCCGCGACGAGGGTCACGGCGAAGGCCAACGCGATGATGATGTTCGACTGGATCGTGAAGTAGCCGAAGAAGTTCCACGG
Organism: Curtobacterium sp. 320; assembly: GCF_031455235.1. NCBI lineage: Bacteria > Bacillati > Actinomycetota > Actinomycetes > Micrococcales > Microbacteriaceae > Curtobacterium > Curtobacterium sp. 320. The sequence goes on along the minus strand of NZ_JAVDSI010000001.1, from coordinate 467,777 downwards.
GTTGTAGCTCGGGAGCTTCGAGCTGACCAGCCACTGCCCGACGATGGCGGCCACGACGGCGATGACCGCGAGCAGCCGGAGCGAGTTCACGAGGGTGCGCACCACGCCACGTTACCGGGAACGCGGAAGGACCCGCACCGGGAGCGGTGCGGGTCCTTCCGAGACTGATCAGTGGATCAGATGCTGTTGACGTCGAGCGGGATGCCCGGGCCGAAGGTCGTCGAGACGGCGCCCTTCATGATGTAGCGGCCCTTCGAGGCGCTCGGCTTGAGGCGGTTGATCTCCTCGAGCGCGGTCGAGATGTTCTCGTCGAGCTGCTCCGGCGTGAACGAGGCCTTGCCGACGACGAAGTGCACGTTGGCGTGCTTGTCGACACGGAACTCGATCTTGCCGCCCTTGATGTCGTTGACGGCCTGCGCCACGTTCGGGGTCACGGTGCCGGTCTTCGGGTTCGGCATGAGGCCACGCGGGCCGAGCACCTTACCGAGACGACCGACCTTGCCCATGAGCTCCGGCGTCGCGACGGCGGAGTCGAAGGCGGTGTAGCCCTCGGCGACCTTCGCGATGAGCTCGTCGCCACCGACCTCGTCGGCGCCGGCGGCGATGGCGGCCTCAGCCGCTGCGCCGACCGCGAAGACGATGACGCGGGCGGTCTTGCCCGTGCCGTGCGGCAGGATGACCGTGCCACGGACCATCTGGTCCGCCTTGCGCGGGTCGACACCGAGCTTGAGCGCGACCTCGACGGTGGAGTCGGTCTTGGTGGAACCGGTCTCCTTCGCGAGGGCGACTGCCTCGGTGGGGGTGTAGAACTTGTCGGCCTCGATCTTCGCGGCCGCGGCCTGGTAGGCCTTGGACTTCTTCGCCATGGTGTTCTCCTTGGGAGCTACGTGGTTGACGAGCCGGCGCGGCTCTCCCACGGAAGGGTGTTCGGTTGTGTGCCTGAGCAGGTGGGGCTTACGCCTCGACCGTGATGCCCATCGAGCGAGCGGTGCCGGCGATGATCTTCGCGGCCTGCTCGATGTCGTTGGCGTTCAGGTCGGCCTGCTTGGTCTCGGCGATCTGACGGACCTGGTCCATCGAGATCTTCGCGACCTTGACCGTGTGCGGGGTCGCGGAACCCTTCTGCACACCCGCGGCCTTCTTGATCAGCTCTGCCGCCGGCGGGGTCTTGAGGACGAACGTGAACGAACGGTCCTCGTAGACGGTGATCTCGACCGGCACGACGTTGCCACGCTGCGACTCGGTCGCCGCGTTGTACGCCTTGCAGAACTCCATGATGTTGACGCCGTGCTGACCGAGCGCCGGACCGATCGGCGGGGCCGGGTTGGCGGCGCCCGCGTTGATCTGCAGCTTGATCAGGCCCGTGACCTTCTTCTTCGGTGCCATGACTTGTCTTCCTCCTGGAATCGAACGCACGGGGATCCGTGCACTCTCCCGCTGGCCCGGCCGTTCCGGACCGCGGTGAAGCCCCGCACGCACGAAGCGTGCGGGGCCAAACTCGTTGAGTCTACCCGATGATCGGGTTGGACTACAGCTTGGTGACCTGGTCGAAGCTGAGCTCGACCGGGGTCTCGCGCTCGAACAGCGAGACGAGGACCGTGAGCTTGCCGCTCTCCGGCTTGATCTCGGAGATCGACCCCGGGAGACCCGCGAACGAACCTTCCTTGATGGTGATCGTCTCGCCGATCTCGAAGTCGACCTCGGCCGCCGGCTGGGACTGTGCGCCGCCGGAGCCCTTCGCGCCGCCCTTGGTCGGAGCGGCCTCGGCCACCTGGACCAGGGACTTCAGCATGCCGAACGCCTCGTCGAAGCGGAGCGGCGTCGGGTTGTGGGCGTTGCCGACGAAGCCGGTGACACCCGGGGTGTGCCGGACGACGGACCACGAGTCCTCGTTGAGGTCCATGCGGACGAGCACGTACGAGGGGATCCGGACGCGGGTGACCAGCTTGCGCTGCCCGTTCTTGATCTCGACGACGTCCTCCATCGGGACCTCGACCTGGTAGATGTAGTCCTCCATCGACATCGAGACCATGCGGTTCTCGATGTTCGACTTCACGCGGCGCTCGAAGCCCGCGTAGGAGTGGATGACGTACCACTTGCCCGGCTTCATCCGCAGCTCAGCCTTGAAGGCCTCGTACGGGTCGACCTCGGCCTCTTCTTCGGCTTCTTCAGCGTCGAGGGCCTCGTCGGCGGCGAGGGTCGCGTTGGCCTCGGCCGCGGTCTCCTCTTCCAGCTCGACCTCTTCTTCGTCCTCGACTGCCTCGACGGCGGCCTCGGCCTCGTCGGCGGTGTCGATCTCGAGCGCGTCGTCCACGACGGCGTCGGCCTCGGGGTCGCGCGACTCGGCCAGCGCGGTGAGCGCCTCGTCGATGCCGGCGTCGACGGTGCCGTCGTCGGGCTCGTCGCTCAGGCCGAGGGACTCGTCGTTGTCGTCCTCGATCTCGATGGCTCGCTCTTCGGCGGACTCGGCCGAACGCTCCTCGCCGGTCTCGACGTCGCCTTCCTGGTTCTCCTCGACTTCGGAGGACTGCTCGGCAGCCGTGGCGAGGTCGATGTCGTCGCGGGAGTTGTCAGACACTGTCGAATCTTTCCGTTCGGTGATGCGGATCGGGTTGGCGGGCGGATCGGTTCACGACCGGCGCCGTCTCGGGCGACCGTACTCCTGTCCGCGAGCGGTCAGGACAGCCGGCGTCCGGCTCAGGCCGTCGGCCCGTTGCCGAACACGTACCCGACGCCGAGTCCGAACACGAAGTCGAGGACCGACACCAGGATCATCATCACGACGACGAAGACCAGGACGACGCCCGTGTAGCTGAAGAGCTCCTTGCGGGTCGGCGTGACCACCTTGCGGAGCTCGCCGAGGACCTGACGGATGAAGAGCACGATGGCAGCGAACGGACCACGGCGCTCGGCCCGGTCCTGCTTCGCCTTGGCGACGACGTCATCCGCCGTCGTCTCCATGTCTTTGCTCGCCAACTTCTACCCTTCCAGATGTGCAGGGCGGACAGGACTCGAACCTGCAACCTGCGGTTTTGGAGACCGCTGCTCTACCAATTGAGCCACCGCCCTTCGGACACGGTTCGTCACCGATCCGTGTTCCGGTGGTCGAGTGTACGGGAGTCCGTCACACGGTGTCCACTTGACGGATGCTCCGGCGTGCCGCGCCGGTAGGCTGGGCCCCGTGAGCACCGAAGCCCCAGGCCCCGAGTCCACCGCCCACCCCGCTGCCGCGACCACCGATCGGCCGCGCATCGCGTCCCGCATCGCCGCGATCGCCGAGTCCGCGACGCTCAAGGTCGATGCGAAGGCCAAGGCGCTCAAGGCCGCCGGCCGCCCGGTCGTCTCGTTCGCCGCGGGCGAGCCGGACTTCGCCACGCCGCAGCACGTCGTCGACGCCGCCGTGCAGGCAGCGCAGGACCCGAAGAACCACCGGTACACGCCCGCGACCGGCCTGCCCGAGCTCAAGCAGGCGATCGCCGAGAAGACCGCCCGCGAGTCCGGCATCACCGTCGACCCCGCCCGGGTGATCGTCACGAACGGCGGCAAGCAGGCCGTCTACCAGGCGTTCCAGACGATCGTGGACGACGGCGACGAGGTCCTCCTGCCGGCGCCGTACTGGACCACCTACCCCGAGGCCATCCGGCTCGCCGGGGGCGTCCCCGTCGACGTCTTCGCCGGCAGCGACCAGGACTACCTCGTCACGGTCGACCAGCTCGAGGCAGCCCGCACCCCGAAGACCAAGGCACTGCTGTTCTGCTCGCCGTCGAACCCGACCGGCTCGGTGTACACCGCCGAGCAGACGAAGGCCATCGGCGAGTGGGCGCTCGAGCACGGCATCTGGGTCATCAGCGACGAGATCTACCAGGACCTCGTGTACGACGGCGTGCGGTTCACCGGCATCCTCGAGGCGGTCCCGGCCCTCGCCGACACGACGATCCTCGTCAACGGTGTCGCGAAGACGTACGCGATGACCGGGTGGCGTGTCGGGTGGTTCATCGGCCCGTCCGACGCGGTCAAGGCGGCGTCGAACCTCCAGTCGCACCTGTCGAGCAACGTGTCGAACGTGTCGCAGCGCGCCGCGATCGCCGCGCTGACCGGACCGCAGGAACCCGTCACGGCCATGCGCGAGGCCTTCGACCGCCGTCGTCAGGCGATCGTCGCGGGACTGAACGCGATCCCGGGCTTCGTCACGCCGACCCCGCACGGCGCCTTCTACGTCTACCCGGACGTCACGGCGCTCCTCGGCCGGGAGTGGGCCGGCTCGACTCCGACCACGACGCTCGAACTCGCCGACCTCATCCTCGAGCACGCCGAGGTCGCAGTCGTCCCCGGTGAGGCGTTCGGCCCCTCCGGCTACCTCCGCCTGTCGTACGCGCTCGGTGACGACGACATCGCCGAGGGCGTTGCGCGGCTCGCGAAGTTCTTCGCGTAGTCACCCGTTGACGCAGAACGGCCCACCTCGTCGAGGTGGGCCGTTCCGCGTTGCGGGCCAGGAGGCGCGGCTCGGCTCAGGCGAGCAGGTCGCCCACCACGACGGGTTCCGGCACGAGCGAGACACCGAAGCGGTTCAGGACGGTCACCTGGACGTAGCGGGCGAGTTCGGCCACCTGGGCGGCGGTCGCTCCCCCGCGGTTCGTCAGCGCGAGCGTGTGCTTCGACGAGATCGCGGCGCGGGACCCGGGGACGGCGTACCCGCGGTGGACGCCGGCGTGCTCGATGAGCCACGCGGCGCTGAGCTTGACGTCGTCGCCCGCCGGCCAGCGCGGCGCCTCGGCCGGCAGGGTCTCGGCGAAGGCGGCGGACACGATCGGGTTCGTGAAGAACGACCCCGCGCTCCACGTGTCGTGGTCGTTCGCGTCGAGGACCATCCCCTTCGACCCTCGGAGCCGCAGGACCTCGGACCGCACCGTCGCCGGCTCGACGGACGCCCCGAGCTCGACACCGAGCGACCCGGCGAGCTGGGCGTAGCGGACCGGCACCCCGGCGCCGCGGACGGTGCCGAGCCGGAACTCGACCGTCAGCACGGCACCGCGCCGTCCGTGCTTGAGGGTCGAGGTGCGGTAGCCGAGCGCCAGCTCGGCCGCTGGTACCCACGCGCGCTCCCCCGTCGACGCGTCGAGGAACTCGATCCGGGTGAGCACGTCGGACAGCTCGACCCCGTAGGCGCCGATGTTCTGCACGGGGGCGGCGCCGACCGTGCCCGGGATGCCGCTCAGCGCCTCCAGGCCCGTCCAACCGTTCTCGACCGTCGTGGCGACGAACGCGTCCCACGGCTCGCCGGCCGCGACGCGGACGGTGACGCCGTCGTCGTCCGCGTCGTGCTCGATGCCCGTCGTGCGCACGAGCACGACGGTGCCGTCGAAGCCGTCGTCGGCGACGAGCAGGTTGCTGCCGCCACCGAGGACCAGCCACTCGTCGTCGTCCCACGCCGACGTCACGTGCGCGACGAGCTCATCGGTGGTCGACGCCGTGAGCAGCCGCGCCGCGGGACCACCGACGCGCAGCGTCGTGAGGTCGGCGAGCACCGACTCCGTCACGGTCAGCGGAACGCCACCGTGACCTGCGCCTTGCCGAGCACGGTCTGCCCGGCGGCGGTCACGGTGAGGTCGATGCGCTGCGGACGGCCGTCGTCGTCGACGGTGCCGACCTTGGCGACGACGCCGACGGTGGCGCCCTGCTCCGGGTCGACGACCACGGGGCGGGTGAACCGGACGCCGTAGCGGACCACCCAGCCGCGGTCGCCGAGCCACTCGGAGACCGGCTGCACAGCGAGTCCCATCGTGAGCATGCCGTGCGCCAGGACACCGGGCAGCCCGACGGAGGCGGCGACGTCGTCGCGGTAGTGGATCGGGTTGAAGTCGCCGGACGCGCCGGCGTAGCGGACGAGCGAGTCGCGGGTGAGGTGGACCTCGCGCTCGGCGACGACGGTGCCGACCTCGAGCGCGGTCACGGGTGCGGTGGTCATGCGTCGTCTCCTCGGACCACGAGGGTGGATGTCGCCGTGACGACGTGCTCCCCCGCGGCGTCGTTCATCGTGCTCTCGGCGGTGACCATGGCGTTGCCGCCGAGGGTCTTCACGCTCGTCACGGTCAGGGTCGCGGTGAGCTCGTCCCCGGCGACGATCGGGCGCTCGTAGGCGAAGGCCTGCTCGCCGTGGACCACACGGGAGAAGTCGATGCCGGCGTCGGGCTCGGCGAGGAGCTGGGCGAGCGTGGCCTCTTGCACGACGACCGCGAAGGTCGGCGGGGCGACGACGTCGTCGTAGCCGGCGGCGCGGGCGGCCTCGGGCTCGTGGTGGATCGGGTTCGTCGCGAACACGGCGCGGGAGAACTCGCGCACCTTCTCACGACCGACCAGGTAGGGCTGGGCCGGCGGGAACGTCCTGCCGACGAGCTCGGGGTTCACAGACACGTCCGGCAGTCTAGCGACGCCCGCTCGGGGGCCTGTGTCCATGAGTATGCATCGGCTATGCTGACCCGACGCGGTTCGGGGGAACCGACACCGATCTCCGGGGATGGGGAGGAACGATGGACCACACGACCGAGTTCGCCGTGCACACGGGCGACCGCTGCACCGCGATGGAGGCCGCCGGCGCCGCACTGCAGCGGGCGGGGCACCACGTCGAGTCGACGGGCGGGACGCTCACCGCGACGACCGGCAACCGAGTGCTCACGATCCTGCTCGGCGCGCTCGTGCACCCGTCGCGGGAGTTCCGGCGGTACGAGCTCTCGACGACCGTCACGGGGACGTCGACCACGATCACACTGCGGCACTCCGGGCACGGCACCGCGGTGTCGGGCGGGGAGATCGGTGCGAAGCGGCGGCACGATGCTTGGCGCAGCACGGCCGCGGTGATCGAGCGGGCGCTCCGTCAGGCGGGCGTGCTCAGCGCGCGGTAGCGCCGCGCGGGCGGCGCGGGCTGCGCGGGGGCGGGCGCGGGCGCGGGACGCGCCGCGGGACGCGCCGCGGGCCGGGCGGGCCGGGCCGCCGGGCCGGCGGGCGCCTGCGGCCGGGCGCGGGCGCGTCGCCGGGCGCGGGCGCTGGCCGCACAACGCAAGTCGCTGCGAACCGCGTCTTCGCACGGTTCGGCGGGACTTGCGTTGTGCGCACGCACCCGGCGCTGCCGGCGCCCGGCGCTGCCGGCGCCCGGCGCTGCCGGCGCCCGGCGCGCGGCGCGCGGCGGCCGGGAACGAACCACGGAAACGACACGGAACCAGGTCCTGGGGCCGGTTCGACGTCGGGAACGTGGTTCGACGCAGCCCGCGGACCGCGACGGCGAGCGGTCACCCGCGCCGGCACGCGCGCCGCACAACGCAAGGCACGGCGAACCGCGCACTCCCCAGGTTCGGGGCGACTTGCGTTGTGCGCAGGCACCCGACGCCGCGGGCGGGGCGGGCCGGCGCCGCGGCGCACCCCGCCACGCGCGGGCGGGGCGGCGCGTGCGCGGGCGCAGGGACGAACCACGGGAACGACACGGAACCAGGTCGCGGGCCCGGTTCGACGTCGGGAACGTGGTTCGACGCCGCAGCCCACACCGAGGCACCGACGCCGACGCGCCGACGCACACGCAAGACGCGCGCACGACACCGCCCGAGAACGACGAAAGCCCGGCGAACGGATCGCCGGGCTTGCGGTAGCGAGGGCGGGACTTGAACCCGCGACCCCACGATTATGAGTCGTGTGCTCTAACCAACTGAGCTACCCCGCCAAGGATCCGGCACGACTACCGCACCGGGTCGGAGCCCCGAGTCAGGATTGAACTGACGACCCCTTCCTTACCATGGAAGTGCTCTACCACTGAGCTATCGGGGCATGTGCCGCTCGGCGGCACCACACGAGGATAGCAGACCCGCGACGGTGGTCAGGAACCGGCCGTGACGCCCGGGCGTGCCGCGTGGAACCGCTAGTTCGCGTTGGCCTCGAGCCACGCCAGCGGGTCCACCGGGACACCGTCGACGTGCACCTCGAGGTGCAGGTGCGGACCGGTCGAGTTGCCGGTGCTGCCGACCAGACCGAGCTCGTCGCCGACCTCGACCTGCTGGCCCTTGACGACCTTGAAGGAGTTGTCCTCCATGTGGCCGTAGACGCTGACGAACTGCTTGCCGTCGACGTCGTGCTCGACCCAGACGTCGTTGCCGAAGCCGCCGTCGTTCGCCTGCACCTTGAGGACGGTGCCGGCGGCGATGACCCGGATCGGCGTGCCCTCACCCGGAGCGAAGTCGACGCCCATGTGGTTCGTCGAGCAGAAGGAGCATCCCTCGACCTGGCGTCCGCCGAACCCGGAGGTGATCGGCACACCGGTCAGGAACGGCCACTGGATCGTGCCGTTCGGGTCGTTCGTGAAGCTCGAGGAGTCGACGTTCTTGTACTGCGTCGCCGAGGACACCGAGTACTGGTCGCGGTTCGTCTCGGCGTCGGTCGCGCCGGCACCGACGCTGAGGGACTGCGTGTCACCCGAGGCCGTCGCCCGCGCCGACGTCGAGCCGGGCTCGGGGGTGTACAGCGCCTGTGCGGGCAGCGAGGTCGACACGACGAGCCCCGCGACGAACAGCAGCGCGCCGACGGCCGTCACCCGCGAGGCCGCCCGACGGAACGACGCACCCTGCGACCCCCGCGCGGCACGCGGCGCGACCGCGGCGACCGGAGTCGCTGCAGCGGGAGCCGTGCGAGCGATGTGGCGCGTGGCCCGGTCGGCCTGCACGGGGGCGGTGACGGCACGCCCGGTCCGACGGGACGCCGGCACCTGCCCGAGGACACGGCGCACGGACGGCGCGGCCGACGTGGGGGCCGTGACCGCCGGGGCAGCAGCGACGACCGGCGACGAGGGCGCCGGCGGCGTCACGGGCGATGCGGTCGCCGCGGGCATCGCGGGCGAGGCCGGCGCGAGGTCGATGGGCGACACGGGTGCGGCCGGGGTCGCGGGTGTCCCCGGGCTCACCAGGTCGTCGAAGGTCGCGCCACCGAGGGCGGGCTGGGAGGCGCGGCTCGGCTCCGCCACGGCCGTCGCGTGCTCGACGCGCTCCGGCGCTCCCCCGGAGGACGCCGTCGCCGCCGCGCGTTCCGCCTCGATGCGGGCCCGTCGGGTCAGGTGGACGACCGGTGCGGGAGCGTCCGCGGAGCCGTCGGTGTGCACGGGCGTGAGGGGAGCGTGGGGCATGTGTTCGGCGTGGATCCTGATCGGGGCGAGACGCGCTCGTTGGTAACGAGCAGATAACGGGACCCGAGCACGCTAGCAGGAGCGTCCGGGAGACGCCAGTCCTCGGGATGTCCTCACCCGGCGAGCACAGACTCCTCGAGGCGCCGCAGCAGGTCCGCGAGCTCGTCCGCGACCGCGGGTGCGGCGAAGAGGAACGACCGCGTGCCGCCGGCCTCCCAGATCCGGGTCTCGGCGCCGGCCTCACGGGCGACGATCGACCCGGCGGCCATGTCCCACGGGTTGATCCCGCGCTCGTAGTAGGCGTCCACGGTGCCGACCCCCACCGCGCAGCAGTCCAGCGAGGCCGCTCCCCCACGGCGGATGTCGCGGACCTCACCGATGAGTCCGGTGAGCACCGCGACCTGCTGCCGGCGGCGCTCGGCGGTGTACCCGAAGCCGGTGGCGACGAGCGTCTCGGCGAGCGAGGCCGGCGTCCCGACGTGCAGCGGCACCCCGTCGCGCGTGGCACCCTCGCCGGCGGCCGCGCGGAACACGACGCCGGTCGCGGGCTGGACGACCACGCCGGCGATCGGCTCCCACGAGGTCGGGTCGGCCGGGCCGCGCACCACGCCGATGCTCACGCCGTACTCGGCGCTGCCGTAGAGGTAGTTGACCGTGCCGTCGATCGGGTCGACCACCCACGTGATGCCCGAGGTCCCCGCGCCGGTGCCGGACTCCTCACCGAAGAACGCGTCGTCCGGCCGGGCCTCGGCGATCCGGGCCCGGACGAGTGCCTCGACCTCGCGGTCGGCAGCCGTGACCACGTCGACGATGCTCGACTTCCGGTCGGCGACCTCGACCCCCTCGACCCGTCGGCGTGCGGCGAGCGCTGCTGCCTCTCGGGCGATGGACTCGGCGAGGTCGGCGAACTGGACGGCGGTGAGGTCGGAGGGCATGCGTCCATCCTCGCGGAAACGGAACGGCCCCGTCCGATGAGGACGGGGCCGTTCCGATGGTGGCAAGTGAGGGATTCGAACCCCCGAAGGCTACGCCGGCTGATTTACAGTCAGATCCCTTTGGCCGCTTGGGTAACTTGCCATGTGCGCACCCGGCTCGTGTAGTCACCAACCGAAGGCGCGCATGAAAGCATAGCCGATCCGAGACGGTGCTCGTGACCACCGTGGGCCGATCCACGGGTGCCGAACCGCGCCTCCCGTCCGCCGTTAGGCTGTCCCGCATGGCAGACAGTTCCTTCGACGTGGTCAGCAAGGTCGACAAGATGGAGGCGGAGAACGCCCTCAACCAGGCCGCCAAGGAGATCGAGCAGCGGTACGACTTCAAGGGCGCCGACGCATCGATCGCGTTCAGCGGTGAGGACGTCCTCATCAAGGCGAACTCGGAAGAGCGCGCGAAGGCCGTCCTCGACGTCCTGCAGAGCAAGGCGATCAAGCGGAACATCAGCCTCAAGAGCCTCGACGCGGGCGACCCGTACCCGTCGGGCAAGGAGTACCGCATCGAGGTGAAGTTCAAGAACGGCATCGAGCAGGACGTGGCGAAGAAGATCGGCGCGTTCCTCCGGGCCAACGCCCCGAAGACCGTGAAGAACCAGATCCAGGGCGACGAACTGCGCGTCTCCTCGAAGAGCCGCGACGACCTGCAGAACACGATCCAGCTCCTCAAGGGTGAAGAGTTCGACGTGCCGCTGCAGTTCATCAACTTCCGCTGACGCGCCGCCCGCCGCTGTGGAGCACTGGCTCACCGTCGCGATCACGGTCTTCCTGGTCCTGCTGGACCTGGCGATCCGCGTCTTCTCGATCATCTACGTCCCGATCAACCGGAAGCCGCAGACCGCGACGGCCTGGCTGCTGGCGATCTTCCTCATCCCCTACATCGGGTTCATCGTCTTCCTCGTCATCGGGTCGACGAAGCTCCCGCACGCCCGGCGTGAGAAGCAGACCGAGATCAACGCGTACATCCTCGAGCAGACCGAGGGGATCGAGCGCGTCCGTCGCGACCACCCGTGGCCGGCGTGGCTGGACAGCATCACCCGCCTGAACCGCGAACTCGGCGCCATGCCCCTGGTGGGCGGCAACTCCGCGGAGCTCTACCCCGACTACGACGAGTCGATCGCCGAGATGACCCGCGCGATCGACGGCTCGCGGCGGTTCGTGCACGTCGAGTTCTACATCGCGACCCTCGACGACACCACGCGGCCGTTCTTCGAGGCGCTCGCCCGCGCCCAGGCCCGCGGGGTCACCGTCCGGGTCCTGCTCGACCACTGGGCGAGCCGCGGCTACCCGGGCTACAAGGACACCCTCGCGTTCATGGACCGCGCGGGCATCGAGTGGCACCTCATGCTCCCGCTGCTGCCGCTGCAGGGGAAGTTCCAGCGCCCGGACCTCCGCAACCACCGGAAGATCGTGGTCATCGACGGGTCGATCGCGTTCACCGGGTCGCAGAACCTCATCGACAAGTCCTACGACCTGAAGTCCCACATCGACAAGGGCATGCAGTACAAGGACCTCTTCGCACGGTTCGAGGGTCCCGTCGTCGCCGGCCTCAACGCCCTGTTCGTGACCGACTGGTACAGCGAGACCGACGAGCTGCTCCTCCGCGAGAGCGACCCCGTCCAGCGGGCCGACCGCGGTGACGCACTGGACTGCCAGGTCGTCCCGTCCGGCCCCGGGTTCGACGGCGAGAACAACCTGCGCCTCTTCAACGCCCTGCTCTACTCGGCCCAGCAGAAGGTGTCGATCACCTCGCCGTACTTCGTCCCCGACGACTCCATGCTCTACGCCATCACGACCACGGCGCAGCGCGGGGTCGAGGTCGAGCTGTTCGTCGGCGAGATGGGCGACCACGCGATGACGTGGCACGCGCAGCGCTCCTACTACGAGGGGCTGCTCCGGGCCGGCGTGAAGATCTGGCTGTACCGGGCGCCGACGATCCTGCACGCGAAGCACTTCACGATCGACGACGACGTGGCGGTGATCGGGTCGAGCAACATGGACATGCGGTCGTTCAGCCTCAACCTCGAGGTCTCCGTGATGGTCCGCGGCAGCCGCTTCGTCGATGCGCTGCGCGAGGTCCAGGACGCCTACAAGGAGCACAGCTTCGAGTTGACGCTCGACGCGTGGGTGGAGCGGCCGCGTCGATCGCAGGTGCTCGACAACGTCGCGCGGCTCACGGCGGCGCTGCAGTAGCGGCCGGCCCAGGAGGCGCGGGTCGCGACCGGCGGGCAGGTGCGGGCGGCGGGTGGTCGCGCGGGCGCGGGTGCGCGACGGCGGTGCCGCGCGCGCGGGTGCGCGGGCACGGGTGCGCGTGCGCGGGTGCGCGGCGGCGGCGGTCAGCGCGGGTCCGGCACCAGGCGGGTGAGCCGGGCCGTCACGCGCTCGAGCGGTCCCCGCCCGAGGAACCGCCGCCAGAGCATCGCGAACGCGATCGACCCCAGCGCGAACCAGCCCCACGCGGCCGCCGAGTCCGGGTACGTCGGCAGCGCCGCGAGCACGACGAGGTGCCCCGCGTAGACCGTGAGCGGCATCGACCCCACGGCGGCCAACGGGTACCCGATGCGTCGGACGACCTCGCCCCGCCCGTCGAACACCAGCGTGCAGAGCGCGATGACGGCGACGGCCACCCCCGCGGTCCCCACGACGTCGACGATCGACGAGGAGTGGTCCCGCGGCGACAGGAACAGCTGCGCGGTGGCCTCGACGGCGGTGCTCCCCTCGCCCGCGTTCGGCACGCCGGGGAACGCGAACCCGGCGTCGGCGGGCACCGGCGCGACGGCGTTGCCGACGAGGTAGGCGAGGGCGGCGACCACCGCGCCGGACGAGAGGAGGACCACCTGGGTGCGCCGCGCCTCCAGTCCGACACGGGCGACCGCGAGACCGACCAGCACGTACGCCAGGAAGGTGACCACGGGGTAGACGAGGCCGAGCTGGACCTCCCACATGCCGGCGTCCGCGTAGAGCGGGACGATGCCGAGGGCGACGACGGGCGACAGCACGGCGCACGCCGCAGCGAGGACCAGCAGCCAGCGCGCACGGACCCGGAGCACCGGGATCGCCAGCAGGAACAGCACGCCGTACGTCGGGAGGATGACGTAGACCGGGGTCTGCAGCGCCATGAGCAGCAAGCCGACCGCGACCACGACGAGCGCGCGGATCGCGAGCCGGCCACGGACCCGGCCGATCCGCGGCGGGCCGGGCGGCGACCTCCGGCCGCTCGTCAGACCGATCGAGACGCCGGCGAGCACCGCGAAGAGCGACGACGACCGGCCGTGGGCGACGGCGGCCCAGGTGCCGGGATCGGACCAGTCGACCTGGTCGGCGATGCCCCCGACGTGGGTCGCCATCATGCCGAGCAACGCCAGCGCACGGGCGACGTCGACGCCCTCGAGCCGGACCCCGGAGACGGACACGCCCCGCAGCGCGGTGGGCGGTGCGGGGCGTGCGGTCGTCATGGCGTTCGCGGGCTGCCGGTCAGCTCGTCGCCGAGCCCGTGCGGGCGTCGACCCGGCCGAGGGACACGTCGACCATGTCCTCGCGCGGGACGACCTTGATGCGCTCGCGGCCCTCGGCCTCGCCGAGGGCGAGCTCGTGGGTGTCGAGGTTGTGCCAACCGTCGAGGTCGGTGTACTCGACCCCGCGCTCGGCGAGCAGGGCCGGGATCGCCCCCTCGGACGGGTCGGCCGGGGTCCACCAGCTCGCCTGGTCGTTCACGATGTGCTGGACGGTCTCCATCGCGTCGGACTTGGTGTGGCCGATGAGCCCGACGGGGCCGCGCTTGATCCAGCCCGTCGCGTAGACGCCCGGGATCTGCTGGTTGTCGTCGTCGAGGACCTGGCCCTCGTGGTTCGGGATGACGCCGTGGCGCTCGTCGAACGGGACGCCGGGCAACGGCGAGCCGAAGTACCCGACCGCGCGGTAGGCGGCCTGGATCGGGATCTCGCGGACCTCGCCCGTGCCCTCGACGCCGCCCTGGCCGTTCGGCCGCGTGCGCTCGTACCGGATGGCGGTGAGCTTGCCGTCCTCGCCGACGAACTCGAGGGGCTTCGCGTAGAAGTGCAGGTGCAGTCGGCGGCTCGCCTGGCCGGTCTCACGGGTGCGCCACTGCTCGAGGACGCGGTTCATCACCATGACCTGCTTGTTCGTGGCGATGGCGGTCTTCGAGGCCTCGTCGTGGTCGAAGTCCTCGTCGTAGACGATCATGTCGACGTCGCGGAGCTCGCCGAGCTCGCGGAGCTCGAGCGGGGTGAACTTCACCTGCGCCGGGCCGCGGCGGCCGAACACGTGCACGTCGGTGACCGGGGACGCCTTGAGCCCCTCGTACACGTTCGCGGGGATCTCGGTCGGCAGCAGGTCGTCGGCGTGCTTCGCGAGGATGCGCGAGACGTCGAGGGCGACGTTGCCGTTGCCGATCACCGCGACGCTCTCGGCCTCGAGCGGCCACGTGCGCGGGACGTCGGGGTGGCCGTCGAACCAGCTGACGAACTCGGCGGCGCCGTACGACCCGTCGAGCTCGACACCGGGGACGTCGAGGTCGGCGTCCTTGATCGCACCCGTCGAGAACACGACCGCGTGGTAGTGCTGCCGGAGGTCGTCGAGGGTGATGTCCTCGCCGAAGCGGACGTTGCCGAACAGCCGCACGACACCGCGGTCGAGCACGTCGCGCAGCGCGTTGACGATGCCCTTGATGCGCGGGTGGTCCGGGGCGACGCCGTAGCGGACCAGGCCGTAGGGGGCGGGCAGCTGCTCGAACAGGTCGATCGACACGTCGTGGCCGTGGGCCTCGCGCAGCAGGATGTCGGCGGCGTAGATGCCGGCGGGGCCTGCGCCGACGATGGCGACTCGGAGGGTGGGCACTGATCGTCTCCAGTTCGTTCGGGTGGGGTGCTCCCGAGGGGGTTCGAGGGGCGGGACCGTCGGTCTCCGCGGCGGTCCGGCGCTAGCGGCTGCGTTCGACGACGGACTCGGCGAAGCGGACGAGTGCCCGCTTGACGGTGCCGTCCGGCAGGGGTGCGAGGGCGTCGACGGCGTCCGTCGCCCAGCGGACCGCGACGGCACGGGTCGCGGCGGTCGCCTCGTGCTCGCGCAGGGCGGCCACGGCGGACTGGTACGGCGCCGAGTCGACGACGTCGTCCGGTGCGGCGTTCACGTCGCGCTCGATGCGCCCGAGCAGGTCCACCGCGTCGGGGGCACCGGTCGCGGCGAGGCGCTTGAGCTGCAGCAGCGGCAGGGTGTCGACGCCGGCGCGCAGGTCGTTGCCGGCGATCTTGCCGGTCTTGGCCTTCGCGGGGGCGAGGTCGATCACGTCGTCGACGAGCTGGAAGGCCACGCCGACCTTCTCGCCGAACGTGCCGACGGCGTCGAGGTACGTGCGGTCGGCGCCCGAGAACATCACGCCGGCACGGGCAGCCGTCGCGATGAGCGAGCCGGTCTTGTCGCTGAGCACCTGGATGTAGTGCTCGACCGGGTCGTCCTCGGGCTGGGGGCCCGTCGTCTCGTGGAGCTGCCCCATGCAGAGCCGCTGGAAGGTCTCCGCCTGCATCCGGATGCCCTCGGTGCCGAGGTCGGCCGTGATGAGGCTGGCACGCGCGAACAGCAGGTCGCCGGTGAGGATCGCCACGTTGTTGCCGTAGGTCACGTGGGCCGCGGGGACACCGCGTCGGACGGGCGCTTCGTCCATCACGTCGTCGTGGTAGAGCGACGCCAGGTGGGTCGTCTCGATGCTCACGGCGGCCTTCACGACCGCATCGGTCACCCCGTCACCGAGCTGCGCGATGAGGAGCGTGAGCGTCGGCCGGATCCGCTTGCCCCCGGCCGACAGCAGGTACCGGCTCGTCGTGTCGGCGAGGGTGTCGGTGGAGCGCATGGCTTCCTCGAGCCCCTGCTCGACGAGCTCGAGGCCGTCGTCGACCGCGGCGATGAACCGGCGTTCCGCGGGCGTGGCGAACAGTCGCTCGCCGATGCCCAGCGATGCGCGGAGACTCGGTGCGCGACGTGCGACCGGGACGCTCGGATTCAAGTGCTGCTCCGTGTTCGGGGGTGGAGGGACCGGTCAGGCGTCGGTGGGGTCGACGCTCGGCTGCTCACCGGTGTGCTGGTGCTCGCGACGGGCCTTGGCACGCCGGGCGACGGACTCGCGGACCTCGCCCGCGACGGGCTTGCGACCGCGGTGCAGTGCGACGATACCCGCCGTGAGGTTGCGGTAGGCGACGACCGAGAACCCGACGCCGCGCAGCCACTGGCTGAGGACCTGCTGGTCGGGCCACGCCTCGATCGACTCGGCGAGGTAGCGGTAGGCCGCCGGGTTGCTGCTGGACAGCCGTGCCACGCCCGGGAGCACGCGCTTGAGGTACGTGCCGTACCCGAAGCGGAGCAGGGCGAGCGGCGGCGTGGAGAACTCGCAGATGACGACACGACCGCCGGGCTTGAGGACCCGGAGCATCTCGCCGAGCGCCTGCATCGGGTCGTTCACGTTGCGCAGCCCGAACGAGATCGAGACGGCGTCGAAGGTGTCGTCGTCGAAGGGCAGCTGCTCGGCGTCGCCCTCGACGAAGGTGATCTCGGGGTGGCGTTCCCGGCCGACGGCGATCATGCCCGCGGAGAGGTCGAGCGCCGTGACCTCGGCACCCTTCTTCGCGAAGGCCGCCGCGCTCGTGCCCGTCCCCGCGGCGATGTCCAACACCTTCTCGCCGGGCTGGGGGTCGACCGCGCGGACCGTCGCGACACGCCACAGCGGAGCGTTGCCCGCCGAGAGGATGTCGTTCGTGAGGTCGTACTTCGCGGCGACGTCGTCGAACATGGCCGCCACCTCGTCCGGCCGCTTGTTCAGGTCCGCTCTGCTCACCCACAACATCCTAGAGGTCGTGCCCGGACGTTCCCCGCGCGGCGCGTACGATCTGTGGGGTGACCCGAACCACCACGGCGGCCCCATCGCTGACGGTCTCGACCCGGATCCTCGACGACCCGGGCGCCGTCCTCCGCCACACCCTCCGGGACAGCCCGCTCGCGTTCGTGCGGAACGGCGACGGGATCGTCGGCATCGGCGAGGCCGTCCGGTGGACGTTCACCGGCCCGGACCGGATGCGCGAGGCCTCGGCGGCCTGGCGGTCCCTGGTCCGCGACGCCGTGGTCGACGACCCCGTGCAGCTGCGCGGCACCGGGCTCGTCGCGTTCGGCTCGTTCGCGTTCGCCGACGACTCGACCGAGACGAGCGTGCTGATCGTCCCGCGCGTCGTGATCGGCCGCCGCCGCGGGAAGGCCTGGCTCACCGCCGTCGACACCACGCTCGACCCCGAACCCCTCACCTTCACGCGCACGTCGGTCCCGGTGCCGCGCGTCGGTCCGCACGTGTCCGTCGCGCTCCGTCCCGGTGCCATCGACGAGGACGCCTACGCCGCCACGGTCGCCGACGCCGTCCGGCGGATCACCGCCGGCGACGCCGAGAAGGTGGTGCTCGCGCGGGACCTCGTCGGGACCCTCCCCGACGGCGCCGACCAGCGAGCGATCCTGCTCGACCTCGCCGAGGCGTACCCGCAGTGCGTCACGTTCGCCGTCGACGGGATCGTCGGGGCGACGCCGGAGACCCTCGCCCGGACCGACGGCACCCGGCTCTCGGCGCGCGTGCTCGCGGGCAGTGCGGCGCGCGGGACCGACCCGGTGTCCGACCGCGCCGCCGCCGAGGCCCTCGCCGCGAGCGCGAAGGACGTCGAGGAGCACGGCTTCGCCATCCAGAGCCTGCTGGCCGCGCTCGCCCCGATCGCGTCCGACCTCCGCGCCGACCCGGAGCCGTTCCGGTTGCAGCTGCCGAACCTGTGGCACCTCGCGACCGACGTCCAGGCGACGCTGCCCGTCGGCACGACCTCGCTCGACGTCGCCGACGCCCTGCACCCGACCGCCGCGGTCGCGGGGACCCCGACCGACGTCGCCGTCCGGCTCGTCTCCGAGCTCGAGGGCGTCGACCGCGGGCGCTACGCCGGGCCGGTCGGGTGGCTCGGGGCGAACGGGGACGGTGAGTGGATGCTCGCGTTGCGGAGCGCGCGGATCACCGACGACGGCACCGTGCGGGCGTGGGCCGGCGCGGGCATCGTGGCCGGGTCCGACCCGGCGCGCGAGGTCGCCGAGACCGCCCTGAAGTTCCGTCCGGTCACCGACGCGCTCGCCTAGTCGACGGCCAGGAGGCGCGGTGCCGGCCCGGCGCGCCGGCAGCGGCCCGGTGCCGCTCAGTCGGCCAGCGGCACCTCGATGACGACGCGCTCGGCCGGGTCCGTCAGGACCCGCTCGAGGTCGCCCCAGGTCGCCGCGCGCCGGTACTCCCAGCCGAGCCCGGTCACCACCGGCTGGACGTCGACGTGCTGCGGCGTCGTCATCATGCGGCGCATGTCGGCCTCCGGTGTCGTCGCCGCGACCTCGAGCCCCCGGAAGATCGCTCCCCCGCCGTCGTTCCCGACGATGACCTGCACGCGGTGCGGGTGCTCCTCGGTGCCGGCCACGAGCGCCCCGAGGTCGTGCAGGAACGTGAGGTCGCCGAGCAGGACGCGTGTCGTGCCGACCGAGGCCGTGGAACGCTCGAGCGCGGCGGCGATCCCGAGCGCGGTCGAGATCGTCCCGTCGATGCCCGCGAGCCCGCGGTTCGCGTGCACGCGGATCGCCTTGCCCGCGACGTGCCCGTCGGCCACCCGGATGATCTGCGAGGCGCCGAGCACGAGGCGGTCGTGCGGCCAGGTCGCACCCCAGACGGCGTCCGCGAGCATCGTGCGGTCGACGGCGCGGCGGCGGAGCGCCACCTCGTCGCGGAGGAACTTGTTGCGCTCGGCGCGGTCGCTGGAGCGCTTCGCATCGAGGTCGGGGCCGGCGTCGCCACCGCCGAGCAGCGCGCGGCTCGTGGCGACCCACCGGCCGACCCAGGCGCGGTGCTCCGGCCGGGTGCGGCCCGTCACGCGGACGTCCGACACGAAGGTGGTCGCGGCGTCGGGCCGGGAGGCGCGGGCCGGGTCGTAGGGATCGACTCCCGGTCCGCGGACCACGATCGTCTCGACGTCGGCGCGCTGGAGCAGGGCGGGGACCTCGCGGCTGAGGGTCGGGTGGCCGAGCACGACGGCGCGGCGGACCGCGCCGCCGAAGTCCGGGTCGCGCAGGAGCTCCCGGTAGGTGACGACCAGGTTCCGCCCGAACCGCGCACCACTCGACACCTCGGCGAGCAACGGCGCACCGAGCTCCCAGGCGATCCGCTCGGCGTCCGCCCCCGCGTCGTGTCCCGCGATGACGACCGTCGCGGGCTCGTCGTCCGGCGCGAGGTCGACGACCGGCAGACCGGAGTGCACGCGCCGGGTGGCGAACGCGAGGTCGACCTCGTCGTCGGGCACCGGCTGGACCGTCCCCTCGCCGAGCCCGGCCGACAGCGGTTCGCGGAAGGCGACGTTGAGCTGGACCGGACCGGGCTGCCCCGTGTGGCCGGCGGCAGCGGCGACGACTTCGCGCACGAGTACCCGGACGGTGTCGGCGGTGTCGGCGTCGACACCGTGCGCGGTGGGCGCCTCGACGTCGCGGACGACGGCGACGGCCGGCCCGAAGAGCCCGGGCTGCACCGTGGTCTGGTTGCTGCCGATGCCGCGGAGCTCGTCGGGGCGGTCCGCGCTGACGACGATCATCGGCACACCGGAGTGGTGCGCTTCGAGCACGGCGGGGTGCAGGTTGGCGACCGCGGTGCCCGAGGTGGTCACGACCGCGGCGGGCCGACCGGACTCGACGGCGAGCCCGAGCGCGAAGAAGCCGGCGGTGCGCTCGTCGAGCCGGACGTGCACGCTGATGCCGCCCGCGCGCTCGACGGCGACGGCAGCGAGGGCGAGCGCCTGCGATCGGGAGCCGGGGCTCACCACGACGTCGGTCACACCGGCCCGGGCGAGCTCGGTCAGGAGCGCGACGGCGAAGTCGGTCGCCGGGCTGCCGGAACCGGCCGGACCGTCAGCGATCGGTGCGGCCGTCGTCGTCGCGGTGCTGGTCGCGGCGGTCTCGGTCGGCGCGGCGTTCTCGTTCGCGGAACTGCTGTTCGAGGTCTCGGAGGGTCTCGTCGTCCTGGTCCTTGTCCGTGCGGTGCTGCTCGGGGCCGCTGGGGCCGCCGAGGAAGTCCGGGTCGTCTTCGGGACCACGGTACCCGGAGCCACCGCCGGGACGGATCGCCGGTGCCCGGCCGAGGACGAACCAGAGGACGCCGCCGAGCACGGGGAGCACGATCACGAGGAGGACCCACACGCCGCGGCTGAGGGAACGGACACGCTCGCGGGGCATCGTGGCGGCGTCGATGGCCGCGTAGACCGTGAACGCCACGGCGGCCACGACGACGATCAGCCACAGTCGGATCATGGCCGGGAGTCTAGGTCGGCAGCCTGTGGGGTCCCTGCCGGTTGCGCATCCGTAGACTTGCGCAGGTGAAAGCGTGGCTCGTGTACACCCTCGCCCGCCTCGGCATCTTCGCCGCGGCGCTGGCACTGCTCCTGCTCCTGACGCCGATGCCCGGCTCCTGGGCGACGATCGTCGCCGCGCTCGTGGCGCTGCTCATCTCGTACATCGCCCTGCCGAAGCTGCGCGGTCGCGTCACCGAGAGCCTGGCGAACCGTCGACCGGCGCCGGAGCACGACGTCGACACCGACTTCGAGGACGACTTCGTCGACGCGGCCGACAGCGACTCCCCGGTCGAGCAGCCGGTCTCCGACGCCGACCGCCACGCAGCGCGCCGCGAGCACCGCGACGATTGACCCGCCTGGTTACGGCTGGACGGCGAGCGTGATGCCGAGCACCACGCCGAACACGAGCGACGCGAACGACGACAGCTGGAGCGCCGTGATGAGCTCCCGCGGCTTCCGCGACGAGACGCCGATCGCGAGTGCCGGCAGCGCCAGCAGCAGCGAGAAGTACGTGAACCCGGTGCGGAAGTAGAGCAGCACGAACCAGAGCAGCACCACGTACGGCAGCATCAGGAACAGGCCGTAGAGCACCCGGGCGACCGGGCGTCCGACCACGACCGCGAGGGTGCGCTTGCCCGCGAGCCGGTCCTCGTCGATGTCGCGGATGTTGTTCACCATCAGCACCGCACAGGCGAAGAACCCGGCCGCGATCGCAGCGGCCCACCCGCTCGGGGTCACCCGGTCGATGAGGACGAACTGCGTGCCGAGGACGGCGACGAGTCCGAAGAACACGAACACGAAGACCTCGCCGAGCGCGTTGTACCCGTACGGCTTCTTGCCGCCGGTGTAGAACCACGCCGCGACGATGGCGGCAGCGCCCACGAGCAGGAGCCACCACAGCTGGGTGAGCACCACGATGACGATGCCGGCGACGGCGGCGAGCCCGAAGAACGTCAGCGCGACGGTCAGCACGGTGCGGGGCTTCGCGAGTCCGGCTCCGGTGAGACGGGCCGGCCCGACGCGGAACTCGTCCGTGCCGCGCACCCCGTCGGAGTAGTCGTTGCTGTAGTTCACGCCGATCTGCAGGAACAGCGCGACGAGCAGCGCCAGGATCGCGATGGGCAGGTGGTGGCCCTTCGCGAGCCAGTCGCCGAAGTCACCGGCCTCACCGCTGTCCACGAACCCGACCGTCGTGCCCATCACGACGGGGACGACGCCGAGCGTCAGGGTGCGCAGGCGCGCCCCGCCGATCCAGTCGCCCGCGGTCGCGCGGCGCTTCGTGCGCTGCGGTGCCGCGGCCTTGGCCGGGTTGCCGGAGCGGTTCCTGGACCGGTTCGTGTTCTTCGTGCGTGCCACGACCGTCCATCGTATCCGCGTCCGCCGTGCGTCCGGGACGCCGGCACAGGAGGAACGGATCACCGTCGGCGGTCGACCCGCGTCCGTCAGGCGGTCGGGTCAGCGATCGCGCGGATCGCCCGGCGGTCCGGCTTGCCGGTGGCGAGCATCGGGAGCCGCTCGACGACGACCACGTCGGCGGGCCGTGCGGCCCGCCCGAGGGCGTCGCCCACCGCGGCGCGGACCACCTCGAGGTCGAGCGGCCGCTCGGTCACGACGACGGGGACCTCGCCCCACTCCCCCGACGCCCGGCGCGTGACCACCGCGCCCTCCTGCCCGTCGAGCCCGCGGACGATCCGTTCGACGGCGCCGAGCGGGACCTTCTCGCCGCCCGAGATCACGACGTCGTCGAGCCGGCCGAGCACCCGCACGACACCGTCGACGACCTCGGCGGCGTCGCCCGTGCGGTACCAGCGGTGTCCGTCGCGCTCGGTGAAGGTCGCCGCCGTGCGGTCGGGGTCGTCCAGGTAGCCCTCGGCGAGCATCGGCCCGGACAGGAACAGCTCGCCGTCCACGAGCTCGGTGCGGACGGTACCGAACGGGACACCGTCGTAGACGCACCCGCCGCTCGTCTCGCTCGCGCCGTAGGTCGTCACGATCCGGACGCCGGCGGCGCGGGCCCGGTCACGGAGGGGCGCCGGGGTCGCCTGCCCGCCGACGAGCACGGCGTCGAACCCGGCGAGGGCACGGGTGGCCCGCTCGTCGTCGAGCACGCGGGCGAGCTGCACCGGGACGAGCGAGGTGTAGCGCCGCGGTGCCCCGGGACCGGTGACGAGCCGGTCGGCCGCGTCGGCGAACGCACCCGCGTCGAAGTGCCCGGGAGCGACGACGACGGGCGCAGTCCCCGCGGTGATCGACCGGGTCAGGACGTTGAGCCCCGCGATGTAGTGCGTCGGCAACGCGAGCACCCAGCCGCCGGGGCCCCCGAGTGCCGCGTCCGCCGCAGCGGCACCGGCGAGCAGCGCCTCCGACGAGAGCGCCACGCGCTTGCCGGTGCCGGTGGACCCGCTCGTCTCGACGACCAGGGCGACCCGCTGCGGGACGGTGGCCGGAGCGGGTGTCGGCAGCGCCGGGGCGCCGTCCGCGACCGGGAGCAGGGCGGGGCCGCCGGCGAGTGCCGCCTCCAGGCCCCGCAGCACGACCGACGCGTCCGACGTGCCGGTCGCGTCCAGCGGACGGGCCATCAGTAGTGCCAGGGGAAGGACGTCCACTCGGGCGCGCGCTTCTCGAGGAAGGAGTCGCGACCCTCGACCGCCTCGTCGGTGCCGTAGGCGAGCCGCGTGGCCTCACCGGCGAACACCTGCTGGCCGACCATGCCGTCGTCGACCGCGTTGAAGGCGTACTTGAGCATCCGGATCGCCGTCGGGGACTTGCCGAGCACGATCTCGCCCCAGCGGATCGCCTCGCGCTCGAGGTCCTCGTGCGGGACGACGGCGTTCACGGCGCCCATCTCGTACGCGCGCTGCGCCGAGTACTCCTGCGCGAGGAAGAAGACCTCGCGCGCGAACTTCTGGCCGATCTGCTTGGCGTAGTAGGCGCTGCCGTACCCGCCGTCGAACGACCCCACGTCGGCGTCGGTCTGCTTGAACCTGCCGTGCTCGGCGCTCGCGATGGTGAGGTCGCAGATCGCGTGCAGCGAGTGGCCCCCACCCGCCGCCCACCCCGGGACGACGGCGATGACGACCTTGGGCATCATCCGGATGAGCCGCTGGACCTCGAGGATGTGCAGCCGCCCCATCGACGCCTGCGCCGCTGCCGGGTCGACACCCTCGGGCGGCGCACCCTCGTCACCGACGTACTGGTAGCCGCTCCGGCCGCGGATGCGCTGGTCGCCGCCGGAGCAGAACGCCCACCCGCCGTCCTTCGGGCTCGGGCCGTTCCCGGTGAGGAGCACGACGCCGACACGCGGGTCCTGCCGGGCGTCGTCGAGGGCGCGGTACAGCTCGTCGACGGTGCGCGGACGGAAGGCGTTCCGCACCTCGGGCCGGTCGAACGCGACCCGGACGATCCCGTGGGAGACGTGCTTGTGGTACGTGATGTCGGTGAACTGCTCCGCGATCGGAACCGCGGTCCAGACGTCGGGGTCGAACAGGTCGGAGACGGGAGCAGCCATGCTCCAACGCTACCGCCGCGTGCTACAGCCCCGCGCCGTCCGTCGCGGCCGAACCACCCATGTCGGTCAGCAGCTCGGGGGCGACGATCACGAGCAGCACGATGAGGATCACCGGGTTCGCGAAGAACGCCACGACGACCCCGACGGCGCCGTACCAGCGGCCGAACGAGCCCACAGCGGCGACGAACCCGAGCACCGCGGCGATGAGCGTGAGGAAGACCACCACGAAGCAGATGCCGAAGGCGAAGTCGGTGTCGCCGCCCATGAACACGGCGAAGGCGCTGGCGTCGACCGCGGCGGAGACGACCGCGAGCCCCAGGGCGATCTTGCCGACCATCGGGTTGCGCTTCTTGCGCCCCTTCTGGGCTTCCTGCCGGACGTCGACGGTGTTCCGCTGCATGAGCCGGGCGAACTCGCCGGTGTCGCGACCGGGGGCCTGCGCACGCGCACTCGGAGACTGCGCACGCGCGCCCGGGGCCTGCGCACGCGCCGAGGACGGTGCTGCGGATCGCTGCGACGCGCGCTGCTGCGGTTCCGGCGCCACAGGTCCTCCCTCGTCCTCGGTGCTGGTGCTGGAGTGCCGACCGTGGCCGACGTTCGTGCTGGGGTGCCGACCGTGGCCGACCGATGCAGACTAGTGCGCTGCCCTGGCGGTCCGCTCCGAGGAACCGTGGGGTGCCCTGGGTGCTCCTGGGATGATGGCCAGGTGCTCCCCGACCTCGACGACCTCCTCTCCGACGCGCACGTCGTGGCGCTGCCCATGCGGGTGCGGTTCCGCGGCATCACGGTGCGCGAGGCCCTCGTCCTGCGCGGTCCGGCCGGGTGGACCGAGTTCTCCCCGTTCGTCGAGTACGACGACGCCGAGGCCGCCGCGTGGCTCCGGGCTGCGGTCGACTTCGGCTGGACGACGCACGAGCCCGCCGCGGACAGCGTCCCCGTGAACGCCACCGTGCCGGCGATCGCTCCGGACGGCGTCGCGGACCTCCTCGCGCGGTACCCGGGCTGCACGACCGCCAAGGTCAAGGTCGCCGAACCAGGCACCATCATCGACGACGACGTGGCCCGCGTCGCCGAGGTCCGACGGGTGATGGGCCCCTCCGCTGCGGTCCGGGTGGACGCGAACGGGCTCTGGAGCGTCGACTCCGCCGCAGAGGCCCTCGAGCGCCTCGCCCCGTTCGACCTGCAGTACGCCGAGCAGCCGTGCCGCACGGTGCCGGAACTCGCCGAGCTCCGGCAGCGGATCGCCGGACTCGGCGTGCCGATCGCCGCGGACGAGAGCGTCCGCAAGGCCTCGGACCCGCTCGCCGTCGCCCGGGCCGGTGCCGCCGACGTCCTCGTCGTGAAGGCGCAGCCCCTCGGCGGCATCACCGCCGCGCGTGCGGTCGTCGCCGACGCCGGGCTCCCCTGCGTGGTCTCGAGTGCGCTCGACACGTCGGTCGGGCTGGGGATGGGGGCGTTCCTCGCGGCCGAGGCGATGTCGCCCGGGTACGCCGCGGGGCTCGGCACCGCGGCGATGTTCACGTCGGACGTGTCGGCGGCACCGCTGCTGCCGGTGGACGGGCGGGTGCCGGTGCGGCGGGTCGAGGTCGACCGGGACCTGCTGGAGCGGAACGCCGCGTGGCCGGAGCGTACCGCGTGGTGGCTCGCGCGGCTCGAGCGGGTGCACGCGCTCCTCGCCGGCTGACCGCCCGCCCGGCCGCCCCGGTCGGCTCGGCCGCCCGGGTCTGCCCGGTCGCACGACCTGCCGCTCACGTTCACCGAGGTCGCACGTTCGGTCGCTCCGACGCGCGCCGAGCGACGGATTGCGCGACCTCGCGCTCGCGTCCGGGCTCGGGCCTCGGACTCGCGCCGACGACGGACGGGAGGCGCGGTGCCAGCTGGCACCGCGCCTCCCGTCCGGCCGTGGTCGCGACCAGGGCCGCATCAGCGACCCGTCCGGCTCAGAGTCCGGAGTAGCTGTGCAGGCCCTTGAAGAACACGTTCACGACCGAGAAGTTGAACATCACCGCGGCGAAGCCGATGAGGGCCAGCCACGACGACCGCGCGCCACGCCACCCGCGGGTCGCACGCGCGTGGATGTACCCGGCGTAGACCACCCAGATGATGAAGGTCCAGACCTCCTTGGTGTCCCACCCCCAGTAGCGACCCCAGGCGCGCTCGGCCCAGATCGCACCGGCGATGAGCGTGAAGGTCCAGAGGACGAACCCGACGAGCAGGACGCGGTAGGTGAGGACCTCGAGCCGGTCGGCGTCCGGCAGCGTCTCCATGAAGCGGAGCTTGCCCGAGGCGGTCCGACCCTGGCGGTAGGTCTGCACGAGCTGCGCCACGGCGAGTCCGGCGCCGAGGGCGAAGAAGCCCGTGCCGGCGATGGCGACGAAGACGTGGATGACGAGCCAGTACGACTGCAGCGCGGGCTGCAGCGGCACGACGGGCACCCAGTAGTTCACGGTCGCGATGCCGAGCAGGATGATCGTCAGGCCGGTGATGAAGACGCCGAGGAACTTCAGGTTCTGCCAGAACTGCACGAGCAGGAAGATCAGGGTGATCAGCGCCGTGCCGGTCAGCGAGAACTCGAACATGTTGCCCCACGGCACGCGGTCGGCCGCGATCCCGCGCAGGACGACGGACGCGACGTGCAGCACGAGCGCGAGGATCGTCATCGCCATGCCGACCCGCTCGAACTTCGTCCCGCGGCGCCCGGCTCGTTCGTCGGTGACGGCGACCTGCTCGAGGACGACGGTGCCGCCCTGGACGGTCGCGACGGTCCGCTCCGCGCCGGCGGCGGGCGCCGCAGCGGCGTCGGACGCAGCCGTCACGTCGCCGGCCCGCTTCGCCATGTCGAGGGCGAACGCGATGAACGCGATGACGTAGACCGCCATGGCGGAGTACGTCAGCACGACCGAGTAGGTCGCGAGGTTCGTGGTCATGTCGTTCACTGGGGCATCCTAACTCCGAGGTCCGACGTGTGGCGCTTGGCGATGTCCGCCACGGCCCGTTCGAGGTTCGGGTCCTCGCCGCGTGCGAGGCCCGCGTACTCGAGGTCGTAGCCCGGCTCGGCGTCGGCGCTGCCGTCGCGGCGCGGCACGACCTTCACCCAGACGCGACGGCGCGGGACGAAGAGCGACGTGAGGAGCCCGAGGACGGACAGCACGGCGAAGCCGCCGACCCACAGCTGCGACGGGTCGTGGTGGACGTCGAGCGAGACGTAGCGCTTCACCCCGTCGAACGTGATCGACCCGGCGCCGTCCGGCAGCGTCTTGGTCTGCCCGGGCTTCAGCTCGACACTGGCGGTCTTAGACTGGCGGCCCGCGATCTGCTGCAGCCCGCTGGTGTCGAGCGTGTAGACGCTCTGCGGGACGCCGTCGTCGAGCCCGAGGTCACCCGTGTAGACCTGCAGGGTCAGCAGCGGGTTCTGGTCGTCCGGGTAGGCGCTGGCGTACGCGCCGGTCGAGAGCTTCGACGCCGTCGGGTAGAAGAACCCGACCATGCCGAGCTGGTCCGGCAGCGCGTCCGGCACCTTGATGACACCGGTCGACGTGTAGTTCGCGTCCTCGGGGAGGAACGGCACGGTGTCCTGGAACGCCACGTTGCCGTCGCCGTCGCGCACGGTGACGTCCATCGCGTAACCGTTGCCGAGGAGGTAGACGTTGGTGCCGCCGACGCTCACCGGGTCGTTGACGCCGAGGCGGCTCGTCTGCTTGGAGCCGCCCTTCTCCTGCGTCGTCACCGTCGCCGAGTAGTCGAGCGCCTGGCCGAGGGCGTCGAGGTTGCGCTCCTCGTACTTGGTGACGAACTTGTCGAGCGTGAAGTTGTAGCCCTTGAGGTCGCTCTGCTGGAACCAGCGGCCGGGGTTGAACGAGTCGTACGAGCCGAGCACGTTCGAGAACGTCTGGCCCTCGACGAGGAGCCGCTGGCCGGTGTACCCGAACCCGCCGCCGACACCGACCGCGAGCAGCACACCCACGAGCGCCGCGTGGAACACCAGGTTGCCGGTCTCGCGCAGGTAGCCGCGCTCGGCGCTCACCGAGTCGCCGAAGCGTTCGACGCGGTAGCCGGAGCGCTTGAGGATCGCCATCGCGCGGGTGACGGCGTGCTCCGGCGTGACGCCCTCGCCGTCGACGGCGACCGAGCGGTAGCCGGCCAGACGGCTCAGGCGGACCGGGGTCTTCGGGGGTCGGGTGCGCAGCGCCTGCCAGTGGTGCTTCGTGCGCGGGACGATGCAGCCGATCAGGGAGACGAAGAGCAGCAGGTAGATCGCCGAGAACCACACCGACGTGTAGGTGTCGAAGACCTGCAGCTTGTCGAGGACCGGGAAGAGCTGCGGGTGGTCGGCCTTGTACTGGACGACGCCGTTCGGGTCGGCCGTGCGCTGCGGGACCAGGGACCCCGGGATCGCCGCGAGCGCCAGCAGCATGAGGAGGAACAGCGCCGTGCGCATGCTCGTGAGCTGCCGCCAGAAGAAGCGGAGGTACCCGACGGCCCCGAGCTTCGGCTGGTTGACGCCGGAGTCGCCCGACCCGCCTGCAGCCGTCTCCGGGCCGGATCCGTCGACGTGGTCCGACGGTCGCTGCGGGTCCGCCGAGGTGTCGGTGGAGTCGATGTCGGGGTCAGACTGCGGGGACAAAGGTCTGGATCACCGCCCCGACGCTCGACATGACGGCCGACCAGATGCCGGTGACCATGAGCAGACCGATGACGATCAGGATCGCTCCTCCGATGATGTTGACGATGCGCATGTGGCGCTTCACGGCGCGGATCGCGCCCGTGGCCCAGCCGGCGCCGAGCGCGACGAGGACGAACGGGATGCCGAGGCCGAGGCAGTACGCGACACCGAGCCACATGCCCTGCCATGCGCTGCCGGACTGGACGCTGAGCAGGTTGATCGCCGCGAGGGTCGGGCCGAGGCAGGGCGTCCAGCCGAGCCCGAACACGATGCCCAGCAGGGGCGCACCGACCAGGCCGGTTGCGGGCGTCCACCCGGGCTTGATCGTGCGCTGCAGGAAGGTGAAGCGGCCGACGAAGACGAGACCCATCGCGATGACGACGACGCCGAGGATCTGCGTGATGAGGTCGCGCCACCGGACGAGCCAGAACCCGAGCGCGCCGAAGACCGTCGTGTACGCCACGAACACCGCGGTGAAGCCGAGGATGAACAGCAGCACCCCGAGCACCACGCGACTGCGGCGCTGTCCGCCCTCGGCGACGCCGCCGACGTAGCCGAGGTAGCCCGGCACGAGGGGCAGCACGCACGGGGACAGGAACGACACGAGCCCGGCGAGTGCCGCGACGGGGAGCGCCACGGCCATCTGCCCGCTGAGGATCGCGTCGGCGAAGGGGTTGCTGGACACGGGTCAGGAAGCCTTGCCCGACAACTCGTCGGAGACGAGCGTGTTCAGGATGCCCGGGCCGTCGACCGCACCGAGGACGCGGGCGGCGACGCGGCCCTGCTTGTCGAGCACGATCGTGGCGGGCACGGCGTTCGGGGCGATCTGCCCGGAGAGCGCGAGCTGCATCGCGCCGGTCTTCTGGTCGAGCACCGTCGGGTAGTCGACCTTGAAGGTGCGCTCGAACGCCTCGGCCGTGGCCTGCTCGTCACGGACGTTGACGCCGATGAACTGGACGTCGTCGTCGGCGAACTGGTCGTGGACCTTGTTGAGGTACTTCGCCTCGGCACGGCACGGCGGGCAGCCGGCGTACCAGAAGTTGAGGACGACGACCTTGCCCTTGAGCTCCTTCGACGACAGGGTCTCGCCGTCGATGTCCTTCGCCTCGAAGTCGACCGCGTCGGTGCGCTTGTCGGCGGCGACCTCGGTCACGGCGCCGTCACCGGAGATGTAGTTCTGGGTCGTGCCGCTGCCGTACTGCTTCGACAGCGAGTCGTTGTCGGACGAGCACCCCGTCAGGACGAGGGCGGCGGTCACCGCCGTCGCCGCGAGCACCGCGAACCGCTTGCTCCTGCTGGTGATCACACTGCTCCTTCGTCGATGGCGGTCGCGCGCAGGGCCTGCGCCGGGTCCGCGTACCCGACTTCGGTGAACCGACCGGACGAGGTGGCGGGTACACGCTCGACGGTGGTGATGCTGGAGAGGTCGCAGCGTCGCTTGCGCGGGTCGTGCCAGAGCTGTTCGCCGGCGAGACGGCGGTGCACCATCCAGATCGGCAGCTGGTGGCTGACGAGGACGACGTCACCGTCGTCGACGCTCTCCCACGCGGTGGCTACGGCTGCGAGCATCCGGTTCGCGATGGACTCGTACGCCTCGCCCCAGCTCGGCCGGAACGGGTTCGCGATCCAGGGCCACTCGGCCGGGCGTCCGAGCGAACGCTTGGTGAAGCCCGGGGGCTGTCCCTCGTACCGGTTGGTGGGCTCGATGAGCCGCTCGTCGAGGGCGACGTCGAGCCCGAAGGCCTCGGACCAGGGCGCGGCGGACTCCTGCGTGCGCTGCAACGGCGAGGCCACGATCCGCCGGACGTCGACGCCGGCGTCCTTCCACGCGGTCGCGGAGGCGAGGGCCATCTGCTTGCCGAGGTCGCTCAACCCGAAGCCGGGGAGCCGCCCGTAGAGGACACGGTCCGGGTTGTGCACCTCGCCGTGACGGACGAGGTGGATTCGGGACGCGGGCATGGGTTCCAGTGTAGGTCGCTCAGGGGTTCCCACCGCCCGCACAGGGGATTCACCGGATGCGGAACCACTCAGCCCAGTTCGCCGGAGAGCCGCCCGTGGAGCGCCGTGGACCCGGTGTTGAGGTGCACCACCTCGACCGTCGACCCGTGCTTGGCGAATCGCTGCTCGACCCCGTCGAGGGCCGCGACCGTGCTGGCGTCGAACACGTGCGCGTCGGACATGTCGATGACGACGTGCTCGGGGTCCTCGGCGTAGGAGAAGCGGGTGACGAGGTCGTTCGACGAGGCGAAGAACAGCGCCCCGCGGACCCGGTAGCGGACCGTGTGCTCGTCGACGACCTCACGCGCGACGGTCACCACGTGGGCGGCTCGGCGGGCGAAGACGAGCGCGGCGACGACCACCCCGACGAGCACGCCGGTCGCGAGGTTGTCCGTCGCGACGACGACCACGACGGTGATCACCATCACCGCGGTCTCGCCGAGGGGCATCCGCCGGAGCGTGCGGGGTCGGATGCTGTGCCAGTCGAAGGTGGCGACGCAGACCATGATCATCACGGCGGTGAGCGCGGCCATCGGGATCTCGGCCACGAGGTCGTGCAGGACGATCGTCAGCACGAGCACCGACGCTCCGGCGGCGAACGTGGAGATGCGCGTCCGGGCCCCGGCCGTCTTCACGTTGATGACGGTCTGGCCGATCATCGCGCAGCCGCCGGTGCCACCGAAGAAGGCCGACGCGACGTTCGCGATGCCCTGGCCCCACGACTCACGCCACTTGCTCGAACCGGTCTCGGTGATCGAGTCGACGAGCTGCGCGGTGAGCAGCGTCTCGATGAGCCCGACGATCGCGACGCCGAACGCGTACGGCGCGATGGTCTGCAGCGTGCCCAGCGAGAACGGCGTGGTGATGCCGCTGAACCCGGGCAGCGCGCTCGGCAGCGCGCCCTCGTCGCCGACCGTTGGCACGGCGACGCCGAACAGGATCGTGATCGCGGTGATCACGACGACGGCGACGAGCGGTGCCGGGACCGCCTTCGTGACGAACGGGAACCCGATGATGACGGCGACGCCGAGTGCCGTCAGCGCCCAGACCACCGCCGGCACGTCCGGACCGAACAGGTTCGGCAGCTGCGCGGTGAAGATCAGGATGGCGAGGGCGTTCACGAACGCGACGTTCACGCTGCGCGGGATGAACCGCATCAGCCGGGCGACCCCGAGGAAGCCGAGCACGATCTGGATGAGGCCGCCGAGGACGATCGTCGGGACGAGGTACGCGATCCCGTGGTCGCGCACGAGCGGGGCGATCACGAGCGCCACGGACCCGGCAGCGGCGGAGATCATCGCCGGACGGCCGCCCACGATCGAGATCACGACGGCGATGACGACGCTCGAGAAGAGCCCCACCGCCGGGTCGACCCCGGCGACGACCGAGAAGGAGATCGCCTCGGGGATGAGGGCGAGCGCGGTGACGATCCCGGCGAGGACCTCGCGCGTGAGGAGGCGGGGCGAACGCAGGGCGCTGAGGACGCTCGGAGCGGTGGGAGCGTGGGTGGTCACGGACATCGCCCTGAACTCTACCCTCACGTGAGGGTAGAGTCGTCCCCGTGAGCACCACGATGCACATCGGCGAACTGGCCGACCGCGCCGGGATGTCCCTCCGCACGATCCGGCACTACGACGAGGTCGGGCTGCTCGTGCCGAGCGGACGGACGACCGGCGGGTTCCGGGTCTACACGGAACAGGACCTCGAACGGCTGCTCGTGATCCGGCGGATGAAGCCGCTCGGGTTCACGCTGGACGAGATGGCCGAGCTGCTCCGGGTCGTCGACGGTCTGGCCGCGAAGGACCCCGGGGACGCGCCAGCGCTGGCCGCACGGCTCGACGAGTTCCTCGTGGACGCGCGGGCGCGGCACGCGAAGCTCATCGAGCGGGCGGGCATGGCCGAGGAGTTCATCGGGACGCTCGGCAGCCTGCGCGCTTCACTCCCGTGAGGGCTCCCCCGCCCCAG
The DNA here is from genome assembly GCF_031455235.1 of Curtobacterium sp. 320. Lineage (NCBI taxonomy): Bacteria > Bacillati > Actinomycetota > Actinomycetes > Micrococcales > Microbacteriaceae > Curtobacterium > Curtobacterium sp. 320. The sequence goes on along the minus strand of NZ_JAVDSI010000001.1, from coordinate 435,097 downwards.
GCGGCCGGGCCGCGAGCCCCTCGACCCCTGCCGTCGTGCGGGGTCTCCCTCCAGCTCGCGACCCGGCCACGTCAGGAACGCTACGGAGACATCGGACCCGACCCGCGCCTCCGGGACCATCTGTGGACGATGCCGGACGCCAGCCGACCTGTGGAGGAACGAACGCATCCGACGACGGCGCCCGAGGCGCAACCGGTAGACTCGACCACCGTGATCGAACGCACCCGCATCGCCGACCTCGCCGCACGCCCCGACGGCCCCGTCTCCGTCGCTGGATGGGTGGAGACCGTCCGAGACCAGAAGAAGGTGCAGTTCGTCGTCCTCCGTGACGAGTCCGGCGCCGCACAGCTCGTCAACCCCGCCACGCGCGAAGCGGTCGAGGGCGACGACGCCTCCGCCGCCGCACTCGCGACGACCGAGGCGATCTCCGGCCTCGCGCACGGCACCTTCGTGCACGTGCAGGGCACCCTGAAGCACGACGAGCGCGTCAAGCTCGGCGGGCTCGAGGTCAAGGTCGGCGACCTGACCGTCATCAGCGCCGCCATCCCGGAGACCCCGATCGCGGACGACTCCTCGCTCGACAAGCGCCTCGACTGGCGCTTCCTCGACCTGCGCAACCGCAAGCAGAACCTCATCTTCCGCATCCAGACGACGATGGAGCACGCGTTCCGCACGTACTGGGTCGAGCGTGACTACATCGAGATCCACACCCCGAAGCTGATGGCCTCGGCGTCCGAGTCGCGTGCCGAGCTCTTCCAGCTCGAGTACTTCGAGACGACGGCGTACCTCGCGCAGTCGCCGCAGAACTTCAAGCAGATGGCGCAGCCGGCCGGCTTCGGCGCGGTCTTCGAGATCGCCGACGCCTTCCGTGCGGACCCGTCGTTCACGAGCCGCCACGCGACCGAGTTCACGAGCGTCGACGCCGAGATCTCATGGGTCGAGTCGCACGAGGACGTCATGGCCATGCACGAGGAGCTCCTCGTCGCCGGCTTCACCGCCGTCAAGGAGAAGTACGGCGCCGAGATCGAAGCGGTCTTCGGCTTCGAGTTCGTCGTCCCGACCGCACCCTTCCCGCGCGTGACCCTGGCCGAGGCCCGGAAGATCGTCGCCGACAGCGGCTACGAGGTCGTCCGCGCCGACGGTGACCTCGACCCCGAGGGCGAGCGCCGCGTGAGCGCCTGGGCGAAGGAGACGCATGGTTCGGAGTTCGTCTTCGTCACCGACTACGACGCGTCGATCCGCCCCTACTACCACATGCGTCACGCCGACGACCCGACGCTCACGAACAGCTACGACCTGCTGTTCAACGGCGCCGAGATCTCGACGGGTGCACAGCGCGAGCACCGTGTCGACACCCTGACGGCACAGGCCGTCGAGAAGGGCCTCGACCCCGAGGAGCTCGGCTGGTACCTCGACTTCTTCCGCTACGGCGTGCCGCCGCACGGCGGGTTCGGCATGGGCCTGGCGCGCGTGCTCATGCTCGCGCTGCACGAGCCGTCCATCCGCGAGGTCACGTACCTGTTCCGCGGCCCGACGCGCCTCACCCCGTAGTCACCCGCTGCACGAGAACGGCCCCTGTCCGAGGACGGGGGCCGTTCTGCGTGCGCCGGCGCGGGCCAGGAGGCGCGGCTCAGCTCTCCCAGTCGATGGCCGCCCGCCCCGTGACCAGGCCACGGATCTCCGCTGCCGCGGCCTGGTGCTGCGGGTGCACCTGGTACTCGTCGAGGCCGGCGAGGTCGTCGAAGGTCGCCACGACGGCGACGTCCTGGTTCTTCCCCGGGTAGGCGACGTTCTCGACGACCTGCAGGGAACGGATCGAGTCGACGGTGCCGATCAGCCCGACGAGGAGCTCGCGGATCCGCTCGACGGACTGTGCGCGGTCGAGGTCCTCGCGCAGGGTCCAGGAGACGACGTGGTGGATCATGCGCGGGCCTCGGCCTTCTCGAGGGCACGGTGGAGCCGGTCGGCGTCGACGTGCCAGTTGCTGTGGACACGCCCGTCGACCAGGACGACCGGGATGTCCTCCGCGTACTCCAGGCGGAGGGCGTCGTCGTCGAGGATGGACAGCTCCTGCAGCGTCGTCCCCGGGTGTTCGGCCACGACACGTTCGACGACCGGTCGGGCGTCGTCGCAGAGGTGGCAGCCGGGCTTGGTCAGCAGGGTCACGGCGGGCATGGGACCACCATATCCGCCCCCGGAAACGCGAAAGCCCCGGCGAACCGGGGCATGACGCTGCAGGCTCGGGGCCTACTTCTTGTTGCGACGCTGGTGGCGCGTCTTGCGAAGCAGCTTGCGGTGCTTCTTCTTCGCCATGCGCTTGCGACGCTTCTTGATGACAGAACCCATACGGACCTCACTCGGACTGATGTTGTGTGGACACCGGGCCAACGAGACCGCGGAAAAACAACCCCGCCGAGTCTAGCGGAGGCCTGACGCGATGTCGAACGGGCCGGTTCGGACCCGCCTAGCCGACGTCGGCGATGCCACCGCGCAGGACGTCCGCGACGGCGGACTCCGGGACGCGGAAGGACCGGCCGAAGCGGATGGCGGGGAGTTCCCCCGCGTGGACCATGCGGTAGACGGTCATCTTGGAGACGCGCATCATCTCGGCGACCTCAGCGACGGTGAGGAAGCGCACGTCGTCGAAACTGCCGGTCATGGTCCGCCTTCGGGAAATCGGTGTGACCTGTGTGGTCACTGGCAACTGTAGGGGCGGGTGCGACCCGGTGTCCAGGTCCCGTTCAGTCCTCGTCGCCCCGACGCGTGAAGCGCTTCCGGCTGCGGTCGACGACCCGTTCCCAGCCCTGCTGCGCGCCGGACAGCGCCGCGGTCGCGCGGTAGGAGGCCTCGGCCATCACGCGGCCGAGCTCGGTGCCGACCTCGACCGTGGCCTTGCCCGCCGTGCCGGAGCGTCGGACCGAGACCGGTTGCCCGTCGAGCGTCCACGCCGTCGTGGCCGGGGTGCCGTCGGCGTCCACCGCGCCGGTGAACGGGAGGACCCACTCCTCGATGCCGAGGAGCGGCTCCGGGTCGAGGCGGTAGTAGCGGTGCTGCCCCTCTTCGCGGCTCGTCACGAGGCCGATGTCGCGGAGCACGCGCAGGTGCTTCGACACGGTCGGCTGGCTGACGCCGAGGCGTTCCACGAGCTGGCCGACGCTGAGCTCGCCGCCGGTGACGTCCGAGCCGTACGCGGACAGGAGCGTCCCGAGCAGCTCACGCCTGGTGGGGTCCGCCACGACGCTGAAGATGTCGGCCATGGGGCAAGGCTAGCCGGGGCGTCACGGATGTACCATGACGAACCGTCCCGCCCATGTCCACGGAGGCATACGATGCTCGACCGACACGAGCCGCCGTCCCGCTCGGCGGGAGCGACCCGTCGACGGCCGTCCCGTTTCGGCACCGCCCTCCGCTCGTCGCCGTCCCGCTTGGCGATCGTCGTCTTCGTGGCGCTGATCTTCGTCTTCACGAGCCTGTTCATGACGCCGTGGGCCGCGGCGGACGGACGCTCGACGCACTTCGCGGACGCCCTCTTCACCGCGGCGTCGGTGGTCTGCGTCACCGGGCTCGCCACCGTGGACATGGCGACGCACTGGTCGGTGTTCGGCAAGACCCTCGTGGTGATCGGCACCCAGATCGGGGCCGTGGGCGTCCTGACGTTCGCCTCGATCCTCGGCCTCTTCGTCACCCGGAAGCTCGGACTCCGCGCGAAGCTCATGGCGGCCGGCGACTCGAACCCCCTGCGGACCCACCACGGCGCCGTGCCCGAGGGCCAGGCCGTCCGTCTCGGTGAGGTCGGCACCCTGCTCGCGACGGTCGCGGTGAGCACCCTGTCGATCGAGATCGTCCTCGGGCTCCTCCTGCTGCCGTCCGTGCTCATCGCCGGGATGCCCTTCTGGACGGCTGTCGGGGACTCCTTCTACTACGCGGCGATGGCGTTCACGAACACCGGCTTCGCGCCGAACGCCAGCGGACTCACCCCGTTCGCGCACGACTACTGGTTCCTCTCGCTGCTCATGGTCGGCGTGGTCTTGGGCTCGATCGGCTTCCCGGTGATCCGTGCCCTGACGAAGCAGCTCCGGACGCCGCGCCGCTGGCCGATCCACGTGAAGCTCACGCTCGCGACGAGCGCGGTCCTGCTCGTCGGCGGCGCCGCGGTGTACATCGCGCTCGAGGCATCGAACCCGACCACCTTCGGTGAGGAGGGCGCTGGTCGCACCGCGTTCCAGGCCCTCTTCCTCTCCACGATGACCCGGTCCGGCGGGTTCTCCCTCGTCGACTTCGACCAGCTGAACGGGTCGAGCCTGCTCGTCACGGACATGCTCATGTTCATCGGCGGCGGCTCGGCCTCGACCGCCGGCGGCATCAAGGTCACGACGCTCGCGGTCCTGTTCCTCGCCGCCGTCGCCGAGGCCCGCGGGCGCCAGAGCATGGAGGCGTTCGGCCGGCGCATCCCGAGCGACGTCCTGCGCGTGGCCGTGGCGGTCGTGCTCTGGGGCGCCACCATCGTGGCCGTCGCGACCGTCGTGCTCCTGCAGATCACCCACGAGTCCCTCGACCGCGTGCTGTTCGAGGTCATCTCGGCGTTCGCGACGTGCGGGCTGTCCTCCGGGGTGTCCGCGAACCTGCCCGAGTCCGGCAAGTACGTGCTCGCGGCGACGATGTTCCTGGGCCGTGTCGGTACAGTGACCATCGCCGCTGCACTGGCCGCCAGCCAGAGCCGGCAACTGTTCCGCCGTCCCGAGGAGAGGCCGATCGTTGGCTGACCGCAACCGTCCGCACCCGCTCGGCGCCGTCAGCCACGATGCTCCGGTGCTCGTCATCGGCCTCGGACGGTTCGGTGCCGCCACCGCCGGGCAGCTCGAGCGGCAGGACCGCGAGGTCCTCGTCGTCGACACCGACGCCGGGCTCGTGCAGAAGTGGTCGGACCGCGTCACGCACGCGGTGCAGGCGGACGCGACCGACATCGACGCCCTGCGGCAGATCGGTGCGCAGGACTTCCCGATCGCCGTCGTCGGGACCGGCAGCGACCTCGAGTCGAGCGTGCTCATCACCGCGAACCTCGTCGACCTCGGCATCCCGCAGATCTGGGCGAAGGCGATCAGCAGGTCGCACGGCACGATCCTGTCCCGGATCGGCGCGAACCACGTCGTCTACCCCGAGCGCGAGGCCGGCGAGCGCACCGCACACCTGGTGTCCGGCCGGATGCTCGACTTCATCGAGTTCGACGACGACTTCGCCGTGGTCAAGATGTTCCCGCCGGCGTCGGTCCGCGGCAAGGACCTGGCGACCACGGTGATCCGCACCCGCTTCGGCCTGACCGTGCTCGGCATCAAGACCCCCGGCGAGGCCTTCGTCCCGGCGACGCCGGAGAGCGTGATCGGCCAGAACGACGTCATCATCGTCTCGGGGACCGAGAGCGCGTTGGAACGGTTCGCCGCCCTGGAGTGAGGACGGGACGGACAGGAGGCGCGGGGCGGGCCCGCACCGTCCCTCCAGTCCGTCAGCCGGTCACGTCGCGGACGCGACGCCGTCCCGGAGTGCACGGAAGAGCCGTTCCAGCCCGGCGCGGTGCGCCGTGACGACGGTGTCCTCGTCCTCCCCCGCGAGGACGGCCCGTGCCGTCCCGACGAAGACCGTGGCGTAGCCGGCGACGAAGAGGGCTGCGAGGAGTCGGTCGCCGACGGCGTCCCCGAGCGCGCGCTGCGCCCCGGCAACGAGCTCGAGCGCACGCGACTGCAGGGCCGGCGAGTCGGCGACCGTCCGGAAGAACGCGTGCGCGCCGGGCGCCAGCCCGGAGACCGGCGCGCGCTCGTCGACCAGGCGCAGTGCGAGCGCCTCGAGCGCGTCGAGCGCCTCGTCACGCGGAACGTTGTCGACGGCTGCGACGAACAGCGCGACCGTCTCGGCGGAGCGGTCGAGGAACAGGTCTTCCTTGCGCGGGAAGTGCTTGAAGACCGTGACGCTCGAGACCCCGGAGGCCTTCGCGACCTGCGCGACGGTGACGCCGTCGAAGCCGTGCTCGGCGAACATCCCGGACGCCGTCTCGGCGATCCGCGCACGGGTCTCCGGCCCGCCGCGGGGCGCGCTCCTGGGCATGCGGACTCCTCGCTGATTGACTCACTCAGTTTACTGACTTAACCTAGACGCATGAACGCCGTCCGGTCCCCCCACTCTCCCCGATCCCTGCGCGGATCGCGTGTCGCCCTCGCCGGGCTCGCCGCGGTCTTCCTGTTCGAGATGCTCGACAACTCCGTCCTGAACGTCGCGCTCCCCACGATCGGTCGCGAGCTGCAGGTCGGTGCGACCGGGCTGCAGTGGGTGACGACGGCGTACTCGGTGGTGTTCGGCGGGCTCATGCTCGCCGCGGGTGCCGTCGCGGACCGGTACGGCCGACGCCGGGTGATGCTCGTGGGGCTCGTGCTCCTCGGGCTGGCGAGCCTCGCGACCGCGTTCGTCACCACCGCCGACCAGCTGATCGCCGTCCGGGTCACCACCGGGATCGCGGCGGCGATGACGACCCCCGGGTCGATGGCCCTCGCGTTCCGGCTCTTCGACGACGACGAGCGGCGGGTCCGGGCGATCACGGTGATCTCCACCGTCGGGCTCGTCGGGCTCGCGGTGGGACCGACGGTGGGCGGACTCGTCCTCGCCGTCGCGCCCTGGCAGGTGCTCCTGCTCGTCGACGTCCCGATCGCCGCACTCGCGTTCGTGGGGATCCGCGTCGGTGTCACCGCGGACGACCCAGCGGGGCTGCACCGGGCTCCCGTGGACTGGACCGGAGCGGCACTGGGGACCGTGACGATCGTCCTCGCCCTCGTCGCGCCGACGCGGTTCGCCGGCGGTGGGCTCGACGACTGGACGGCCTGGGCGGCCACGGCCGGCGCGATCGGCGGCGGCGTCTGGTTCGCCGTGCGACAGCGCCGCGTCGAGCACCCGCTGCTCGACCTCGCGCTCGTCGCCCGGCCGCTGGTCTCGAGCGGCCTCGCGTACAAGGCGGCCACGGGCCTCGCGGTCGCGGGCCTCGGCTACCTGGTGACGCTGCACCTGCAGCTCGCCTGGGGGTGGCCGCCCGCCCTCGCCGCGATCGGCATGCTCCCGCAGGTCGCCGTGCTCGTGGCCGGGAGCGCGTTCGTCGGACCCTTCGTCCGGCACGTCGGACTCGGGCACGCCGCGTGGTCGAGCGCGGCCGCCGTGGTCGTCGGGCTCGCGGTGTACACGCTGCTCGGGCCGCTCGGCTACGGGTGGATCGCCCTGGCGCTCGTGCTCGTCGCCGCGGGCATGCGGGTCGTGGGGGTGGTCGCCGGCACGAACGTCCTGCACGGGCTGCCGGAGGACCGCACGACGATCGGCGCCGCCCTCGTGGACACCTCGTCCGAGGTGGCCTCGGCCGTCGGGGTGGCGATCGCCGGCACGGTGCTCGGTGCCGTGTTCACCGGGTCACTCACCGCGACGCCGTGGACCCACGCCCAGGGGGTGGCGTTCGACCACGCGGTGACGATCGGTGGGTCGGTGCTCACCGTGCTCGCCGGGGTGCTCGTCGTCTGGGCGATGGTCCGGGCCGGACGTGCCGGGACGACCGCTAGCCCTTCGCCAGTTCCTCGGCGCGGGCGATCGCCGCGCGGGACGCCCGCTCGAACGTCCCCGCGAGATCGGCGTCCTGCAGCACCGCGACGGCACGCTCGGTGGTCCCCTTCGGACTCGTGACGGCCCTCCGCAGGTCGGCGGGCTCCTTGCCGGAGGCGGCGAGCAGTTCGACGGCACCGCGGAGCGTGCCCTGCACCATCGCCTCGGCCTGGTCGTGGGAGAACCCGAGCATCTCGGCGGCCTGCTGCCACTGCTCCACGAGGAGGAAGACGTAGGCGGGCCCGGAGCCCGAGACGGCGGAGAGCGCGTCGAGCTGGGACTCCGGCACCTCGATCACGACACCGGACGCGTCGAACACGGAGGACGCGAGCGCGACGGCGTCGGCGTCCGCGGAGGCTCCGGCGCTGATCCCGGTCACCCCGTGCCCGACGCCGATCGGCGTGTTCGGGAGCGCTCGGACGACCCGGACACCGGCCGGCACCTTCGCCTCCATGCTCGCGGTCGTCGTCCCCACGGCGACGCTCACGACGACGGTCCCCGGCTCGAGGTCCGCCGAGACCTCGTCGAGCAGGTCACCGATCGCGTAGGGCTTCACCCCGAGCACGACGAGCGACGCGCCGCGCACCGCTGCCCGGTTCGCGTCGGGGTCGGTGTCGGTGGCGGTGGCGTCCAGGCCACGCTCCCGGTGTGCCGCGGCGGACTGCTCCGACTTCGTCGTCAGGGTCACGGTGGCCCGGTCGAGACCGGCGGCGAGCAGGCCGTCGAGGACCGCGCCGGACATGGAGCCGACGCCGAGCAGGGCGGTGCGGGGCAGTTCGATCGTCATGCCCCAGACCCTACCGAGCGCCCTCGCCTAGGATCGTCCAACAGATCGGGAGAAGGGGACAGCTGTGAGCGCTTCTGGAGGCACGAGGGCGATCCTCGCCGCACTCGGTGCGAACGTCGGGATCGCGATCGTGAAGTTCATCGCCGCGGCGATCAGCGGTTCCGCGTCGATGCTGGCCGAGGGCGTCCACTCGCTCGCCGACTCCGCCAACCAGCTCCTCCTGCTCCTCGGCGGCCGTCGTGCCCGGCGTGCCGCCGACGAGGAGCACCCGTTCGGCTACGGGCGTGAGCGCTACGTGTACGCGTTCGTCGTGTCGATCATCCTCTTCTCGGTCGGCGGGGTGTTCTCCCTCTACGAGGGCATCGAGAAGCTCACCCACCCGCACCCGCTCGAGAACTGGTGGCTGCCGCTCGTGGTGCTCGTCATCGCGATCGGGCTCGAGGGCTTCTCCCTCCGCACCGCACTGAAGGAAGCACGACCGCAGAAGGGCCGGCAGAGCTGGGTGCAGTTCGTCCGCCGCGCCAAGGCCCCGGAGCTCCCCGTCGTGATGCTCGAGGACACCGCGGCGCTGCTCGGCCTCGTCTTCGCCCTGTTCGGCGTCGGCCTCACCGCGATCACGGGCAACGGCGTGTTCGACGCGATCGGCACGATCTGCATCGCCGCGCTGCTCATCGCCGTGGCGGTCGTGCTCGGCATCGAGACGAAGAGCCTCCTCGTCGGCGAGGGTGCCACCGCGGCCGACGTCGAGCGCATCAAGCACGCGGTGCTCGACGGGCCCGAGGTCGACTCGATCATCCACATCAAGACCCTGTACCTCGGCCCCGACGAGCTCATGGTCGGCGTGAAGGTCGCGGTGGACGGCGACCGACGGCTCGGCGACGTCGCTGCGGGCATCGACACGGTCGAGCACCGGGTGCGGCAGGCGGTGCCGATCGCACGCGTCATCTACGTCGAACCCGACGTGCTCCGGACGGGCCCCCGACCGCCGACCGAGGCGATCGTGATCCGCGCCGCAGACTGAGCCGCAGACTCAGGGGAACCTTGCTGGCGAGCGCCGTTGCCGGTCATCCACGATGGTCACATGTCGGCGCTCTTCAGCATCCTGCTCGTCCTCCACTTCCTCGGTCTCGCTGCCGTCATCGGCGCCTTCCTGGTGCAGGTCCGCCGCAAGGGCGGCTTCCAGACCTCCTGGCCGATCACCGGCCTCGTCGTGCAGCTCGTCACGGGCCTCGGGATGATGGGGATCATCGACGCGACGCAGGACGGCGGCGCGAACCACGTCAAGCTCGGCGTGAAGCTCGTCATCGCGGCGGTCGCACTCGTGCTGGCGCTCGTCGCGCGGGCGCGTCAGAAGCGAGCGGACGCCGGCACCGCGACGGCGAAGGCCGCCCTGCCGTTCTTCCACTCGGCCGGGGCGCTCGCGATCGTCAACGTGTTCGTCGCGGTCCTCTGGAAGTGACGCCCACCGGTCAGCGACGCTCGGCGAAGAACGCGTCGAGCAGCGCGGCGCACTCCCCCTCGAGCACCCCGCCGATCACCTCGGACCGGTGCGGCAGCCGGCGGTCCCGCGCGACGTCGTAGACGCTCCCGCTCGCGCCGGCCTTCGGGTCCCACGCGCCGAACACGATCCGCGGCACCCGGGCCGCCATGACCGCACCGGCGCACATCGGGCACGGCTCGAGCGTCACCACCAGGGTGTGCTCCTCGAGGTGCCAGTCGCCGATCGCCGCCGCGGCCGCCCGGAGCGCGAGGACCTCGGCGTGCGCCGTGGGGTCCTGTCGCGCCTCGCGCTCGTTCCGTCCCACGGCGACGACCGCGCCGTCCCGGTCGAGGACGACCGCCCCCACCGGGACGTCCCCGGTCGCGAGGCACGCGCGGGCCTCGTCGAGCGCGCGTTCCATCGCGGGGACGAACGGGCGGGCGGCGGGTGCTTCCACGGAACCTCCTGGCGGTCGGCAGCACGGTAGGCTCGACCCTATGCGAGTCCACGTCGCCGACCACCCGCTCATCACCCACAAGCTCTCGGTGCTCCGCGACCGTACGACGCCGTCCCCCACGTTCCGCGCCCTCACCGAGGAGCTCGTCACGCTCCTCGCGTACGAGGCCACGCGCAACGTCCGGGTCACCGCGACGCCGATCGACACCCCGGTGGCACACACCATGGGCGTCTCGATCGCGAAGCCGCGCCCGCTCGTCGTGCCGATCCTGCGTGCCGGGCTCGGCATGCTCGAGGGCATGGTCAAGCTCGTCCCCACGGCCGAGGTCGGCTTCCTCGGCATGGCGCGCAACGAGGAGACCCTCGAGCCGCAGACCTACGCCGAGCGCCTGCCCGACGACCTCTCCGGCCGGCAGTGCTTCGTCCTCGACCCGATGCTCGCCACGGGCGGCACCCTCGCGGCCGCGATCGACTTCCTGTTCGACCGCGGTGCGGAAGAGGTCACGTGCGTCTGCATCCTCGGCGCGCCCGAGGGGCTCGCCGCGGTCGAGGCCGCCGTGGGCGACCGCAACGTCTCGATCGTGCTCGGTGCGCTCGACGAGAAGCTCGACGAGAACGGCTACATCGTTCCAGGCCTCGGCGACGCGGGCGACCGCCTCTACGGTCTCGCCGAGTAGACACGACCACGTTCCGACAGGAGGCGGGGGGGCGGGGGGGCCCGCCCCCCCCCCCCCCGCCCCCGGGGGGGGGGGGGCCCCCCCCCCCCGGGGGGGGGGGCCCCCGGGCCCCCCCCCCCCCCCCCCCCCGGCGGGGGGGGGGGGGCCCGGCGCCCCCCCCGCCTCCTGTCCGTCTGCCGTCCGGTGCACGGCACCGTCCGTGCGGACGGTTGACACGACGTTGGTATCCCACCGATACTCGTCCCATGACTGCAACCGTGTCCACCCGCGTCCTCTCCGAGGCCCAGGGGACCGCCGGCATGATGATGCCGGCCACGGCCGTCATGCGTTGTCGAATGTGTGCCTGATCGGCACCCGTTCCAGCCGGATCCCCCGCGACACCACCCCCGTCGCGCGAGCGTGATCCCCGGGTGACGACCACGTCGACGACGCGCACCACGTCACGAGGTCTGTCTCCCGTACCCCCGGGTCGGCCCCGGTCCGCAGCAGGACCGCAGAGCCCACGGCACTCGCCGTACCCGGACCGACGCATTCGACACGGCCGCGGCACACCTCGACACCGCAGCCACATCGCCCGGAGAACCGCCATGTCGCTCACCATCGCTCAGCCCCGCACCGCCCTCCGCACCGCCGCACCCGCGCCGACCGACCTCGGCACCGTGACCCCGATCCGTCCGCGTCGCGAGCCCGTCGCGCCGCCCGTCGCCACCGGCGTGCCGACCAGCCCGGTCGTCGCCCCGCAGCGCAACCGTGCCCTGCCCGAGGGCACCGAGGCACGCGGCTTCGCCCTCTACGTCGGCATCGACGAGGCGAAGGCAGCGGCGGCGGGCACGACCCTCGCTGCGGTCGTCGAGCAGCTCAAGGCCCTGACCGCGCAGCTCGTCCCCACCTCGGAGACGTACGCCGCGGTGGCCGTCGCCGCCGAGGGCTCCGGCGGCCGTGACGTCGACGTCGTCCGGCTCGCCCTGCAGGACCGCTCCGCCGTGGCCGCCCGCAAGCAGGCGGAGAAGCCCGAGCCGGAGGAGACCGGGGTCGTCATCGACATCTCCCGGAAGCGCGTCACGCTCGACGGCGAGGCCGCTCCCCTGACGTACAAGGAGTTCGAGCTCCTGCAGTTCCTCGTCCTCCGCGAGGGCCAGACCGTCGACCGCTCGGCGATCATCGACGGCCTGTGGTCGGACGGCGAGGACGAGACCCCGAACGAGCGCACGATCGACGTCCACGTCCGTCGCCTCCGCTCGAAGCTCGGCGCGTTCGAGGAGATCGTCCGCACCGTGCGCGGTGTCGGCTACCGCTTCGACCGCCACGCGGACGTCGCCGTGCGCTACGCATCGACGCCGTCGCCGGACCTCTTCTGATCCTGATCGGTCGTTCTTGGTGAACTCGCAGCGAACGACCGCCGCGTCCGGTAGCGCGTCGTTACCCGTTCGTTATACAGTCGTGCGTGCAGACGGTGTTTGCTGTGGCACCGCCTGTGGAATGTGATTGCAGGACACTCTTGGTGCAAGGGAGAGGGCCGGTCATCCCAGTGATGACCGGCCCTCGTTGCGTCCCGGGGGACACGGCTGCGCGTCAGCAGCATCGCGTGTCCCAGGCCGTCGGTAGTGTGGCATGACCGTACGACCAGAGGGAGCGGGATCGTGAACGAGCCACGCCGCAGCGAGAAGGCGACCGCCGTCGCGGCCTGGGAAGCGCTCTTCCGCGCCCAGGTCACGGTGATGCGCGCGCTCAACGCCGACTTCCCGGGCGGCGAGATCTCGTTCAACGAGTACGACGTCTGCTTCAACCTCTCCACGCAGCCGGGCCGCCGATGCCGGATGCGCGAACTCACCGGTCACCTGCTCCTCACGCAGCCGAGCGTCAGCCGCCTGGTCGACCGGCTCTCCGCGCGCGGCATCGTCGAGAAGCAGCCGGACCCCGCCGACGCCCGCGGCGTGATCGTGGCCCTCACCGCGCACGGCTTCGACGTGTACCGCGCCGTCGCCGTCCAGCACGCGCAGACCATCGCCGACCAGGTCGGTGCCGGCCTCGACGACGCCGAGCTGCGCACGCTCACCGAACTCTGCACGAAGCTCCGGACCGCGGCCGGTGCGGCCTCACCCCGACGTGGCGGGACCCGGGCGGCGTCCGACGTCGACGCGGCAGCGGTGTGACCGGCGCCCTGGTCTGGCTCCGCGACGACCTTCGTCTCGCGGACAACCCGGCACTCCGAGCAGCGATCGACCACGGCGGCGACGTCACGGTCGCGTACGTCCTCGACGAGCAGTCCCCCGGCATCCGCCCGATCGGGGCTGCGGCCCGGTGGTGGCTGCACCACTCGCTCGCCGCGCTCGACGGTGAACTCCGCGAGCGCGGGTCCCGTCTGGTCCTCCGCCGCGGGCCAGCTGCCGAGGCCGTCGACGCGCTCGTGTCCGACACCGGCGCCGACGCGGTGTTCTGGAACCGCCGGTACGGCCGAGCCGAGCGGGACCTCGACGCCGGCATCAAGTCGACGCTCACCGACGGCGGGACCGAGGCGCACAGCTTCGCCGCGAGCCTGCTCTGGGAACCGTGGACCGTCCTCACCGGACAGGGCGAGCCGTACAAGGTGTTCACGCCGTTCTGGCGTGCCGCCCAGGCGATGCCCGAGCCCCGCCACCCGCTGCCCAAGCCGCGTGACCTCCCCGCGGCGCCCCGGGTCGCGAGTGACGACCTCGACGACTGGGACCTGCTGCCGACGCACCCCGACTGGGCCGGCGGCCTCCGGGACGCCTGGGAACCCGGCGAGCAGGGCGCGCACCGGCGGCTCGAACACTTCGTGCACCATGCGCTCGAGGACTACGACCAGCGCGACGAACCCGCGATGGCCGCCACGAGCGACCTCTCCCCGCACCTGCGGTGGGGCGAGGTCAGCCCGTACCAGGTCTGGCACCGCCTGCACGGCCAGCTCGAGCCCGAGCAGCGCAGGAACGCCTCAGCGTTCCTCCGGCAGCTGGCCTGGCGCGAGTTCAACTGGAACGAGTACTTCCACTGCGAGGACATCACCACGGTGAACGTCCGGCGCGAGTTCGACGCCTTCCCCTGGCGGGACGTCCCGGACGCCGAGGTCGACCGCTGGCGCACGGGGACGACCGGGTTCGACCTCGTCGACGCGGGCATGCGGGAGCTCTGGCACTCGGGTGCGATGCACAACCGGGTCCGGCTCGCGACGGCCAGCTTCCTCGTGAAGAACATGCTCGTCGACTGGCGCGTGGGCGAGCAGTGGTTCTGGGACACCCTCGTCGACGCCGACTCCGCCAACAACGCGGCGAACTGGCAGTGGGTCGCCGGCTCCGGGTTCGACGCGGCGCCGTACTTCCGGGTGTTCAACCCGGACCGGCAGCTCGAGCGGTTCGACCCGCACCGCGAGTACGTGCACCGCTGGGTCCCCGCCGACGAAGACCGTCCGGAGCCCATGCTCGATCTCAAGGAGACCCGGCAGCGGGCACTCGACGCGTACGACCGGATGCGCCGGTCGTGAGCGGCACCGATCCGCAGGTGATCGCGGACGTCGACGCGCTGTTCCGCGAACGAGTCGAACGCGGCGTCGCACCGAGCAGCGTCTGGGGCGTGTTCGACCGCACCGGGCTCGTCGCCTCGGGCGGGCACGGCGACCGCGGCGACGGCATCGCTCCCGACGCCGACACCGTGTACCGGATCGCCTCCTGCACGAAGAGCGTGACGGCGGCCACCCTGCTCGCCCTCGTCGCGGACGACCGTGTCCGGCTGGACGCCCCGATCACGGACTTCGTGCCCGCCTTCGCGGACGTCGTGCTGCCCACCGCCGACTCCCCCGTGCCGACGCTGCGCATGCTCCTCACCATGGCCGGCGGCTTCCCGACCGACGATCCGTGGGCCGACCGGCAGGAGTCGATCTCCGACGCCGAGTTCGACGACGTCCTGCGCGCCGGGCTCCTGTTCGACTCGGTCCCGGGCACCCGGTTCGCCTACTCGAACACCGGGTACGCGTTGCTCGGCAGGGCGATCGCCGTCGTGGCCGGCGGTCCCTTCCCCGAGGTCGCGACCGAGCTCGTCCTCGACCCCCTCGGCCTGCGCGACACCGTCTTCCGCGCCGACGACGCCCGCGGTCACGTGGTCACGGGCGTGCGCCCCGCCGCTGACGGGGCGGGCGTCGGCACGTGGGAGCCGCTGCCGATGTCGGGTCCCGGCGCGTTCTCGTCGATCGGCGGGCTCTTCTCGACGGTCACCGACCTGGCCCGCTGGGGTCGGCACCTCGCGTCGGCGTTCACCGAGGCGCCCGAACCCGGACCGGTCTCCCCCGCCGACCGCCGACTCATGCAGCAGGCGATGCGGGTCGTGCCCCGAGCGGTGGTGCCGACCTCGAGCCGCGCGACGGCCTACGGCTTCGGGCTGTTCGTCGAGCAGGACCCGGCGTTCGGCGAGCTCGTCTCGCACTCCGGCGGGTACCCGGGGTTCTCGGCGCACATGCGGTGGTCGGTCCGGGACGGCCTCGGCGTCGTCGCGTTCGAGAACGCCACGCAGGCGAAGGTCTCGGCGGCGGCGGACCGGGCGCTCGACCTCGTGCTGACCGCCCGCGGGACCGCCGCGGCGGTCCGTGCACCCGGCACCGGGCCGACCGTGGACGCGACGCGGGCGGCGCAGGCTGCCGTGACGCGCCTCCTGGCCCTCTGGGACGACGACCTCGCCGATGCGATCTGCACGCCGAACGTGGCGATGGACGTGCCGTACGAACGACGCCGCCGGGCCGTCGCGGAAGCGGTGGCGGCCGTCGGTGCCGACCTCGGGGCGGAACCGTTGGCCGAGGAGTCCCTGGCCCCGTCGCACCTGCGCTGGTGGCTGCCGGGGACGGCCGGTCGTCTGCGGGTCGAGATCCGCTTGGCGCCGCTCGCGGCCGGCCTCGTGCAGACCCTGGTGGTCCGGGCCGAACCCAGCGAGCGCTGACGCCGCGACCAGTGGACCGGGCCGCACCCAACGAGCGCTGACGCGCGAGCGTCAGACCGGCGGACGCCCGCCCACGAACCCGAGCGCCCGCGCCGCGACCCGCGTGCCCTCGCGCGCAGCCGCCGCGACCCGCACCGGATCGGTCGCCCACGCACGGAGGAACCCCGCCGCGAACGCGTCCCCGGCGCCGAGCGTGTCCACCACCGTCGCAGGCGTGATCGGCACCCGCTGCGGCGTCCGACCACGCCGCCCGAGCAGGACGCCCTCGGTCCCCATGGTCACCACGACCAGGGGCACGCGGTCGGCGAGCGACTCGATCGCCTCCGTGACGGTGGGTGCTCCGGTCAGCGCGAGGGCCTCGTCCTCGCTCGGGAAGAGGGCATCGAGGCCGGAGAGCGCCTCGAGGAACTCCGACGCACCGACCGCACGCACCACCGCGGCGGACGAGGGGTCGAGGGACACCCGGGCGGAACCGGACCGGGCCTGGGCGACGAGTGCCGCGATGCGGTCCGGACCGCCTCCGCCGAGCATCGCCGAGCCGGTCAGGTGCACGATGTCCGCGCGCGCCACGAGGTCGACCGGCAGGTCCTCCGCCGACAGCACCCCGCTCGCTGCGGGATCGGACATCGCGGTCCGACCGTTCCCGTTCCGCACGGACACGACGGCGCCGGTCGCGGTCCGGGCGTCGTAGCGGATGTGCGCGCGGACACCGGCGTCGGCGAGCGATCGCTCGTGCCGGTAGACGTCGTCCACGCCGACCCGCCCCACCAGGTCCACTTCGG
Source organism: Curtobacterium sp. 320 (assembly GCF_031455235.1). NCBI lineage: Bacteria > Bacillati > Actinomycetota > Actinomycetes > Micrococcales > Microbacteriaceae > Curtobacterium > Curtobacterium sp. 320. The sequence goes on along the minus strand of NZ_JAVDSI010000001.1, from coordinate 418,351 downwards.
CGCCGAGCCAGCCGAGCCAGGTCGCGGTGTTGCCCGCGGCACCGACCGGTCGGTGCCGGATGACCGCGGCCGGGTCGTGCGACCCCATGGACACCGCGGTGGTGTGCACGAGCACGCCGTCGAGGACGTCGCCGACCACGAGGAATCGCTTCCCCGCCCCGCGGCGGCGTCCTGCGACCGCCCGCCCGGCACGGGGTGCCTCGGGGCGCGACGGGGCCACAGGGCGCTCTGGAGGCATGGACATCAGGCCCATCCTACGTGGAATCGAGTAAAACTCCGCTTTGGCTGCTGAAAAAGCTCGCACATGCGATGGATTCCCGGCTGTCTCCCGGTGACCTTCAGTAATATACTCTGTGATCGTATGTGAACGGTCGCGTACTTCCCATCACGCCCGCTGGAGACGCCATGCCCCGCAAGCCCGACCCGACACTCAAGCCGGCGATCATCGCGAAGGTGGCCGAGCACCTGCAGGACACCAAGCTCGAGGACGTCTCCGTCCGCAGCCTCGGCCGGGTGCTCGGGACGAGCGCCTACCCGATCGTGTACCACTTCGGCACGCGCGAAGCCCTGATCGACGCCGTGGTGGAACACCTCGCGGAATCCGTCTCCGACGTCACGCTCGACCCCGGCGCCGACGACCTCGGGCTGACCGACTACCTCATCGCGGTGTTCGGCGGGCTCGACGACCCCGAGCGCTCCCTCGCCGCCCGGCTCACCTTCGAGCTCGGATCGGTCGAGTCGCTCGACGGCCGTGATCGCGAGCGCACCTTCCACCGCGCGCAGGTGAGCGCGATCGCCGCCTGGTGCGCCGAACACGGCTACGGCGCGGTGGACGCCGAACGAGCGGCCCGCGGTGCCGTCCTCGCGGCTCGGGGCGTGCAGTGGGGCACGATCGTCGACCGCGAGCGCACGGCGCCCGACGCCGCGCTGCGCGCGATCGCGCACGAGCTGGTCGCCGGGGCCCACGTCCAGTCGGCCTGAGCGGTCGACGCGCACCGACGAACGACGGGAGGCGCGGTGCCAGCCGGCACCGCGCCTCCCGTCGTTCACCGGGTCACGACCGTGACACGCTGCGTCCGTCTCAGAGGGTGACGAAGCTCTGCGACTTCGCGTTCGCGAAGCGCGCGGCGACGTTCTCCCAGTCGACGATGTTCCACACGGCCTTGACGTAGTCCGCCTTGACGTTGAGGTAGTCGAGGTAGAAGGCGTGCTCCCACATGTCGAGCATGAAGATCGGCACGAGACCGAACGGCACGTTGGCCTGCTGGTCGAACAGCTGGAACGTGGTCAGCTTCTGGCCGACGGTGTCCCAGGCGAGGACGGACCAGCCGGAACCCTGGATGCCCGTGGCCACGGCGGTGAACTGGGCCTGGAACTTCTCGAAGGAGCCGAAGAACTCGTCGATCGCCGCGGCGAGCTCGCCCTCGGGGACCTTCGTGTCCGGGCCGAGGTTGGTCCAGAAGATCGAGTGGTTGACGTGGCCACCGAGGTTGAACGCGAGGTCCTTCTCGAGCTTGTTGACGTTCGCCAGATTGCCGGACTCACGGGCCTCGGCGAGCTGCTCGAGCGCGGTGTTCGCACCCGTCACGTAGGTCTGGTGGTGCTTGTCGTGGTGCAGCTGCATGATCTTGCCGCTGATGTGCGGCTCGAGTGCGGCGTAGTCGTACGGCAGCTCCGGCAGGGTGTACTCAGCCATGTGAGTTCCTTTCGATCAGTGGTGTGCGGATGGTGCTCCGCGGCTCACGAGAGCCGGGAACGATCGGTGAGGGAGTGGAATTCCCGGTTGTGGTAGACCAGCGGCTCGCCCCGCTCGAGGCCGACGACGATGTCGAGGACCTCGGCGACGACGACGGTCGACGAGCCGATCGGTGTGGTCGAGAGGGGCCGGCAGCGCAGGGCGCTCGCGGCACTCGGCAGGTAGCGGTCACCCGACGGCAGGGTGCCCCAGATCGGGTCGTCGGCCGCGGGGCTGCCGGTGGAGGCGAAGCGACGGGCGAGGGCGACGCCGAGCGAGTCGACGAGGTGCACCACGAAGATCGGGGCGCCGAGCACGACCCCGGCGGACCCGGAGTTCGTGGACAGCGAGAACACGAGCACGGGCGGGTCGATCGCGACGCTCGCGACGCTCGATGCGGTGAGGCCGGTCGGACCGTCGGGGCCTTCGGCGGTGATGACGGCGACACCGGCCGGGTGTCCCCGGAAGGCGGCCTTGTAGGCGTCCGCGATGTTCGCCGGTGCTGCGTCGGGCATGGGAGTCGTGGTCGTTCCTTCGATGGGGAGGGCCGCGGCTCCGCGGCCATGTCCCAACGTATGACCTGAACCATGGTTGAGGTCAACGATTCCCAGGTTCGGTCGATCCCGGGCGTGCCGTGTGACCCCGAGTGACGTCGGGTGCAGCCTCGCGCTACCGGCGCTTGAGCATGACGACGGCACCGGCGGCCGCGACCACCATCAGGAGCGCGGCCACCCCCGCCGTCACCGTGACGCCGGAGTCGAACGCGGCCCGCGCCGACTCGAGCAGCGCCTGCCCCGCCGACCCGCCGAGGGACGACGCCGCCGACACCGCTCCGCCGAGGGTCTCCTGGGCAGCGGTGTGCGCCGACGAGGACAGCCCGTCCGGCACCACGACGTGCGCCCGGTAGGCCGTGGCCAGGATCGTCCCGAGCACCGCGGTCCCCAGCACGGCACCGATCTCGTACGCCGTCTCGGACATCGCCGACGCCGCACCGGCCTTGTCCGCCGGCGCCGTCGAGATGATGAGGTCGTTCGTCACCGTCTCCGAGGCGCCGATCCCGATCCCGAGCAGCACGAACGCGAACGCCAGCGCCACGATCGAGGCGTGGTGCCCGAGGACCGCGACCATCGCGTACGCGGCCGCCGAGAACAGCAGCGACACGGCGACGACCCAGCGCGGAGCGACCCGGGCGACGATCGGCACGACGACGAGCCCCGCCACGATCGTGAGGATCGACCCCGGCACCAGCACCATGCCGGACGCGAAGGGGTCGAGGCCCGCGACGAGCTGCAGGTGCTGTGCGATGAAGAACAGGAACCCGGTCAGCGAGAACATCGCCGCCATGTTCATGAGCACGCTGCCGGTGAACGCCGTGCTCCGGAACAGCCGGAGGTCGAGCATCGGGGTCCGCGAGCGGAGCTGCCGACGGACGAACGCGATGCCGCACAGGACGCCGACGGCGAGCATCGCGATCGCGAAGCCGCGCTCCTCGGGGTGCACGACGGACTTGATCGCCCAGGCGATGGGAGCGAGGGCGCCGAGCGACAGGAACATGCTCGGCACGTCGACCGGCCCCGGGTTCGGGTCGCGGGACTCCGGAACGCAGAACGGCACGGCGACGAGCATCACGACGAGGATCGGCACCGCGACGAGGAACACCGCGCCCCAGTGGAAGTGCGCGAGCAGCACGCCGCCGACGAGTGGCCCGAGGGCGTTGCCCGCCGCGAACATGGTGGACCAGACGGCGAGCGCCATCCGCCGCTCCCCCGCGTGGACGAAGACGTTGCGGATGATCGAGAGGGTCGCCGGCATGAGCATCGCGCCGAACACGCCCATGACGATCCGTGCGGCGACGAGCATCCAGGCGTCGGTGGCGAAGGCCGCGGCGACGGAGAAGAGCGCGAAGCCGGTGGCACCGACGACGAGGATCCGACGGCGGCCGATGCGGTCACCGATGCTGCCCATCACGACGAGGAGGCCTGCGAGGACGAGCGGGTACGCGTCGACGATCCAGAGCTGCGTGGTGGCGTCCGGGTTCAGCGCGCGCGAGATCGACGGCAGCGCGAAGCTCAGGACGGTGTTGTCCACCGAGATGAGGAGGACGGGCAGCATGAGCACCGCGAGGGCGGCGAACCGGCGGGCGCGGCTGCCGGTGGCGGCAGTGGGGATCGGGCTGGTGAGCAGGGCGGACACGGTGACTCCAGGGACTTCGAGCCGGACCAGGTCGACGGCGGAACTGACGAACGGACCGGACGGGACGCGGGGTGTGCACGCATCCCGTCAGGACTCCGTTAGTGTACCGTCTGGACGGTAATGGTTGCAAATGCAACTGATGTTAGACGGGAGGCGCGGTGCGGGCCCGCACCGCGCCTCCCGTCCGTCCTCCGGTCGCGCTGTCTCGTTGGCCGCGTCGTCAGGCCGACTCGCGCAGGAGCAGGCGGTGCCGCACCGTGCGCTGCACCGCGTCACCCTGCCGCGGCAGCTCGCCGGCGAGCATGCCGAGGGCGAGGTCGAGCGCCTCACGCGCGACCTCGTCGAGGTCCACCGCCAACGTGGTGAGCGTCGGCGAGACGAGCGAGCCGAGCGGCAGGCCGTCGACGCCGACGACCCGGAGCTCCCGCGGGACGTCGACGCCCGCCCGCCGACAGGCCTGCAGGACACCGAGCGCCATCACGTCGTTGAAGGCGAGGATCGCGTCCTGTCGTCGGCGTCGCCGGAGGATCCGTGTCGTCTCCTCGGCACCGCACTCCGCCGTGCCGTGCTCCGCGTGCACGAGCTCGGGCAGGTACCCGCGCCGCTGGAGGGCGTCCATCATGAGGATGCCGCGGACACTCGTGTGCTCCGGCGAGGAGTTGTCGAGCACGACCGGGTGCCGGACCCCGGTGGCGACGAGGTGGTCGGCGAGGACCTCGATCGCGTCGGCGGGGTCGATCCAGACGGCTGCGGTCGGTGGCTCCGAGTACGGGTCGAGCTCGACCATCGGCACGGTGCCGAGGAGCTCGCGCCACCGGTCCCGACGGGAGCCGAGGTACCCGATGACGACGTCCGTCTGCGACCCGAGCGCCTGCACCATGCGGTCGGCGTCGCTCGCCAGGTCGACGTCGGCGAGCATGACGTTCCAGCCCTGTTCGGCGGCGAGCCGGAACACGGCCGAGGCGAGCTGCGGCGTGTAGGGGTTGCGCAGGTCGTTCACGACGAGGCCGAGCTGGTGGTCGCCACCCGTGACGAGCCCGCGGCCGAAGCGCGACGGCCGGTAGTCGAGGCGCTCCGCGGCGGCGAGGACCCGTTCCTTCGTCGCCGCGCTGATGCCGGACATGCCGTTCATCGCCCGGGTCACGGTCTGCCGGGACACCCCGGCGGCCGCGGCGACGTCGATGATCGTCGCCCGGCCGCCGGGTGCGGGAACGGGTTCGGTCAGTCGCGGAGGTCCAGCCATGCCACCTGTTCCGGAGTGAGGTCGACGGAGAGGCCGGTCATGGACGACCGGGCTTCCGCGATCGTACGCGGTCCGAAGAGCGGGAACGTCGGGAACGGCTGGTGCAGCACGAAGGCCAGGGCGATCGCCGTCGCGGGGACGCCGAACCGCTCGCCGAGCTCCGACGCACGGCGCAGCCGCTCGAAGTTCTCGTCGCTGTAGTAGCAGCGCACGAGTTCGGCGTCGCTCGTGTCCTCCGGCTTGGCGCGGCCGGTGAAGAACCCACGCGCCTGCGAGGACCAGGGCAGCAGGGGCACCTGGCGCTCCTCGAGCCACTGCTTCGACGCCGCGTCGGTGGCGTGCTCGCAGCCGGCCCACGGCACGTCGTACGCCTCGGCCAGCCCGAAGTGGTTGCTCAGCACCTCGAACTCGTGCTTGCCGTTCGCGCGGGCGTAGGCGTTCGCCTCGTCGAACCGGGCAGGGGTCCAGTTCGAGCCGCCGTACACGCGGATGCGGCCGGCACGACGGTGCTCGTCGAGGACGTCGACGAACTCCCCCACCGGGATGTCCGTGTTGTCGCGGTGCATCATGTAGATGTCCGCGTAGTCGGTGCCCTGGCGCTCGAGGCTCTCGAGCAGCTGCCGGGTGAGGGACTCCGGGTCGCAGTACGGCGTGTGTGCGCCCTTCGTGATCACGACCACGTCCTCGCGGACGCCGCGGTTCTGGATCCACTTGCCGAGCCGGCCCTCGAGCACGCCCCCGCCGTAGATGTAGCCGGTGTCGAACACGTTGCCGCCCTGCTCCACGAACAGGTCGAAGATCGCGCTCGCGTGCGCCAGGTCGGGCTGGTTGTCGACGCCCATCACCAGTCGGGACATGCGCTTGCCCACACCGGCGACCTCGCCGTAACGCATCGGGTTGTCGGCACGGTCCGGCTCGTGCGCGGCGACCGTGAGGGGTCGGCCGCTGACGGTCGGGATGTCGGCGGTCTCGGCCTCGAACGGGAAGCGCAGACCGATCGCGGCACGCCACTTGTCGAGCGTCCGGGCGGTGGCGAGCGACTCGTCGAGGGTGAACTCGGGGGCGTCGACACGACCGGCCGCGAGGGCCGCCGTGGTGGCGTCGGCCTCGAGGGCGTAGGGGTGCGCGCCGGCGAAGGACAGCGTGCGCGGGTCCTCGTCGACCGTGCTGATCTCGATCGTGGGGTCGTCGCCGAGGGTCCACGGGTCGGTGAGCGTGATCTTCCCCGTGGTGCCGTGGACGACCACGGCGTTGTCGTCCTGCACGCGGACGCCGGTCCGGAGGTTCGCGGTGATCCCGCCGGTGTAGCTGAGCTGTGCCACCGTCCACTCGTCGACGCCCGTCGGGCCGACGGTCCCGGTGGCGGTGAGCTCGGTGGGCTCGGCGACGGCCACGCCGGTCGCGGCCTGCACGATCGCGGCCGTCATGGTCACCGGGTAGCCGCCCACGTCGAGGATCCCGCCGCCGGCCGTGTCGACGTCGAAGAGTCGGCCGGAGCGGCTGCCCGCCCGGAACGCGAACGAGGCGTCGACGTGCGTGACGGTACCGATGGCACCCTGCCGGACGAGGTCGAGCAGGGCCGCGGTCTGCGGGTGGAAGCGGTACATGTACGCCTCGACGAGGGGCAGGCCGGCCTGGCGTGCGGCATCGGCGAGCGCCATGGACGTGCCGTGGTTCGGCGAGAGCGGCTTCTCGCACAGGACCGCCTTGCCCGCCGCGAGCGCCGCGAGGACGAGCGCCGCGTGCCCGGTGTGGACCGTTGAGACGTAGACAGCGTCGACGCGCGGGTCGGCGAGCACCTCGTCGTAGGTGGCCGCGGCGACGTCGGCGAACCCGTGCTCGGCCGCCTCGGCAGCGAACGCCCCCGCTCGCGCCGCCGACGAGCTGCCGGCCGCGACGAGGGTGGCCCCGACGCCGCTCGAGGGCAGCTGGGAGAGGAAGCGGCGGGCGATCCCACCGGGGCCGAGGACGGCCCAGCCGGGGGTGTCGTGCCCCGTCGAGGAGGTGCTGCTGGCGGTGGTCGCGGTCTGCGCTGACATGCGGATCCCTATCGTGTCGTGAACCTTCACGGTCCCGACGACCGTACCCGTCCGTCTCCGCACCTGCAACGATGCAGATGCTTGACACGGCGTGTCGGCCGGGGCATGCTCTGACCACTTCGTGAGCGTTCACGGTCGAGCGCTCAACGGTTCCGCATCTCAACGACGAGAGCAGGCACTCCAGTGACAGCAGCAACGCACAGTCTCAGCCGGCGGGGGTTCCTCGCCGGCGCAGGCGCCCTCGGCGCACTCGCCACCACGGCCCTCCTCGCCGGGTGTTCCACCGGCACCGCGATCTCCAAGGACCCGGACGAACTCGTCCTCTGGTACTGGAACCGGTCCCTCGACCCGAAGTTCCTGAAGCAGGCGGCCGGGGGCATCAGCGGCCACGAACCGATGCGGCTGCGGCCCGACCTCATCGGCGGGGCGTCGTACGACACCAAGTTCCGGACCGCCCTCGCCGGGAACGCGTTCATCCCCGACGTCCTCATGGTGAACTCGAACTGCTGGCTCTACTTCCCCGACGAGGACCTCTTCACCGACTTCGATCCCTCCGCCACCGAGAAGTCCGCCTACTACGACTGGAAGCTCTCGCTCGGCCGGACCCCGTCCGGGCGGCAGTGCTTCTGGCCCGTCGACACCGGCCCCACCGGCTTCTTCTACAACCAGGACGTCCTGCAGAAGGCCGACCTCCCCACCGATCCGGACGAGGTGAGCGCGGCGATCCAGACCTGGGCGGACTTCCGGACCTTCGGCAAGCAGATCAAGCAGAAGACCGGTGCCGCGACGATCATCACCGCGACGCAGCTCTTCAACCAGTTCGTCTCCGCGAGCCCCACCCGGTACTTCGACCGTGACGACCAGCCGCTCTACCACGACGACGACAGCTCGATCCGGAAGGCCTGGGAGAACGCGGTCGAGTCGATCCACGCCGGCATCACCGGGAACCTGCAGTCCGGGACCGACCAGAACGCCGGGTGGGTCGCGGGTCGGGTCGCCGGGCAGATCGAGGGGGCGTGGTGGACGCAGATCATCCACGACACGGCCCCGGACCTGTCCGGGAAGTGGCGGATCGCCCGGCAGCCCGAGCGACCGGGCAACAGCGGCGGCTCGTTCCTGGCGGTGCCCAAGACGTCGAAGGACCCGGAGGCCGCGGTGGCGTTCGCCAAGTGGATCACCGGCGCGGACGTGCAGTCCCACACCTACAACGACATCCAGCTCTTCCCGTCGACACCCGCGTCGTTCGAGAACGGCATCATGCGCAACCCCGGCGACTTCTTCGGGGACCAGAACCCGCTCGACTTCTTCAGCAAGGCCGCACCGGAGGTCCCCGTGACGTACATCTCGAACTCGGAGCGGTTCATCGGCGCCTTCGCGACCGAGATCACGAACGTGGAGTCCGGCGGCAAGGACCCGGAGCGCGCCTGGCAGGACGCCATCGACCAGACCGACCGCGTCCTGGCGAAGCGCGGGGTGTCGGCATGAGCGCGCCGATCCGCGAGAAGACCGCCACCACCGCGAACCCCGTCGTCGGGGGCGTCCCCACCGCGTCGATCTCCACCGCGGCGACCGGGCACCGCTTCAGCCTCCGCCGGTTCTGGCCGCAGTACGTGGCGATCGCGCCGTTCTACGTGCTGTTCCTCGTGTTCGGGCTGTTCCCGATCGTCTTCTCGATCATGCTGTCGTTCACCGACTGGGACGGTGTCGGCTCCCCCGCGTTCGTCGGCCTCGCGCAGTACCAGTACCTGCTGACCGACCCGCGGTTCTGGAACGCCGTCTCGAACACCTTCATCATCTGGATCATCTCGACCGTCCCGATGCTGTTCCTCGCCCTCGTGCTCGCGTTCCTGCTGCACGGCAACATCCGGGCGAAGGGGTTCTACCGGGTCGCGTTCTTCATCCCGAACGTGACGAGCATGGTCGCGATGGCCATCGTGTTCGGCTCGGTGTTCTCGGACGGGTTCGGGCTCGTCAACGCCGCGCTCCGAGCCGTCGGTGCCGACCCGGTCGGCTGGCTCTCGTCGTACTGGGGCATCAAGGTCACGATCGCGGTGATGGTCATCTGGCGCTGGACCGGGTACAACGCGATCATCTACCTCGCTGGCCTGCAGTCGATCTCGACCGAGCTGTACGACGCGGCGAAGGTGGACGGCGCGAACACCTGGCAGATCTTCACGCGGATCACGATCCCGATGCTGCGGCCGGTCATCCTGTTCACCGTCATCACGTCGACCATCGGTGGCCTCGGGCTCTTCACCGAGCCGCAGATCCTGTTCAACGGGCAGGCGGTCGGTGGCCCCGACGAGGCCGGCATGACGATCGTGCTCTACCAGTACGACCAGGCGTTCAACCAGTTCGACTTCGGGTACGGCTCGGCGATCGCCTGGGTGCTGTTCTTCTTCTCCGTGGTCTTCGCGATCATCAACTGGCGACTGCTCAGCGAGCGCGACGGGCTCAAGACCCCACGGCGACTGCGCACCCCGCGCACCGTCACGACCAGCGCGAAGGGACCCCGCGCATGAGCGCCGACACCGCACCCCGCACCACGAACACCGCCGCCGCCCTCGGACGGCCGAACGCCGTCACCGACGGGGCCGACGACCACCGCCGGGGGTTCAGGCACGGCTGGGTCGGACGGCTCGTCACGCACCTGTGCCTCATCGTCGGCGTCGTGCTGTCGATCTTCCCGTTCTACTGGCTGCTCGTCATGTCGACGTCGTCGAACGCGCAGATCTTCGGCTACCCGCCGTCGCTGTGGTTCAGCGACCACACCATGCAGAACCTCGCCACGGTGTTCAGCAGCGTCGACATGCTGCGGGCGCTCGGCAACACCGTCATCGTCGCCGGCGGCACCGCGGTCCTGGTCATGCTGTTCGACTCGCTGGCAGCGTTCGCCTTCGCGAAGTACGAGTTCCCGTTCAAGCGCTCGCTGTTCACCGTCATGCTGGCGACGTTCCTCGTCCCCGGCAGCCTGTCGCTCGTGCCGAGCTTCGTGCTCATGGCGCACCTCGGCTGGATCGGTGGACTCCAGGCGCTCATCGTCCCCGGGGCGGCGAACGCGTTCGGCATCTTCCTCCTGCGGCAGTTCGCCACCGGGTCGATCCCGAACGAGGTCATCGACTCCGCGCGCGTGGACGGCGCCGGGTTCTTCCGCACCTGGTGGTCGATCGCGGTCCCGATGCTCCGCGGAGGCCTCGCGTTCCTCGGCATCTTCACCTTCATCACGGCGTGGAACGACTACGTGTGGCCGTTGATCGTGCTGATCGACCCGAAGGGACAGACGCTCCAGGTGGCACTCGCCTCGCTCAGCTCGGTGAACGCGACCGACCTCGGCTCGGTGATGGCCGGTGCCGTGATCAGCGTGTTCCCGCTCATCGGGGTGTTCATCATCGGCTCGAGGCACTTCATCGCGAACATCGCGGCGGGGGCGCTGAAGGGCTGACCGGACCCGCAGGCGCCGTGGAGGATGGCCCACGGCGCCTGCGCTGCGCCCGCCGAGCGCCCGCCGGACGCGGCACGCCCGCGTCGCATGGCAGACTTCCGGCATGGCAAGCGCCCGCGATCGTGTCCTGGACAGCTTCGTCGCCATCGTGTGCGAGGAAGGAGAGCGTCCGGCGACCCTCGACGCCGTGGCCGCTCGGGCCGGGGTGTCCAAGGGCGGACTGCTCTACCACTTCGGCTCGAAGGCCGCCCTGGTCGAGGGACTCTGCGAGCGCCTGTCCGACCTCTCCGCCATCGACGTCGAGCGCATGCGTGACGCCGAGGACGGCGCCGCCCGCTACTTCGTGCGGAACTGCCAGTTCGTGGGCAGCGAGCTCGACCTCGCCCTCCTCGCCGCGAGCCGACTGCAGCAGGCCGGCTACGAAGAGGCGGGCCGCACCCTCGACGAGACCGAGAACGCCTGGCTGGCCACGCTCGTCGACTCGCTCGGAGACGTCCCCACGGCGCAGGCGATCAAGCTCATGGGCGACGGGCTGTACCACGCGGCGTCCCTCGGCGCGGCCAGCGAGGTCCGGCCGGACCGCGCCTCGGTCGACATGGAGCCGCTCCTCGCCGTGGTCGACCGGCTGATCGCCACCCGGCCCGGAGCGTGAACCGAGTTCGTCGCTCCTGGGGATAGACTGGGTCCGATCACCCGCCTGATTCCGGAGGTACCACTGTGGGCCGCGTCATCGCCGCTGTTTTCTCGATCCTGCTGCTGCTGGTTTCGATGTACCTGTTCGGCTTCGCGTTCCAGGTGAGCTCGGGTCAGGCGTTCATCTTCATGGGCGGTCTCGTGCTCATGTGCCTCTCCTTCTTCCTGCCGATCCACGTGTTCGGCAAGCGGTAGTCAGCACCACCGCACACGAACGGCCCCGCACCTGAAGAGGTGCGGGGCCGTTCGCACAACGGAAGTCACCCCGCACCACGTGATCGCGTGGCGCGGGGTGATTTCGGTTGTGCGAACGCAGGAGCGACGCGCTGACGCGCGGCGGCCCAGGAGGCGCGGGTCGCCTAAGCGAGCACGCGCAGCCGACGCAGGGTCACCACGGTCGACACGGCGGCGTGCACGGCCTCGGCCCCCTTGTCCTCCTTCGAACCGGGCAGCCCGGCACGGTCGAGGCCCTGCTGCTCGTCGTCCAGGGTGAGCACGCCGAAGCCGACGGGCTTGCCGGCGTCGATCGCGACCCGGGTGAGGCCGCTCGTCGCCGCGTCCGAGACGTACTCGAAGTGCGGGGTCCCACCGCGGATGATCACGCCGAGGGCGACCGCCGCGTCGAACCCGGCCTCGAGCGCGGCCTTCGCAACCACGGGCAGCTCGAAGCTCCCGGGGACGGGGATGACCTCCGCCGTGGCACCGAGCCGCTCGACCTCGCGCTGCGCCCCGGCGAGGAGGCCCCCGGCGATCTCGTCGTGCCACTGCCCGGCGACGATCGCCACCCGGATGCCGCTGCCGTCGACGTGGTCGCGGTCCGCCGCGCCTGCTCCGCTCATCGTGCCGTTCCTTCCGTGGGCGCGGACTCCGCCGCTGCCCGGTCTGCCGCGTCGAGCCAGTCGGCGAGCGCGGCGATGGTGATGACGGGCACGCCGGCGCGTGCCCCGAGTCCGAGGAGTCCCGGCAGACGCATCATGCCGCCGTCCTCGTCGACGATCTCGCAGATCGCCGCGGCGGGCCTGAGCCCGGCGGCGGTGACCAGGTCGATCGCGGCTTCGGTGTGGCCCGCACGCTCGCGGACCCCGCCCGGACGGGCGCGCAGGGGCACGACGTGTCCGGGCCGGTGCAGGTCGTCGCGCACGGACGCCGGGTCGGCGAGGACCCGCAACGTGTGCGCTCGGTCGTGGGCGCTGATGCCGGTGGTGACCCCGACGGCGGCGTCGACGGTCACGGTGTAGGCCGTCCCGCGGACGTCCTCGTTGTGGGCGACCATCGGCGGGAGGTCGAGTGCGTCGGCGATCTCGACGCTCACCGGGGCGCAGATGAACCCCGACGAGTGCGCCACGGTCCAGGCGATCCACTCGGGGGTGGCGAGCTCGGCGGAGAGGATGACGTCGCCCTCGTTCTCGCGGTCCTCGTCGTCGGCGACGATCACCGGGCGGCCGGCGGCGATGGCGGCGATGGCCTCGTCGACGCTCGACAACCCGAGCGCGCCGGGCCCGCCGGACGCCTCCGCGACCCCGGCCCCGACCCCGGCGACCGCACCGGACCCGGCGACCGCACCAGAGGCACCCGCCTGCGCGGCGGGGCGTGCCCCGGCGACCATCACCGTGCCTCCTGGCCGAGCGTGGCACCCTCGAGCGGACGCGCGTCGCCCTCGAGCGGTCCCGTGGCACCCTCGAGCGGCCGCACCGCCGCGTCGAGCCGCAGCATCCGCCGGACGTGCCGGGCCAGGACGTCGGTCTCGATGTTCACCCGGTCCCCGGGCACGCGGGCGCCGAGCGTGGTGGCCTCGAGCGTCTCGGGGATGAGGCTCACCTCGAACCAGGCGTCCGCGGTCGGGGTGTCCTCGGAGGACACGGCGCTGACCGTCAGCGAGACGCCGTCGATCGCGATCGAGCCCTTGTCGACGACCAGGGGGCTGAGGTCCGGCGCGAGCGAGAACCGGACGCGCCGCCAGCCGTCGCCGTCCGCGGTCTCGAGCACGGTGGCGGTGCCGTCGACGTGGCCCTGGACGATGTGCCCGCCGAGCCGGTCGCCGACCGAGGCCGCGCGTTCGAGGTTGAGCCGGTCGCCGACCGCGAGCGACCCGTGCGCGCTCATGTCGAGCGTCTGCTTCATGACGAAGGCCGTGAAGGTCTCCGGGGTCTGCTCGACGACGGTCAGGCAGACGCCGCTCGTCGCGATGGAGTCGCCGTGCCGGGCGTCCTGCACGACGACGGGCCCGCGGACGGTGAGCGCGACGGAGTCGCCGTGCTGCTCGACGGCGGTGACGGTGCCGAGTTCCTCGATGATGCCGGTGAACACTGGTGTCCTCTCAACGGGACTCCGGGGGCGTTCGACGATCGTCGGCATCGACGGACGGGTCGCACCCACGGATCGTGGGACGTCTCGTCCGCCAGCGCGCCTCCCATCCGGACTTTCACCGTCGGTCCCGGATTTCCACCGGGTCAACCTCTGCCGGGTTCGCACCCGTCATCAGTTCGTGGACTGTCACCACCGGTTCGGACTTGCACCGACCCCGGAGCGCTTGCGTACCGGGAACGATACCCCACGCAGGTGACGGACACGTTGCGCCGGTTCCGTGGGCGTAACCGGACGTCGCGTGACCGCACTGCGGTCCAGGAGGCGCGGTGCGGCCGACCCCGCGACCCGCGTCCGCCACCCGGTCCCGCTGGCCGCGGGGCGGAGGTGCGCCGCGCCTCCCGAACCGTCCGTCGGTCCGTCTGCTCAGCCGCGCCCGCGCGCCAACGCCACCGCCTGCCGGAGCGACAGGTCCGGCAGGTACGCGCGCACCACCGCGATCCCGATCGCCGGCAGCGCGACCGGGTCCGGGTAGGCGAGCACCAGCGGGTGCAGCTCGGGGCCGAACTTCTGCTTGAACCGCAGCAGCGACCGGAACCCGTACACCGGCTCGAGGACCCCGCCGACCAGGTCCAGCAGGCTCTGCACGCCGTCGTTCGCCTGCGGGCCCTCGGCGGCCTGCGCGAGCGGGGCCGCGGACAGGCTGAGTCGCTCGACGCCGTCCTCGCGCATCCGGTCGGCCGCACTCGCGACGAGGAACTCCATCACGCCGTTCGGTGCCGCGGGTGTGCGTCGCATGACGTCGAGCGTCCAGGCGACGACCCGACCGTCCCGGTACCCCGGCAACCAGCTGGTGACCGCGAGCACCGTGCCCTCGGGGTCCTGCGCGACGAGGGTGCGCACCGCGGGGTCGCGCATCTCGTCGACCCCGCCCAGGGTGAACCCCATCTCGGGCAGCTCGCGCTCGGCGACCCACTCCTCGGAGATCGCCTCGATCTGCCGGGTGGTGGACGCGGGCAGCTGCTGCCAGCTCGACCAGGTCGCGGTGAGGCCCTCGCGCGCCGCCTTGTTCACCGAGGTCCGGACGTCCTGCTTCTTCTTCCCGCTCGTCGTCCACGTCCGGGGATCGAAGTCGGCGTCCTCGGCCACCGGGAGCGTCGCCCAGCCCTGCGCGGTGAGCACCCCGGCGGTCTCCGCGCCGATGCCGTAGAAGACCGCCGTCCAGCCGTTGTCGTCGCACCACCGGGCGAACGCGGTCATCGCCGCCGTGCGGGCATCGGGCCAGCCGAAGGGCCCGCCGACCGTCACCGCGACGCGGCCGTTGCGGCGGAAGGCGACGCCGGCGCGACCGTCCTCGGCGAACCAGTAGGCGTTGCCCTGCCAGGTCGTCATCCAGCCGAACGCGTCCCCGCCGCCGGCGACGAGCAGGGCCCGGGCGCGCTCGCGGTCGGCGTGCGCAGCGTCGGCGTCGGTGTCGGGTTCGACGGCCCCGGTCGGCCGGACGGCGGCGATCGCCACGACCAGCCAGAGCACCGGCCCGCTCAGCCCGAGCACGAGCCGGAGCGCGTGGTCGAGCGACGGGAGCCGGTCCCAGAAGCTCACCGGTGCGAGCGGGCCCAGCGCGGCGAGCGCCAGCCGCAGGGGGTCCTCGACGTGGTGCGCCGAGGACGCGGCGACGACCAGCACCACGACGACGATGCCGACCGCGGCCGCACCGACGGTGACCGCGAAGGCGACGACGCGGCGCCGGCTGGTGAGCACCGTGAAGGACCGACGCAGCACGACGAGGACGACCGCGGTCCCGAGCGGCACGACGATCGACGCGACGATGGACACGTCCGTGACGAACTGGTCCTCGAGGCCGTGCTGCGCGACGACGCGCCCCGGGACGAGGCCGTAGGTGATCGCGGCGGCGATCGCCGTCACCGTGTCGACGACGACCACGAGCCACACCGCGAAGCGACTGCCGCGGAAGAGTCCGAGTCCACCGACGACGAGCACGAGCAGGGGCGCGACGGCGAGCACGAGGGTCCACGGGTCGGTCGCACGGAAGGACAGGAGCCCGCGGAGGCACTCCCCCGCGACCGCGTCCGCACGGCAGCCCCGCACCGGGGTGACGGGGCCGGCGCCGACGACCGCGGCGATCGGTGCGAGGAGTCCCACCCGCGCGCGGGACACCAGCGCGATGACGGGGCCGACGGCGGACACCAGCACCGCGGTGCCGAGCAGCACCCGGATCTCGCGGTGCGAGCTGCGCACCCAGCCCTGCCGCTTCGGCGTGCGGCGCAGGAGTTCGCCGAGCAACCACCCGGCGGCCGCGGCGAGGACGGCGGACAGGTCGGAGACGTGCCCGGCGTAGAGCAGGAGGGCGGCGACCACGGCGAGGGCGTTCACCCGGATCCGTCGCCGCCACAGCGTCCCCGCGAAGGCGCTGGCGGTGACGACCGTGCCGACGATGGCGGTCCAGGGGTCGAAGCTCGTCGCCCGGCCGAGCACCATCGGCACGGCGCCCTTGCCGTCGAGGTCGACGAGCACGGCGAACGCGGCGATGCCCGTACCGACGACGGTCGTGACCACGAACGCCAGTGCCGTGCGCCAGGACCCCATGAGCCGCTCCGACGCCCCGACGAGCACGACCACCCCGGCGAGCGTCAGCAGCAGGGCGAGCACGCCGGTGGACGCCGCGAAGACCCGGAACGGACCGAACACGGTCGCGTGCGCTCCGTGCTCCAGCCGGAGGACGAACGCGAGCGTCGAGGTCGCCAGCACGAGCACGACGATCGCCGTGGTGACCGGGCGGGTGACGACGACCCGGCGGACGGTCGCCAGTGCCGATGCGACGCCGCTCACAGCGGTCCGCTCGCGGGGAGCCCGAGGTGGTCGAGCACCGGTGGGAGGCCGTGTGCGAGCACGTAGCGGACGGTGTTCCAGTCGTGCGCCGACCCCGGGGAGACGACCAGCTGCGTGGCGATGCCCTCCCGCTCGGCCGCCACACGGAGCGTGGCGGTGGACGCCTTGTACGGGGCGTCGTCCCCGCCCACCCCGAACACGACGAGGTGGTCGGCGTACCGACCGTGGGCGCGCATCTCGGCGACCGGCGTCGCGGCGTCGTAGGCGGAGCGAGAACCGCCGAAGCCGACGGCGATGGTGTGCTGCAGGCTGCCGTTCTTCGGTGCGATCTCGCTCGAGATCGCCAGCGCGGACCCGAAGACGTCGGGGTGGGCGGACGAGAACTGCATCGCGCAGGTGGCCCCCTCGGAGAAACCGACCACGCCCCAGCCCGTCGGTGCCGTGGCGACCGCGAGGTGCTTCCGGATCCAGTCGACGGTGTCCGTCATGACGTAGGTCTCGCTGCGCCCGAGCCGCCGGGAGTCCACGCACATCGGGTTGCGGTTCGGCGCGCCGAGCTGGTCCGGGGCGACGACGATCGGGGCGAGGCCGTCGTGCGCTGCTGCATACCGGTCAAGGTAGTGGCCGATGTCGCCGGTCTGGAAGAGGTCGGCCGGTTCGCCGGGTTGCCCGGAGAGTGCGACGAGCACGGGCAGCGCCGGAACGTTCCGGACCTGCGCGGCCGGCGGGAGCCACACCACGGCCTTCCGGGCGTGGAAGTGCGAGATCGTGCCGGGGATCGTCACGCTGAACGTCTCCCCCTTCTTCGGCATGTCCGCCGGGGCGTGCCAGTCGTGCAGGTCGACGAGCCGCTCGACCGCGGGGTCCCGTTCCGCCAGGGTCCGCGTCTTGTAGGGGTTCGTGGCGATGGCCTGCTCGACGTTCTTGTAGAGGCCGAAGTCGACGTTGATGCCGAGTCCCGCTGCGAGCAGCAGGCTCGCGGCGGCGGCCCCGGCGACCACCCGGCCCGTCCAGCCGCCCTGCACGAGCAGCACGACCAGCAGCAGGATCCCGGCGCACGCCAGGGCGACCCACATCCGGGTCACCGAGGTGAACGCGACACCGAACGCGTCCTGGACGTCGCCGAACCACCAGACGAGCGCCAGCCCGGCGACCGCACCGACGCCGAGGGCGGCGATCCGGACGAGGACGCGGCCGAGCGACCGCGGCCGGGCGAGGAGCGCCCACACGACGAGGACGGCGGCGAGCACGTCGACCGGTACGAGGACGGTCGAGCCCGTGATGGGGATGCGCAGGAGGTCGTGGAGCACGCTCTCATCGTGGCGCTGCCCCGCTGCCGGGCGGCCTCGGAGGCGCTTCTGCTCCGCACAGGTTCGCCATGGTCGGCTCCCAGAGAGTCTTCGGCGTTCGTCCAGCGGACGGCGGACAGTGGGCACGGGTGCGAGGGGCACCGCGGTGCGGTGCCCCTCGAGCCCGTCGGACGTCAGTGCCGCTTGCGCAGCACCAGGGTCCCCGCTCCGGCGAGGAGCAGCAGCAGGGCGATGCCGGCGGGGACGACCGGCGAGGACGCTCCCGTGTAGGCGAGGGCCGGCTGGCTGCTCGACGCAGCCACCGTGCGGACGGCGGCCTGGACGACCGTCGAGGCACCGGCGGTCGTCGCGACGACCGTCGCGGGCCGGGAGGCGCTGGTCGCCACGACTGCACCGGCCCCGGTGGCCGGGGTGGTCACCGAGACGGGCGTGGTGCCGTCGCCGGCGCCGTTCCCGTCGCCGGGGTCGGTGCCGTCACCAGGGGTGGTGCCGTCTCCGGGGTCCGTGCCGTCACCAGGGGTGGTGCCGTCGCCCGGGTCCGTGCCGTCACCGGGGTCGGTGCCGTCACCGGGAGTGGTGCCGCCACCGGGCGTCGTCGTCGAGCTGGTGCCGTCGCCGACGATGCCGATCCCGTTGCCGCCGATGGTGATCGGGAGGCTGATCACGGGTGTGATCTGGCTGCCCGAGAGCAGTCCCCCGTCACCCGAGGTGGAGCCGCCCGTGGTGGGCGTCGTGGTCCCGGTCGCCGGGGCCGTGGAACCGGTGCTCGTGCCGTCCCCGACGAGGCCGATGCCGTTCCCACCGATCGTCACCGGAACCGACACCACCGGGGACACCTGCGTGCCCGAGGCCGTGCCGTCCCACCCGGAGGTCGAACCACCCGCGGCCGGCGTCGTGGTGCCGGCCGCCGGGGCCGTCGACCCCGAGCTGGCACCGTCACCGAGCAGCCCGATGCCGTTGCCGGACACCGTCACCGGGACGGAGACCGCACCGAGGACCTGCGTCCCCGAGAGGAGTCCGTCACTGCCGGAGGTCGAACCGCCCGCGGCCGGCGTCGTGGTGCCGGCCGCCGGGGCAGCTGCCCCCGCCGAGGTGCCGTCACCGAGCAGCCCGATGCCGTTGCCCGACACCGTCACCGGGACGGACACCACGGGCGCGACCTGCGTCCCCGAGGCCGTGCCGTCCGACCCCGAGGTCGTCGGCGCAGCAGCCGGAGCAGCAGGCGTCGAGGCGGCGGGCGCCGACGCGGCAGGAGTGGCGGCAGCGGACACGGCGTCGCCGCCGACCGCCACCGCGTTGCCCGTCGCGGAGACCGGCGCGGTCACCGCACCGGCGACCTGCGTCCCCGAGGCGATGCCGTCCGACCCGGAGGTCGTCGGCGCCGCAGCGGGCGCAGCAGCAGGGGCCGCCGGAGCAGCCGGAGCCGCGGCCGGTGCGGATGCCGCGGCAGCGTCGCCACCGACCGCGATCGCGTTGCCCGAGACCTGCACGGGCGCCGCGACGTCGGGTACGACCTGCGTCCCCGAGGCGATGCCGTCGGCGCCCGACGTGGACGGTGTCGCGGCCGGAGCCGAGGACGACGGTGCGGCCGGGGCCGCGGGCGCTGCCGGACGGGTGACCGACGACACCGCGTCGCCGAGGACCCCGAGTGCGTTGCCGGTCGCGGACACCGGCGCGTCGATCGACGGCGCGACCTGTGTGCCCGAGGCGGTGCCGTCCGCTCCGGAGGTCGTCGCCGCGTTCGCCGCGACCGCACCCCCGAGCGTCAGACCGCCGACGAAGAGGGCGAACCAGAGCCCTCTCGAGACGTACTTGTTCATGATCGTTGCTCCCTGATCGAGATGAGATGTGGACCGACCGCGATGGCGGCCGACGGTGCGTGCCTGCCGTGTCGGACAGGCGCACCGGTCTCAGTCAGGGGCGACGTCGTGCTCGCCGACGATGGACGCGGGGACCGCGTCGTCGGCGATGGTGCCGCGTGACCCCGCGGCGAGGGAGACCTGGTCGTCGGAACCGACGATGCCGACGGCTGCTGCCGACCCGGCGGAACCGGCAGCGCTGCCGCCGAGGGAACCGGTGGCGGAACCGTCCGCGGGGCCGCCGAACGTGACGCCGTGGCCCTCGGGGACGAGGAGGGCCCGATCGCCGAACGTCGCGTCCTGCACGCCCGTTGCAGCGGCGGCGCTCGCGCCTCCGGCGAGCACGGAGGCCCGCTCGGTGGAGACGGCGTCCGTCCGCTCGGCAGCGCTCCCCTGCGCCACGGCTGCCGGCGCGACCGCGCTGGCAGCGCTCGGGGACGTGAGCGACGGTGTCGACGCGACCGGGGCCGTGGACGTGCCGCCCACCGGAGCGGTGGGGAGGCCGACGACGGGATCCGTGCCTCCTGGCAGGACGCCGCCGACCGTCGGCGGCAGGCCGGTGAGCACGTCCGGCACCGATCCGACGACCGTGCCGACGCCGCCGAGGGTGTCGTCCACCAGCCCGCTGACCGGGTCGGTCACGGTTCCGAGGATGTCGTCGCCGAGGGCCGTGCCGACGACCGGGAGGCCGCCGACCACCTGGTCGAGCGTGTGCACGACGGTGGTCACGGGGCGAGCGTCGGTGAGGGTCTGGACGGCTCCGGTGACGGGACGGAGGACGGTCGCGACCGTGCCGGTGACGGGCCTGGAGGCGCTGCTCGCCTCCGCCGGTCCGGCCTGCGGTGCTGCGGGGGTCGCGCTGGTCGCTGCGGGTGCCGCCGCGGGGGCGCTTGCGGCCGGTGCGGGCTGCGCTGCCGGTGCTGCAGGTGCAGCCGGGGCGGGCGCGGAGTGTGCCGGTGTGGACGGTGCCGGAGCGGGGCTCGACGGCTGCGTGTGGGCCGGAGCGGCGCTCGACGGGCGGGTCGGTGCCGGAGCTGTGGGGGCCGGTACCGCCGGGGCCGCGGGTGCCGGGTGCGCTGCCGGGGCGCTCGGTGTGGGCACGGCCGGGGCCGCCGGAGCGGCGGGGACGACGGCCTTCCGGACCGGGGCGACGACGCCGTCGACGACGTGCCCGACCCCACCGGCGACGCCCTGGACGGTGTCGCCGAGGCCGTCGACGACCCCGCCGACCAGCCCGCGCTGCTGCGACGGGTGGTTCTGCAGCGTCTGCTGGGCGGGCGCGGGGGCCGCCGCGGCCGGACGAGCGCCGAGCACCAACGAGAGCAGCACGAGGGCAGCGGCGATGCCGACGCCGAACACGACGTACCGGATCATCGCGCGCCAGGGTGCGCGCAACGGCTGGTCCATGCGCTCACCTCCTGATCTCGGCTGCGCACGTAGAGTGGTTGTCCGGCAATGTACGCCGCTCCGTTCCGGAACGCACCCTGTTTCGGAAGAAATCGTCAGGAAAGGCCGGTCTTGGTCTCGATCTTCAACGCCCCGACGCGCAACCTGGACGTCGTCACCCTGCACGAGATCCTGCGACTCCGGCAGGACGTGTTCGTGGTCGAGCAGGCAGCCGCCTACCCGGACATCGACGGGCGCGACCTCGAGCCCGGCACGCTGCAGTTCTGGGCGGGGCAGGGTTCGGTCGACGCCACGCTCCGGCTCCTCCGCGAGGACGACGGCACCGAGCGCATCGGCCGCGTCGCCACCGCGAAGGCCGCCAGGGGCCAGGGACTCTCGTCGCTGCTGATGGAGGCCGCGATCGCCGAGGCACGCTCCCCGCGCATCGCGATCGACGCGCAGGCGCACCTCGAGCAGTGGTACGCCCGGTTCGGGTTCGTGCGTTCGGGCGAGGACTTCAACGAGGACGGGATCCCCCACCTCCCGATGACCCGTACGCGCTGAGTCAGGCCCGCCAGCGCCGGAGCTCGTCGAACGACCGCCCCTGCTGTCCACGGTCGGCGACGAGCCGTTCGAACACGATGTTCGTCTGCGTCGTCGCCACCGAGGGATCGCCGCTGAGCTCGTCGGCCACGAAGTCTCGGAGCTGCTCGGTGGACGTGCACGCGATGTGCACGAGGAAGTCCTTGTCGCCGGCCAGGAACGACACGTCCTGCACGACGGGCACCCGGAGCAGCCGCTTCGCGAAGTCGCGGAGCTCGTGGCGTGCTGCGGCGTGCACCCGGACCGAGACCATCGCCTCGATCGCGAAGCCGAGCCGTGCGACGTCCACGTCGGCCCGGTAGCCACGGATGACCCCGGCGTCCTCGAGTGCACGGACGCGCGTCAGGCACGTCGACGGGGCGATGCCGACCGCAGCGGCGAGGCGGTTGTTCGGGATCCGGGCGTCGGCGGCGAGGGTCCAGAGGATCCGCTCGTCGACCTCGTCGAGGCGCGGCGCGGGATCGGGGCGACGGACGTGGCGATCGGACACGGCTCGACGCTACCGCGGCCCGGCGAGGAGCTGCCGCAGGACCCCGGTGAGCGCGTCCGAACGCACCACGGCGGTGGAGACCCGACCGTCTCCGGAGGCCCGGCCCGCGTCGTCGACGCGAGCCGGGCCTCCAGTCCGCCGCCCGCTCGTCCGCGCGGCGGACGCGCCGAAGCCGTGTTCTTCTGGGCGCGTGACCGTTCCGGTTCACGATCCCCGGCATCCGCGAACCAGGACGGTCACGCGCCGGACGGAACCTCCTCGTCACCGCGGGTCCTGGGAACCCGCCGAGCATGCGCGTCGCAGGCGTGACGACTCCTGTCCCCGACGCGTCACCCTGGTGGGTGCGGACGACCGCGCCCGAGGAACAGGAGACACCATGAGCACCGACCACGACGACACCACGACCGGCAAGCCGTCCTTCCGTGACACCGTCACCGCCGGGCTCGTGCAGAAGGCGCTCGAGCCGGTGCTCCGCGCCGTCCGCGACGAGGTCGCATCGGCACGACGCGAGATCGGCGACCGCGTCAACGGCGCGAAGACGGGCCTCGTGCTCACCGGCGTCGCGGTGGCGTTCGCGTTGACGACCCTCGTCCTGCTCGCCGGGTTCGTGGTGGTGCTGCTCGCGCTCGCGCTCCCGCTCTGGGCCGCGACCGGCATCACGCTCGTCGTGTTCGGCGTCGTCACCGCGGTCCTCGCGGCCGTCGGCATCGCCGGCATCCGTCGGGGTGTGCCGCCGGTGCCGTCCGACACGATCCACGAGGTGCAGGAGCGCGTGGCGAACCGCTGACTACATCGCGAGCGTCATGCCGACGACGGCGACCGTCATCGCGAAGACCTCGCCGCTCCGGACGGCACGCCGGTCCTCTCGTGCCCACTCGTGGCGGAGCAGCCACCCGCTGAACGCGGCGTAGCCGATCACTCCGGCGCCGAGCACCGCGGTCAGGGCGATGCCGTGGCCGGCGTGTCCGTCGGCGATGCCCGTGGCGTGCCCCATCAGGAGCATCCCGGACATCACGACCGCGGACAGCGCCCGGTGGACGTCCATCGGCTCAGCGCGGCGACCGTCGGCGCGGCGCCGCCGCATGACGGGCAGCGGCGCGAGGAGCAGGAGCACGGTGGCGGCGAAGAGCGTCCACACCGCTCCGGCGTGCACGACGGGCATGAGCATCGCGACGAGCATCACCGCCGCGGGGACGATCACGCCCGGGCGAGGCCGGTACCGGTCCCCCACGATGCAGCACACCGACGCGAACTGCGGCACGACGAGCATGGCGTCGGCGACGGTCTCGTGCACGGGGTGTCCTCGGGCGGCGGGGTGGTGCGGGTCGGGTCAGTCCTCGGTGCGGCCAGCGGCCTTCGCGGCACGCTCCTGCTTCACGCGGGCGTTCTCGGCGTGCACCGCGGCCTGGGTCGCGCGCTCGCGGACGAGCCACTCGGGCTTCTGCTCGAGCAGCGTCTTGATCTCCGCCGTGGTGAGCGGTTCGTCGATGCCCGCACGGGTCAGCCCCGAGATCGACACGCCGAGCTTCTGCGCCACGACGGGTCGCGGGTGCGGTCCGTCGCGACGGAGGTCCTCGAGCCAGGTCGGGGGTTCCGTGCGGAGTTCGTCGAACGCGGTCCGGCTGATCGGCGCGTCCCGGAAGGTCTCCGGGGCGGCCGCCAGCAGGATGCCGAGCTTCTTCGCGGCCGTCTCGGGCTTCATGGTCTGTTCCTGCGCCATGGACACAAGGGTACGGCCCCTATGCTCGGTTGCATGACCGCGGCACTCACCATCGCCTTCGTGCCGGGGGTGTCCCCCGCGAAGTGGGCCCGCGTCTGGCGCGAGCGCTTCCCCACGACCGAGCTCCGACTCCGCCCGATCGGAGCGGACGAGGTCGACGACGCACTCGCCGGCGAGGCCGACATGGTGTTCGCCCGGGTCCCCGTCTCCGACGCGCACAACGCCATCCCGCTCTGGACCGAGACCGCCGTCGTCGCGATGCCGAAGGACTCCCCGCTCGCGGACCTCGCCGAGGTCGACCTCGCCGCGACGGACGTGCACGTCGTCGACCCCGGCCCGGTCCCGGACGACGTCGACGCCACGCTCGACCTGGTCGAGGCGAACGTCGGCGTGGCCGTCCTCCCCCAGTCCCTCTTCCGTGCCGCGAGCCGCAAGGAGCTCGTCAGCCGCACGCTCGCCGGCTGGCCCGGCACCCGGATCGTGCTCGTCTGGCGTTCCGAGGACGCCACCGAGACCACCGAGGAGTTCATCGGCGTGGTCCGCGGGCGCACCGCGAACAGTTCGCGGGGCGACCAGGACCAGCCAGGAGGCGCGGCTCCCGACCCGAAGGACGGGTCGCGTCCGGCGAAGGGCGGCGGCAAGGCCGCACCGTCGAACGCGAAGACGGTCGCCAAGCGCGGCGCCACCAAGGGCACCGGAGGCAAGAGCGGCGGCGGGAAGAACTCGACCGGTCGCGGGCGTGTGCAGCGCGGCATGAAGGGCAAGCCGAAGCGCGGGTCGAAGGGCAACCGGTGACGGACACGCACCTCGTCGCGATGCCGGCCGAGCGACTGCCCGGGTGGCTCGACCGCACGATGGCGGAGTACGTCGAGTCACGCATCCGGGCGGGCGAGACGCGGGAGCGCGCCGAGGCGAACAAGCAGCAGTCCCTCGACAAGTGGTTCCCCGACGGCACGCCGCTGCCCGAGCACTTCGTCTGGGACGTCCTCGACGGTGCCGACGCCGTGGTCGGGTACCTCTGGATCGGCCCGTTCGCACCGGGCAGCACCGACTGGTGGGTGTTCGACGTCGAGATCGACGAGCCGCACCGACGCAGGGGGCACGCCCGCCGAGCACTCGAGCAGGCGCACGAGGTCGCCCGAGCGAACGGCGCCCGGACCATCGGTCTGAACGTGTTCGGGTACAACACGGGCGCGCAGGACCTCTACGAGCGACTCGGCTACGGCGTCACCGCGACGCAGATGCAGCTTCCGCTCGTCTGACTCAGCGCATCACGGCCGCGGCCGCCCGCGCCACCCGGTCACCACGTGCCGCTTCCGCTGCGGCACGCGCCTCGGTCACGATCCGGGTGTCCGCCCGGACGGCCGAACCCGCGTCGAACGGCGGCTGCGGGTCGTACTCGATCTGGAGCTGGATCGCCTCGGCTGCAGGCTGCCCCGCCAGCTCGGCCGCGAGCCAGAGCGCCATGTCGATGCCGGCGCTCACCCCGGCCGCGGTGACGACGGCCCCGTCGTCCACGACACGGTCGTCGACCGGCTGCGCGCCGAACGCCGCGAGCATCGGCTTCGACGCCCAGTGCGTCGTCGCGCGCTTGCCGGCGAGCAACCCCGCCGCGCCGATGACGAACGCGCCGGTGCACACGGAGGTCACCCAGGTGGCGCGCTCGGCCTCGCGCCGGACGAACGCGATCACCGCGGGGTCGAGCATCGCGTCGAAGGCGCCGTCGCCGCCGGGGACGACGAGCACGTCGGCCGGGCTGGCGTCCGCGATGGTGGTGGTCGGCACGAGGGACAGCCCGCAGTCGCTCGGTACCGGGTCGAGCGTCGCCGCGACGTACTCGACGCGGGCTCCCGGGACGCGGGACAGCACCTGCGCCGGCCCGGTCAGGTCGAGCTGCGTCAGGCCGGGGAACAACAGGAACGCGATCCGGATCTCGGCCGGGTCGTGCTCGGGAGTGCCGGCACCGGGGTCGTCGGACGGCTCGGGCGTCGGCACCTCGGCGTCGAGGGGCACCTCCACCACCTCGGCCTCGACCGGGTGGACGGGGCGGACGCGTGGGTTCTCGGAGCTCATGCCGCGACCCTAGCCCTGCACCGTCGGCACCGTCGGGGTCAGCTCCAGACGCCGGAGGTCCCCCGGCGGTGGCTGCCGACGAGGTGCGTGTCGACGATGCCGAGCGCCTCCATCAGCGCGTACATCGTGGTGGGCCCGACGAAGGCGAAGCCCCGCTTCCGGAGTGCCTTCGACAGTGCGACGGACTCATCCGACTTCGTCGGGACGTCGGCGTACGTGACCGGCTCGGGCGTCGTCGCCGGCCGGAACGACCACACGAAGTCGGACAGGCCGCCGTCCTCGCGCAGGGCGATCGTGGCGTTCGCGTTGGTGATCGTCGCGAGGATCTTCGCCCGGTTCCGCACGATGCCGGCGTCGGCCATGAGCCGTGCGACGTCGTCCTCGCCGAACGCCGCGACCGTGTCGGCGTCGAAGTCCGCGAACGCTGCCCGGAACGCCGGACGCTTCGCGAGGATCGTCCGCCACGACAGCCCGGACTGGAACGCCTCGAGCGACAGGCGTTCGAACACTCCGCGCTCGTCGCGCACGGGCATGCCCCACTCTGTGTCGTAGTAGTCGCGCAACAGCTCGTCACTCGATGCCCACACGGGCCGGGCGAGGCCGTCGTCACCCACGACGAGGTCGGACGGGGCAGCGGCGACGGACTCGGAGCTCATGGCACCATCCTGGCCGTCGCCGCCGACACCCGTCGTCGCTCACTCGGCGGGCGGACCGTCCTGCGCTGCCTGCGGGTCCATCCACACGTACTCCCAGCGGTGCCCGTCGGGGTCGACGAAGCTCCGCTGGTACATGAACCCGAGGTCCATCTCGGGGCGGTCCTCGGAGCCGCCGGCGGCGACCGCTGCGTCGACGATCCGGTGCACCTCGTCCTTGGAGTCGGCGCTGAGCGAGTTGATGACCTCGATCGTGTCGGCGTCGGCGATGGTCTTCGTGGTGAACTCCGCGAACTTGGCGTGGGTGAGCACCATGACGTAGATCGTGTCGCTCACCACGACGCACGCCGCGGTGTCGTCGCTGAACGCCGGGTTGATCGAGTAGCCGAGGGCCTCGTAGAACGCCTTCGAGCGCTCGAGGTCGACGACGGGCAGGTTGATGAAGACCATCGTGTCCATGGGGAGGATCCTTTCGTCGTGCTCAACCTGGCGCGCCCGGGGTCGGAGCGCAACCGTTTCACCGGCGAAGCAACCGGTACGCAATATACTGGCTCGATGCACCGCGCGTACGTCGACGAGTCCGAGCCGGGCGGCGGTCGCGACCACACCGCGTACGTGATGGCCGCCGCGGTCGTCGATGATCGCCACGCAGATCCCGCGCGGGACGCAGTTCGTGCCGCCACCCCGAAACGCATGCGGAAGTTGCACTGGTACGAAGCCACAGACGGACAGCGCCTCACCTGGATCGGGTTGCTCGTGCACACCGCCGCACTCGTCGTGGTGCTCTACGACGGCGCACCAGCACGCGCAGAGCGACGCCGCCGGCGATGCCTCGAACGCCTGGTGTGGGGACTCGAACGCCGCGAGGTGCACGTCCTCGTGCTCGAGTCTCGGGGGTCGGCGCGCGACTCGAGCGACGCGTCGATGCTCGAATCACTTCGTGCCCGAGGAGTCGGGCACACCTTGCGGTACGAGCACGTTCGCGGCGCCGACGAACCGCTGCTCGGGCTTGCAGACACAGCGTGTGGCGCTCACCTGCACGGGATGATCCCCGCTGCGACGCCGCACACGGTCATCGCCGTCAGCTGACCGGCCGCGTCCGTCGAAACCTGGCCCCGACGGCGCAAAACCCCGGTCCCGCGCTGACTGCAGGATGCTCCGGGGCTCACTTCCGATCGAGCAGCACCCGATCGACATATCAATACTAGGACCGCCGCCGAACTGCCGTCAACCGGCACCGAGACGGACGGGAGGCGCGATGCCAGCCGGCACCGCGCCTCCCGTCCGTCGGTCAGTTCAGCTGGTCACGCGAGGTCGCGGCCCTCGCCGGCCGCCTTCTGGTGCTCTTCGGCCTCGGCCTGGCCGATGATGTCCTCCGCCGGGACGGGGTTCAGCCGGTCCCAGAGGAAGAAGAGCAGCCCGCCGACGAGCATCGACAGCCCGACCCACAGGTTGATGTGGATGCCACCGGTCTTCTCGGGGTCGGTGTTCCAGTGCACGATGCCGACGATGGTCACGATGACGCCGTACAGGACGAACAGGCCACCGAGGATGCGACGCAGGTCGAGTCGGCGGGTGGAGCGGACGAGGGCGGCCTTCTGCTCCTCGGTCATGGCGGTGTTGTTGTCGCTCATGGGAGATCTCCTTCGCGGTTCTTCGCGGGCCTAGAGGAACGGGAGGTACAGGACGACGCACAGGATCAGTGCGACGGTGCCGAGCAGCGCCGGGGAGCGGTACCAGGCGGTGTCGGTCGCGACGGAGTCGCTGTGCAGGTCGATCTTGCCGACGCCGTACACCAGCCCGCCGAGCTCCTTCTCGTCCTTCGGCTTCGTGACCATCGACACGACGAACCCGACGACGAGCACGGTGACGAACGAGATGATCGCGCCGTAGAGGGTCTCGGCGGTCGCGGTGGCGAACAGGTCCGGGTTGACGAGGTACGCGATCCACGTGATCGTCGGCGTCACGATGCCGAGGATGTAGCCCCACAGCGCACCGGCGGTGGTCATCCGCTTCCAGAGCAGCCCGAGGATGAACACGGCGAACAGCGGCGCGTTGAAGAACGAGAACAGCGTCTGCATGTACGTCATGATGTTCGACGCCTGCGCTGCGATGAACGCGGTCGCGATGCCGACGAGCACGCCGACGACGGTGACCCAGCGCCCGGTCTTCAGGTAGTGCACGTCGGGCATGTTCGGCTTGATGTAGCGCTGCCAGATGTCGTACGTGAAGACGGTGTTGAACGACGACACGTTCGCCGCCATACCGGCCATGAACGAGGCGAGGAGGCCCGTGACCGCGACGCCGAGCACACCGGTCGGCAGGTACATCTGGATGAGCTTCGGGATCGCGTCGTTGTAGTCGAGGGCGCCCGAGGCGAACTGGTTGCCCACGACGGCCGCGGCGATGAGGCCGGGGATGACGACGATCGCGGGGATGAAGAGCTTCGGGATCGCGGCGATGAGCGGGGTGCGGCGGGCGGCGGACATGTTCTTCGCCGAGAACGCGCGCTGCACCTCGGTGAAGTTCGTCGTCCAGTAGCCGAAGCCGAGGACGAACCCGAGGCCGAGCACGATCGCGAGCCAGTTCGCACCGATCGGGTTCGTGACGTCGCCGAAGCCGGTGCCGGCCCACGCCTGCAGGTGCTGCACGCCCTGGGTCTCGGTGATGGCCTTCGAGAGGCCGCTCCAGCCACCGACACGGTGCAGACCGACGATCGTCAGCGGGATGAGGCCGGCGATGATCACGAAGAACTGCATGACCTCGTTGTAGATCGCGCTGGAGAGCCCGCCGAGGGTGATGTAGACGAGGACGAAGCCCGCGGACACGATGATCGCGAGCCACTCCGGCCAGCCGAGCATCGCCTCGATGACGATGGCCATGGCGTAGAGGTTGATGCCGGCGATGAGCACGTTCGACACCGCGAACGCGATCGAGTTCACCAGGTGCGGGGCCTTGCCGAAGCGGCGGAGCATGAACTCCGGCACGCTCCGGACCTTCGACCCGTAGTAGAAGGGCATCATCACGAGCCCGAGGAACACCATGGCCGGCACGGCACCGACCAGGTAGTAGTGCAGGGTCGCCATGCCGATCTGGGCACCGTTGGCGGCCATGCCGAGGATCTCGGTCGCGCCGAGGTTCGCGGACACGAACGCGAGGCCCGTGATCCACGCGGGCATCGAGCGGCCCGACAGGAAGAAGTCCATGCTCGTCCGGACCTGCTTCCGGGCGGTGAAACCGATCCCGATGACGACCGCGAAGTACACGATGATCATCAGGTAGTCGACCCAGCCCAGATCGAGCCGGATCCCGTTGTTCGCTGCAGCGAGAACCATTCAAACTCCACGTCAGTGTGTTGCGATCGACAACTCCGCCGACCCGGACGGGAACGTTACACCGAATTGTGACCGTTCACATAGCCGAGGTATGCATCGCACCCGCAATGCGACTGCGGGCGCTCGGTAGGCTCCTGGCATGACCGAGCAGCCGCGCATCCTCGTCCTCAACGGCCCGAACCTCGACATCCTCGGACGGCGCGACCCGGACCAGTACGGCACGGTGACGCTCGCCGAGATCGAGGCGATCGTGCACACCGAGGCCGCGGTGCACGAGCTCGAGGCGGACTTCCGGCAGACGAACCGCGAGGGCGAGCTCGTCGAGTGGCTGCACGAGGCACTCGACGACTTCGTGGGCGTGGTGATCAACCCCGCCGCCTACGCGCACACCTCGGTCGCGCTGCACGACGCGGTCGAGGCGCTGTCGGTACCGGTCGTCGAGGTGCACCTCTCGAACACGTGGAAGCGGGAGCCGTTCCGGCACGTCGACCACGTCGCGACGGCCGCGACGGCCGTCATCGCCGGCGCCGGCGCGGACGGCTACCGCCTGGCGGTCGCGCACGTCGCGTCGCTGCTCGGCTGAGTCAGTTCCAGGAGGCGCGGGTCGGGCCCGCACCGCGCCTCCCGTCCTACGCGCCCGCGCGCGCGCCCGGCCGGCGTGCGCCGAGTCTCGCGCCCGCGGACACTTTCGCGGTCGACGGACCACGGAAGTGTCCGCGGAGCCGAGACTCGCCGCGCGACGGGTCCCGGTCAGAAGTCGGCGGGGCGCCGGACCTCGGTGGTGGCAGCGGTGGCGAAGCCCCCGCGGATGATCGGGAGCGCCCGCTGCACGGCCTGGTCGATGCGGAGCTCGAGGTCGACGTTCGCGATGTCGTAGCCGCCCTCGCGCTTGGCGAAGTCCCGCTCGTTGCCGAAGACGCCGATCGGCAGCGTCGTCGACTGGAAGAAGCCGAACAGCGGCCGCATCTGGTGCTCGACGAGCAGGGCGTGCCGATCGCTCCCGCCGGTCGCGGTGAGCAGCACCGGGGTGTCGACGAGGTCGTACTGCCCGATCCAGTCGAAGAAGAGCTTGAACGCACCGGAGTACGCGGCGCGGAACGCCGGGCTGCCGACGACGAGGACGTCCGCCGCCTCGACCGTCTCGAGCGCGCGTCGCGTGCGGTCCGACATCGCCTCGCGGGACGGTGCCGCGCCGAGGTCGGCGAGCAGCGGCCCGATCTCGACGGTCTCGGTGCGGGCGTCGTCGATCTCCTGTCCGAGGCGCGCCACCGTCGCAGCCACCAGGGTGGACGTCCGCGAGGGGTCCGAGGGGCTGCCACTGACGCCGACGACGAGTTCTCCGCTCATGTGCTCGATGCTCACACGCCTGGACGCCCGTCGGTCGGCGTGTGACGGCATGTGTCGGGTTCCAGCGCCGCCGCGTACCGTCCGCGCCATGCAGACGTTCTTGCCGTACCCGGACTTCCGCGCCTCGGCCGAGGTGCTCGACGACCGGCGGCTCGGCAAGCAACGGGTCGAGACGCTGCAGGTGATGCGGGCACTGACGCTGCCGGACTACGGCTGGCAGCACCACCCCGTCGTGGCGATGTGGCGCGGGTACCGACCGGCACTGATGGCGTACCAGCAGGCCACGTGCCGCGCCTGGACCGAGCGCGGGTACGCCGACACCTGCCTGGAGAAGACGCTCGCCGACCTCGCGCTCGTCCCCGAGGACCTCGACGCGTACGAGCGGGCCGACTACCCGGTGCCGTCGTGGAACGCGGACCCCGCCGTGCACCGCTCGCACCGGTCGAAGCTCGTGCAGAAGGCGCCGGAGCACTACCGGCCGCTGTTCCCCGACGTGCCGGACGACCTCGACTACGTCTGGCCGGGGACGGTCGCGCCGGTGCCGCGCTGACGACGCGTCCTCCTCGTCGCCTCAGGCGATCGGGGTCCAGCGACCGCCGTCACGGCGGGTGACCGCGACGGACCGCACCTCGGCTGTCGCTCGCAGCCCGGTGGCCGCGTGCTCGGCGACGGCTCCGGCCACGTCGTCCGACGGCGACTCGAACCGGACCACTGCGCACGGGACACCGCCGAGCAGTCGGACGTCCCGCGCCTCGACCACCACGAGCTCGGCGACGAGCCGGGCGGCCTCGGGGAGCACGGCGTCCGGGGCGGTGCCGGGTGCGAGCGCTCCGACGGCGAGGGTCACACGGTAGGAGGGCACGGTCCCACGCTAGTGCGAGCGCCCGGGCTCGTGGGCGCGGAGCAGCGCACCGGGACCCGCCGTGGGCACAGGGGGTTCGGGCATCGCACAGGGGAAGCGACGCCCGCGCCCACGACGGGTCACAGGTGCTGCGGAGCACGACGGATCAGGGGGTGTCGTGCCCCGCGCCGGACGCAGGTCAGGGAACCTGGTCCGGCTCGTCGCACCGGCGAGTCCGCAGGGGTCGGACTCGACGGTGCTGGTCCTCAAGGGTGTTCGGTGTCCTCTCGGTACCGGTCCGTCTCGGTCGGTGCGGGCATCGACCGTCGGGCCGCGGCGGGCCGGACCATGGGGAGCAGGGCACTCCCGATGGTCGCCAGTGCTCCGACGACGGCGATGAGCCCGAGCGGGGCGGTGCCGAGGTCGTGCTGCGCGGCCAGGACGAGCGCGAGGACGGTCGCGGGTGCGGGGAGGAGCTGGACCGCCCGGAAGTGGTCCTCCTGCCGGACCCGAGTCGTCATCGCGTTTGCCATGTGAACACTCTGGCGCACTTCGCCGGTCCGCAAAAGGGGGGACACGACCCCACTCATGGAGTAGAACGTCTAGTACACCCTCGTCAGGTGTCAGGCGAGCGCGCGGACGGTCGCGACAGCTGCGGCGATGGCATCGACGACCACCGGGACGTCCGCCGCGGTCAGGCCGGCGTCGAACGTCAGGCGCAGCGCCGTCCGGGCGACCTCGTCGGACAGGCCGAGCGCCGTGAGCACGTGCGAGGCCTCGGTGCTGCCGGCAGCGCAGGCGCTCCCGGACGACGACACGACGTCGCGCTCCTCGAGCTCGAGCAGGACCGTCTCGCCGTTCACCCCGGGGAAGCAGAACGACGCGTGGCCGGGCAGCCGCGACGTCCGCGACCCGGTGACGAACGCCCCGGGCACCGACCGGAGCACCCCGTCGAGCACGGCGTCCCGGGTGGCGGTCGCGGTCCGGGCCGCGTCGTCCCGGCCCGCGGCGACGAGCGCGAAGGCCGTGGCGACGCCGACGGCACCCGCGACGTCCTCGGTGCCGGAGCGTCTCCCCCGCTCCTGTCCCCCACCGTGCAGCAACGGTTCGAGCGCCACGCCGGACCGGACGGCGAGCACGCCGGTGCCCTTCGGTGCGCCGAGCTTGTGCCCGGACACCGACACCGCGTCGACGCCGAGCACGTCGAGCCCGACCGGGAGCCACGGCGCCGACTGGACGGCGTCGGTGTGGAACCGGGCCCCGACCGCGTGGGCGACCGCGGCGAGCGCCGGCACGTCCTGCACCGTGCCGATCTCGTTGTCGGCGTGCGCGATCGAGACGAGGGTGGTGTCGGGGCGGAGCGCTGCCGCGAGGACGTGCGGGTCGACGACCCCGTCGCGGTCGACCGGCAGGACCGTGACGTCGAACCCGTGGAACCGTTCGAGGTACCGGCAGCTCTCGAGCACCGCCTCGTGCTCGATCGCGCTGGTGACGACGTGGCGACCGCGGGGGGACGCCAGGGCGATGCCCTTCACCGCGGTGTTCGCACCCTCGGTCCCGCCGGTGGTGAACACGATCTCGGCCGGGCGGCACCCGAGGACCGCGGCGACGGTGGCGCGGGCGTCGGCGAGACCCCGGGCTGCGGCATCGCCGACCCCGTGCGTGGAGGACGGATTGCCGAACGTCCCGGTGAGGTACGGCCACATCGCCTCGAGCACCTCGCGGCGCACGGGCGACGTGGCCGCGCGGTCCAGGTAGAACACGTCAGACGCCGGTGCCGACGGCCACGTCGACGTCGAGCCCGAGGTCGAGTGCCCGCGCCGAGTGGGTGAGCGCCCCGACGGAGATCACGTCGACCCCGGTGGCGGCGATCGCGGCGACGGTGTCGAGGGACACTCCGCCGGAGGCCTCGACGAGGGCTCGCCCGGCGACGACCTGGATCCCGGCCTCGAGCTGGTCGGTGGTGAAGTTGTCGAGCATGATCGTGTCGACGCCGGCCGCCACGACGGGCTCGATCTGGTCGATGCGGTCCACCTCGACCTCGAGGTGGACGGTGTGCCCGAGCCGCTCGCGGGCCGCGGCGATCGCGTCCCCGATGCCGATCCCGCCGGCGAGGAGCACGGCGAGGTGGTTGTCCTTCGCGAGCACGGCGTCGGACAGCGAGGTCCGGTGGTTGTGCCCGCCGCCGCACCGCACGGCGTACCGCTCCAGGGCCCGCAGACCGGGCGTCGTCTTGCGGGTGTCGACGATCCGGGCACGGGTGCCGGCCACGGCCGCCACGTAGGTCGCGGTCGCCGTGGCGATGCCGGACATCCGCTGCGCGAGGTTCAGTGCGACGCGCTCGGCACGGAGGACCGACCGGGCGGGACCGCTCACGGTCGCGAGGACGTCGCCCGCGGTGAACCGGCTGCCGTCCGGCACGTGCAGGACCGCGTCGATCGTCGGGTCGACCGCGTGCATCACGGTGACGAACACGTCGCCCCCACTGAGGACGCCGGGCTCGCGCGCCGCCAGGGTCGCGGTCGCCGTGGCGTCTGCGGGGATGAGCGTCTCGCTCGTGACGTCGCCCCAGGGGGCGTCCTCCTCGAGCGCGGTGTCGATGACGCGTCGGAGGGCGTGCGGGGGTATCGTGCCGGGGTCGACGGTCATGCGGGTACCTCCTGCGGGACGGCGGTGTGCTGGGCGACCCACGCGGTCGACGCGGGGGCTGCGGGATCGGTGTCGGGGTGGTCAGTGCGGGCGTGGGCCCCACGGGACTCGGTCCGGGCCTCGGCGGCGAGCACCGTGACCCGGGCGAGGTCGAGCAGTGCCCGGTCCTCGAGGTCACGGACGCCGGTCGGCTCGGGCGCGACGAGGGCGGCCAGGTCGCGTCGTGCGCTCGCGAGACCGCTCGCGTCGCGGAGGAGCCCGACCCGGTCCGTCATGACGGACTGGACCGCCTGGCGGACGTCGGCGGCGTCGGTGGGTCGAGCCGCGCCTCCTGGGAGCAGGGGACGGGAGGCGCGGATCACGTCGGTCGCACCCGGCACGCTGGTGACGGGGAGACCCGCGTCGCCGCGCAGGCGGAGTCTGCCGGGTCGCGGCACGTCGAGCGCGTCCGCTGCGCGGACCGCGAAGACGAGTCCTTCGAGCAGCGAGTTCGACGCGAGCCGGTTGGCGCCGTGGACGCCCGTGCAGGCGACCTCGCCGATCGCGAGGAGGCCGGGCAGGCTCGTCCGTCCCTCGGCGTCGGTGGCGACCCCGCCCATCGAGTAGTGCGCGGCCGGGGAGACGGGGACGCCCTCGCGGGTCCAGTCGAAGCCGGCGGACCGGGTCGCACGGGTGAGCCCGGGGAAGCGCCGGACGAGGAAGGCGGGGTCGATGCCGGTCGCGTCGAGGAGCACGGGCCCTCCGTCCTGCTCCCGGACGGCGGCCGCGATGCCCCGGGCGACGACGTCGCGGGGGGCGAGCTCGGCGTCGGGGTGGACGTCCACCATGAAGCGGTGCCCTCGTGCGTCACGGAGCACCGCTCCCTCGCCACGGACCGCCTCGGAGACGAGCCCGCCGCCGGGGACCGCGAGGCGGGTCGGGTGGAACTGCACGAACTCGAGGTCGGCCAGCACGGCACCGGCACGCCAGGCGGCTGCCTGCCCGTCGCCCGTCGCGACGAGCGGGTTGGTGGTCTCGCGGAACAGGTGCCCGGCGCCGCCGGACGCGAGCACGACGGCGTCCGCGTCGATCCGCCGGGGCTCGCCGAGGAGGTCGAGGACGTCGACCCCGACGACCGAGCCGTCCCGGACCACGAGGTCGACGAGGCAGGTCCGTTCGAGGATGGTGACGTGCCGGCGGTGCAGGGCGGCGATGAGGGTGCGCTCGATGGCGGCCCCGGTCGCGTCGCCGTCCGCGTGCACGACGCGCCACCGGCCGTGCGCTGCCTCGCGCCCGCGGGCCAGGTCGTCGCCGTACCGGTCGAGGCTCGTCGGGTCGGTGGTGCGGTCGAACGGGACGCCGAGCGACAGCAGGTCCCGCACCCGCGCGGGGCCGTCGGTGCAGAGCACCTCGACGGCGCGGGCGTCGGCGCTGCCCGCTGCCGCCACGTGGGTGTCCGCCTGGTGGAGCGACGCGGAGTCGTCGGCGCCGAGCGCGACGGCGACGCCTCCCTGCGCGTACGCCGTCGCGCCGTCGGCGAGCGCGCCCTTCGTCACCAGCGTGACGTCGTGACGGGCACTCGCGCGGATCGCTGCGGTGAGTCCGGCGATGCCGGAGCCGACGATGACGACGTGCACGGTCAGACCGTGGGTCGGGCGGCGAGCATGCGCTCGAGTGCGACCTTGGCGTCGGCCTGGACGTCCGCCGGCACGACGATCTCGTTGAGGACCTCGCCGCGCACGAGCGCCTCGAGGACCCAGGCGAGGTAGCCGGGGTGGATGCGGTACATCGTCGAGCAGGGGCACACCACCGGGTCGAGGCAGAAGATCGTGTGCTGCGGGTACTCGGCGGCGAGCCGGTTCACCATGTTGATCTCGGTGCCGATCGCGAAGGTGGTCGGTTCGGTGGCGGCTGCGACGGTCTTCCGGATGAGGTCGGTGCTGCCGGCGTGGTCGGCGGCGTCGACGACGGCCATCGGGCACTCGGGGTGCACGATGACCTGCACGCCGGGGTGCTCGCGGCGGGCCTGGTCGATCTGGTCGACGGTGAAGCGGCGGTGCACCGAGCAGAAGCCGTGCCAGAGGACGACCCTGGCGTCCTGCAGGGTCTGCTCGTCGTTGCCGCCGAGGGGCTTCCGCGGGTTCCACATCGGCATGAGGTCCGTGCTGATGCCCATCGCCTTGGCGGTGTTCCGGCCGAGGTGCTGGTCGGGGAAGAAGAGCACGCGCTGCCCGCGCTCGAACGCCCACTCGAGGACGGTCGCGGCGTTCGACGACGTGCACACGATGCCGCCGTGCCGCCCGCAGAACGCCTTGAGGTCCGCGGCGGAGTTCATGTACGTGACGGGGATGACCGGCACGCGGCCGTCGGCGTCGGGCTCGGTGCCGTAGACCTGCTCGAGCTCGGCCCACGCCGCCTCGACGCTGTCGATGTCGGCCATGTCGGCCATCGAGCAGCCCGCGGCGAGGTTCGGCAGGATCACGCGCTGGTCGTCGCGGGCGAGGATGTCCGCGGTCTCGGCCATGAAGTGCACGCCGCAGAACACGATGGCCTCGGCGTCGGGCTTCGTCAGCGCGGCGTTCGCGAGCTGGAACGAGTCGCCGAGGAAGTCCGCGTGCCGCACGACCTCGTCGCGCTGGTAGAAGTGCCCGAGGACCACGACGCGGTCGCCGAGGGTGGCCTTCGCCCGCTCGATGCGTTCGTGCAGCTCGTCGTCCGGGGCGTTCCGGTACTCGTCCGGGATGACGCCCTGCCGGGGTGCAGAGGTCGGGATGACGTCCGACATCGACGAGCCGGGGCCGTAGCCGGGCCGGGAGTCGAAGTCCCACGTCGGCATCGCCAGGTCGGGCGTGCAGGTGCTGCCGGCGGCCTGACCGTTGGAGATCAGTTCGATGGTGGTGGCGATGGACACGGGTGTTCCTTCGGTTCTACGGCTTCTTGCCCTGCTGCAGCGGACCGTTGTCCGCGTAGGCCAGGTCGGGGTTCGAGCGGTACAGCCGGGCCGGACGGTGCCGGTCCCCGCTCGTGGTCTCGTCCGTCGGCAGGATCGCGTCGGTCTTCTCGACCTGGCGACGGAAGTTCGCGGGGTCGAGCGCACGCCCGAGCACCGCCTCGTACACCCCGCGGAGTTCGGCGAGGGTGAACCGGTCCCCCAGGAACGCCTGGGCGATCCGGGAGTACGACATCTTGTTGCGGAGCCGCCAGAGCGCGTACGCGACGATCCGGTCGTGGTCGAAGGCGAGCGGCGGGTGTTCGTCGGCGAGGAACCACCGCACGTTCCAGTCGTCGGGGACCGAACTCGCCTCGTCCGGGTGGACGAGGGCCCAGTACACGATCGACACGACGCGGCTCGGCGAGCGGTCGACGTCGCCGAAGGCGTAGAGCTGCTCGAGGTAGCGCGGCTGGACGTTCGTGGTCTCGCGGAGACGGGCCGCGGCGGAGTCCTCGAGCCCTTCGTCCGGCCGTACCCAACCGCCGGGGAGCGCCCACGCGCCCTCGTACGGCTCGGCCACCCGACGCACGAGCGGCATCCACAGCGCCGGCGCCCCGGTGTCCGGGTGCGGGCGCAGCGCCACGATCACGGTGGAGACCGCGACGCGGATGGGGAGCTCGGGAGTAAGTGTCATGATGACTCGAAGTGTTCGGGTTGGGATGACACTATCACCGGGTTTCACGAGACGGAAACAGCGTCGAAAACTCCTGGTCGGACCGCGCGCCTACATTGAGCCGCATGACTACGGTGACGAGGATGCACGCCGTCGTGTCGGGGACGGTCCAGGGGGTCGGTTTCCGGTACTGGACCGCACGGAAGGCCGACGGGCTCGAACTCGCCGGGTACGCCCGCAACCTGTTCGACGGCACGGTCGAGGTCGAGGCCGAGGGTCCGGCCCCCGCGGTCGACGCCCTGATGACGTTCATCCGGACCGGCCCGCCGTCCGCCGAGGTCACCGACGTGACCTGCCGCGCGGTGGTGCCGCACGGCGACGTCGACGGCTTCGCGATCCTGCACTGACCCGGTCGCCGCCCGACGTCGACGGATGTCGGACCGAAGCGGAATAATCGAATCCACTCAGGCGGTTGCCCTGTCTGCGCCCATGGCGCCCCCTCGTTCCACCAGTCGTGATCCACCAGGAGCCCCGCATGACCCAGGCCGTCGATTCCGCACCCCGCACCGGGAGCGTCGCGCAGCCCTCCGCCGGCGAGACCCGACTCGTGATCGGGCTGCTGCTCGTCTCGGCGTTCGTCGTGATCCTCAACGAGACGATCATGGGTGTCGCGCTCCCGCGGCTCATGGACGACCTCGACATCAGCGCCGCGACCGGGCAGTGGCTCACCACGGGCTTCCTGCTCACCATGGCGGTCGTCATCCCGATCACCGGGTTCCTGCTGCAGCGCTTCAACACCCGGCCGGTGTTCGTCTGGGCGATGAGCCTGTTCTCGGCCGGCACCCTGATCGCGCTGCTCGCGCCCGGGTTCTCGATGCTGCTGCTCGGGCGCATCGTGCAGGCCAGCGGGACCGCGATCATGATGCCGCTGCTCATGACGACGGTGCTCACGCTCATCGAACCGGCGCACCGCGGCCGCGTGATGGGCAACATCTCGATCGTCATCTCCGTCGCCCCGGCGATCGGCCCGACCATCTCCGGGCTCATCCTCAACGCCTTCTCGTGGCGTTGGCTCTTCGGATTCGTGCTGCCCATCGCCCTCGCCGCGCTGATCCTCGGCATGGTCAAGGTCCGCAACGTGTCGACGCCCCGCAAGGCCCCGCTCGACGTGCTCTCGGTCGTGCTGTCCGCCTTCGCGTTCGGCGGCATCGTCTACGGCCTCTCGAGCATCGGCGAGGCCGGCACCACCGGGCCGCTCGTGCCGATCGTCTCCCTCGTCGTCGGCGCCCTCGCCCTCGCCCTGTTCGTGTTCCGGCAGACCCGGCTGCAGCGTGGCGACCGCGCCCTGCTCGACCTCCGCACCTTCCAGACGAAGGGCTTCACCGTCCCGATCGTCGCGATGGGCCTGAGCTTCATGGCGATGTTCGGCACGCTGATCCTGCTGCCGATCTACCTCGAGCGGGTCCTCGGGCTCGACGTCCTGAACGTCGGCCTGCTCCTGCTGCCCGGCGGCCTCATCATGGGTCTGCTGTCCCCGATCGTCGGTCGCGTCTACGACCGCCGTGGTCCGCGGGTGCTGCTCATCCCGGGCTCGATCATCGTCAGCGCCGTCCTCTGGGCGCTCTCGACCGTCGGCGTCGACACCAGCGTGTGGTTCGTCCTCGGCGCCCACGTCGTCCTGAGCATCGGGCTCGCCCTCACCTTCACGCCGCTGTTCACCGCGGCGCTCGGCGGGCTGCCCCCGAAGCTCTACTCGCACGGCAGCGCGGTCCTCGGCACGGCGCAGCAGCTGGCCGGAGCCGCCGGCACGGCGCTGTTCGTCACGCTCCTCACCATCGGTGCCTCGGGTGCGGAGGCCGGCAGCGGCGCCGCGGGCCTCGCCGAGGCCACGGCCTCCGGCGTGCGGACGGCGTTCCTCGTCGGCGCGGTGATCTCGCTGTTCGGGATCGTGATGTGCTCCCTCGTGCGTCGCCCGGCGACCCCGGACGGTACCCCCGCACCGTCGATGCACTGACGGGAACTGCACGCGCCGGGGTGCGCGTGGCATCGTGGGCGTCATGCGGTCGACGACGAGCGAGCTGAACTGGTCCGGCACGGTCACCTACACGGCCGAACGGGTCCTCCGCCCGTCGTCGATCGACGAGGCCGCCGAGATCGTCGCCCGGTCGCCCCGGGTGCACGGCCTCGGTACCCGGCACTCGTTCAACGACGCGCCGGACGCCCCCGGCGTGCTGCTCGACCTCACCGGGATCCCGACCGACCTCGCAGTCGACGCCGAGCGACGGACGGTCACGATGGGCGCCGGCACCCGCTACGGCGTCGTCGCGCCCGAGATCGACCGCGCCGGGTTCGCGCTGCACAACACGGGGTCGCTCCCCCACATCTCGATCGCCGGCGCCATCGCGACCGGCACGCACGGTTCCGGCACCGCACTCGGGTCGCTGAGCACCGCGGTCCGGTCGTTCGAGGTGCTCGGGCCCGACGGGTCCGCACGGACGATCGACCGCGACGACCCGGCGTTCGACGGCGCCGTGCTCCACCTCGGCCTGCTCGGCGTCCTCACCCGGGTCACGCTCGACGTCCAGCCGAGCTACCGGATGCGCCAGGACACCTACGGACCGATCCCGTGGGACACCTTCACCGCCCACGTCGCCGAGGTCCACGCCGCCGCGACGTCCGTCTGCTCGTACACGGTGTTCGGCGAGACGGTGAGCGAGGTCCTGCTGAAGTCGCGCGTGCCGGACGGCGACGACGACGTGGCCGTCCCGGACGAGCTGTTCGGCGCGCCCCGGCTGCCCGGCTCGCCCGGCGACGGACACCACACCGCCCGGGACGGCTCGGTCGGGCCGTGGTGGGACCGGCTGCCGCACTTCCCGATCGACTCCGTGCCGAGCCACGGCTCCGAGGTGCAGAGCGAGCACTTCGTCCCCCTCCGGCACGCGGGTGCGGCACTCGACGCCGTCCGGACCATGGCCGCCCGCATCCAGCCGCACCTGCACGTCTGCGAGCTCCGCACGATGGCGGCGGACCCGTTCTGGTTGAGCCCGACGCAGGGCGAGGACGTGCTCTGCATCGCGTTCACGTGGCAGAAGCACCCGGCCGAGGTGGCCGCGTTGCTCCCGGACCTCGAGGCGCTCCTCGCACCGTTCGACGGACGACCGCACTGGGGCAAGATGAGCTCCCTCGACGCGGCCGCCATCGCCGGGCTGTACCCGCGGCTGGCCGACTTCCGCGACCTCGTCGCGGCGGCCGACCCGGAGCGGACGTTCGCGTCGTCGTTCGGCGAGCGGGTCCTGGGGACGTGAGCCGCGCCTCCTGGACCATCGTCACGACGCGGACGTGAGCCGAACCCGCGTCACCCGACCGGCGTGACCGTCCTGGACCCTCCGTCCCAGAACCGCACGCCACCGACCACGAGATCGGGGAGCGGGGTCCCGCGGAGCGCCGCGACGGCCGCACCGAGGTCCTCGTCCCGGACCCGTCGCGCGAACGTCAGGTGCGGTGACCACGCCCCCGGCGACGTGGTCTCGATCCCTCCCGGGGACGCCCGGTGCACCGCCTCGTGGAACGCGGCGAGCGCACGGCCGACGACCACCGCGCGGGCGAGCACCGAGCGCCCGGGTCCCGCGGGGAACAGCAGGACGCCACCGAGCCGGAGCCGCGACGGCACCGGCACGTCGAACCCGCTCGGGATCCGGAGGTCGTCGCCGGCGGCCAGCGTGACGTGGGGGCTGTTGGTGTCCGACCGTCCGAGGCTCGGCAGGTCCGCACGGACCAGCGCGTCCCACGCGGCGCGCACGGCGGCGTCCGACGACGGATCGAGGACGAGTTCGAGACTGCGCACGTACCGAGTGAACCAATGAACCGTGTGACAGCGATGTAACACGGCGGAACGGAACTCGCACCGTGCCGGGCGGCCCGTCACACTCGACTGCACGCCGCGGACCACCGCGGACCCCCACAGCACTGCCCACGAGGAGCTCCGACATGTCCGCTGCACCCGCTCTGCCCGAGAAGCCGAAGGGCAAGCGCCCGATCGGCTGGATCATCGCCGCCGCGGTGGTCGTCGTCGCGATCGTCGTCGCCCTCATCGTCGGCGCCGTCCGCTCCGGCGCGTCCGACGACGGCGCTGCCGCCGGTGGTTCGCCGAAGACCGTCACGATCGGTGTCGCAGACAAGTCGCTCTCCTACTGGAGCACGTACACGAAGCTGGCGAAGTCGAAGCTCAACGTGACGGTCAAGCTGACGAACTTCTCCGACTACTCGCTGCCGAACCCGGCGCTCAAGGACAAGCAGCTGGACATCAACCAGTTCCAGCACATCCAGTACCTGGCCGACTACAACGTCACCTCGAACGACGACCTGCAGCCGATCGGCTCGACGGCCGTCTACCCGCTGCCGCTCTACGCGACGAAGTACGACGACGTCGCCGACCTGCCCGAGGGCGCCAAGGTCGCGATCCCGGACGACTCGATCAACCAGGCCCGCGCGCTGCTCATCCTGCAGGCAGCGAAGCTCGTCACGCTCAAGGACGGCGGGTCGGCCTTCTCGACGACCACCGACATCGAGTCGTCGAAGGTCGACGTCCAGCCGCTCAACGCCTCGCAGACGGCGAACGCCCTGCAGCAGGGCTCGGTCGCGGCCGCCGTGGTGAACAACAACTACGCCACCGCCGCCGGCCTGCCGATCTCCGACGCGATCTACCAGGACGACCCCTCGAGCGCGAGCGCGGCACCGTACGTCAACGTCTTCGCCGTGCGCAACGCCGACAAGGACAACACGACCTACCTCGACCTCGCGAAGCTCTTCCAGGACGAGTCCGTGCAGAAGGTCTTCAAGAAGGACCTGCCCGAGGCGGTCAGCCGCGACGAGAGCGCGTCCTCCTTGCAAGAGGAACTCGCGAAGGTCGAGCAGGACGCGAAGGCGGCCAAGCAGTAGTGCCGGTCCTCGTCGAACTCCGCGGCGTCTCGAAGCACTACCGCCGCGCCGACACCGGCGAGACCGTGGTGGCCGTCGAGGACGTCTCCCTGGACGTGCACCAGGGAGAGGTCCTCGGCGTCATCGGGTACTCCGGTGCCGGCAAGTCCACGCTCGTCCGGCTCGTCAACGCACTCGAGCTGCCCTCGTCCGGGTCGGTGACGGTCGCCGGCAACGAGCTCACGGCGCTGCCCGAGCGGGACCGCCGGACGGCACGGCGCAACATCGGGATGATCTTCCAGCAGTTCAACCTCTTCCGGTCCCGCACCATCGCCGGCAACGTCGCGTACCCGCTCAAGGTCGCGGGCGTGCCGAAGGAGGAACGGGACCGCCGGGTCGCCGAGCTGCTCGACTTCGTCGGGCTCCTCGACCGCGCCTACGCCTACCCCGAACAGCTCTCCGGCGGGCAGAAGCAGCGCGTCGGGATCGCCCGGGCGCTCGCGGCGTCGCCCGACCTGCTCCTCGCCGACGAGGCGACCAGCGCGCTCGACCCCGAGACCACGTCCGAGGTCCTCGGGCTCCTCCGCCGGGTGAACAAGGAGCTCGGCGTCACGATCATCGTCATCACGCACGAGATGGACGCCGTCCGACAGATCGCCGACCGCGTCGCCGTCATGGAGCAGGGGCGCGTCGTCGAGGTCGGGGACGTCTACGACGTGTTCGCGAACCCGCAGACCGGCGCGGCCCAGCGCTTCGTCCGGACCGCCCTGCACGACCGGCCCTCGGCGGAGACCGTCGCACGGCTGCGCGAACGGCACCCCGGTCGCCTCGTCACGGTCCAGATCACCGACGAGGCCGGGCTGCAGAACCGCATCGACCAGGTCTTCCGCTCCGCCGGGGTGACCGCCGAGCTCGTCTACGGCGGGGTCGGCGAGATCCGGGAACGCCGGATCGGGTCGCTCACCTACGAGCTGACCGCGGCCGGTCCGTCCGAGATCGACGCGGCCGTCGCGGCCCTCCGTGCCGCGCGCATCACCACCGACGAGGAGGGCGCAGCGTGAACAACTCGTTCCAGAGCGTGATCGACACGTTCGACGTCTTCGTCGCGTCCATCCGCGACACGATCGTGATGTCCCTGGTGTCGCTCGTCATCGCCGGCATCATCGGCCTGGCGCTCGGCCTCGCGCTGTACGCCACCCGCCCGGGCAACCTGCTCGGCAACCGGGCCGCGTACACGATCATCAACGTGGTCGTGAACCTCGTC
Source organism: Curtobacterium sp. 320 (assembly GCF_031455235.1). Lineage (NCBI taxonomy): Bacteria > Bacillati > Actinomycetota > Actinomycetes > Micrococcales > Microbacteriaceae > Curtobacterium > Curtobacterium sp. 320. Next base: position 373,821 of record NZ_JAVDSI010000001.1, on the reverse strand, counting down.
CGGCCGATCCCGTTCGTGATCTTCCTGGCGGCGATCGCCCCGCTCTCCCGCGTGGTCGTGCAGACCACGATCGGCGTCCCCGCGGTGACCTTCGCGATCTCACTCGCGGCGTCGTTCGCGGTGTCCCGGATCGTCGAGCAGAACCTGCTGTCGGTGGACCCCGGCGTCGTCGAGGCGGCTCGGGCATCGGGAGCGCACCCGCTGTCGATCCTGCTCACGGTCCTCATCCCCGAGGGCCTCGGGCCGCTCATCCTCGGCTACACGTTCATCTACATCGGCATCGTCGACATGACGGCGCAGGGAGCGTTGATCGGTGGCGGGGGGCTCGGCGAGTACGCGATCACGTACGGGTCGCAGCGGTACGACTGGTGGATCGTGTACGTGTCGGTGGCGGCGATCGTCATCATCGTGCAGCTCGGCCAGTTCATCGGCAACCGGCTGGCGCGGGCGACCCTGCGTCGCTGACGCGAGGGCGCCCGGCGCGCGCCCCGCGCGCCCCGCGCGCCCCGCGCGCGCCCGCGCGCGGGCCCGCGCGGGCGCCCGGCGCGGGCCCCGGGCGCCCGGCGCGCGCGCCGCGCCCGGCGGGGCCGAGGTCGCACGAAGTGCCGCCGTCCGCACCGCGCAGCGGCACGTCGTGCGACCTCGGCGTCACGCTGGCGGCATGTCCTGCGACCGCGACGGCCTGGAGGCGGGGGGGGGGGGCGCCCCCGCCCCCCCCCCCCCCCCCGGGGGGGGGGGGGGCCCCCCCCGGGGGGGGGGGGCCCCCCCCCCCCCCCGCCCGCCCCCGGCCGGCGGGGGCGGGGGGGAGGTCCGCCCCGCACCCGGGGCGGGTTTCCGGGGGGGTGGGGCGCGTCCGCCCCCGCCCCCCCCCCCGCCCCCCCCGCGGGGGGGGGGGGGCGGCGGGGCCCCCCGCCCCCCCCCCCGCGCCTCCTGTGCGTGCGTCCGTCACCGCGCGGGCCGAGGTCGCACGTCCTGCCGTCCCTGCATCGAGCGCGCGGCAGTTCGTGAGACCTCGGCGACCCACGTGCGGCGTGTCGCACCACCTCGGCGGGCGCGTCAGGCGGCCGGGGACTCCACGGTGGCGACGGTGCCCGTCGCGCCCGGGTGCTCGTAGTGCGCACGCACCAGGATCGGCCGGTGGTCGGAGATGCCCGCGGGCAGGGTCTCCACGCCGGCGATGTGCAGCCCCACGCTCGTGGCGAAGTCGAAGTGCCCCGTGAACTTGCGGTAGCGCAGGTACGTCGGCTGGTCGGAGAGCGACAGCGCGAACCCGTGCTGCTCGATCTTCCGGCGCAGGTTCGTCTGGAACCAGGGGTAGTTGAAGTCGCCGACCATGATCGCCGGGGCGTCGTTCGAGAGCTCGCGGACGAACTGGTGCGCGGCCTCGATCTGCTTGCGGCGCAGCGAGTTCGTGGCGGTGAGGGGTGAGGCGTGGAAGGACGCCACGATGACCTCGGCGTCGACCTCCTTGTCGCGCAGGTGCATCGCGATCAGGCGCTCGTGCGCGGGCGCGAGGACCCGGTCGTGCAGCGACTTCTGCAGGGAGTGGATGCTGAAGTCCTCGACCTCGAACCGGTCGTCGCGCTTGTAGATCGCGAGGCCGAGCCGGTTCGCCTTGGTCGACGCGGCGAGGGAGAGGCCGGCGATCGAGGGGGCGAGGTCGTTGCTGTCGCACTCCTGCACGCAGATGACGTCGGCCTGGGACGCTTCAGCCAGGGAGGCGAGCTCGCCGTTCGCGGTGTGCTCGCGGAGGTTGTAGCTGACGACGCGCAACCCGGTCGGTTCCACGGCCGTCTCGGCTGTGATCGTCCCCTGCTGCTCTGGCGCGGCCATGCTGCCTTCCTGTTCCGGGCGTTTCCGGTCGCCCTGCCGCGGCAACCGTACTCGGCGTTCGCGGACTGTTGCTGAGACTGTAGCGCGGCCTCGGTTTCGTGCGTGTGACCGCGGGGAAAACGGACGATGCGCGCTCAGGCCCGGACGCGACGGGCGGGGCGGACGGTCTCACCGGCTGTACGGCTCATCAGGACGCCCTCGACGCAGGCGACGACGAGCAGGGCGGCGATGACCCAGAACGCGGCGTCGTACGGACCGGATCCGCCGAGGCCCGACGCGGCCCGGATGACCACGGCGCCGACCGCGACACCGAACCCGGCGGCGGTCTGCTGCAGGGTCGACGAGAGCGTGTTCGCCGGGGTCATGTCCGCCTGCTCGACGTCGGCGAACGCGATCGTGTTGTAGGCCGTGAAGCCCACCGACCGCGCCGCACCGCTGACGACGAGGAGCACGGCGAGGAGCCAGAACGGGGTGTCCTCGGTCATGAACACCATCGCGACGACGCTCAGCGCCGCGACCGCGCTCGACACGATGATCACCGGCCGGTACCCGAACCAGCGGAGGAACGGCGTCGTCATGGGCTTGATGCCGAGGTTGCCGACGAAGACCCACAGCACGGCGGACCCGGCGAGCACGGCGCTCCACCCCCACGCGTCCTGGAACAGCAGCGGCAGGACGAACGGCACGGCGGAGACGGCCAGGCGGAACAGGCTGCCGCCGGCGTGCGACACCCGGAAGGTCTCGAGCCGGAACGAGTCGAGCCCCATGATCGGGTGCGGTGCCCGGCGGAAGTGCCAGATCGCCAGCCAGCAGCCGACCGCCCCGACGACGCCGGAGAGCACGACCGCCAGGACGGGCACGCGATCGAGGGCGAGCAGGGACGCCATGACCACGAGCGACCCGAGGCCGAAGCAGGCGAGCAGCGACCCGAACCAGTCGAACGGCACCCGCTCGGACGCCCGCTCCTGCGGCACGAGGACGAGCGCGGCGACGAACGCGATGACCCCGAGCGGGATGTTGATGAGGAAGATCCAGTGCCACGTCAGGGTGTCGACGAGCACGCCGCCCACGAACGGCGCGATGATCGGCGCGGCGAGGGCCGGCCAGGTCAGGATCGCGATGGCCGTGACGAGCTGCTCGCGTCCGGCGCTCCGCAGGACGACGAGCCGCCCGACGGGGACCATCAGCGCGCCGCCGAGCCCCTGCACGATGCGCCAGATCGTCAGGTCGACGAGCCCGGTGGAGAGGGCGCACAGCCCCGACGCCACGGTGAACAGGACGATCGCGCCGGCGAAGACCGTCCGCGAGCCGATCCGGTCGGTCAACCATCCGCTCACGGGGATGAACACCGCGAGGGTGACCAGGTACGCCGTGATCGCCACGCCGATGGCCGCCGAGTCGACGCCGAGGTCCCGACCCATCGCAGGAGCGGCCGTGGCCAGGATGGTGCCGTCGAGGAGCTCCATGAAGAAGGTCCCTGCGACGAGCACGGCCACCGCGGTGCTCCCCCGTCGTCGTGTCGTCATCGTCGTCGTCATGGCAGGACGAATGCTATGCCCGATCGGCTTCCGTGACGTCCGGGGACGGCGCTGACGCGATGGTGTTCTGCACCGCAGAATGAGGAGGACGAGCGCGTTGCCCCCGACACCCGCCCACCGGGACCGTGGAGGCACCGCAGACGCACAGGAGGATCGATGACGACCACACCCGGCACGGTCACCACGAAGGGCGCGCCCGACCCGGCAGCACCGGCGCGCCGGCACGTCCTCGAGCACGCGTACCTGCCGGTGATGACCCTCCGCGAGTCGGCACTGGCGAACAACACCGCCGTGATGCAGGCGTACGTCGAGCGGCACGGTCTGCTCTTCGCGCCGCACATGAAGACGCACATGGCACCGGCACTGGCCGCACGACAGATCGCTGCCGGCGCCTGGGGCGTCACCGTCGCCTCGGTCCAGCAGGCGATGGTCGCGTGGGAGCACGGCATCCACCGGATCGTCGTCGCGAACGAGGTCCTCGACCCCACCGGTCTCGCCTGGCTCGCCTCCCGCCGCGCCGCCGACCCGGACGCCGACTTCCTCTGCTGGGTCGACTCCCCCGCCGGGGTCGAGGCCGGCCGCGCGGCACAGGACGCGGTCGACGGCGACCTGCACGTGGTCGTCGAGGTCGGGTTCCCCGGCGGTCGCACCGGCGTCCGCACCGCACAGCAGGCACGGGACCTCGCACAGCTCGCCCACGACCGGGGGCTCTCGCTCCGAGGCGTCGCCGGGTACGAGGGCGGCCTGCCCGACGTGCACGCCGCCCGCGCCTACGTCGAGGGGGTGCTCGCCGTCGCGGCAGCCGTCCGCCCGCTGGTCGAGGCCCCGCGCGCCCTGCTCAGCATGGGCGGCAGCGCCTGGTTCGACGGCGTGGTCGACGCGGTCGCCACCCGCCCCGACGACCTCGACGTGCTGCTCCGGTCCGGCGCGTCCCTCACGCACGACGACGGCTTCTACGCCGAGCGCACCCCCTTCGGTCGCCACCCCGACGAGGGCTCGCTCCTGGCCGCGATCGAGGTCTGGGGACGCGTCACGTCGTGCCCCGAGCCCGGGCTCGCGCTCGTCGCGGTCGGCAAGCGGGACATCTCCTTCGACGAGGGCCTGCCGGTGGTCCGTTCCGTCCGTTCCGTCCGGCACGTCGGCCCAGGAGGCGCGGCTGGCGTCGTCCCCGTGGCACACGACCCCGAGGCGGTCACCGTCACCCGCCTCGACGACCAGCACTGCTACCTCGCGCTGGCGGACGGGGCACCCGAGCTCACGCCCGGCGACGTCGTCGTGTTCGGCATCTCGCACCCGTGCACCGTCTTCGACAAGTGGCGCCAGGTGACCGTCATCGACGACGACGAGACCGTCCTCGACACGATCGCGACGTGGTTCTGATGCGCGCCACCACCCCCGTCGCCCCCTCCACCGAGGACGCTCCGGCACGGAACGCCGCCCTGTCGCTCCGACGCGGACTCCGGCTGCTCGACCGCATCGCCGACCGCACCCGGAACGGCGAGCCGTCGGTGTCGCTGACGGTGCTCGCCGCGGAGCTCGGCACCTCGAAGTCGACCGTGCTCCGGCTGACCGCCCCGATGCTCGAGAACGACCTGCTGCGCCGCACCCCGGACGCCGGCTTCACCCTCGGGCTCGGAGCGCTGCTGCTCGGGCAGAGCTACCTCGAGGGCATCGACCTCCGCGCCGCCGCAGCGCCGTTCCTCCGGCGGACCGCGGAACGCACGGGGCTCACCTGCCACCTCGTCGTCCCGGACGGCACCGACATCGTCTACGTCGACAAGGTCGAGACGCGGGGCACCGTCCGGATGGGGTCGCGGATCGGCAACCGACTGCCGATGCGGAACACGGCCTCGGGCAAGGCGATGGTGGCGTTCGGCGAGCCGGAGCTGCTCGACCGGGTGCTCGCGGAACCGGCCACGGCGATGACCGAGCACTCCATCGTGGACGACGACCGCTGGCGCGCCGAGATCGACCGGACGCACGGCCGCGGCTACGGCATCGACGACCGCGAGAACGAGCCCGACATCCGCTGCGTCGCCGCGCCCGTGCTCGACCACGCGAACCAGGTCGTCGGCGCGATGAGCATCTCGGGGCTCGCCTCCCGGTTCCCCGCCGCGGCCGTCCGCGAACTCGGCGACGGCGTCGTCCGGACCGCGCTGGAGATCTCGGTCGCGCTCGGCTCCTCCTCCGCCCAGCTCGCCCTGGCGAAGGGCACCCGGTGACCGGCCGCGTCCTGACCTTCGGGGAGACGATGCTGCTCCTCACCGGCGGGGACACGGGTGCGGTCCCCGACCTCGAGCACATGCTGGTCGACACCGGCGGAGCCGAGAGCAACGTCGCGATCGGCCTCGTGCGCGCCGGTGTCCCGACGACGTGGATCGGCCGCGTCGGCACCGACCCCGCCGGGGACCGCGTGACGCGCGACGTCCGGAGCGCGGGCGTCGACGTCGTCGCGGTGCCGGACCCGGACCGCTCGACGGGCATCATGATGAAGGAGCGCCTGGCCGACGGACGCACGCGGGTGACCTACCACCGCCGGGGTTCGGCGGGGTCGGCGCTGCGGGCGAGCGACCTGCCGGCGAGCGCCGTCGAACGCGCAGCGCTCCTGCACGTCACGGGCATCACCCTCGCCCTCTCCGAGGACGCCAGGGCCACCGTCGAGGCCGCGCTCGACCGCGCGGACGCCGCCGGGGTCCCGGTGTCCTTCGACGTGAACCACCGGCCCAAGCTCATCGACGCCGAGACCGCCCGCGCCCGCTACCGGACCGTCGCCGCACGGTCGTCGATCGTGTTCGCCGGCGACGACGAGGCCCGACTCGTGCTCGGACTCGGCGACGACGAGGGCACCGACGAGACGCTCGCGCACGAGCTCGCCGCCCTCGGCCGGGGTCGTGCCGTCGTCAAGCTCGGATCCCGGGGCGCGGTGGCGTCGGTGGACGGTGCGTTCCTGCGGCGCCCGGCGACCCCGGTGCGCGTCGTCGACCCCGTCGGTGCCGGTGACGCCTTCGTCGCGGGCTGGCTCGCGGCGACCCTCGGCGGAGCCACGACGGCCGAGGCGCTCGACCGTGCCGCCGACGCCGGTGCGCTCGCCTGCACGGTCGAGAGCGACTGGCGCCGTCCGGACCCGGCCGCGCTGCACGACCCGACCACCCCCACGGACGTCGACCACGCCGTCCACGACCGCGTCGACCGCTGAGGCGAGGAACGAAGACCATGACGAACACCACCAGCACCGACCCGTCCGCCGCTCCCCGGGTCCGCCACCGGCACGCCGCCGGCCCCGCGATCGCGATCCTGCGCGGCGGGACGGGTGAGCACGTCGAGGACGTCGTCGCGACACTGGTCGAGGCCGGGGTCCGGGCGATCGAGATCACGACCAACACGCCCCGCTGGCGGGAGGGCATCGCCTGGGCCGTCGAGCGCTACGACACGGGCGCGTCGATCGGCGTCGGCACGGTCCTCGAACCACGACAGCTCGACGAGGCCGCCGCCGCGGGTGCCGTGTTCGCGGTGAGCCCGCACCTCGACGCGGGCATCGGGGAACGGGCGCACGAGCGTGGTCTGGGCTGGTACCCGGGTGCCGCCACCCCGACCGAGATCGTCCGCGCCTGGCAGCTCGGGGCGCGCGCGGTCAAGGTGTTCCCGGCCGCACAGCTCGGCGGCCCCGCGTTCCTCAAGCAGGTCCTCGCCCCGCTCGACTTCGTCGACGTCATCCCCACGGGCGGCATCGGCGTCGAGGACGCGTCCGAGTACCTGGCGGCCGGCGCCGTCGCCGTCGGCCTGGGGTCGCCGCTCGTCGGTGACGCCCTGACGACCGGCGACCTGGACGGCCTCCGCACCCGCGCCGAGCGACTCGTCGCGGGGCTCGCACGGTGACGTCCGAGGTCCTGCTCACCGGCGGCTCCGTCGTCGACACCGACGGCTCGGCCCACCGGTCGGACGTCCTCGTCCGCGACGGACTGGTCGCCGAGCGAGGCGGTCCGGGCGAGCGCCTCCGGGCCGTGGCCGACGCAACGGTGGTCGACTGCACCGGGCGGCTCGTCATGCCCGGGTTCGTCGATGCGCACTCCCACGCCGGGTCCCTCGTGTTCGACGAGACCGTACAGCTCGCCCTCCTCCGGCAGGGCGTCACGACGATCGTCACCGGACAGGACGGCGTCGGTCCGGCACCGGGCGACGGCTCCTACGCCGCACGGTACTTCGCGGCGATCGACGGCCCCCACCCGACGTACCGCGGCGGCGGCATCGCGGGGCTGCTCGCGACGTACGACGGCACGACCGCGCTGAACGTCGCCACCCTCGTGCCGGCCGGCACCGTCCGGCACGAGGTCACGGGCGACGACCCGGCCCCGGCCGACCCCGGTCAGCTCGACGCCATGCGCGCCCTCGTTCGGCAGGGCATGACGGACGGCGCCGTGGGGCTCGCGACCGGCCTCGACTACGTCCCCGGACTCCACGCCGGCACCGCGGAGATCGCCGCCCTCGCCGCCGAGTCCGCGGCCGCCGGCGGCACCTACGTGACCCACATGCGCGGCGGCTACGAGACGAACGCCGGCGCCGGCATCGAGGAGGTCGTCCGGATCGTGCGCGCCGGCGGCGGCCGTGCCCACGTCTCGCACCTCCACGCTCCCGTCGACATCGCGCTGGCGGAGCTCGCCCACGCCGAGGCCCAGGGCGCCCCGCTGTCGTTCGACGCCTACCCGTACTCGCGCGGCTGCACGATCCTGTCGATGCTGCTCCTGCCCGCGGGCCTGGCCCGGCCGGGCACCGACGACCTCGCCCGGGCGCTCGCAGTGGACGGCGGGCGCGCTGCCGTCCGCGCCGCGGTGCTCGAACGGGTCCTCGGGCGCGCCGACCTCGGACCGGGCTGGGCCGAGCAGATCACGCTCTCGCACGTCCCCGCGCCCGAGTTCCACGCGCTGCAGGGCCGCACCCTCGCCGAGGCCGCCACAGCCACCGGGACGGACGCGGTCGACCTCGCGCTCGACGTCCTGGTCGACTCGGACCTGCAGGTCACGGTCGTGATGCGGGTGCCGCACCCGCGGACGCCCGAGCAGCTGGCGGAGCTGTTCCGGTCCGGCGGCCACACCGGCGGGTCCGACGGCATCTTCGTCGGGACGCACCCGCACCCCCGTGCGTTCGGCACCTTCGCACGGTACCTCGGGGACTACGCACGGCCCGGGCTGCTCACGTGGTGGGAGGCCCAGCAGCACCTGTCGACCCTGCCCGCCGAGCGCTTCGGACTCGGGCACCGCGGCGCCGTCGCGCCCGGGTGGATCGCCGACCTCGTCGTCGTCGACCCCGAGCGCGTCCGAGCCCGATCGACGTACGCCGAGCCGATGCTGCTGGCCGAGGGCGTCGACGACGTCCTCGTCGCGGGCGTGCCGGTGCTCACCGACGGCGCCCTGACGCACGCGACCCCCGGTGCCGGCATCCGCCGGACGACGTCGAGCCGTCCCGGCGGTGCGCGCACCGGGGGTCGATGAGGCTTCGCTCAGCGAGCACGCCGAGCGATCACGCCGGGGCCGGCCGGGTCACTCCGCCGTCGGGAGCACCGCCACGACGTCGATCTCGACGAGGATGTTCGCCAGGTGCGACTGCACCGTGGTGCGGACCGGGTACGGCTGCGAGAAGTGCTTGGCGTACTCCTCGTTGAAGGCGGGGAAGTCGCGGTCGGAGTGCTCGAGGTGGACGGTCGACTTCACGACGTCGTCGAGCGTGGCGCCGTGCTCGGCCAGGACGGCGGCGACGTTCGCGAGCACCTGGGCGGTCTGACCGGCGACGTCGTCGGCGATCTCGCCCGTGGCCGGGTCCTGCGGGCCGAAGCCGGCGGTGTAGAGGAAGCCGTTCGCGACGATCCCCTGGCTGTACGGGCCGGCGGGCTTCGGCGCGTTGTCGGTCACGATGGCGGTCTTGTTCGGCACGGTGCTCCTCGGTGTCGATCGGGGTCGGTCGGACGTCGCCCACGGCACCGACCGCGCCGTCGCGGCCGGATGACGACGCTCCCAGGCTAGGTGAGCGCCCCGCGCCGGACCCGCTCGCCCGCCGAGCTCGTTCCGGTCTGCAGAACGCGAGTCGCGCCTCCCGAGCCGAGCCGTGAGGAACACCCAGGCAATCGCCGTCTACGCTCGTACCGTGCCCTCTGCCATGCCCGAACACCGCGGAGCGCCGCGGTGAGCCGCCTGGACGGGACCCTGACGGAGTCGATCGCGAGCGGACGCCGCCGTGTCCTCGACCTCGCGACCGCCCTGCCGGCGTGGGCCGCCGTGCTCCTGGTGTGGACCGGCGGGCGCATCGTGTCGACGTTCTGGTTGGCGCTCGCGTTCCCGCTCATCGGGCGCGCCCTGCCGGAGAACGCGATCTGGGGCAACGACCACGGCTTCCTCAACTTCCTGACGGCGTGGGACGGGCAGTACTACGAGCAGATCTCGGTGCACGGGTACCCGACGACCCTGCCGCTCGACGCCGCGGGCCACGTCGCGCAGAACGCGTGGGCGTTCCTCCCGGCGTTCCCCTTCACGATCCGGATGCTGACCGCGTCGACCGGTGTCCCGTTCGACGTGGGCGCACCGGCGATCGCACTCCTCGCCGGACTCCTCGCCACCTACCTGCTGCACCGGCTCGTCCGCGACCGTGCGGGGTCGGCGGCGGCCATGTGGGCGGTCTTCTTCTTCACGTGCGGTCCGCTGTCGTTCCTGCTGCAGGTCGGGTACGCCGAGAGCATGTTCCTCGCCCTCGTGTTCGGGGCGCTCCTCGCGCTCGACCGTCGGCGGTACGGGCTCCTCACGGTGCTCGGGGTCGTCGCTGCGTTCACCCGGCCCGGAGCCCTCGCGATCCCGCTCGTCCTCGGGGTCATCGCGCTGGTGCGGTGGATCCGGGCGCGTCGGACCGAGGGGGTCCGGTCGCTCGACGCGTTCCCCGTGGCGGAGCGCGTGCGGGTCGTTGCCGCCGGCGTCGTGATGGTGGTCGCCGGGTTCGCGTGGCCGCTCATCGCCGCGCACGTGACCGGGTCGCCGAACGCCTACCTCGAGACCGAGATGTCCTGGTGGGTGAACTTCATCGGGCGGGTGGACTTCATGCCGCTCACGCCGTGGTTCCTCATCGCCGGCCGGTGGTTGGGCGTGGGCGGGATCCTCATCGTGGTGTTCCTGCTCGTGTCGTACCCGGTCTGGCTGCTGCGTCGATCGACCCGGCGCCTCGGGTTCACGACCGTGGTCTTCTCGGCCTCGTACGCGCTCTACGTCCTCGCGGTGTCGTTGCCGATGGCCTCGACGCCCCGGCTCCTGATGCCGCTCGCGCCGCTGTTCGGGTCGCCGGAGCTCGTGGCGAAGCCGTGGATGCGGTGGACCCTGGTGGTCTGCGCGGTCCTCGGGCAGCCGGTGCTCGTCGCCGTGCTCTGGCTGCTCGGCCCGCCGTGACCGGACGGATGACGCCCGGCACCCGCGGTGTGCGGGGACCGGGCGCGGTGCCGGGCGTGCGTCTTCGGCGCTAGAGCTCGATCGTGCCGTGGTCGCCGGTGTCCGGCTGACTCTGCTTGCCGATGGCTGCCTTGAGGGTCTGCACGAGGCTGCCGACCGGGCCGGTGTCCTGCGTCCAGTACTCGACCGAGTCGCCCTCGACGGTGAGGAGTCGGATCGAGGGGTCCTCGCGGCCGTCCGGGAACCAGGCTTCGGCGAACGGGGACCACAGCTCGTCGATGACGGAGTCGTCCTGGCTGACCGTCGCGGTCCCGGCGATCGACAGGTACCCGCCCTGCGACTCGATCGCGACGTTGACGTGCGGGTTCCGGGCGATGTCCTCGACCTTCTCGCTCCCGTCCTGCACGAGGAAGCGGAGTGTGCCGTGGAACGCCTTGTCCTGCACGGCGAGGGGCCGTGCGTGGAGCTGGCCGTCCTCGCTCACGGTCGTCAGCAGAGCCGTGTGGGCTCCGTGGACGATGTCCGAGATGGCTGCGCGCTGGTCTGCCTCTGTGTCGGTCATGGTGCTCCTCTCGCGTCGTGCGCCCCGTTGTGCTCGACGTGCGGCCGGCCCTCGGGGCGCTGTCCGTTCCGGCCAGTCTGCCCCTCGACGCTGAGCGCGTCCGGCGGACGGGGCTCCGGGGCCGTGCGGGCGCGGTCGCGGGCGGGAGTGGGCGGGAGTGTGCAGGAGTGTGCGGGAGTGTGCGACAACACCGATGTCGTACGACCTCGACGATGTCGCCGCCGCGCGCGTGCAACTGTTGCGCCCGCACGGAGCGACAACACCGACGTCGTACGACGGCGACGATGTCGTTCCGGCTCGCCCCGACCGCCCGCCCGCCCGGACGCCCGCCGCGCCTCAGACCGGCTCGCGGATGGTCGTCTCGACGTCGACGACCTGCGGGATCCGCGGCATCGAGGCGAACCCGAACGCCACCGGCGGGTCGAGCGGCGCCAACGACCCGAGCGACTCCCCCGCCCAGGTCCCCCGCACGCCCGTGACGTCGTGTGCCCCGGTCACGCCGTAGTACTCGCGACGCCCGTTGCCCGCCGACCCCGCGGTCCCCGACCCGGGAGCGACGAGCCGTGCGACCGGGTCGATCGCGGCGAGCCACCGGGGGTCGCGGGCGATCTGCTCGGGGACGATGCGGAGCACCCTCCCCAGCGGGGAGATCGTGCCGACGTCGATGGAGGCCTCGAGGGCGCCCGCCGACAGCTCGAGTCCCCTGGCGGTCCGGCGAGCCGAGACGTCGACGACCGACACCGTGTCGAACCGGTAGGTCCCGGAGACGTACGCGGCCACGATCTCGTCGGGTGCGAGGAGCACCGACGAGCCGTCCGGCAGCTCGAGGAAGACGTCCGTGAAGGAACCGAACGGCGAGCGCTCCCACATGCCGACCACGATGCGGATGCCCGAGGTCGTGCCGACGCCCATGATCCGACCACGGAATCGACGTTCGAGTGCAGCGGGGCGTGACGACATGCCCTGGACCGTACCCGGCGACCCCGTGAGCGGCGCGGACGGGCCGAGCCGCGCCTCCAGGCCCGCCGGACGGACCCGGACGGACCCGGCCGACCCGGCCGCGCCGCCGCGGCCGCGGCCGACCCGCCGCGGTCGACCCGGCGCCTACGCGACCGGCACCGGCGCCGCGAGCAGCTCGCGCACCCGCGGCGCGACCTGCGTGCCGTAGAGCTCGATCGACCGCATCATGTCCTCGTGCGGCAGACGCCCCGTCGCGTACCGCATGTCGAACCGCGAGACGCCGAGGATCCGCATGTTCCGCGCGATCTTCCGGGCGACCGTCTCCGGCGACCCGACGTAGAGCGACCCGCCCGCGGACAGCCCGGCACGGTAGCCGGCGACGTCCAGGGGCGGCCAGCCGCGCTCCCGACCGAGCTGGTCGGTGACGGCCTTGTGGTACGGCCAGTAGCGCTCGGCCGCCTCTTCGTCGGTGGCGGCGACGAACCCGGGCGAGTGCATCGCGATCGGCTGCTGCGGCAGGTCGAGCTGCGTGAGCGCCTGGCGGTACAGGCGCGAGAACGGCGCGAACTGCGCGGGCTGTCCGCCGATGATCGCGAGGAACAGCGGCAGACCGTACGACGCCGCACGGATGACGGACTGCGGGGACCCGCCGACGCCGATCCACGTCGGGATGGGACCGTGCTCGAGCTTCGGGTAGACGTCCTGGTCGACGAGCGAGGCGCGCTTCGTGCCGGACCAGGTGACCGCGTCGCCGCCGCGGAGGGCCGCCCAGAGCTGGAGCTTCTCCTCGAAGAGGACCTCGTAGTCGGAGAGCTCGTACCCGAAGAGCGGGAAGGACTCGGTGAAGGACCCGCGGCCGAGGATGACCTCGGCACGGCCGTCGGAGATCGCGTCGACGGTGGCGAAGCGCTCGTACACCCGCACCGGGTCGTCGGACGAGAGCACGGTGACGGCGGACCCGATCCGGATCGAGGAGGTACGGGCGGCGATCGCGGCGAGGACGACCTCGGGGGCGCTCACGATGAAGTCGGCGCGGTGGTGCTCGCCGACGCCGATGAAGTCGAGGCCGACCTGGTCGGCGAGGACTGCCTGGTCGACGACGTCGCGGATGCTCTGGGCGTCCGACTTGACGCTGCCGTCGGGCAGCTCGGTGACGTCGCCGAAGGTGTCGAGGCCGAGCTGGACGGGGCCGATCCGTTCGGGTGCGGGCGGTGGCACGTCCGAGGGGCGGTCGGTGCCGAATGCGTTGCTCATGGTGTCCTGTCCTCCCGACCGCACGTCCATGCATCTGCATGTTCATGCGTTCGCATCAATCTAGCACCCTCGCACCGGATCCGCACCCCCGGCGGAGTACGGTCACGCCCATGCCGCAGATCCCCGACCAGACCGGCCGCCGCATCGTCGTCACCGGCGCGAACAGCGGAACCGGCAAGGAGACCGCCACCCGCCTCGCCGCAGCCGGCGCGTCCGTCGTCCTCGCCGTCCGCACGACCGCGAAGGGCGACCAGGCCGCAGCCGACATCCGTGCCGCGCACCCCGGCGCCGACGTCGAGGTGCGGGAGCTCGACCTCGCCGACCTCGCGAGCGTGCGCCGGTTCGCCGCGGGCATCGCCGCGGACGACCGGACGCTCGATGTCCTCGTCAACAACGCCGGGGTGATGGCGCCGCCGAAGCGGTTCGAGACGGTCGACGGCTTCGAGCTGCAGTTCGGCACGAACTTCCTCGGCCCGTTCGCCCTGACGAACCTGCTGCTCCCGACGCTGCTGCGCTCGCCGGACGCCCGGGTCGCCACGATGTCGAGCCTCGCGGCGATCCCCGGCCGGATCCGCTTCGACGACCTGCAGTGGGAGCGCGGCTACAACGGCTGGCGGGCGTACGCGCAGTCGAAGCTCGCCGACCTGCTGCTGGCGCTGCACCTGCACCGGCTGTCGGTCGAGCTCGACTGGCCGCTCGTGAGCACCGCCGCGCACCCCGGTTACACCCGGACGAACCTGCAGTCGGCGGGGCGGTCGCTCGGTCGGTCGAAGCCCGTCCGGTCCTCGAACCGCGCACTGCCCTTCACGCAGGACGTCGAGCAGGGCTCCGAGCCGCTGCTGTACGCCGCGGTCGGGCCGAACGCGGTCGGCGGGGCGTACTACGGACCGTCGGGGCCGTTCGGGCTCGTCGGGCCGACCACGACCGTGACGATCCCCGGTTCGGCACGGAAGGCCGACCTGGCGCGTTCCCTCTGGGCGGTCGCCGAGGACCTCACCGGGACCACCCCGCCCGTCTGAGTCGGCCGGACGGTCCAGGAGGCGCGCCTCATCCCCGCCCGTCCGCCGTCAGAACCGCACGTGGTCGCGTTCGAACGCGGCCGTCACCGCCGCCGCGATGGCCCGCTGTCCGCGCACGGTCGGGTGCACGTCGTCGGACTGCATCCACGTCGGGTGCCCCCGCAGCGGCTCGCCGATGTCGACGTAGGTGCCGCCCTCGCGGGCGAGGGCGTGCCGGAGCGCCCCCGAGATGGACACGAGCTGCGCGGGCGGGGCGTCCTGGTTCCAGATGGCACTGAGGCCGATGAGCCGCGCGTGCGGCAGCCGACGGTGCACCTCGTCGACGACCTGGTCGGTGGCGCTCCGGACCTCGGCGGTGTCGAGTCCGAGGTCGTTCGAGCTCGCCTGCACGAGGACGACCTCGGGTCTGAGGTCGACCGCGCGCCCGACGATGGTCGCGTAGTCGCTCGCGCAGTCGTCGTCGTCGCCGAGGGCAGCCACACCGGCACCGTCGCACGACAGGTTCGTGAGCGACCAGCCCTGGGCGTCCGCGACGATGGCCGGCCACGCCTCGGCGGTGGTGAGGCCGTGCCCGCCGCTGATCGAGTCGCCGACGACCACCACGCCGACACCCGCGGCGTCGTCCCAGGGGCGGGTCGTCGCCGTCGGGTGGGGCGTCGCGTCGGCAGCGGCCGGCGGGTTCGAGGCGCACGCCCCGAGGGAGACGGCCACGACGACCGCCGTGAGGACGGCGAGCACGCTCCGGGTTGCGGTGGTCACGAACGGTGAAGGTACGCGCTCCGGCCATGCCCGGCCGCGGGTGCGCGCTGCGGGTGCGCTCAGGCGCGGTGCGGCGCGGTTCGGCTCTGCGAGGACCGCGCTCAGGCGCGGTGCAGCTCGACCGAACCGTCCAACCGGCCCGGTTCGGTCAGCCGCGCGTGCTGCAGGACGGTACGTCCGGGGGCGACCGCCGCGGCGACGATCGACAGCGTCGCGAAGTGCCCGTCCGGCTCGTGCGCGTCCCGGAGGATCGCGTCCGGTTCGTCCGCCGGCAGCGACGCCGACTCGGCGAGCAGTCCGAACCAGCCGCCCCACCCGTCGCCGGCGTCGGCACCGGCGTCGGCCGCCCGCAGCTCGTCGAAGGGGCCGAGCACCGGCGGCCCGACCGGAGCGTCGACGGCACGGAAGGCGTCGAGCCACCGCCCGATGCGCGGCGCCGCGGGGTCGTCCGGTTCGCCGTGCGTGACCATGTGCACGCCGGGGCCGAGCGCGGTCGTCCGGACCTCGGTGCCGTCCCACGTCGTGACCTCGGCGCCGTCGGCCGTCGCCCGCACGAGGTTGAACGCGCGCGTCGTGGGCAGGGTGCCGTCGTGGCCCGGGAGCTCCCCGGTGACCGCGTCGAGCGGGACGACCCCGCGGGTGGTCCACGTGCCGTCGTCGCTCGGCACCGGTTCGCCCCGGTTGAGCACGACCGCGAGCCCGGCACCGTCCGACGCCGCGAGCCACGCCCCGCCCGCCCAACGGTCGCGGACGCCGCGGATCGACGGGTCGCGCTCGGGCCACCAGGCTGCCGGCGGGTCCCACGGCCGCTCCGGCGACTCGTCGCGCATGGCGAGCATCGTGACGGGCCACTCGGACCCGGGGTCGACGCGGACGACGACGGTGCACATGGGATCGATCCTCGCACGACGTGCCGGGTAGCGTGACCGGTGTGAACGCAGCAGCAGAGCGCCGTCTGACCGTCGTCGTCGGGATCACCGGGGGCATCGCCGCGTACAAGGCCGTCGGCGTGGTGCGCGACCTCGTCAAGCGGGGACACGACGTGCACGTCGTCCCGACCGAGGGCGCGCTCCGCTTCGTCGGGCTGCCGACCCTCGAGGCGCTCAGCCGCAACCCCGTCACCACGAGCGTGTTCGAGGACGTCGCCGAGGTGCGCCACGTCTCGCTCGGACGCCGGGCGGACCTCGTGGTCGTCGCCCCCGCCACCGCGGACGCGCTCGCCCGGATGACCGCGGGGCTCGCCGGGGACCTGCTCGGCACGACGCTGCTCGCGACCGAGGCGCCCGTCGTCGTTGCTCCCGCGATGCACCCGCAGATGTGGGAGCACCCGGCGACCCGGGCGAACGTCGAGACCCTGCGGGAGCGCGGCGTCCGGTTCGTCGGCCCGGTGGTCGGGGCCCTGACGGGCGACGACGCGGGGATCGGCCGGATGGCGGAGCCCGAGGACATCGTCGCCGGCGCCCTGGCGGTGCTGGACGACCCGGCACCGGCCGGCCGGACCGGCGCGGACCACCCGACGGACGCGGGTCGTGGCGACGGGGACGACCCGCGCCCCCCGACCGACACCGCCTTCCCGCCGACCGCAGCCGCCGCCGAGAAGGCGGGGACCACCGGCGCCCGCGGTGAGCTCGGCGACCTCGCCGGCGTCCGCGTCGTCGTGAGCGCCGGCGGCACGCGCGAGCCCTTCGACCCGGTCCGGTTCGTCGGCAACCGTTCGAGCGGTCGTCAGGGCGTCGCGATCGCCGCCGACGCGGCCCGACGCGGCGCGGCCGTGACGCTCGTCAGCGCGAACGTGGACGCGTCGCTGACCGCCGGACTCGACGCGACCGTCGTGCCGGTCGGTTCCGCCCTGGAGCTCGCCGACGCCGTCCACGCCGCAGCAGCCGATGCCGACGTCGTCGTGATGACCGCGGCCGTGGCCGACTACCGGCCCGCCGAGGTGCGTGCTGACAAGCTCAAGAAGGAGGCGCAGGGCGACACCATGACGCTGGAGCTGGTGCGGAACCCCGACGTCCTCGCCGACCTCGTCGCGTCCCGCCGGACCGGCCAGATCATCGTCGGCTTCGCGGCGGAGACCGAACCCGACCGTGCCGCGCGCATCGAGCTCGGCCGCGCCAAGATCGCCCGCAAGCCGGCGGACATGCTCGTCGTGAACCACGTCGGCTGGTCCGCGGGGTTCGAACGCGAGGAGAACGCCGTCGAGGTGCTCGTCCCCGGCGGCGAGGTGGTCCGCGAGGCCTCCGGCAGCAAGGCCGATGTCGCGACGGTCGTCCTCGACCTCGTCGCGACCGCACTGACCTGAGCCGAGCTGAGCCGACCTGGGGACTCTCCGTGCGTCCCGAGCGCGCCGCGGGCACCATGGACGCATGCGACGACGCGAGCGCGCACGACGCGCCACCCGGACCGCCACCCTCCTCGCCGTCGTGCTGGGCGGGGCCGGCGTCACCCACTTCCTGCGGCCGAGGGGCTACGACCGGATCGTCCCGGACGCCCTCCCGCCGCGCCTGACCACCCTGGCGTCCGGCGCCGCCGAGCTCGGCATCGCGACCGGCCTGGCGATCCCGGCCACCCGTCGTGCCGCGGGCTGGGCTGCCGCCGCGCTGTTCCTCGCCGTCTTCCCCGCGAACGTGAAGATGGCGAACGACCTGCTCGACAGCCCGCGGTCGACGCGGGCGATGCGGCTCGTGTCGGTGCTCCGCCTGCCCCTGCAGGCACCCCTCGTCGCCTGGGCCGTGCGCGTCGGCCGGCACGCGCCACGACGGTGACCGAGCCCGCGCGGGACCGAGCCGCGGTCCCCCTGCTGCACCGACCGGTGACGGTGCACGCCTGGGAGGACGTCGTCTTCGCGCACTGGCGCCACGACCCCGAGTCGCTCGCGCGTCTGGTGCCGCGCGGCACCCGCCCCGACGTCGTCGACGGGAGCGCGTGGGCCGGTCTGACGGCGTACGTCTTCCGCGAGACCCGGGTGCCGCCGTTCCCGCCGTCGGGACGCCTCGGCTCGATGACCGAGGTGACGATCGAGGTGCTCACCGTCGACGACCGCGGTCGCCGCGGGGTCGCCTACCGCACGGTCGACACCGCGAACGTGCCCGCGATCGTGGCGGCGCATGCCCTGCTCGGGGTGCCGTACACGTTCGCGCACGCGCGGGCGCGACGTCGTGGGGACACGCTGTCCTACCGGTCGGTGCGGCACCCGGCACGCTCCCTCCACCCGGTCCGCTGGCTCCGCGGACGCCGGGGCGGCACCGGGTCCGGCGCGGCGTGGCCCGGCGGTCCGGTCTGGCCGGGCAGCACGGGTGGGCCAGGAGGCGCGGTGCGACCCCGCCACGACGCCACCGTCCGGGTCGTGGCCGGTGACGTCGTCGACGACCGGCTGGCGACGGACCTCACCACCCGACAGGGCATCCACGCCCGGCACCTCGCGCAGACGCTGTTCTGGCAGCGCCAGCACCCGCCGCTGACGATCCGGTCGGCACGGCTCGAGCGGCTCGGCGGCGACCTGCCCGACGCCGTCGGGATGCCCGGGCTCCTCGACCGCGAACCCGACTCGCTGCTCGTCGTGGACGGCACGACCGTCCGCTACGCCTGGGGGGACGTGGTCCGGTGAGCGTCGATCCGCACGACACCGACCAGGACGGCACGGACCGGTTCGACCTCGACCGGTTCGTCCGCGCGCAGCAGGGTGTGCACGACACCGCGCTCGCCGAGCTGCGGCGTGGCCGGAAGTCGTCGCACTGGATGTGGTTCGTGTTCCCCCAGCTCGCCGGGCTCGGCCGCTCGCCCACCGCGCAGCGGTACGCACTCGACGGCCTCGACGAGACCCGGGCGTACCTCGACCACCCCGTCCTCGGCCCGCGGCTGCTCGAGGCGACCCGTGCGGCGGAGTCCGCCCCGGCCCGGACCGCCGACGACCTGCTCGGGGGCATCGACGCGCTGAAGCTCCGGTCGTCCATGACCCTGTTCGCCGCGGCCGCCGCCGACCCGGAGCCGTTCCGGGCCGTCCTCGACCGCTGGTACGACGGCACCGAGGACCCGGTGACCCTCCGGCTGCTCCACCCTCACGACTGACACGCTCCGAGCCGACAGGGACACCGTTCACATATCAGGTACGGTGAACCGTGCGTCCGCACCGACCGGTGGGACGCCCGCCGACGCCACGATCCCGGAGGAACCCGCATGCCGGTCCCCAGCAGTGCACCGACCGAGCACCAGCTGCTCCGCGACACCGTCCGGCTCAAGATCCACGCCGCGATCATGGACGGCACGCTCGAGCCCGGCGAGCGGCTCAACGACGACGAGCTCATCGCCTGGCTCGGTGTCTCCCGCACCCCGATCCGCGAAGCACTGAGCCAGCTCGCACGCGCCGGCCTGATCGAGATGGCGCCGAACCGCTACACGCGGGTCACCACGCCGGACCCGACCGAGGTGGTCGAGGCGCTGCAGACCCTGGGCGTCCTGTTCGGCGGGGTCGTGCGGCTGGCGGTGCCGCGCCTCGGTGCGAGCGCGAAGAAGAAGATCCTCGCCCAGCTCGACGCCACCATCGCGGACTACGAGTCGCACGACGTCGCCGCGGTGAACCGTGACGCCCTCGCCGTGTTCGCCCGCTACGTCGAGGAGTGCGGCAACGAGAACCTCCAGCGCGTCTGCCGGGACACCATGGACGGCCTCGCGTTCCGACTGCGGCTCCCGAACCTCGACGAACTCGTCGACTGGGACCAGATGACGGCCGACTTCCGCCGTCTGCGTGAGGCCACCGCGTCCGGGGACAACATCGAGGCGGAGCTCGCGACCGAGGCGATCCACCTGCTCCCCGGCGAGAAGCGCTGACCCCACCTGAGCGCCCGTACAGGAACACGCCCGTCTCGCCCTCGCGAGGCGGGCGTGCTCCGTCCGCCACGGCGGTCGGCGACACCACGGCGACCCGCGCGACGCTCCCAGTCACACCGTTCGACGAGCCGGTAGCATCGCCCCGACCACCCCGTCGAGCGACCCGGAGCACCGTATGAGCCACCGCCAGCCGGACCGTACCGAGATCGCCGCGCGCCTCGCCGCGGCGGTCGGCCGGATCAACCGGCGGGCCCGCACGGACTCGGCCTCGCTCGGGTACGGCATCGTCTCGGCGCTGGCGACGATCCAGCGCGAGGGACCCCTGCGCCCGGGCGACCTGTCGCGGATCGAGGTCGTCACGAAGCCGACGATGACCCGCATCCTGACCGAGCTCGAGCAGCGCGGGTTCATCGAGCGCGAGGCGGACCCCCGAGACGGTCGGGCGTTCATGGTGACGGCCACCCCCGAGGGCATCGCAGCGGTCGAGCGAGCCCGTTCCACCCGCACCGGCATCGTCGCCGAGCTCATCGCCGAACTGCCCGACACCGACGTCGACGCCATCGCCGCCGCGCTCGACGCCCTCGAACGCGTCGCACAGGGCGAGCGCACCCAGGAAGCTCACACCTCCCGGGCCTGATCGGGCCGTTACCGAACCGTTACCAACGGGTAGACGGACGGTTCTGCCAGACAAACTGGACGGTGCACCCAGCAACACCGGTCATCGTGGCGGCTTCGCCCAGCGGCGGCCACCCCACGGTCGCCCGTCGGCGGACGGACGGGCCCCACACCACCGTCCGGTCCTCCCCCGGCTCGCGAACTCCTGACGACGGACGTCTCGTTCATCCGCACCCCTGCGCGCTCCCCCACCCCGCGTGCAGCGTCACGAGTCACGCACCACGAGCCGGCCGACCACCGGAATCGATGACAGGACGCAACACCGACCTCCCGACCACCACCGCCTCGACCCGACGTGAGGCCCTGAACTCCCCCAACCGGCGCCTCCGCCGCGCGCTCCGCCGCCCCACCACGCTCATCGTGGGCGGGGCCGCAGTCCTCGCCGTCGCCGGAGGCATCGCCACCGTCGGCACGCAGCCCGCGATCGGCGAGGCCCTCGGCATGCCGACCGCCAGTGCGACCGCGGCACCGGCACTCGCCGGGACCGCGCTCGACCGGGCCCAGGCCGCGGCGACCATCGCCACGGCTGAGACGATCGCCGACTCGGCGAACGAGAAGACCGACACCGGCGTCCTCGAGCGCCGCATCGACGCGCTCGACGACTACCGGAAGCTCTCCGGCGCGGCGCTGACCTCGAGGATTTCCTCGACGGTCGACGCCACGACGGCGGTCGCGGACGCCAGCGCCGCGCAGGACAAGCAGGACGCCGACGCGAAGGCCGCCGCGGCCGCCGCAGCGAAGCGCGCCGCGGCCGAACGGGCAGCAGCCGCCGAGGCCGCGCGCAAGCAGGCCGCCGCCAACACGGTCGAGGGCGCCAAGGCGACCGCGAGCTCGCTCGCCTCGTCGAAGTACGGCTGGGGTTCCGACCAGTTCCAGTGCCTCGACAACCTGTGGACCAAGGAGTCCGGCTGGAACTACCAGGCCGTCAACGCGAACGGCGGCGCGACCGGCATCCCGCAGGCGCTCCCCGGGTCGAAGATGGCCACGATCGCGTCCGACTGGCGGACGAACGCGACCACCCAGATCACCTGGGGCCTGCAGTACATCAGCGACGCGTACGGCACCCCGTGCGCCGCGTGGTCGCACTCGCAGGCGTCGAACTTCTACTGAGCCGACGCCAGGCACGCACGATGAACGACCCCGGGTCCTGCACCCGGGGTCGTTCATCGTGTAGGCATACGCAGGTGACCACCATCGGACTCCGCCGCATGGCACCCCGCGACCCCACCGAGGGACACCGCGCCGCCAGCCCCCTCGAGCTCCTCTTCGACCTCGTCTTCGTGGTCGCCGTCGGGTTCGCCGCGACGAACCTGCACGAGATCGAGGTCGAGGGGCACGTCTCGTCGGCCGTCCTCGCGTACGCCTTCGTCTTCTTCGCGATCTGGTGGGCGTGGATCAACTTCACCTGGTTCGCCACCTCGTTCGACACCGACGACTGGCTCTACCGCGTGATGACCTTCGTGCAGATGGCGGGGGTGCTCGTGCTCGCCGCCGGGGTGCACGCCGCGATGGTCGAGGGGTCGACCACGGTCGTCGTGCTCGGCTACGTCATCATGCGGCTCGCCCTCGTCGGGCAGTGGCTCCGGGTCGTCGCGTCGTCGTCGGAGTACCGGCGGACCGCACTCCGGTACGCCGGCGGCATCGTCGTCGTGCAGGTGCTCTGGGTGCTCGCGCTCCTGCTGCCGGACGGCGTCTCGTGGGGTGTGATCCCGGTGCTCATCCTGCTCGAGGTCCTCGTCCCGCCGTTCGCCGAGGCCGGCACGCAGACCACCCCGTGGCACACCCGGCACATCGCGGAGCGGTACTCCCTCTTCACGCTGATCGTCCTCGGCGAGGGGCTCGTGGCCTCGGCGAACGCGGTCATCGACGGCATCGCGCACGCCGACCACCTCGGGTCGCTCCTCGTGCTGGCGGCGTGCGGGCTCGTGATCGTCGCCGGACTGTGGTGGATCTACTTCTCCCGCGAGCAGCACGACCACATCCGGTCCCTGCCGACCGCGCTCCTGTTCGGCTACGGTCACTACCTCGTCTTCGCCGCCGCCGGTGCGCTCCCTGCGGGGATCGAGGTCGCGGTGAGCGCCGACGCGGGCGAGGCCGACCTGTCGCACGCGACCGTCGCCGCCACGATCGCCGTGCCGGTCGCGTTGTTCGTGCTGTCGATCTGGGCGCTGGCGCTCCGGCCGTCCCTCAGCCTCGGCTGGAACGTCGTCGTCGTGGCGCTCGCGCTCGCGGGGCTCGCGAGCATCGCCGTGCCGTCGGTGTCCCTCGTGGCGACGGCACTGCTCGTCGCCGCCGTGGTCGTCGTGCTGGAGGTCGCCGACCGACGACCGTGACCCGCGGGCGGACGTGAGCGGGGCCCGTGACGGTGACCGGCTGACGGACGGGAGGCGCGGTGCGGGCCCGCGACGTCCCTCCCGAACCGCAGGCGGGTGCGTCAGCCGACGCGCGCGATCCGCACGTCGACCCGGCTGAGCGGCAGGCCGTGCTCGGTCGCTGCGGCGAGCGCCGCGAGGTGCGCCGCGCGTGCCGTCTCGGGTGCCGGGACGGAACCGTCGGTCCCGATCACGATGCGGAGGACGTCGTCGTCGAGCACCACGCGCGCGACCGCGGTGCGGGTCGCGAGGTTCTTGGCGGCACCGACCGCGCTGCCGAGCGTCGGGCGTGCCCGGTAGAGCTCCGCGACCCCGGGGACCGCGACGACCGCTGCCTCGATCGCGGCGAAGGTCTCGTCGTGGCTGCTCATGCTCGTTCCTCCTCGGCGTCGGGGTCCGGCTCGTCGTCGGACGGTGGCAGCAGGTCGCGCACCACGACGTCCACGGACTCGACGAGCAGGTCGGTCTCGGTCGCGAGGACCTCGGCGACGGTCTCGCGGATGTCCGACGCCACGCGCTGGATCGTCGACCCGACGCGGACGGCGATCTCGACGACGATGCGCACCGGGGCACCGAGCTCGGTGACGTCGCCCTCGAGCGTGCACCGTGCGATGAGGGCGTCGGGCACCGCGTCGCCGGCGGTCCGGACGAGCGAGCGGATGGCGCCCTCGGTCATCACCGGGCGTTCGGTGGGCGCCGCCGGGCGGAGCGGGACGTCACGGCCGGCGCGTGCCTCGAGCGAGATGTTCGCGAGCACGCCGCTGATCCACGACTCGTCGGCGGGTGCTTCCTGTTCGGCAGCGGCCTCGAGCGAGCCGAGCGAGGACTGCCGGAGCCGCACGATGGCGGCCAGGGCGTTCTGGCACGCGGCAGAGTGGTCGATGCTCGGGTCGGCCGGCTGCATGCCGGCGTCGAGGTAGTCGGCCAGCTCGTCGATCGTGTGGCCGTCGAGGTCGTCGGGTTCGAGGGAGTCGAGCCGGACGGGATCGGGTTCGGTCATCGCCATCCCTCCATGAGACGGATCATGTTCTTTCGCGCCCGGGACAGCAGTCCCCGGACGGTCGAGGGCGGGAGGTCCAGTTCCTCCGCGATGGCCTCGTACGAGTACTCGAGCACTTCCTTCATCACCCACGTGCGGCGCTGCGCCTCGGGCAGTTCCGCGAGCGCCGTCTCGACCGCTTCCTCGCGGGAGCGGGCCTCGGCGACGCGTTCGGGTGCGTCGTCCGCCGGTGCCTCGACCTCGAGCTCGGTGACGTCGTCGTGGAACCGCCGGGCCCGGATGCGGTCGATGCACTTCCGGCTGAGGATGCGCATGAGCCACGCCTTGACCCGGGCGCCGTCCTGGAGCGTGTCGAGCTGGTTCCAGGCGGTGATGAACGTCTCCTGCACGACGTCGTCGAGTTCGTCGGTCGAGCCGAGGGTCCGGCGCGCGTAGGCACGGAGCAGGGGGGTGTGGCGCCGGATGAGGACCTCGAACGCCCGGACGTCGCCGTCGGACGATCGACCAGCGAGGACGGCGTCGTCGAGGTCGGTGAGGGGCTGGTGGTGCACGCTTTCCTTCTACTGGTGTGGGGTCGGGGGTTCCTGAGTGCGGTGCCGTCGTGCCGCTAGGCCGTGTGGGCCGGGTGTCCGTGCGTGCGGCGGACCTTCATCGGGCCGACGGGCCGCGCGGACAGCGACCGGACGCGTGCCTGCGCCAGGACGTGCTCGTGCCCGACGCGGACGAGCGCGGTGGTCGCGAGGTGTGCTGCGGGTGCGGTGTCGGTCATGACGGGGTCCTCCATCGGGGTGCTCACCGATGGGACGGAACGAACAGCCGGATCGTCACACTTCTGCGTGCGCGGGTTCTGCGGCAGGCTGGGGGCATGTCCCTCGTCACCGCCGTCTGCCGCGTCGACCGCCTGCTGCCCGACTCCGGCACCATCGGGGTCACCGCGATCGACAAGCGCCCCGTCGACGGCCCCGTCCGGGTCCGTCCGCTCGGGCTGTACGCCGACGTGCAGGCGGACCGGAAGCACCACGGCGGCGAGGACCAGGCGGTGTACGCCTACGCGGACGAGGACGCGACGTACTTCGCGGACCTGCTCGACCGGGACGTCCCGCCGGGGTTGTTCGGCGAGAACCTGCGCACGACGGGCGTCGACGTCACCGGGGCCGTGACGGGGGAACGCTGGCGGATCGGTGAGACCCTCGAGCTCGAGGTCACGATCCCGCGGATCCCCTGCGGCACCTTCGCCCGCCGGATGCGGGTGGACAAGTGGGTCAAGCGGTTCACGGAGGAGGGCCGCCCC
Organism: Curtobacterium sp. 320; assembly: GCF_031455235.1. Classification (NCBI taxonomy): domain Bacteria; kingdom Bacillati; phylum Actinomycetota; class Actinomycetes; order Micrococcales; family Microbacteriaceae; genus Curtobacterium; species Curtobacterium sp. 320. The sequence goes on along the minus strand of NZ_JAVDSI010000001.1, from coordinate 348,313 downwards.
GGCGCCTACCTCCGCGTGGTGCGGTCCGGGCCCGTGTCCGCCGGCGACCCGGTCGTCGTCACCCACCGACCGGACCACGGCGTCACGATCGGCCAGCTCTTCGCGGGCCTGACGCCCGAGCAGGCGCGGGCCGTGCTGTCGTCGGGGCGCGGGACGGGTCCCGGCGGCCCGGGGACGGGCGGGCTCGCGCCGAAGGTCGTCCGGGACGTGTCGAAGGTCCTGGCGCGCGCGACCGCCTGAGTGCGGGCGCTCCGCCGGGCCGTGGTCAGTCCGGCTGCGTCCGGCGCACGGGGTCGATCGGGCGCTTCGCCTGCGGCAGCTTCGCGACGACGAGGTCGTAGGCGTTGCCGACGAGGTCCTCGACCAGGGTCTCGTCGATGCCGTCCCCGGGTGACAGCGTGATCCAGTGCTGCTTGTTCATGTGCCAGCCCGGGGTGATCTCGGCGTGGTCGCGCACCAGGGCGGCACCGTGGGGCGGCGCGCACTTGAGGTTCACGATCGGCACGCCACGGAGCTCGGAGGTCATCACGAACATCTTGCCGACGACCTTGTAGACGAACGCGCCGTCGCCGAAGGGCTGGGTCTCCGCCACCGCGGGCAGGGCCATCGCGGTGCGGATCGCGACCTCGTGCAGCGTCTCGCCGTCCATGTGCTCCAGCATGCACCGGACCGCCGACGGTGCACCTCGTTCTGGGGTGCGTGCGGACCCCGGTTCCGAACTATCCTCAGGCCGTGCACATCACCCGAACCCTCAGCATCGCCGCCGCCACCGCCGTGCTCGCCGCCACCGCCGTCGTCGGAGGCGCCTCGACCGCGCAGGCCGCCCCGACCGTCTACAAGAACTGCACCGCCGTGCAGAAGGTGTACTCGGGCGGGATCGCGAAGAAGTCCGTCACGAAGAACCGCGTCACCTCGAAGGGCAAGGTCACGTACCGGGCGCTCAAGGGCACGGTGAAGAAGGACGACGCGCTGTACGCGGCGAACAAGAAGATGGACGCCGACGGCGACGGGATCGCCTGCGAGAAGAGCTGACCCGACTGGTCAGAGGGGCGGGACGCCCTCGTGTCCCGAGCGCGGGCGCGCCGTCCCGGCGACACCCGTCACGACCGACCCCGGTGGGACGTCCTTCGTCACCACCGTGTTCGCGCCGACGACGGAGTCCGCGCCGACCGTGATCGCGCCGATGAGCGACGACCCGGCACCGAGCACGACGCGGTCCCCGACCGCCGGGTGCCGACGAGCTCCGGGCCCGTGGTCGCCCCCGCGGCCGCCGAGGGTCACCCCGTGGAAGAGCACGACGTCGTCGCCGACCACAGCGGTCTCCCCGATGACGACCCCCATGCCGTGGTCGATGAAGAACCGGCGGCCGATGCGGGCACCGGGGTGGATCTCGATGCCGGTGACCGACCGGGCGACCTGCGCGAGGACCCGGGCAGCGAACCGCGACCCCGGCAACCCCTCGGCGATCCAGAGCCGGTGCGTCAGTCGGTGGGTCCAGACGGCGTGCAGCCCCGAGTAGACGATCGCGTTCTCGAGGTCGCCACGGGACGCGGGGTCACCGCGGCGTGCTGCGGCCAGGTCCTCCCGGACGGTCCGCAGCACGCCTCGTCGGGCGGGACGACTCACGCAGTGAGTCCCTCGAAGAGGACCGTCGACAGGTAGCGCTCACCGGTGTCGCACACGATCGCGACGACCCGCTTGCCCGCGTTCTCCGGACGCGCGGCGATCTCGATCGCGGCGTGGATGATCGCGCCGGACGAGATGCCCGCGAGGATGCCCTCCTGCGTGCCGAGGTCGCGGGCGACCCGGAGCGCGTCGTCCAGCTCGACGTCGAACACCTCGTCGATGACGGACTGGTCGAGGACCTCGGGGATGAAGTTCGCGCCGATGCCCTGGATCTTGTGCGGACCCGCCTTGCCCTCGGTCAGCAGCGGCGAGTCCTTCGGCTCGACCGCGACGATCTGCACACCGGGCACGCGCTCCTTGAGGACCTGGCCGACACCGGTGATCGTGCCGCCCGTACCGACGCCCGCGACGAACACGTCGACGTGCTCCTCGGTGTCGCGGAGGATCTCCTCCGCCGTCGTCTTCCGGTGGATGGCCGCGTTCGCCGGCGTCTCGAACTGGTGGGCCAGGATCGCGCCGGGCGTCTCGGCGACGATCTGCTCCGCCTTCGACACCGCGCCCTTCATGCCCTCCGGCCCAGGGGTGAGGACGATCTCGGCACCGTAGGCGCGGATGAGGGCACGACGCTCGACGCTCATCGTCTCGGGCATCGTGATGACGACCCGGTACCCGCGAGCCGCACCGACCAGTGCGAGCGCGATGCCCGTGTTGCCGGAGGACCCCTCGACGATCGTCCCGCCGGCCTGCAGCTCGCCGGACTCCTCGGCAGCGTCGATGATCGCGACGCCGAGCCGGTCCTTCACGCTCGCACCCGGGTTGTAGAACTCGAGCTTCGCCAGGACCTCGGCGCCCCCCTCCTTCGGGAGGCGGTTCAGCCGGACCAGCGGCGTGTTCCCGAACGCCTGCGAGATGTTGTCGTGGATCGTGCCGCTCATCGGTACCGTCCTCTTCGGGTCAGGTCGCGTGCCTCCGCCCTGGAGGCACGGCGTGCGCTGCGATCCTAGCGATCCGACCCCGGATGGTGCTGCCTCGTGACGCGTGCTGCGCACCGGGCGCTCGCCGCGCCTCCCGTCCGTCACGCCGCGACCGGGACGCGCGTACCGTGCGCCGCAACGACGAGGAGGTCGCCATGTCCAAGGAGCAGCAACCCGACGCCACGCCACCGGTCGTCGACCGCGCAGCGTTCGACACGGCGCTCGCCGCGCAGGTGCGCGACGAGAAGGAACTCACCCGCCACGGCGACCGCGTCTCGGCCGCGCGGCGACGGCTCCCGATGGTCCGCGTCGACGACTACGAGTTCACGGGTCCCGACGGTCCCCTGCGACTGACGGAGCTGTTCGCCGGGAAGTACCTGCTCCTCGTGCAGAACGTCATGTACGGACGGGACTGGGACGCCGGCTGCCCGAGCTGCACGTGGGCCGTCGACAACCTGCCCGCCGACATGGGCCGGCTCGACGACGAGGGGATCGCGTTCGCGATGGTCTCCGAGGGGCCGATCGAGCGGCTCGAGGCCTGGCGGCAGCAGCACGGGTGGCCGCACACGTGGGTGTCGTCCGGCGCGACGAGCTACCACGACGACTGGGGCTGGACCGTGCACAGCGACGACTGGGACGGCCCGGTGCCCGGGTACTCGTACTACCTGCTGCGCGACGGTGTGCCGTACCTGACCTACGCGACCGGTGCGCGCGGGACGGAGGCGATCCTGCCGGTGCCGCACATCATGGACCGCACGGTGTACGGGCGGCAGCAGGACTGGGAGGACAGTCCCGAGGGCTGGCCGCAGTACCCCACCTACGGCTGACCGGGCCGCCGGTCAGCGCACGTGCGCCGTCCGCGCGAACCGCTCGTCCGTCGCCGCGAGCACCCGCAGCACGTTGCCCCCGGCCAGGGCACGCAGGTCCTCCGGGCCCCAGCCACGACGCTGCAGTTCCGCCGCCAGCACCGGGTACCGCGACACGTCCCGCAGGTCCGGCGGCAGCACGGGCGTCCCGTCGTAGTCGCCGCCGAGCCCGATGTGCGCCGCACCGACCACCTCGCGCGCGTGCTCGACGTGGTCCGCCACGTCCGACACCGTGACGAGCGGGGGCTCCCCCACCGAACCGGCGTCCTCCCACTCGGCCCACGCCCGGGACACGAACTTCGGCACGAAGGTGATCATCACCACACCGCCGTTGTCGCGCAGGCGGGCGAGCACGTCGTCCGGGACGTTCCGCGGGTGGTCGTTCACCGCGATCGTCGACGAGTGGCTGAACACCACCGGCTGCGTGGCGACGTCGAGGGTGTCACGCATGGTCTCCGGCGATGTGTGCGACAGGTCGACGAGCATCCCGATCCGCTCCATCTCGGCCACGACCTCGCGCCCGCGGTCGGTCAGCCCGCCGTGCGGGTGGGAGCCGGTGGCCGAGTCGGCCCAGGGTGTGTCGTCGTTGTGCGTGAGGGTCATGTACCGGACCCCGAGCCGGGCGAGGTCGCGGAGCACCGCCAGGTCGTCGCCGATCGAGTGGCCGCCCTCGGCACCGAGGAGCGACGCGGTCCGCCCGGCGTCGACGGCCGCGACGACCTCGGCCGCGGTACGGGCGAGGGTGAGCGACTCCGGGTACCGCTCGATGATCCGGTGTGCGAGGTCGACCTGCTGCAGCGTCGCGCGGACGGGATCGGGGACGTCGGTGGGGACGAACACCGACCAGAACTGCCCGACCACCCCGCCGGCACGGAGCTTCGGCAGGTCGGTGTGCAGGGACCCCTGCTCGGAGTCGATGCCCTCGACCCCGGAGTCGTGGGTCTCGCGCCGCTCCCAGGGCAGGTCGTTGTGTCCGTCGATGACCGGGAACGGGAGCGCGTCGATCGTCATGCCACCGACGCTACCGCGACGACCGCCGTCGCTAGGCTCGCCCCATGGACCCCGTCACGCTGCGGACCGAGCGGCTGGTCCTCTCGGTCCCCGAGCTCACCGATGCCGACGACGTCGTCGCCTACGCGACCGATCCCGACGTGGTGGCGTTCATCCCGATGCCCGAACCGTACGGTCACGCCGAGGCCCGCCACTGGCTCACGGCCGTGGTGCAGGACGGCTGGGCGTCGGACACCCGCTACGAGTTCGCCCTCCGCCGTGCCGACGACCCACGGCTGCTCGGTACCGTCGGGCTCTTCGGGTTCGCCGGCGGCGGCGCGGAGATCGGGTACGCGACCCACCCGGACGCCCGCGGGCACGGCTTCGTGACCGAGGCGGCGGACCGCGTGCTGCAGTGGGCGTTCGCGCCGGCTCCCGACGGGCTCGGGCTCGCGCGCGTGCAGTGGCGGGCGATGGCGGAGAACCTCGCGTCTATCGCCGTCGCGCAGCGGCTCGGCATGCGGTACGAAGGGCGTCAGCGGTCCTCGGTGCTCCAGCACGGCCGCCGCCACGACCAGCTGCTGGCAGCCGTCCTGCGCGACGACGACCGATCCGTCCGACCGGACTGGCCGACGTCGTGACCGTCGCGTTCCGGGTCGTCACCGACCTCGCCGCCCCGCCGGAGCGCGCATTCGCGCTGTCGCTCGACATCGGCGCGCACGAGCGGTCCATGGCCGCCACGGACGAGCGAGCGGTCGCGGGCACCACGGCCGGCACGATCGGGCTCGGTGAGTCCGTCACGTGGCGCGCGCGGCACTTCGGGATCGTGTGGCGGATGACGAGTCGGATCACGGCCCTGGAGGCGCCCCACCGGTTCGTCGACGAACAGGTGCGTGGACCGTTCGCCCGGTTCCGGCACGAGCACCGGTTCGAACCGTCGGCCGGCGGCACGCAGATGGTCGACGAGATCGAGTTCCGTGCACCGCTCGGGGTGCTCGGGGTCGTCGCCGAACGGCTCGCGCTGGCTCGGTACCTGCCGCGGCTGATCCGGGAGCGCAACGCCTCGCTGGCGGCCGAACTCGCCGGCGAGCGCGGCGGTGCCGGCGACGACGAGCGCGGCGACGGCACGGGTCAGGGCGCGGCGAGCTCCCCCAGCGCGTCGTAGGCCTGCGCCACCGCGTCCACCCGTGCGCGTCCGCCCGGGCCGGATGCCTCGTACACGTCGTTCGCGACCGCGGCGACGACGGCGAACAGCGCCGCCATCGAGTCGAACGCCGACGGGGAGTCCACCGGGCAGAGGATCGCCGTGGCCGCCGGGGCCGCGATGACCGCCGCGGTCGGGTCGCCCAGGACGACGACGTCCGCGCCGCTGGCGACGCAGTGCCGCACGAGCTTGCCGATGCCGGCGGCGTGCCGGCGCACCGTGACGATGATGACGAGGTCGCGTCGGTCGAGGTCGGCCACCTCTTCGCCGAGGCGCTGTCCCGGGGCCGGGCCGATGCGGACGTCCGGTCGGACCTGCGCGAGCTGGGCGCGCAGTTGGAGGGCGATCGGGTACGCCCCGCGCTCCCCCGCCACGAGCACCCGGCGGGCGCGGACGATCCGACGGGCGAGACGGGGACGGTCGGCCCGGGCGAGCGAGGCGAACGCGGCGTCGAGGTTGCGCGACTCGACGGCGCGCTGGTCGACGTGCGCCGCGTCCTCGGCGGCCCACGGCAGGCCGGAGCCCCGCGCCGACATCAGGTTCTGCCGGACCTCGGCGGCGTCCTGGAAGCCGAGCGACCGGACGAGCCGGGAGACCGTGGCCTTCGAGGTGCCCGACTCGGCGGCGAGCTCGGCCGAGGTCCCGACGAGCAGGAGTTCGGGGTCGTGGCGCACCATCGCGGCGACGCGGCGCTCGGCCGGGGACAGCTGCTCCCACACCGAGTCGATGCGCGCCCGGACGTCGGGGCCCGCGGTGCTCACGCTACGGCCACCCGTCCGACCGCGACCGCGAGCGCGTCGAGCCCGAGGGCGATGTCCTCGGTGGAGACGAACTCGTCGGGGTGGTGGCTGATGCCGTCCGGGTTGCGGAGGAAGAGCATCGCGACGTCGGTCACGAGCCCGAGCGACATGGCGTCGTGTCCCGCGCGGGAGAACAGCTCGATCGGACGGGGCTCCCCCGTCGACTCGATGCCCGCCCGGACGGCGTCCATCAGCCGCGGTGCGCAGAACACCGCCGGCGCACGGTGGACCTCGGTCGGCTCGACGCTGACGCCACGGCGCTCCCCGATGAGCGCGAACGCCTTCGTGATCTCGTCCCACACGGCGTCGCGTCCCTCGTCGAACTCCCCGCGCAGGTCGACCGAGAACCGTGCCAGCCCCGGGACGACGTTCACCGCGCCGGGTTCGACGGTCATGGTGCCGACCGTGCCGACGTGCTGCGATGCCCGGCAGATCCGTTCGACGGCGAGGGCGGCCTCTGCGGCGGCGAGCAGGGCGTCGTGCCGTCGGTCGTAGGGGGTGCCGCCGGCGTGCCGCGCCTCGCCGACGGCCTCGACGGTGAACCGCCGCGCGCTCGCGATGCTCGTGACGACGCCGAGCGCCTGACCGGCCTGTTCGAGGTACGGCCCCTGCTCGATGTGCGCCTCGAGGTAGCCGGCGAGCGCCGACGGTTCGACCGCGGCCTCGTGCACGCGCGACGGGTCGAGCCCGAAGCGGGTGAAGGCGTCGCGGAGGGTGACCCCGTCGCCGTCGGCGAGGTCCCACCAGGACTCGTCCCAGACACCGGCGACCGCGGAGGACCCGAGCAGCGCCTTGCCGAAGCGGGTGCCCTCCTCGTCGGAGAACGCGATGACCTCGAGCGCGACGGGGAGCGGGCCGTCGGCGGTCACCCGCGCCACCGTCCGGATGGCCATGAGGACCCCGACGATCCCGTCGTACCGGCCGGCGTCCACCACGGTGTCGAGGTGCGACCCGAGCAGCAGCACGGGGGCGTCGGGGGTCGTACCGTCGACGCGGCCGTGCAGGTTGCCCGCCGCGTCCTGCCAGGTGCTGAGGCCGGCGTCGCGCATCCAGCCGGCGACGATCGCGTTGACCCGTGCGTGCTCCGGCGAGAGGTAGACGCGGGTGATCCGGCCGGGCTCCTCGGTGACGGTCGCGAGTTCGTCGCACCACCCGGCGATCAGCGTCGCGTCGGCGGTGGCGGTCGCGGAGGCCCGGACCGCGGACGGCGCGCTCACGCCGACACCCCGGCAGCGACGACGCCTGCGCCGGCGTAGACGTCGAGCGCCGCGTCCACGCCACCGCCGGACGGCACCGCGTGCCCGGCCCGGCGCAGGGCGTGCTCGAGCGCGGCGAGGGTCGTCACGACGGTGTCCTTGCGCGCGTTGTAGCCCATGGTGCCGATCCGCCAGACCCGTCCGTGCAGCGGCCCGAACGACGTGCCGATCTCGATGCCGTGGTCGTCGAGCATCGCGGCACGGACCTGGTCGCCGACGACGTCCGACGGGATCTCGACCGCGACGACGTTGTGCATCTTGTGCCCGAGGTCGCCGAAGACGCCGAGCCCGAGTGCCTGCACCCCGGCGGTCATCGCGCGGCCGGCGGTCTCGTGGCGTGCGACCACGGCGTCGCGGCCCTCCTCCAGCAGGATCCGGGCGCACTCGTTCGCGGCGTAGAGCATCGACGCGGCCTCGGTGTGGTGGTTGAGCCGTCGCGGGCCCCAGTAGTCGAGGATCATCGCGAGGTCGAGGTAGTTCGACCGGATGGGTTCGTCGGCGACCTCGTCCCCGGGTTCGCGGATGCCCGCCTCGACGCTGCGCCGCTGGTCGAGCACGGCGACGGCCCGCGGCGAGACGGTGAGCGGCGCGCTGCCGGACGGTCCGCCCAGGCACTTCTGCAGCCCCGCGCTCACGGCGTCGATGCCCCATGCGTCGACCTCGAGCGGGTTGCCCCCGACGGTGGCGGTCGCGTCGGTGTAGAACAGCACGCCGTACCGTTCGCAGATCGCTCCGAGCTCGTCGAGCGGCTGGTTCATCGTGGTCGAGGTGTCGCCCTGCACGATCGCCAGGACCTTCGGGCGCACCTGCGCGATCGCGTCCTCGATCGCCGACGGGGTGAACACCTGCCCCCACTCGGTCTCGATCGTGTGGACCTCGGCCCCGGCACGCCCGGCGATCTCGGCGAGCAGGTGCCCGAAGCGCCCGAACACCGGCACGAGCACGCGGTCCCCCGGGGCGAGCAGGGACACGAGCGCCGCCTCGATGCCGGCGCGGGAGGTCCCGTCGACGAGGACGGTCGCCTCGTTCGTGGTGCCGAACACCCGCCGGTACAGCTCCTGCGTCTCGTTCATCGTGGTGGTCATCCACGGGTCGTACTGCCCGACGAGCGGTGTCGACAGGGCACGGAGCACCCGCGGGTCGGCGGTGATCGGCCCCGGTCCCATGAGTAGACGGGCGGGCGGGTTCACAGGGAGCATGTTCGGTCCTCTCGTTCCGGTGGAGATCGTATCGGAACGATCGTTACAGTGGTGTTCCCGCGAGCACGGGTCGGTCGACGAGCGCCCCGCTGACGGACGTGACGCCGCCGTCCGCGGTCGCGACCAGCCGCCCGCGCAACCAGGTCTCGGTGACGCTGCCCCGCGCCTCCAGGCCGGCGAACGCCGAGACGGGGTTGCGGTGCGCGAGCCCGGCCGCGTCGACGACCGCCGAGGCGGTCGGGTCGAACACCGCGAAGTGCGCGAGTGCGCCCGGCGCGATGCGCCCGCGGTCGGCGAAGCCGGCGAGCCCCGCCGGGCCGGTCGTGAAGTGCGGCAGCAGCTGCTCGAACGCGACACCGCGGCGCTGGGCCTCCGTCCACACGGCACGGAAGCCGACCTGCAGTCCGGCGATCCCGCCCCAGGCGGTCCCCCAGTCGTCGGTCTTGAGGTCCGCGGTGGAGGGCGAGTGGTCGGACACGATCATGTCGATCGTCCCGTCCAGGACCCCGGCCCAGAGCGCGTCGCGGTTGGCGTCGTCGCGGATCGGCGGGCAGCACTTGAACTCGGTCGCCCCGTCGGGGATCGTGCCGGCCTCGAAGGCGAGGTAGTGCGGGCAGGTCTCGACCGTGATCCGCACGCCGTCGTCCTTCGCGGCGCGGATCATCGGCAGCGCGCCGGCGTCCGACAGGTGCAGGACGTGCACGCGAGCGCCCGTCTCGCGGGCACCCTCGACCACTCGGGCGATCGCGGACCGCTCGGCGTCGACCGGGCGGGTGGCGAGGAAGTCCTCGTAGCGTCCGCCGAGCGCCGCGTGGTCGACCAGGAACTCGGGGTCCTCGGCGTGCACGATGAGCAGGGCGTCGATGCGGGCGACCTCCTCGATCGCCGCGCGCAGCTGCGGTGCGTCGAGGTGCGGGAACTCGTCGACCCCGGACGGCGCGGTGAAGCACTTGAAGCCGAACACGCCGGCGTCGTGCAGACCGTCGAGCGACCCGAGGTTCGCCGGGACGGCACCGCCCCAGAACCCGACGTCGACGGCGACGCGGCCCGCGGCGCTCGCGCGCTTGACCTCGAGCGCCTCGACGGTCGTCGTCGCGGGGATCGAGTTGAGCGGCATGTCGATGATCGTGGTGACGCCACCGAGTGCGGCTGCACGGGTCGCCGAGGCGAAGCCCTCCCACTCGGTGCGGCCGGGCTCGTTCACGTGCACGTGCGTGTCGACCAGGCCCGGGAGCAGGACGTGCGCATCGGGCACGGCGCGGTCCTCGACGGCGTCGATGGGCTCGTCCACGGCCACGACGGCGTCGACCCGCCCGTCGCGGACGACGACGGCTGCGGGTCGGAAGGCGCCGTCGATCCAGGCGCGGCCGGCGCGCAGGACCAGGTCAGCGGGCGCGGGTGCGGCCGTCGTGTCGCCGGCGGGGCCCTGGAGGCGCGTCATGCGCCCGCCCCGACCATCGGCCGGCGTTCGAACCCCGAGAGCAGTCCCGCCATCGGCTTGGCCGGGGGTGGCGCGTACTCGCCGCGTCGCCCGGTCGTGAGCCCGAGGCGCACGAGCGACTCGGCGAGCACGGTGGCCGCAGCGACACCGTCCACGACCGGCGCCCCGACGGCCCGGGACACCTCGGCGCAGAAGTCCGCCATGCCGGCGCAGCCGAGCACCACGGCGTCGGCGCCGCCGGCGAGCACGGCCCGGCACTCCTCCACGACGAGTGCCCGGGCGTCGGAGTCCGGGTCCTCCAGGCGGAGCACGGGGACCTCGCACGCCCGGACCTCGGTCACGAGCGACGCGAACCCGTACCGTTCGGCGAGCTCGTGCGCCCGGCCGGTGGTCCGGCTCAGGGTGGTCACCACGCCGAACCGGCGCCCGAGCATCGCGGCGGCGTGGAAGGCCGCCTCCGCGATGCCGATGACGGGTCCGGACGCGACCTCGCGTGCCGCGTCGAGCCCGGGGTCCCCGAAGCACGCGACCACGTACGCGTCGACACCGTCCTGCTCGCCGAGCGCGATCTGCTCGAGGAGCCCGGGGACGGCCAGCGCCTCCTCGTAGTGGCTCTCGATCGACGCCGGCCCCATGGTGGGGTTGACGGCCTCGACGATCGTCCCGGGCCCGGCGACCGCGGCGGCGGCGCTGCCGATCGCCGCGGTCATCGAGGAGGTGGTGTTGGGGTTGACGACGCGGATGCGCATCGAGTTCCTTCCGGTGGTGCGGGTGGTGCGGGTGGTGCGGGTGGTGCGGCTCGGTCGGTCAGGCCCGGCCGACCGCGGCGCCGTCGTCGACGGACGGGTCGTCGGCGGCCAGCACGGGCATGCTCGGACGCAGGCGCTCCATCCCGACGAAGACGACGAGGCCGAGGGCGCACCCGATGAACCAGCTGTAGTTCGACAGCCACGGGACGACGCCGAGCGCCGACGGCAGGACCGCACTGGCGACCGACACCGCACCGGTGACGACGAGCGTCCAGATGGCGTTCGGGTTGAAGCCCTTGACGTACCAGTACCGGGCCGCGGGGTCCTTCGTGTACATGTCGTCGACCGCGATGCGCTGCTTCGCGACGATGTAGTAGCCGGCGATGAGGATCCCGAACAGCGGGCCGATCAGGGCGCCGAGGACCCCCAGCGTGTACAGGATCGCCTGGTCGTTGCCGTACCAGTTCCACGGGGTGAGGAGGACGGAGCCGACGGCCGCGATCATGCCGCCCGCCCGCCAGCTGATCTTCCGCGGGGCCACGTTCGAGAAGTCGAACGCGGGGCTGATGAAGTTCGCGACGATGTTGATGCCGACGGTCGCGGTGACGAAGGTCAACCCGCCGAGGAGGATCGCGAACGGCGCCCCGATCGCCTGCACGGTCTCGATCGGGTCGGTGATGAGCTTGCCGAACACCGGCACCGTGGCGCTGGCGCAGAGGACGGTGAGCACCGAGAAGAACAGGAAGTTGATCGGCAGGCCCCAGAGGTTGCCGCGCTTCACCGCGTCGAACGACTTCGCGTAGCGGGAGAAGTCGCCGAAGTTCAGCATCGGGCCGGAGAAGTAGCTCACCACGAGGGCGATCGCGGACAGCATCACCGGGATGCTCGCGCCGAACGACAGCGGCGCACCGGCGGACAGTGTGAACGAGATGTTCCCGATGCCGGCACGGCTGACGAGGTAGATCGCGAGGGCGATCATGATGACGTAGACCGCGGGGCCGGCCCAGTCGATGAACCGCCGGATCGCGTCCATGCCCATCCAGAAGAGGGCGCCCTGTGCGACCCACAGGATGGCGTACGAGATCCAGCCGAGCGCGGAGAGCCCGAGGAACGAGTGCTCGAGGAGTCCCGCCGAGGCGGGGATGAACTTGAGGAAGACGATGTTGAGCGACTGGGCGGCGAGGAAGGTCTGCACGCCGTACCAGGCCATCGCGATGAGCCCGCGGATGATGGCGGGCACGTTCGCCCCGAGCACGCCGAACATCGCGCGGTTGATCACCGGGTACGGCACACCGGTGCGCTGGGACGGCTTGGCGACGAGGTTCGCGAACACCTGCACGATGAGGATGCCGACCACCAGGGCGATGAGCACCTGCCAGCTGGCGATGCCCAGGGCGAAGAGCGACCCGGCGGTGACGTAGCCGCCGACCGAGTGCACGTCCGACATCCAGAACGCGAAGATGTTGTAGCTCGTCCAGGTCTGCTTGCGGAGCGGAGCGAGGTCCTCGTTGGTGAGCGCCGGGTCGTACCCGGGGCGGACGACGCCGGCACCGGCGGGTGCTGGTGTCGTGCGGGGGGCGTGGGGCGCGGCGACCGGGGGCTGGATCTCTGTTGCCATGGCGTCCTCCGAAGGAGTGGGAAGGGCGAGCGGTGCCCGCCTCTGCCACGACGCTACGGAGACACTGCGCCCGGCCCGTTACCCCCGTGTAACGGTCGTGTGTCGTGACGTCCGTCCTGGAACGATCGTTCCGACACGGACACCGACACCGATCGCCGTCCGCCCGCTCAGAGCGCGTGCGCCCCGAGGACCGCCCCGGCCGCGTACGTCGCGGCCAGGGCCAGCGCTCCACCAGTCACGACACGGATCGTCGCCCGCGCGCGCGGCGCACCACCGAGCGTGGCACCGGTCGTCCCGGTGGCGGCGAGCGCGACGAGCACCGCGACGACCGTCACCGCCACGCGGGCCGGCTCGGGGCTGAGGAGCATCGCGAGGAACGGCAGCGCGGCACCGGTCGTGAAGGTCGCCGCCGACACCCACGCGGCACGCCACGGGCTCACCACCTCGTCCTCGGCATCGCGGAGCGCGACCGCTGCCCGTCGACGGCGCACCTCGGGTCGGACGAGCTCGTCGGCGACGGCGCTCGCGACGGCCGGGTCGACGCCGAGGCTCCGGTAGTGGGCGGCGATCGTGCCGGCGTCCTCCGACTCCGCCTCGAGCTCGGCCTGGTGGGCGGCCTGGCCGGTGCGCTGGGCGTCACGGGCACCGCTGACGGACACGTACTCGCCGAGGGCCATCGAGACCGCACCGCCGACGAGGGCCGCGGTGCCCGCCGCGATGACCGGACCGGTCCCCGCGCCGGCTCCCGCGACGCCGACGAGCACCGCCGCGACCGAGACGATGCCGTCGTTGGCCCCGAGCAGGCCGGCGCGCAGCCAGTTGAGCCGGGCGGCGCTCGTGGCGTCGTGGTCCGTGGAGGGCAGGACGAGGTCCGCAGCGGTCGACATGCGAGTCAGGATGCCACTCGGCGCGGGTCGGCGCCAGCATGGTGAGGCTATCCTGATCAGGGGTTTTCGGATGAGGGCAGCCTCACCTCACCGGTCTGCGGCGTGCGGGAAGCCGCATCGGCACCGCACCCTCGACACCCGGGCGGAACGTGCGGGCGCCCGGATGTCAGGATCGGCCCATGAGCGCGGGAATCAGGATCGACCACGTGGGCGTCACGGTGCCGGACATCGATGCCGCCACGGCGTTCTTCGAGGCGGCGTTCGACGCCGTCGTGCTGTACGACATGCGCTGCCGCACCGAAGAACCGAACGCGACGGCCGAGGCGCACCGCTACCTGGGGATCCCGTCGACGATGGCACAGGGCGCGATGCGGATGCTCGCACTGCCGGACGGACCGGGTCTCGAGCTGTTCGAGTACCACGGACCGGACCAGCACCGTCCCGTGCACCCCGCGGACCTCGGGTGGCAGCACCTCGCGATGTACACGGACGACCTCGACGGCACGCTCGCCCGCATCGAGGCGGCCGGGGGCACCCGCAACTCGGATCCTCGGGACCTCCGCGGCCTCGAGGTCGGCGAGGGGAACCGGTTCGTGTACACCCGGACCCCGTGGGGCTCGACGCTCGAACTCGTCTCCTACCCGACGCCGCAGCCGTACCTGCTCGTCGCACCACGGGCAAAGTGGGCGCCGTGGCCGAGCGCGGCGGACGCGCTGCCCGTTCCCCAGCCGGAGCCGGAGCCGGAGCCCCAGCCGTCCTGACGGGTCAGTCGTCGGCAGCGACGACACCCTCGGCAGCGTCGACGCCGTCGGCGACCCAGACCCGGGTCGGCCGACCGCTCAGTGCGTGCGCGAAGGGGTCGCCCACGGGACGGAACCCCGCGCTGCGGTACAGCCGGAGCGCCGGCGCGTTGTCGTCCAGCGCGTGCAGCAGGGCTCGGCGGTGGCCCGCGGCTCCGGCCTCGGCGACGGCTCCCAGCAGCAGGGACCGTCCGAGTCCGTGCCCCTGGGCCCGCGGGTCGACGGCGAGGAGCGAGAGGTAGGCCGCGTCCTCCGGGTCCCCCGGACGCCCCGTCCCCGGAGCGGTGACGAGCGCGAACCCGGCGATCGCCGCGGCCGCACCACGGACCGGCTCCGTCGACGCCACGACGAGCGCGACGCGGGGCACCGCGAACTTCGACCGGGCGCGTTCCCGCACCGCGTCCGACTCGGGCACGCCGTCACGGGTCGCGACGGCGCGCGTCCACAGGTCGACGCACGCGGTGGCCTCGTCCTCGACGGCGGCTCGCACGACGAACGAGGACCCGATCACCCGTTCAGCGTACGGCTGCGGACTGCCCCACCCGGAACGACGCCCCGCGGTGCTCCGCCGGCAGCCGGTCACCGCGGCCGTGGAGCTTGTGCCGCAGCGATCCGGGCTCGTAGCCCTCGGGGTAGACGCCGCGGGCACGGAGCTCCGGCACGACGAACTCGATGACGTCCTCCCACGTCCCCGGGGTCACCGCGTAGGCGAGGTTGAACCCGTCGACGTCCGTCTGCTCCTGGATCTCGACGAGCCGGTCGGCGATGGTCGCCCCGCCGCCGACCGCGACCGGGCCGAGGCCGCCGATCGCCGTGTGCCGCGCGAGGTCCCGGATCGTCCACTTCGACCCGTCGGACCCGGTGGCCGCCGCGATGTTCGCCGCCGCGGACTGGATCGCGTTCGACTCGACGTCGCCGAGCGGCTCGTCGAGGTCCCACTGCGACAGGTCGACGCCCATCCAGCCGGAGTTGAGCACGAGCGCGCCGAGCTCCGAGGCGTAGGACAGGTAGTCCTCGTACTTGGCCTGGGCGAGCTCGTCGGTGGCGTCGGTGATGACGGTGAGCAACGTGTAGACCCGGGCGGCGTACCGGTCGCGACCAGCAGCCTCCAGGGCGTCACGGACCTTCCGGACGGTCGACGCGAGCTGCTCGACGGTCGGTGCGCCCACGAACACCGCCTCGGCGTTCTCGGCCGCGAACCGGATGCCGCGCGGCGAGGCCCCGGCCTGGTAGATCACGGGCGACCGCTGGACCGACGGCTCGGACAGGTGGATGCCCGGGACGTCGAAGTGCGTGCCGTGGTGCTCGATCGGGTGGACCTTCGCGGGGTCGGTGAAGACGCCGGTCTCGCGGTCCTCGACCACGGCGTCGTCCTCCCACGAGCCCTCCCACAGCTTGTAGAGGACCTCGAGGTACTCGTCGGCGACGTCGTACCGGTCGTCGTGCGAGAGCTGGTCGGTCTGCCCCATGTTCCGCGCGGCACTCGGCAGGTACCCGGTCACGACGTTCCAGCCGATGCGGCCCTTCGTGAGGTGGTCGAGCGTCGAGATGCGCCGGGCGAACGGGTACGGGTGCTCGTACGCGGTCCCCGCCGTGATCCCGAAGCCGAGGTGCTCGGTCACCGACGCCATCGCGGACACCAGCAGGATCGGGTCGTTCACGGGGACCTGCGACCCGGTGCGGAGCGCGGCCTCGTTCGAGTCGCCGTAGACGTCGTAGGTCCCGAGCACGTCGGCGATGAAGATCCCGTCGAAGTTGCCCCGCTCGAGCAGCTGCGCGAGGTCGGTCCAGTACGACAGGTCGTTGTAGTGCCGGGACCGGTCCCGCGGATGCCGCCAGAGCCCGGAGGACTGGTGCGCCACGCAGTTCATGTCGAAGGCGTTGAACCGGATCTGACGGTGCTCGCTGCTCGTGCTCACGAGCGTGACGGTACGTGCCGTCCCGGGGCGGACGGCGCAAGGTGACGAACCGTGACGTGGGACTGCGGGCCGGGAGGGACGGTGCGGGCCCGCACCGCGCCTCCGGGACCGCAGACCGGTCGCGTCAGGAGCGCGTGGTCGCCTCGCGCGCGGCCGCCTCGGCCGCGACCCACGCGAGCATCCCGCACTTGACCCGCATGACGAACTTCGAGACGCCGTGGAACGCGACGAGGTCCTCGAGCACGTCCTCGTCGGGTTCGCCGGCGCCGCGGGACCGCATCATCGTGCGGAACTCCTCGGTGAGCGCGAGCAGCTCGGGCACCGTGCGACCGACCGCCATGTCCGTGAGGACCGACGCCGACGCCATCGAGATCGAGCAACCGTCGCCCTGCCACGCGAGACCGGCGATGCGGTCGGTGCCGGGCTCGAGGCGCACGCGCACGGTGATCTCGTCGCCGCAGGTGGGGTTGCGCTCGAAGTGCTCGGCGTCGGCGTCGGGCAGCTCGCCGTCGCCGTGCCGGGCCTTCGCGTGGTCGAGGATGACCTGCTGGTAGAGGGAGTCGAGGGCGCTCATGCGATCGCTCCGAAGTAGTCGCGGACCTCGCCGACGGCCGTGAGGAACCGGTCGACGTCCTGCTCGGTCGTGTAGACGTACGTGCTCGCGCGGCTGGTGGCGACGAGGCCGAGCCGACGGTGCAGCGGTTGGGCGCAGTGGTGGCCGGAGCGCACCGCGATGCCCTGCGCGTCGAGGTACTGCGAGACGTCGTGGGCGTGCACGCCGTCGACGTCGAACGACACGAGACCGGACCGCGGCACGCCGGCGGGCGGACCGACGACGTGGACGCCCGGGATCGCGGCGAGTCCGGTGAGCATGCGCTCGGCCAGGTGCTCCTCGTGCGCACGGACCCGCTCCATGCCGATGCCCTGCAGGTAACGGACCGCCTCGGCGAGCGCCACGGCCTGCGACACGGGCTGGGTGCCGGCCTCGAACCGCTCGGGTGCCGGCATGAAGTCGGTGTGCTCCATCGTCACCGTGGTGATCATCGAGCCGCCGGTCCGGAACGGAGGCAGGGCGTCGAGCAGTTCGTGGCGGCCCCAGAGCACGCCGATGCCGTTCGGCCCGAGCATCTTGTGCCCGGAGAACGCCGCGAAGTCGACGCCGAGCGCCTGCACGTCGAGCGGCCGGTGCGGTGCGGACTGGCAGGCGTCGAGGACGACGAGGGCACCGTGCGCGTGGGCGGCCGCGACGACGGCGGACACCGGGGCGACCATGCCGGTGGCGTTCGAGACGTGGGCGAAGGCGACGACCTTCGTGCGGTCGGAGACCAGGGCGACGGCGTCCTCGGCCGTCCAGGTGCCGTCGTCCGCGACGGGGACCCAGCGGAGCGTCGCACCGGTCAGCGCGGCGAGCTCCTGCCACGGGACGAGGTTGGCGTGGTGCTCGGCCTCGGTGACGAGGACCTCGTCGCCGGGTCCGATGCGGAAGCGCTCGGCGTCCGGTCCCCCACGGCCGCGGCTGGCGTTCGCGATGCCGTACGCCACGAGGTTGAGGGCGTCGGTGGCGTTCGCGGTCCACACGACCTCGGACGGTGACGCGGCCCCGACGAACCCGGCGACGGTGGCACGGGCGTCCTCGTACGCGTCGGTGCTCAGCGCGGCGAGGGTGTGCGCGCCGCGGTGCACGGCGGCGTTGTCGTGCTCGAGGAAGCGTCGCTCGGCGTCGAGCACCTGGCGGGGTCGTTCGGCGGTGGCCCCGGAGTCGAGGTAGGCGAGGGGGAACCCGTTCACCTCCTGCTGGAGGATCGGGAAGTCCCGTTTGATCGCCTCGACCTCGGACTCGGTGAGCGGTTGGTTGGGCGCCACGACAGTCACCACACAATGGTGGTCTGCTCGCGGCCCGGAGTCCAGTCGGACGGGTACCGCTGACGGCGAACGGCCCCGGACACGTGGTCCGGGGCCGTCCGTACGGTGCGCGGGAACCGCGTCACTCGTTGCCGATCTGCTTGTCCGCGGCGTCACGGGCGCCGTCGATCTTGTCGTCGTACTTGCCGCCCGTGGCCTTCTTGACGGCGTCGGCGACACCGCCGAGCACCTTGTCGCTGATGTCCTCGGCCTTCTCGCTCTTCAGGGCGTCCTGGACCTTGTTGTCCTGCAGGAAGTCCTGGGCCTTCTTCGTGATGTCGTCGAACCCCGCCATCGGTTGCTCCTCGTCGCCGGTACGGGGCCCGGTGCCCCGTCGTGCGGCCGATCGTAGGCCGGTGGCACGCCGGGTGTGCCGGATCGTGACGAAGTGTTCACACCATCTGCGCGCTGCGTCGGCGGGCGAGCACGTAGCCGACGGCGACCGACCCGGACACCGCCAGGAGCGAGGGGATGAGGATGTCGGTCCCCTGCTGGGTGAACTCGACGACGAGCACGAGGGCCGTGAAGGGCGCCCGCATCGTCGTCGCGAGGAAGGCTGCGGCGCCGATGAACGCGAACGCCGTGAGGCTCGGCCCGTCGGTCGGCCAGAGCAGCAGCCAGAGGCCACCGAGTCCACCGCCGACCGCGGAGCCGATCGCGATCGACGGGGTGAGCGTGCCGCCGACGGCCCCGGCACCGATCGTGGCCGAGGTCGTGATCGTGCGGATGACACCGAGCGCGAGCAGGAACAGGATCGGCGAGAGCCCGGCGACGGAGCCGTCCTCGAGCGAGGCGTTCATCGCGAGGACACCGAGCGCCCGCCCGTTGCCGAGGATCTCGGGGAAGGGCACGGCGATGAGCCCGACCATGGCGAAGACGACGGGCAGCACGACGATGAGCCGCCACCCCTTCGGCGCGAGGCCCTGCAGCCGGTTCGTGAGCTTCACGAAGCCGACGCCCGCGAACCCGAGGACCGGCCCGACGATCACCGCCCAGACGAGCAGCGACGACGAGAGGTGCATCGCCGGCACGTGGTAGAGCACCTCGTCCGGGATCACGAGGCGTGCGACGAACGCCGCGACCGCACTCGTCGCGAAGGCCGGCAGCGCGGTCGCGAAGGTGAGCTCGCCGAGCAGCACCTCGACCGCGAACAGGGCGCCCCCGAGCGGGACGTCGTAGACCGCGGCCAGACCGGCGGCGGCACCGCAGGCGACGAGGATCTTCGTCTCGCGGGCGGTCAGGCCGGCCCGTGCCGTCACGAGCTGGGACAGCCACGCCCCGATCTCGCGCGGCGCCACCTCCTTGCCGATCGAGGCGCCGAGCCCCACGGCCAGGATCTGCACGCCCGCGTTCGCCACCGTCGCGAGGGCGGGCATCCGCTTCCCGCCGACGGCTGCGGGCACGGAGACGACCGGGCGGCCCCAGCGTCGGAGCGCCCACCAGGCGACGCCGGTCAGGAGGCCGGCGGCGACGAGGGCGAGGAAGCGGTTCAGGGCACTCGGTGCGTCCGCGGCCTCGAGGTGGCCGCCGAACGGGTACCCGAACGCGACGAACTGGATGAGCTGCAGCGCGAGCCACACCGAGATGCCGGCGATGCCGCCTGCCACCCCCACCAGTCCGGTGACGACGGCGAGCTTGAGTGCCCAGACCGGGGTCGCACGTGTCGCGTGTCCAGGGTGCGGCATGACCGGAAGCCTATCGGCACACCGGCACCGCCCCCGCGACCGGGCGGACGCTGCCGGGCCGAGCCGCGCCTCCTGGGCGGTGGCCGCACCCGCTGCCGTCAGACGGCCGTGAGCCGGTACGGCACCACGCAGTCGGCCGGCACGAGCGGCGGCTGCAGGCCGACCGTCTCGAGCGCGCGCCCGCGGAACAGCCGGTCCCCCGACCACCACGGGGGCGGCACGATGCCGTGCCCGTCGCCGACCACGACCGGGTCGACCCGGTACGCGGTGTCCGGGTCGAGGTCGCGGAAGGTGACGCGGCCGGTTCCCGACACCTCGGACCGGCCGGTGCTGACGAAGAAGAACAGCGCCTGCTGCTTGTCGGCGGCGACCGTGCCGGACACGAGCCGGGTCTCGTCGACCTCGTCGACGCGCACGAGGTCGCCGCCGTGCAGCAGGCCCCGCCACTCCTTGTGGAGCGCGATCCACTCGGCGAGCGCCGTCTCCTCGGCGTCCGTCGCCTGCGCGAGGTCCCACTCGATGCCGAAGTGCCCGACGATCGCGGTCCCGGCACGGAACGCCAGGTCGTGCACCCGGCCGGTCGTGTGGTTCCGGCCGCTCGCGACGTGGGAGCCGAGCAGTTCCGGGGGCAGGAGCTGCTGCGTCCACCGGTGCATCTGCTGGCGCTCGAGCGGGTCGATGTCGTCCGACACCCAGACGCGGTCGGTGTGCTCGATCACGCCGAGGTCCACGCGGGCGCCACCCGACGAGCACGACTCGATCTCGAGCGCCGGGAACCGCTCCTTCAGCGTCGCCATGAGCCGGTACGCCGCCAGGGTCTGCTCGTGGACCGCTGCGCCGCCGCCGGGGTGGCCCGCCTCGACGAGGTCGCGGTTGTGGTCCCACTTGACGTAGTCGACGCCGTACTCGCCGATGACCGCGGTCATCCGCTCGAGCAGGTACGCGAACGCCTCGGGGATCGCGAGGTTCAGCACCTGCTGGTCCCGGGACCGCACCGGCAGGCGACCGTCCGCCTGCAGGATCCACTCCGGGTGGGCTCGGGCGAGGTCGCTGTCCTCGTTGACCATCTCGGGCTCGAACCACAGGCCGAACTGCATGCCGAGCGCCCGCACCCGGTCGACGATCGGACCGAGGCCGTCCGGCCAGACGTCCTCGTCGACGTACCAGTCTCCGAGGCCGGCGTGGTCGTCACGACGGTGCCGGAACCACCCGTCGTCGAGCACGTACCGCTCGACCCCGAGCCGTGCGGCGCGCTCGGCGAGGTCGGTCAGTCGGGCGAGGTCGTGGTCGAAGTAGACCGCCTCCCAGACGTTGAGCGTCACCGGGCGGGGCGTCCTCGGGTGCTGCGGGCGGCTGCGGAGCCACCGGTGGAATCGGCGGGCCTGATCGTCGAGGCCGTCCCCGTACGCGGCGTACACCCACGGCCCCTCGTAGCTGTCCCCGGTGCCGAGGCGCACCTCGCCGGGGAGCAGGAGTTCGCCGCCCCCGACGACCTGGCGGCCGGTGGCGAGGCGTTCCGCGAGGTGCCGGTGGTTGCCGCTCCACGCCGTGTGCACGCCCCAGACCTCGCCGTGGGCGAAGCCGAACCCGGGGACGCCGACGCTCAGGACCGTGGCGGCGTCGGCGCCCGTCCGGCCCTTCCGGCCCTCGCGCTCGTGGGTGCCGACGACGAGCTCGCGGCGCTGCGGGGTGCGTTCCTTGCCCCAGCGGCCGGCGAAGTCGAGGACCTCGCGGGCGTGCGACGGGACCGGGAGGGCCGGGGTGAGGTCGT
Organism: Curtobacterium sp. 320; assembly: GCF_031455235.1. NCBI lineage: Bacteria > Bacillati > Actinomycetota > Actinomycetes > Micrococcales > Microbacteriaceae > Curtobacterium > Curtobacterium sp. 320. The sequence goes on along the minus strand of NZ_JAVDSI010000001.1, from coordinate 326,626 downwards.
CGACGGTGTAGGTGCCGGCGGCCGTGTTGGTGACGGCGGCGCGGGTGCGGACGAGGCCCGAGGGGAGCATCTCGACGGTGAGGCGCAGGGCGAGGCCGGCGGTGGCGTCCACGGCGTGGGCGGTGACGGTGCCGGGGGCGGGGGTGCCCGTGTCGGCGGTGCCCGCGGTGCCGGCGGCGGCGGTCACCTCGAGCTCGGTGACCGTGAACGCCGGGGACCAGTCGCGCCCGTCCCGGTGCCCGGACAGCCCCGGTCGCCCGGTCCACCCCCGGTGCGGCTCGGGCAGGATCGCCAACCGGACCGGCACGTCCGCCTCGTTCGGCGCGACCGGTGCCACGTCCGCCTCGGCCAGGGCAGCGAGCTCCGCGTCGTCGAGCGGACCGAGCGCCGCGCCCCAGTGCACAACCGCGGGCAGGGCACGGTCGCGGCAGTCGAGGACGAGGGAGACGCCCCCGGCGGTCAGGTGGACGAGGTCGTGCGGCATCGGTGCTCCAGTCGGCGGGGACGTCCCGAGCCTGGCGGGTCCGGGTGTCCGTCCGCAAGCCGGGGCGCGCGGTCGAACACGTCAGAACCAGCGCTTGACCTTGAACACCACCCACAGGACCGCCGCGAACACGATCATCGCCACGATCGACAGCGGGTACCCCCACGTCCAGGAGAGCTCGGGCATGTGCGTGAAGTTCATGCCGTAGATCGCCGCGATGAGCGTCGGGGCGAAGAGGATCGCCGCCCAGCCCGAGATCTTCTTCGTGTCGTCGTTCTGCTTCTGCGCCGCGAGGGTCGAGTCGACCGTCAGCGCGTTCTGCAGCAGCTGCCGGAACGTGTCGAGGCGCTCCACCGTGCGGATCGCGTGGTCGAGCACGTCGCGGAACCGGCGCTGCATCTCCACCGGGAGGTGGTACTTCTCCGCCCCGCGGTGCAGGTTCTCGATGATGTGGATGAGCGGTCGGGCGGCGCGCTGGAAGTCCACGACCTCGCCGAACAGCTCGTAGATGCGACGGGAGACCCCGGCCTCGCCCGCGAAGAGCTGGTCCTCGATCTGGTTGATGTCCTCCTCGAGGCCGTCGATCACCGGCACGTACCCGTCGACGATCGAGTCCATCAGGGCCCAGAGCTGCGCCTGCGGGCCCACCGTCACGAGTCCCGGCTTGCCGCTCATCCGCTGGAGTGCCCGCGGGACGGTCTGCTTGCCACGGGGGTCGGCCTTCACGACCACGAGGAAGAAGTCCTCCCCGACGAAGGCGTGCACCTCGCCGAACGCGACCTCCTCCTGCTGGTCGTTGTACAGCGCGGGCTTGAGGACCACGAAGAGCGTCGAGCCGTAGCGCTCGAGCTTCGGGCGCTGGTGCCCCTCGGCGGAGTCCTCGACCGCGAGTTCGTGCAGGCCGAGGGCGACCGCGACGTCGCCGAGCTCCTCGGCGTCGGGCTGGTGGAGCACGATGCACGCGCTCGCTCCCTGGTCCTCGAGCATGCGGAAGGTGTCGTCGAGCGAGGGACTCGGGATCGGGGCGATCCGGTCGACGTAGACGGTGTTCAGTTCGACAGACACGTCACCACCGTACGCAGGGCGAGCGTGCGGGGGACGGACGCGACCGAGGTGCGGGCCAGGAGGCGCGGGTCGGGCCCGCACCGCGCCTCCAGTCCGGCCCGTCCCCCGTCTGCTGGACGTGCGCTGCGCGCCGGGCCCGGCCACGCGCCTACGGTGCAGGTCATCAGCATGCTGACGAAAGGGGCTGACATGAAGAGGATCTGGAAGCGGATCGCAGTCGCGGTGAGCGCGGTCGTCGCGGTGGTCGGCGCGTTCGTCGGCTCGGGAGCTGCCGGCGGGACGCCGATCCAGGACGCTGCCGGCGGAGCACTCTCGGCCTCGTCGACGGCGATCGCGCCGGACGGGCCGGCCTTCTCGATCTGGAGCGTCATCTACGTCGGGCTGCTCGCCTACGCGATCCGCCAGTGCTTCCGCACCGCCGACGACGACCGGCACGCGCGGCTGACCGTGCCGGCGGTGCTCTCGCTCCTGCTCAACGCGGCGTGGATCCTGAGCGTGCAGTTCGGGTTCCTGTGGTCGAGCGAGCCGATCATCGTCGCGCTGCTCGCCGTGCTGGTGTGGACGTTCGTGCTGCTGCGGCGGTCGACGCCGTCCGGGATCGTCGAGGCGATCGTCACCGACGGCACGTTCGGGCTCTACCTGGGGTGGGTGTGCGTCGCGACGGCGGCGAACACGGCCGCGGTGCTGACGGCCGCGGGCTTCCGGGGCTTCGGGCTGTCGCTGGACGTCTGGGGCGTGGTGATCGCGCTCGTGGCCGGGCTCGTCGGGGTGCTCCTCGCGGTGTGGGACCGGGGACGCCTGGCGCCGACGGCGTCGCTCGCGTGGGGGTTGGCGTGGGTCGCGGTCGCTCGGCTCGACGGGCCGCTCGTGTCGACGCCGACCGCGGTCGCGGCGGTGGTGGCCGCGGCTGCGGCGGTCGTCGTGACGCTCGTGGTGCGGGCTCGCGCGGGGTGGCGCGGCGCGGCTGCGCCGGCGCGCGTCGCGGCCGCCTGAGCGGCGCGCCGCGCGGGCCGCGCGGGGGCAGCCGAGACTCGGCTGGGCGGACACCTTCGCGGGCTGGGCGCCGCGAAACCGTCCGTCGGGCCGAGTCTCGGCGGAGCGGCGCGCCGCGCGCGGCGCGCGGCGCGGCGGCGCGCCCGCGCTCAGCGCGCGGCGGCCGCCAGGCCGTGCGCCGCCGCCACGGCGGCGTTCACGACCTGCCCCGCGTGCACGTTCACCCCGAGCGCCAGGGCCGGGTCGGCAGCGGTCGCCGCCTCCCACCCCTGGTTCGCGATCGCCACGGCGTAGGGCAGCGTCGCGTTCGTCAGCGAGATCGTCGAGGTGCGAGGCACCGCTCCCGGCATGTTCGCCACGCAGTAGAAGACGGTGTCGTGCACGGCGAACGTCGGGTCGTCGTGCGTGGTCGGGTGCGAGCCCTCGAAGCACCCGCCCTGGTCGATCGCGATGTCGACGAGCACCGACCCCGGCTGCATGTCCGCCACCATGGCGTCGGTCACGAGCTTCGGCGCCGAGGCCCCGGGGATGAGCACCGACCCGATGACGAGGTCGGCCTCGCGCAGGGCCGAGGCGATCGCGTGCGCCGAGGACCGCAGCGTCGTGATGCGTCCGTCGAACCGGGCGTCCAGCGCGCGCAGGCGCGGCAGGCTGATGTCGAACACGGTGACCTCGGCGCCGAGGCCGAGCGCCATCGTCGCCGCGTGCTCGCCCGCGACCCCGCCGCCGATCACGACGACGCGGCCCTTCGGGGTGCCGGGCACGCCGCCGAGCAGGAGCCCGCGCCCGCCGTTCGCCCGCATCAGGTGGTTCGCGCCGACCTGCGCCGACAACCGCCCGGCGATCTCGGACATCGGCGACAGCAGGGGCAGCGACCGGTCCGGCAGCTGCACGGTCTCGTACGCGATCGCCGTCGCTCCGGACTCGACGAGCGCATCGGTCAGCGGCCGGTCCGCGGCGAGGTGCAGGTAGGTGAACAGGACCTGCCCGGGTCGGATCGAGGCGTACTCGGCGGCGACCGGCTCCTTGACCTTCAGGATCATCTCGGCGCGCGCCCAGACCTCGGCGGCCGTCGGGACGATGGTGGCCCCGGCCGCGGCGTACTCGGCGTCCGGGAAGGACGACCCGTCACCGGCTCCAGACTGCACGAGCACCTCGTGTCCGTGCAGCGCCAGCTCGGCGACACCGGCGGGTGTCGCGGCGACGCGGAACTCGTTGTTCTTGACTTCGGTGGGGACGCCGATCAGCATCACTGACTCCTTCGTGGGCGGTGCGCGTTCGACACCCACGATGCGCCGAGGTTCGTTACAGGACTGTTTCGGCCGAACATCTGAGCAATGTGACCCGGTTCCGTGCGCCGAGATTCGGCGTCAGAACACCTTGCCCGGGTTGAGGATCCCCGCGGGGTCGAACACCCGTCGGATCCCCCGCTGCAGCTCGAGCACGTCGTCGCCGAGCTCGTCGCCGATCCACCGCCGCTTGAGCACCCCCACGCCGTGCTCCCCCGTCAGCGTCCCGCCGAGCTCGATCGCCGCCCGGAACATCGCGTCGGCCGCGTCCCACACGTGCTGCGGCACCTCGTCGCCCTCGAACACGAAGTTCGGGTGCAGGTTGCCGTCACCGGCGTGCGCGACGGTGGGGATCGCGATGCCGTACTGCTCCCCGATGGCCTCGACGCGCGCGAACATCTCGGCGAGCCGACTGCGTGGCACCGCGACGTCCTCGATGAGGACCCGGCCACGCGCCTCCATGGCCGGGTGGAACGACCGGCGGATCGTCAGCAGGCGGTCGCGTTCCGCCGCCGACCCGGCCAGGTGCACGGTCCCGCCCTCGGCCTGGAGGCGCGGCACGGCTCCGAGCGCCGCCTCCGTCGCACCCGGCCCGTCGTACTCCACGAGGAGGAACACCCCGCCCGCCGCGGTGCTCCCCACCGTCTCGGCGATCACCTGCGGCCCGAGGTGGGCCGCGATCCCCTCGAGTGCTGCGGCGTCGAGCAGCTCGACAGTCGACGGACGCTCTGCCCCGGCGACGACGGACGCCGCGGCGCGGGCGGCGGCCTGGACGGTCGGGTACACGGCGCCGAGGGTGGCCGGCTCCCCCGCCGGGATCGGCACGAGCCGGACGGTCGCGCCGACGATCACCCCGAGCGTGCCCTCCGACCCGACGAGCAGCGCCGTGAGGTCGAGGCCGGTGACGCCCTTGACGGTGCGGTGCCCGGTGGCGACGAGCCGCCCGTCCGCGAGGACGACGTCGAGGCCGAGCACTGCCTCTCTCGTGACGCCGTACTTCACGCACCGCAGGCCGCCGGCGTTCGTGGCGATGTTCCCGCCGACGCTCGCGATGGCCGCACTCGCCGGGTCCGGAGCGAACCGCAGGCCGTGTTCGGCGACGGCTGCGTTCAGGTCGCCGTTCAGCACGCCGGGCTCCACCACGGCGTACTCGTCCTCCGTCGAGACCGCGACGATGCGGTCCATGCGCGCCACGCTCAGGACGACGGTGCCCTCGGTGCCGTTCGCCCCGCCTGCGAGCCCGGTGCCGGCGCCACGCGGGACGACCGGGACGCCGAGCCCGGAACACGTCCGGAGGGTCGCCTGCACGTGCTCGACCGTCCGGGCCTCGACCACGGCGACGGGGCCACCCGGGGCGATCCAGCCGGACTTGTCCGTCCGTGCCGCGTCGAGCACACCGCGCTCCGTCCGGACGAGCACGCCGTCCGGGTCGGCGAGCGCGGAACGGAGGGCGGTGACGACGGTGTCCATCCCGCCACGCTACCGAGCGCGGAGGGACTCGCTCGGCAGTTCCCCGAACCGCGCCCGGTACGTGGCCGAGAAGCGCCCGAGGTGCCCGAAGCCCCACGCCCGGGCGATGTCGGCCACCGAGGTGTCGTCGCGATCGCCACGAAGCAGGTCGGCACGGGCACCGTCGAGCCGGACGCTGCGGAGCAGGTCGCCCGGCGTCTGGTCGAGGTGCCGGCGGAGGGACTGCTGCAGACCACGCGGGCTGAGCCCCGCCGCCGCGGCGATCTCCGGCGTCCCGATCGCGTCGCGCGCGTGCTCGTGGACGTACTCGAGCGCACGGCGGACCCGCTCGTGCTCGGGCCCGCTGCCGGTGACCGTCGTGCGCCAGCGGCTCCGCTCGGGGAAGGCCGCGACCGCCGCTTTCGCGAACGCCTCGGCGATGTCACGCTGCGTCACCGCACTGAGCTCGTGCCCGACGTCCAGCCAGGTCGACGAGTGCGCCCGAACCACCGACTGCCACGCCCGCATGCCGTCGGCGGTCGGTCGGCGGAGCGCTTCGAAGGCGAAGTCGTCCTCGCCGACGATCGAGCGCACGAACGCGGCGTCGAGGTGCACCAGGTTGAGGCCGATGTCGCGGTGGTGCAGTTCGTACGTGTCGGCGAAGGGCAGCACGACCGGGACGCCCGGTTCGAGCTCGTGGGAGCTCCCGCCGTACGTGATCGTGCTCGACCCGCTGCGCATCCAGGCGACCAGGAACGCGTCGTCGACACGGCTGTCGCTCCGCAGGTCGACCAGGAAGCGCGAGGACCGGAGTGACAACAGCTCGTCGCCCACTCCGGCGAAGTCCCAGCGGGTGTCGCGGTGGGTCCGTCGGACCGCGGGCGAGCGGAAGTCGTAGTCCCCGGTGAAGAAGGCGAGCGCCTGGTCGACGTCGGTGCCGGCGATCCGCCGCGAGTACCGCGTGTCCCCGACGCTGCAGGCGTCACCGGAGTGGCGGGTGTCCATCGTGGCAACCATGGTCGAGAACCTACGGGGCACCACCGACAAACCGGACCGCGCCCCCGGGGTCAGGGCTGCAGGATCGCCTGCCCGACGCTCTCGTCGAGGATGAGGTCGGTGATCAACCCGGCGGCGAGGGCGCCCTTCAGCGACGCGGCCTTCGAGCGTCCTGCCACGACGCAGACCCGGCGCGGCGCACGCTTGATCGTGTCGAGGTCCGGAGCCCCGGCGCGGGCGTTCACCCCGATGTCCTTCCACGAGCCGTCCGCGCGGTAGAACACCGTCGAGACGTCACCGACGACCTGGGCCTTGGTCAGCTCGTCGCGGTCGGACGGGTCGAGGTACCCGCCGGAGTACACGTGCGAGGGGACCGGGGCCTGGGGCGCTCCGACACCGAACACGACGAGGTCCATGCGCTCGTGCAGGTCGAGCACCCGGCGGATCGAACGCTCCCGGAAGAGCGCCTGCTTCGTGGCCGGGTCGTCGAAGAACGCCGGGACCGGGAACTGCTGCACGAACGCGCCGTACGCCTCGCCGAACCGCCGCAAGATCTCGGACGCGTAGACGATGCCCGTCGTCCGGGTGTTCGCGGCGCCGTTGATCTGCACCACCGTGGAGCCGTGCGTGGTCTTCGGCACGAGGTAACGGCTCACCGCGCTGACGGTCGAGCCCCACGAGATCCCGATCACCATGTTCGACTCGACGTACTGCGTCAGGATGCGCGCAGCGGACAGGGCGACGCGTTCGAGTCGGTCGACGTCACTCGTGTGGTCCGGCACCGGCACGACGTGCGCGTGCACCCCGAAGCGGGATCGGATGCTCCGGCTGAGCGCCGCGGCCTGGTCGAGGGGCGAGCGGATCTGGATGTCGACGAGTCCGGTGTCCCGCGCGTACTTCAGCAGGCGGGAGACCGACGACCGCGAGGTGCCGAGTTCGTCGGCGATCGCGTCCATCGTCAGGTCCTGCAGGTAGTACAGATGCGCGGCGCGCAGCGCCTGCTGCGTGCGCATGGGCTGCGCTGCGTCACTCATGGGAACCGAGCATGCACGGACGTGCACGGCCTCTGCAACCCCTGTCGCGCCTCCCGACCCTCGATCGGCCCGGCCGGACACGTGTGCTGCACGTTCGTGCACGCGAGTTGCCCGCCTTCTCACGGAGGCGCACGATCGATGTCGAACCACCACGGAACCCACGAAGGAAGCGACGCAGCAATGTCGAAGAAGACGCAGCCCCGGAACACGGTGAACGCGCTCACGGAGCGCCCGAATGCACAGGTCCTCGTGGTCGGTGGCGGCATCAACGGCATCGCCACCTTCCGCGACCTCGCCCTGCAGGGGGTCGACGTGGCCCTCGTCGAGCGCGGCGACTACGCCTCGGGCGCGTCCGCCGCGTCGAGCCACATGATCCACGGCGGCATCCGGTACCTCGAGAACGGCGAGTTCCGCCTCGTCCGCGAGAGCGTGCAGGAGCGCAACGGCCTCATCCGCATCGCCCCGCACTACGTCAAGCCGCTGCAGACCACGATGCCGATCTTCTCGACGTTCTCGGGCATCATGAACGCCCCGCTGCGGATGCTCACGCACAAGCAGCGCTCGACGAAGGAGCGCGGTGCCGCGCTCATCAAGATCGGCATGACGATCTACGACTCCTTCTCGCGCGACGGCGGTTCGGTCCCGAAGCACCGCTTCCTCACGAAGAAGGCCGCACTCGCGGACATGCCGGCGCTCAACAAGGACCTCAAGTACACGGGCACGTACTACGACGCCTCGGTGCACGAGCCGGAGCGCCTGGCGCTCGACGTGCTCAAGGACGGCCTCGCCGCGGGGACGGGCGAGGGCGCGGCGTCGACCGCCCGTGCGGTGAACTACGTCGAGGCCGCCGGGACCCGCGACGGTGGCGTCCTGCTCCGCGACCGTGAGACCGGCGAGGAGTTCGTCTTCACGGCGGACGTCGTCGTGAACGCGTCCGGCCCCTGGACCGACCTCACGAACCAGGCGTTCGGCGGCGAGACGAAGTTCATGGGCGGCACGAAGGGCTCCCACATCGTCGTCGACAACCCCGAGCTGCTCGAGGCGACGAAGGGCCGCGAGCTGTTCTTCGAGAACAACGACGGCCGCATCGTGCTCATCTACCCGCTCAAGGGCCGGGTGCTCATCGGCACGACGGACATCGACGCCGACCCGGCGAAGCCCGTCACCACCACCGACGAGGAGATCGACTACTTCTTCGGCCTGGTGGCGCACGTCTTCCCGCAGATCGCGCTCACCCGCGACCACATCGTCTACAGCTACTCCGGCATCCGCCCGCTCCCCCGGCACGAGGACACCGCCCCCGGCTTCGTCTCGCGTGACTACCGGATCGTGGACACCCCGATCGCCGGGCTGCCGCGGACCACGGTGCTGTCGCTCGTCGGCGGCAAGTGGACCACGTTCCGCGCCCTCGCCGCGCACCTCTCCACCGACGTCACGACGAAGCTCGGCATCACCCGGACGGTCGACACGACCGGCATGGCGATCGGCGGCGGCAAGGACTTCCCGACCACGGACGCCCAGCGCGCCCTCTGGATCAAATCGCACCGCGACGGTCTCGACGCATCCGTCGTCGAGGGACTGCTCGAGCGCTACGGCACCCGTGCCGCCGAGGTCGTCGACGTCCTGGTCGACGGACCGGTCGAGCCCCTCGAGTCGGACCCGGCGCTGACCCGCGCCGAGGTCGCGTACTTCGCGGAGCACGAGCAGGCCGTGCACCTGGTCGACGTGGTGCTGCGCCGCACGAACCTCGCGTTCGTGGGCGGCGTCACGATCGACCTGCTCGACGAGCTGGCCGACGTGCTCGCCGGGTCGCTCGGCTGGACGCCCGAGGAGCGTGCGGACGAGGTCCAGCAGACGCTCGACGTCCTGCGCGAAGCGCACCGGGTGATCGTGCCGCTGACGTCCGCCTCGCAGCTCGCGTAGTCCGCGCGACCGACCACGGACGGGAGGCGCGGTGCCAGCTGGCACCGCGCCTCCCGTCTGTCTGCTGGTCGCGTCAGAACCGCTCGCCGGTCGGGTCCTGCGCCGTCCGGTCGATGAGCTGCTCGCCGCCGACGGGCTCGCCCTCCCAGTCGACGAGGCGCCAGCCGTCGTCGAACGACCCCTCGAGCTCGACGATCCCGGTGTTCTCGAGGTGGCGCTTCGTGCCGAAGTGGTCCGGCGTGTTGTGGGCCGCGGCACTCGCCCACGTCCGGATGGCGGCTCCGTGGCTGACCGCGGCCGCCACGTCGACACCGGTCTCGAGGATCTGCCGGACCGCGTCGTCGTAGCGCGCGAAGAACTCGGTCCCGCTCTCGGCTCCGGGCATCCGGGTGGTGCGGTCCCCGAGCGACCAGCCGTGCACGGTCGAGATGTACGTCTGCACGGACACCTGGTCGCGCTTGCCCTGGGTGTCGCCGGCCTCGATCTCGCGGAGGCCCGGCAGCACAACCGGCTCGAGGCCGAGCGACGTGGCGAGGGGCGCCGCGGTGATCTGCGTGCGGACCATCGTCGAGACGAACAGCCGCTCGATCCCCCGGTCGGCGAGCGCTGCCGGCAGGGCATCGGCCTGCTGCTGCCCGAGTTCGGTCAGGCCCGGTCCGGGGACGACGGCGTCGAGCACGCCGTTCACGTTCGCTGGGGTCTGGCCGTGGCGGATGAGCAGCAGTCGCATGGAGCCACCCTACGGAACGCCGGTGACGTCACCCCTGCCGGGTGTTCCACCGGGGGTTCTGCTTGTTGATGACGTAGACACGGCCGCGGCGGCGGACCACCTGCGACCCCGGGATCTTCTTGAGCGCCTTGAGCGAGTTGCGGACCTTCACGAGCGACCTCCTGCGTCAGTGTCCTCATTGTTGAGAACGATGATCATGTACATTAGCCGACATGCGTCCCGCCGCCATCACCCTCGTCTCCGCCCTGCACGACGTCGACGCCGACCGCGTGGCCGTCCGGCTCACGACCGGTCACCGGATGCACGCGCCCGCGAACGCCGTCGCCGCGGTCCGGGCCGTCGCCGACCGCGCCGAGCACCTCGACCGGGTCTGCGGGCCGGATGCCGACCACGGACTCGTCGTCACGCTCCCGCCGGGCGCCGACACCCGGGCGGTGGGGATGATGCTCGCCAACGCCGCGCGCGCGGAGACGGGCGACGACCGGGTGCTCCGCCACGTGGTGAGCGTGCTGCGCGCCGACGACGTGGCGCACCTGCTCTGGTCCGAGGTCGACGACGCGTTCGTCGCGGCCGACCGCGTGGCGTCGCTCGTCGAGTACGCCACGGTGATCGTCCTCGACCGGGTCGGCCCGGTGCCGCTGGAGCGCCGCCGCGGTCTGCTCGCGCTGCTCCACCGGTTGGCCCCGCAGGCGGTCGTCGTGGCGCTCTCGTCGATCCGGAGCGCGGCCGACCTGCCCGCGTCGAACGGCGGGGCGGCGCGGGTCCTCGCCCAGGGAGCGGGATGGATGCGGGCGCTCTCGGGCTCGGTCGGACGGGACCCGCGGGACGGCCTGGTCGCGCTGCGCTACCGGGAGCCGCTGCCCTTCCACCCCGGCCGCCTGGCGTCGGTGATCGAGCGGGAGCTGGCCGCGGGGCGGAACGGCCGGGTGCTGCGGTCCCGGGGGTTCTTCCGGCTCGCCTCCCGGCCGGACCACGTCGGGTCGTGGTCGAGCTTCGGGGCGATGCTGGCGCTCGACCCGACGGCGAACCCGTCGTGGGACGCGGACGCGCCGATCGGTCAGGCGCTCTGGTTCGTCGGCGAGCGGTTGGACGTGCCGGCGATCGAGCGGGCGCTGGACGGGGCGCTCCTCACGCCGGACGAGCTGCTCGCGGGGCCGGAGGTGTGGCGCACGTGGGCCGACCCGTTCCCGGTGTGGCCGGCGCTCGACCCGTCGGAGGAGCACCGGCACGAGTGACGCCGCTGCGTCCGACCCCGAACGACATCCTCGACGTCGTACGACGACCGCGATGTCGTTCCCACCTCCGTGCAACGACCGGCGCGTGCAACGAACGACGAGGTCGACGTCGTACGACATCGACCTCGTCGTTCCGCGTCGACGGACGCGGGGACGCGGATCAAGACGGACCGCGACCAGGCCGTACGATCCAGTCATGGCGATCGAACCCGAGACGAAGAACTGGACGTGGGTCATCGAGTCCGCGTGCCCCGAGTGCGGCTACGACGGCAGCACGGTCACGATCCGCGACGTCCCGGGGATCATCGACGCGAACACCTCGGCGTGGCCGGCGGTCCTCGACCGTGCGGACGTGCGTGACCGCCCCGACGACCACACCTGGTCACCGCTCGAGTACGCCGCGCACGTGCGTGACGTCCACCGGAAGATGGCGGAGCGGTTGACGCTCATGCTCACCGAGGACGCCCCGACCTTCCCGAACTGGGACCAGGACGCCACGGCTGTCGAGGACCGCTACGGCGAGCAGGACCCCGCCACCGTCGTGCGGGAGCTCGGCGAGGCCGCGCACCGTGCTGCCCGGGCATTCGACGACGTCCGGGAGGACCAGCTGGGACGCACCGGCCTCCGGTCGGACGGCAGCGCGTTCACCGTCGCCACGCTCGCCACCTACTACGCGCACGACCCGGTGCACCATCTGTGGGACGTGCGGCGCACGCAGTAGACGCACCACCTGTGGGCCTGGAGGCGCGGTGCGGGCTGGCACCGCGCCTCCGGGCCCACAGGTGGGAACCGCTCAGGCGAGCGCGTCCAGCAGGGCGCGCGCCGTGGCCGCGTCGGTGACCAACTCGTTGACGAGACGCCCGCGGACGGCCCCGACGATGCTCGACACCTTCGCGGCACCGACCGCGACGCCGATCGCGTGCGGGACGGCGGAGAGGACCTCGCGGGAGGTGCGCACCATCCGGTCGCTGCCCGGGAACTCGATCGCCGAGCCGTCCGCGGCGTAGAAGTTGAGGCAGACGTCACCCGCCGCCTGGTCGAAGACGGCGTCCTCGACCGGGACGCCCCGCGCGAGTGCGTCCCGGGTCGGGGTCGGCGCGCCGATGCCGAGGATGGCGCCCTTCGCCCGACCCCACAGGCCGACGACGTGCTGGAACGCGGGGTCCTCGTCGAGCGAGGACCGCATCGCCGGTGACGGCAGGGCCTGCGCGAACAGGAACGCCGGGATCGCGCCGGAGTGCTCGGCGGCGGCGCGGGTGATCTCGTTCGTCTGGAACCACGGCATCGGGTCGGCCTGCCCGCCGACCGTCGGGACGAGCTGCACGCCCGGCAGCTGCGGCATGCCGGCGTGCGCGACGTCGTACACCGTCCGACCCGACGACATGAGCACGGCGTCACCCGGCACGAGCCCCATCCCCTCGACCGCGGCGGCGAGCGGGGCGGCGAGGTCGGCGCCGAGCGTGGCGGTGTGCGTCACCGCGGCGAGGTGGACGGCACGGAGTCCGAGCACCACCTGCAGCCGTTCGGCGAGCGCGACGGTCTCGTCCTGGAACGGGTCGACGACCTCGATCCGGACCAGGCCGGCCTTCCGCGCCTCGGCGACGAGCCGGCTGACCGTCGGACGGGACACCCCGAGGCGCGAGGCGATCTCGACCTGGGTGGCGTCCTCGAGGTAGTACATCCGCGCGGCCTGGTAGACGGTGTCGAGCGGGAAGCGGGTCCGGGCACCCTCGGCGGCGGGGTTCTCGGCGGACATGGGGCGATCGTAGCCCTGGCACGCGTCAGCGGATCGTGAACCCGCCGTCCACGCGGAGGTCGGCGCCGTTCACCATGGCGCTCGACTCCCCGGCGAGGAACAGGACGGCGGCGGCGATCTCGTCGGGTGTCGCGAACCGTCCGCTGGGGATCTCGTCCTGGTGGCGCAGGCCCTTCTCGTTCGCCCACGCCCCGCGGCCGAGGTCGGTCAGCACGACCGTCGGTGACACGGTGTTGACGGTGACGCCCCGTCCGCCCCACTCGAGCGCGAGCACGCGGGTGAGCCCGATGACGCCGGCCTTCGACGCGCAGTACGCCGCGTGGCCGTCGATGCCGACGTGCGCTGCCTGCGAGGCGATGTTCACGATCCGGCCGTACCCGGCGGCGAGCATGTGCCGCCCGACGGCCTGGGCGACACGGTGGGTGCCGGTGAGGTTGACGTCGATGGTCGTGGCCCAGGCGCCGGGGTCGAGGTCCTCGGCGGGGGCGAGCAGCGCGACGCCGGCGCAGTTCACGAGGACGTCGATCCTGCCGGCGGCACCGGTGACGGCGGCGACCGCGCGGGCCACCGACGTCTCGTCCGTGACGTCGCAGCCGAGGCCGAGGTGGGCCGGTGCGCCGGCGGTCGGCAGCGCTGCCGCGGCGGCTGCTGCGCCGTCCGCCCGCACGTCGACGATGGCGACCCGGGCGCCGCGGGACGCGAGGGCCACGGAGATCGCGTTGCCGATGCCGGACGCCCCGCCCGTGACCACCGCCGTGCGGCCGCTGAAGTCGTTCGTCAGGTCGATCGTGTCCGGGCCCGGTCGGAGGGCTGCGGCGAAGTCGGTGGTCATGTTCGCTCCCTTGCGTTGCGCCGACCGTACCAGAAATTGTGTTCTGGACAAACGTTCCGTGAGGTGTACAGTCGTCGCCGAAGCACCCCGACGAAGGAGCAGCTCATGTCGACGACGACCGAGAACGCGACCACCACGGCCGCGACGCCCACCGAGATCCCGACCACGATGCGCGCCGTCGTGGTCCACGGCCCAGAGGACTACCGCCTCGAGACCCGCCCCGTGCCGACCCCCGGACCCGGCGAACTCCTGCTCCGCACCGACGCCGTCGGCATCTGCGCGAGCGACCTGAAGTGCTACCACGGCGCCGCGAAGTTCTGGGGCGACGAGAACCGCCCCGCCTGGGCCGACACCGACCGGATCCCCGGCCACGAGTTCGTCGGCACGATCGTCGCCGGTGACGACGCTGCCCTCGCCAAGCGCGGGGTGTCCGTGGGCGACCGGATCGCCTGCGAGCAGATCGTGCCGTGCTGGGAGTGCCGCTACTGCCTCGAGGGCGCGTACTGGATGTGCAACGTGCACGACATGTTCGGCTTCAAGGGCTACGACGGCGCGATGGCCGAGTACGTCCTGGTGCCGGCGAAGGCCCTGACCCACCCGGTGTCGAGCGCCCTCCCCGGGCAGGTAGCCGCCTTCGCCGAGCCGCTCTCGTGCGCGTTCCACGCCGTCGAGCGGGGCGACATCAAGTTCGGCGACACGGTGGTCATCGCGGGCGCCGGGCCGATCGGGCTCTCCGCGATCGCCGGTGCCCGCCAGAAGAACCCGCTGCGGATCATCGCGCTCGACGTCGTCGAGGACAAGCTCGAACTCGCCCGCAAGGTCGGTGCCGACATCACGATCAACATCGCCCAGGACGACGCGGTCGCCCGGGTCAAGGAACTCACCGACGGGTACGGCGCCGACGTCTACATCGAGGCGACCGGGCACCCGTCCGCGGTCCCGCAGGGACTCAACCTGCTCCGCAAGCTCGGCACGTTCGTCGAGTACTCGGTCTTCAAGGACAACGTGTCCGTCGACTGGTCGATCATCTCGGACGACAAGGAGCTCGACGTCCGCGGTGCCCACCTCGGCCCGCACACCTGGCCGGCGGCGATCAAGCTGCTCGAGGCCGAGACCCTGCCGATGTCGGAGATCTGCACGCACCAGTTCCCGCTCGAGCGCTTCCAGGAGGCCCTCGACCTCGTCGGCGACTCCGCGGGCGCGAGCGTCAAGGTCTCGATCATCCCGTCCCTGCAGGCCTGAGCCGCAGCCACCACAGGAGTCAGCAAGCATGTCAACGACGACACAGCGCACCACCGGTGCGCCGACGATGCCCCGTACCGAGGGCCGGCTCGACAAGATGGGCATCCCCCGCCCGCTCGCCCTCGGCTTCCTCGCCGTCCTGGTCTTCATGACCGGCAACGGCGTCGAGTCGAACTTCATCACGCCGCACATGGTCGCGGTCCTCGGCTCCCCCGAGGCCACGGTCGCGACGATCGTCACGTTCTACAGCCTCGCCGCCCTGGTGGGGAGCT
The DNA here is from genome assembly GCF_031455235.1 of Curtobacterium sp. 320. NCBI lineage: Bacteria > Bacillati > Actinomycetota > Actinomycetes > Micrococcales > Microbacteriaceae > Curtobacterium > Curtobacterium sp. 320. The sequence goes on along the minus strand of NZ_JAVDSI010000001.1, from coordinate 311,326 downwards.
ACGTCTCCGGCGCACTCGCCGACCTGATCGGTCCGCGACGGGTGATGATCCTGGGGTTCGCCGTCTGGGTCGTGTTCGAGGTCCTGTTCCTCATCGCCCTCGGACTCGGCAGCGTGCCGTTCGCCGCCGTCGCCTACGCGATCCGCGGCTTCGGGTACCCGCTGTTCGCCTTCGCGTTCCTGGTCTGGGTGAACATCACGACGCCCGTGGAGCGCAACGGCTCGGCCGTCGGCTGGTTCTACGTCGCCTTCACCGGCGGCCTGCCCACGCTCGGCTCGCTGTTCGCGATCGGCGCCATCCCGGTGTTCGGCGGCGGCACGGTGGGTGAGACCGGCGCGATGATCGCCTCGATCGGCCTCGTCGTGATCGGGTTCCTCATCCTGCTGTTCGGGGTGCGCCTGCCGAACGGGTTCTCCCGCATCGCACCGGAGGGCGAGAGCGCCTGGCGCGTGCTGACGAGCGGCATCCGCCTGACGGCCACGCGACCGAAGATCCTGATGGGCTTCCTCGTCCGTCTGATCAACACCGCGCCGGAGTTCGGCATGTTCGTCATCCTCCCGGCCGTGATCGCGAACGAGCGCGGCTGGGGCCAGAGCCGGTGGCTGCTCATGACGGTGTGCGTCTACGCGACGAACATCCTCGTGAACGCCCTGTTCGGCTGGGTCGGCGACAAGATCGGCTGGCAGCGCACCGTCAAGTGGTTCGGCATCGTCGGGTCCGCCCTCGGGCTCATCGCCTGGTGGTACGTCCCGCAGCTCGTCCCCGCCGGGTCCGACTGGGGCTACGTGCTCTCCGTCGTCGCCGGCTGCGTGTTCGGCTGCCTGCTCGCGGGCTTCGTCCCGATGGGCGCGATCATGCCGGCGCTCGCCCCCGAGCACAAGGGTGCCGCGATGGCGATGTACACCACGGCCGCCGGCGGCGCCGCGTTCCTCGGCACGGGCGTCGTCGCCGCGGTCCTCGCCCTGGGCGGTGGCGGCCAGGCCGTGACCTGGACGTTCGTCGGCCTGTACGCCTGCGCGTTCGTGATGATCCACTTCCTCAAGGTCCCGCAGGGAGACCGAGGACACTGAACCCCGGGCGACGGCGGCCGTCCCGCCGTCGCCCGGTGCACCACCCCCACTCGATGCGAAGGACAAGCACCATGACCACGATCCACGACGACCCGGAGGAGTTCGCCGAGGACCAGCTCGCGGGCTGGCTCGCCCTCTACGCCGACCGGGTCCGCGGCGTCCACGGCGGCGTCGTCGCCCTGCCGACGGAGGGGGCCGAGCCGCAGGTCGCGGTCGTCGTCGGCGGCGGTTCCGGCCACTACCCCGCGTTCTGCGGCGTGGTCGGGCCGGGGTTCGCCACCGGGGCCGTCGTCGGCAACATCTTCACGTCGCCGTCCACGGCGCAGGTCTACTCGGTCGCCAAGGCGGCGGACCAGGGGAAGGGCGTCGTGCTGTCGTTCGGCAACTACGCCGGCGACACGATGAACTTCGGGCTCGCGGCCGAGCGGCTCAACGCCGAGGGCATCGACACCCGCATCGTGGTCGTCACCGACGACATCGCCAGCGCCGACGAGGAGTCGAAGCGCCGCGGCATCGCCGGTGACTTCTCGGTCTTCAAGGCCATGGGTGCCGCGGCGGCCGCCGGAGCCGACCTCGACGAGGTCGAGCGCATCGGCACCGCATCCAACCGGGCTACGCGCACCATCGGCGTCGCGTTCTCCGGCTGCACGATGCCCGGCGCGACCGAGCCGCTCTTCACCGTCCCCGAGGGCCACCTCGGCCTCGGGCTCGGCATCCACGGCGAGCCGGGCATCGAGGACGTCCCGCTCCTCCGTGCGACCGAACTCGCGTCGCTCCTCGTCGAGCGGCTGCTCGCGGACCGCCCGGACGCCGCCGGCACCCGGGTCGCGCCGATCCTGAACGGTCTCGGCGACACCAAGTACGAGGAGCTCTTCCTGCTCTGGGGCCGTGTGCTCCCGCTCCTGCAGGACGCCGGGATCGAGGTCGTCGAGCCCGAGGTCGGTGAACTCGTCACGAGCCTCGACATGGGCGGCTGCTCGCTCACCCTGCAGTGGCTCGACGACGAGCTCGAGACGCTGTGGAGGGCCGACGCGTACACGCCCGCGTACCGCAAGGTGGCGGCGCCGGTCGCGGCACTCGTGCCGGCCGACGCCGTGGACGCAGCCGAGGACGAGGCGACGGTCGTGCCGGACGCGAGTGGTGCCTCCAGGCAGGCCGCGCAGACGGCACGCGCCGCGATCGAGGCGGTCGACGCGCTCCTGCGGGAGCACGAGGAGGAGCTCGGCCGCATCGACGCGGTCGCCGGGGACGGCGACCACGGACGCGGCATGGTGAAGGGGATCGGTGCGGCCCGCAAGGCGGTCGACCGGGCGGGCCAGGAGGCAGGGGTCGCCTTCGTCCTCGGACGCGCCGGTGACGCGTGGGCCGAGTTCGCGGGCGGCACCTCCGGGGTCCTGTGGGGTGCGGCGCTCGAGGCGTTCGGCCGGTCGCTCCGCGACGACCGTTCCGCGTACGAGACGTCCGACGTCGTCGAGGCGGCGCAGGCGTTCGCGGACTCGATCGTGCACCTCGGCGGGGCGTCCCGCGGGGACAAGACGCTGCTCGACGCGCTGCTCCCGTTCGTCGACGAGCTGCGGAGCGGCGTCGAGGCTGGCACGCCGCTCACCGAGGCGTGGCAGGCTGCCGCGCAGGTCGCGGTCACGGAAGCCGCTGCGACCGCAGACCTCAAGCCGAAGGTCGGGCGTGCCCGACCGCTGGCGGAGAAGAGCCTGGGGACACCCGACGCGGGTGCCACCTCGATGGGGATGATCCTCACGCGGGTCGGCGAGGTCCTCGCCACCCGTGCAGCAGACAAGGAAGGGACACACGCATGACGTACCGTCTCGTGGTCGGTTCGGACGACGCAGGGTTCGACTACAAGGAGATCATCAAGGCCGACCTGCTCGCCGATCCACGGGTGGAGTCCGTGGTGGACGTGGGGGTCGACGCGGACGGGCACACCGCCTACCCGCACGTCGCCGTCGACGCCGCACGGCTCGTCGCGAACGGTGACGCGGACCGGGCGATCCTGATCTGCGGCACCGGACTCGGCGTCGCGATCAGCGCGAACAAGGTCCCCGGCATCCGGGCCGTCACGGCGCACGACTCGTTCAGCGTCGAGCGCTCGATCCTGTCGAACGACGCCCAGGTCCTCTGCATGGGCCAGCGGGTCGTCGGCGTCGAGGTCGCCCGGCGCATGGCTCGCGAGTGGTTGGGCTACGAGTTCGACCGCTCGTCCGCGAGCGCGTCGAAGGTGCAGGCGATCTGCGAGTACGACGGCTCCGCGCCGGCGGGCGTGGACGCGTCCGCTTCCGCGTAGGGCGCTCGCGTAGGGCGCTCCGAACCACGAATCCGACATCGAACCTGCCGCCGAGCCTGGTTCGATGTCGGATTCGTGGTTCGTCAGTGCGAGCGACCGCGCGCGGCCAACCGGTGCACGACGGCCTTCGTCGCCTCGTACAGCTCGCGGTAGTCGCGGTAGCCCGGCTCGTACGCCGCCGTCGCCGCGGGATCGGGATCGATGCGCGCGGCCGGGGGGTTCCACGCGGTGACGTCCACGTCCTCGACGAGCCCGGCTGCGAGGAACGCCGACCCGTAGCACGCACCGATCGTCACGCTCGGGACCGTCTGCGGCAGCCCGGTGACGTCCGAGACGATCGTCGGCCAGAGCCGTCCGAGCAGTCCGCCGCCGGCGCCGACGAGCTCGTGGACCTCCACCCCGGCCTCGCGCAGCACCTCGACGTTGTGCCGCACCGCGTAGGCCGTCGCCTCGAGCGTCGCCCGGTACAGGTCACCGCGGGTGTGCCGCACCGTGAGGCCCGCGATCACCCCGCGTGCGTCCGGGTCCGCGATCGGGGTCCGCTCCCCCGCGAAGTACGGCAGCATCAGCAGGCCGTGCGCACCGATGCCGGCGCAGCGAGCCTCCTCGAGCATCGTCGACCACTCGCCGTCGACGAGCCGCCGGAGCCAGTCGGTGATCGCCCCGGAGGTCGCCATCCCACCGGCGACGCTCGGCTGCCCCGGACGGGTGCCGACGGTGGTCCACATCCCGGGCACCGAGACCGGCTCGTCGGTCGGCGCGATCATGAACATCGTCGTCCCGTACTGCAGGAACATCCGACCGGGTACCGCGGCTCCGACGCTCACGCCCTCGGCCCAGGCGTCGATGGTCCCGGCCGTCACGGGGATGCCGACCGGGAGGCCCGTGGCCGCGGCCGCAGCGGCCGTCACGGCGCCGGCCCGGTCACCCGACCAGACCAGTCGCGGCATGGCGAGCCCCGGTGCGAGCCGTTCGCACCACGCGTCGATCCACGTGTCCTCGTGCACGTCGTAGAGCGGTGTGCACTGGCTCGCCGAGTGGTGGTCGAGGACGTACTCCCCCGTCAGCAGCTCCACCACGCGTGACGACGGCATCGTGAACCGCGCCGCACGCGCCCACACGTCGGGTTCGTGCCGGGCGACCCAGGCGAGCTTCACCCCAGCCGCCTGCGTGCTGAGGGCGGAGCCGCACCGGGAACGGACCGCGTCCTCGCCGCCGAGCTCGGCCGTCACGGCGGGGAGCATCTCGGCCGTCCGGGTGTCGACGCCGTACAGGATCGCGGGCCGCAGCGGTTCCCCGGCGTCGTCGGTGAGGAGCACGCACGGGCCGATGCCGCTCACGCCGACGGCCTCGACCTCGGCGTCCGGCACCCGCTCGAGCAGCTCACGGGTCAGGGCGGTGAACTCGTCCCACCACACCGCGGCGTCCATCTCGACGAGCCCCTGCTCCGGCCGGTCGACCTCGTGCCGTCGTCCGACCTCGGCGATCACCGTGCCGTCGAACCGCGCGAGCAGCGCCTTCGTGCTCGACGTCCCGATGTCCAGACCGAGCACCGCCCGCATGCCGCCTCCTTCGCCGCCGCCGACCCGCGTCGGTCGCCCCCGAGTCTACGAACGCCCAGCCCACTGTCGGCGGGCCGACGTACCGTACTGCCGACTCCGAATGCTCCACCGAGGGGAAACCGATGAAGAAGTCAGCCTGGCTGCCCGCCGTCATCGCACCGGTCGTCGTCGCCGGCGCCGTCGCAGCGCCGATGATCGCGAACGCGTCGAGCGACCCGGTCGCGGGGACGAACCCGAGCGCGGCGGACGTCATCGCCAGCATCGCGGGGTCGTCCGACGCGAAGTACTCCGGCAAGCTCGTGCAGACGAGCGACCTCGGCCTGCCGGAGCTCCCGACCGGGTCCGGCGGCTCCTCGCTCGAGGGCGACGCCTCGGACGCGCTCGGCCTCCTCACCTCGTCGCACACCGCCCGCGTCTACGTCGACGGCCCCGACAAGCAGCGCGTCCAGCTGACGCAGCAGCTCGCCGAGCAGGACCTCGTCCGGAACGGGTCCGACGTCTGGACCTGGGACTCGAAGGAGCGCACGGCGACGCACGTCACCCTCCCGAAGGACGCCCGGACGCCGGAGTCCGGCGCCGCGACGCCGTCCGACATCGCCAAGCAGGCGATCGACGCGATCACGCCGAGCACCACGGTGTCGAAGCCGGAGGACGTCCGGGTCGCCGGCCACGACGCCTGGCAGATCACCCTCACGCCGAAGTCGACGGGCACGCTCGTCGGGTCCGTGCGCCTGGCGGTCGACCAGCAGACCGGCCTGCCGCTGCGCGCCACGATCGCGGCGAAGGGCCAGTCCGACCCCGCCGTCGAGGTCGGCTTCACGAGCCTGCAGTACGGAGCGCCGGCCGCACGCCTGTTCGACTTCACGCCGCCCACGGGCGCGACGGTCGAGGCGAAGGACCTCTCCGACGCGGCAGCCCACGGCGCGGGCGACGCGCAGCACCGACACGGACGCGCCGGCGACGAGCCGACGTTCACGGGGACGGGCTGGAGCACCATCGCCGAACTGCCGAAGGGCTCGGTCGACCAGACCGCGCTCGGCGACGACGCCAGTGGACTGCTCGACCAGCTGACCCGTTCGGTCGACGGCGGCCGTGCGGTGCAGACCTCGCTCGTCTCGGTCTACCTCACCGACGACGGCCGGGTCCTCGCGGGCGCGGTCCCGGTGTCGGCGCTGGTCGCCGCAGCCGAGTGAGCACGCCCGACGCAGCCCTCGCGATCCGCACCACCGGACTGGCGAAGGTATTCCGCAAGCAGCGCGCGGTCGACGGGATCGACCTCGCCGTCCCGCGCGGCGCGGTGTTCGGCTTCCTCGGTCCGAACGGCTCCGGCAAGACGACGACGATCCGCATGCTCCTCGGGCTCTCCAGCGCGACGGGCGGCACGATCGAGGTGCTCGGCGAACCGATGCCGAAGGCCCTCCACGACGTGCTGCCGCGCGTCGGTGCACTCGTCGAGGGTCCGGCGTTCTACCCGTACCTCTCCGGCCGCGCGAACCTGTTCCGGTTCGACGCCGCCGACCCCACCTCCGACCCACGGACCCGCAAGACCCGGGTGGCGAGCGCCCTCGACCGCGTCGGGCTCGCGCACGCGGCCGACAAGAAGGCGCACGCGTACTCGCTCGGCATGAAGCAGCGGCTCGGGCTCGCGAACGCCCTGCTCGCCCCGCGGGACCTCCTCGTGCTCGACGAACCGACGAACGGCCTCGACCCCCAGGGCACGCGCGAGGTCCGCAACCTCATCCGCTCCCTCGCCGACGACGGCACCACGGTGTTCGTCTCGAGCCACCTGCTCGCCGAGATCGAGCAGGTGTGCACGCACGCCGCCGTGATGCGGACCGGCAAGCTCGTCGCGCAGGGGCCGCTCGACGAGCTCCGCGCCGCCGGTGCCCGGACGGTCACGGTCCGGACGCCCGACCTCGGGCAGGCCGGCACCGTGCTGAGCCGTCTCGGTCTGACCCCGCGGCACGAGGGCGGCGCCGACGTCCTCGTGGCCGACCTGCCACCAGAGGTCCTGCCCGAGACCATCACGACCGAGCTCGTCCGCGCCGACGTCCGGGTGCGCGGGCTCACCGTCGGCGGCGGCACCCTCGAAGACCTCTTCGTCGCCCTCACCGGAGAGGGCTTCGATGTCGCAGCCTGACGCCGCCACCGTGCCGACGGACGACCCGCAGTCGCACGACGTCCGCGCCTCCCCGCGTCCCCGCCAGCGCCCCTTCGCACTCCTCGGCTCCGAGCTCGCCCTCGTCTTCCGACGCCGCCGCACGTGGGCGATGCTCGGGGCGCTCGCCCTCGTGCCGATCCTCATCGCCGTCGCCGTCCGGCTGACGACCGGCGACGACTCCGGCGGCCCCGCGTTCCTCGGCGACATCACGAACAACGGGCTGTTCGTGGCGTTCACCGCGCTGACCGTGTCGATCCCGCTGTTCCTGCCGCTCACCGTGGGCGTGGTCGCGGGTGACACCGTCGCGGGCGAGGCCAGCCACGGCACCATCCGCTACCTGCTCGTGGCCCCGACCGGGCGCGTGCGGTTCATCCTCGTCAAGTACGCGGGGGCGGTGGCGTTCTGCCTCGCCGCGACGCTCCTCATCGTCCTGGTCGGGGCCGCGATCGGTGCCGTGCTGTTCCCGATCGGCCCGGTGACCCTGCTCTCGGGCACGCAAGTCGACGGCTGGTCCTACGCCGGCCGGGCCGTGCTGCTCGCGCTCTACGTGACGCTGTCGATGCTCGGGCTGTCGGCGATCGGGCTGTTCGCCTCGACCCTGACGAGCGTGCCGGTCGGTGCGATGGCCGCGACGGTGGTGCTCGCCGGGGCGTCCCAGGTGCTCGACCAGCTGCCGCAGCTCGACTGGTTGCACCCGTACCTGTTCTCGCACCAGTGGCTCGGGTTCGGTGATCTGCTCCGCGACCCGATCGCGTTCGACTCGTTCGGGTCGAACGCCGTGCTCCAGCTCGGCTACGTCGTCGTCTTCGGCGCGCTGGCGTACAGCCGGTTCACCACGAAGGACGTCCTGAGCTAGGCGCTCGGACTCGCCGACCCGCCCGCCATCGTCTCGGAATCGGTCCCCCGCGCGTCGGCGTACCGGTCGCGCAGGTCACGGGCCTTCTCCGAGCGGTACCAGTCCATCCGTGCACCGGTCTCGACGGTCTGCATCCCGATCACGACCTTGCCGCGGGACTTCATCTCGGCGAGGTCCTCGTACGCCTCGACGATGTACTCGAACGGGTAGAACCCGGAGATGAGCACCTGCACCCGACGGTCCTGCACGGCCTTCGCCAGGAGGGTCAGGAGCTCCCGGGTCTCCTCGTCCTCCGCGGGCGCCCGCAGGAACCGGATCTCGATGTCGCGCCGCGCCTCGGACGACACGAACCGCCCCGATGCGACGCCGAGGCGTTCCGCGAGTTCCTCGGCCCGGCTCTCCCCGTGGTTGTCGATGAACGCGGTGATCGGGCGACCGTCCGCGATAGCACGGATGCGTTCCTCCTCGCCCTCGCCGTACACGACGGGCAGGGTGCCGATCTGGCGGAGGTAGTCGTGGTTGCGCGCACTGCCGAGCGCGATGACGGTCGCCCCGGCGTCGTGCGCGAGCTGGCACTCGATGTGCCCGACGCCGCCGGCCGCGGCGGTGATGACGACGGTGTCCTCCGGTCCGAGCTTGAGGCTGCGGACGACCGACACCGCGGTGCACCCGGCCAGGTAGAGGCCGCCGGCGACCTCCCAGCCGACGTGCTCCGGCTTCTTGATGACGGCAGCGCGCGGCACGACGAGCCAGGTGGCGTGCGACCCGCCGTTCGGTGCGTGCCCCATCACCTCGTCGCCGACGCGCAGGTCCTTGACCCCGTCGCCGCGTGCCCGGACGATGCCGGCGAAGTCGACGCCCTGACGAGCCGGGAACGTGAGCTCGATGTGGTCCTGGAGCTTGCCCTCCCGCAGGAACCGTTCGATGTGGTTGAGCCCCGCCGCGACGATCTCGACGACGATCTCGCCGGGACCCGCTTCCGGGCGTTCCTGCGGGACGAGCTCGACGACGTCGAAGTCGCCGTACCGGTCGTACTGCACTGCACTGCCGATCCGCATGGGGTGCTCCTTCGCTCCAGGTGTGCCACCGGCCTACTCGGAGTTCCCGACTGCAACCCGAACGCGCGGGGTACCGGCGTCCGCACACGACGGACGGGAGGGACGGTGCGGGCCCGCACCGTCCCTCCCGTTCAACGAACGGTGCGTCTACTGCCCGGTGGACGCCTCGATGACGCGCGCCACGGTGTCCGCGTCGAGCGCGAACGCGAGCGGATCCGCGTCCGGCCGCGGCACGCGGACCGGTGTCGACCAGACCGAGCCGTCCTCGGCGACGTCGACGACGAGCGCTCCGGAGTCGACGTACGCGGACTCCTCCTCGTAGGCGCCGGTGACGTCGGTGTCGTTCGCGACACCGGGCGCGACGAGCACGGGCACGCCCGCGAGGGTCCCGGCGAAGTGGTGGTGGTAGTGCCCCGCGAGCACGACCCGGACGTCGGAGCCGCGGATCGCGTCGGCGAGCGCCTCCGGGTTGCGGAGTCGCAGGGCTTCGTGCAGCGCGGTCGGTGCCGGCAACGGCGGGTGGTGCAGCACGACGACGGTGCCGTGCGGCGCGTGGTCGCCGGCGAGCGCGGCGCGGAGTCGTTCGAGCGACGCCTCGGCGATCTCGCCGTAGCCGACCCCGGGGACGCTCGTGTCGACCGTGACGATCCGCCGACCCGCGACGATCGACTGCCCCCAGACCGGCACGGTCGGCGGGTGGTACTCCATGGTGTGCATGAGCGGCCGGCCGCCCTCGCCGAGGACGTGGCCGTTCGCGAGCACCTGGCGGAACCCCTCGCGGAGGTCGTGGTTGCCCGGGACGGTGACGAGCGCCGCACCGTGGCGTTCCGCCCAGCCGCCGACGCGCTCGAGCACCGCGGCGTAGGACTCCGGGGAGCCGTCCTCGGAGACGTCGCCGGACACCACCACGAGCCCGATCCCCGGGACGCCGTCGACCCGGGCGAGCACACCCTCGAGCGCGGCGGTCGTGTCGACGGATCCCTGGTGCAGGGCACCGTCGCCCGTGAGGTGGGTGTCGGACAGGTGGAGGACGCGGAGGGTCCCGGCTGCGGGCTGCTGCATGGCCCCACGGTAGCGAGGGTGCCTTGCAGTCCCCGGTGCCCGCGGGCGGGTCAGGTCGCGGCGGCGAGCTGGTCGTCGAGGTTGAAGACCTCCGGCAGTACACGCGCCGCCTGGTCCGCCCGCCCGGTCGCGCCGTCGAACAGGTCCTGCATGTGTGCCTCCCACGCGGCGGCCACCTCGGACGCGGCGAGCGACGCGTCGGCATCCGCCACCGAGTCCGTCTCGTAGTACCCGATGAGCAGGCCGTCGTCGTCGAGGAACAGCGAGTAGTTCCGACGTCCCGCGGCCGCTATCGCCCGCAGCATCGCCGGCCAGACCGCGGCGTGCCGCTCGCGGTAGGCGTCGAGGTGCTCGGTCCCCACCTGCAGGCGGAAGCAGACGCGGGTCACGTGATCCGCGCCTCCAGTGCCGTCCAGGGCCCACGCCGCCGGTTCCGGGACGACGCGCCAGCGGCGTTCCGGCCGTGCCGGTGGGGAGAGGCGCGCATCACGCTGGTCCGCGTCGCTCACCGTGGCGTCCGCTCGTCTCGCGCACCCCGCAGCGTCTGTTGACGCGCGGCGTGCTCCTCGGGCGTGCGGACCGTGCCGGTCGCGCTGGTGACGGTGCCGTAGCGTTCGGCCTCGATCTCCTCGAGGGTCTTGCCCTGCGTCCGCGGCGCCCAGATCGTCCCGACCAGGAACGACAGCGCGAGCAGGCCGAGGATGAGCCCGCCGAGTGCACGGAGCCCGATGTCGGAGAGCAGGAGCGGGAACCAGATGCTCAGCAGGCCGACCATGACCCGCGCGGCGAGGAACAGGACGCCCTGCGCGCTCGCCCGGTACCGGGTCGCGAACAGCTCGCTCGTCCAGAGCCCGTAGAACGCCTGCGCGCCGATGCCCGACGAGATGCCCCACGCGATCGCGAAGAACAGCAGCGTGCCGAGGTTCGCGGGCGCGTAGATGAGGACGGCCCAGGCGACGACCGCGAGCGCGGCGCCGATCGCGTAGAGCAGCCTCCGGCTCATCCGGTCGGCGAAGCGCATGAACCCGAAGTACGTCGCGGCGACGGTGCAGCCCCACACGAGGATCTGCAACCCGTACTGCTCGGTGACGCTCGTCACGCCGGTGGCGGAGTAGACGCGGGGCTGGAAGATGCCGGCCTGCCCGGCCACGGTGTTCCAGAGCGCGTAGACGCCGAACAGGAACAGCATCGCGGTGAGGTTCTTGCGGCGGCTGAACAGCTGGGTGAAGCCGTGGAAGAAGTTCGCGGAGCCGGTGGCCGCGCGCTCGTCCTTCCAGATCGTGGACTCGGGCAGGCCGCGTCGCAGCCACCACACGATCGCGGCGACGACGAACAGGTGCGCGAAGATCAGGCGGCTGCCGAGGAGCCCGAGCGGCGCGGCGGCGATGGCCAGGGCGAAGCCGACCATGGGGCCGATCGACCAGGCGAGCTGCGCGGTGCCGACGTGGGCCGCGCGCTTGTCGGCCGGGGCCTGTTCGGCGATGTAGGTCCAGCTCGCGGGGACGCCCGCGCCGACCGCGATGCCGGTGAGGATGAACCCGACGAGGAGCATGCCGTAGCTGCCGGCGAACACCGCGAGCAGGATCCCGAGCATGTACAGCAGCAGGTCGTAGGTGTAGATGAACTTCCGGCCGTAGCGGTCGCACAGGGGGCCGCCGATGATGGCGCCGGCCGCTGCGCCGAACGCGTTCGCGGACAGGCTGGCGAGGAGCCCGACCTGCAGGTCCCCGACGTGGAACTGCGCCTGCCAGAGGCTGAGGCTCGTGGCGATCGCGATGATCGACCCCGACTCGATGTAGTTCGACATGGCGACCGAGATCGTCGCCTTCCAGCCCGTGGTGTTGCGGGCTCCGATACGGACCGCCATTGGTCCTCCGTTCGCGTGTTCGACTGTGAATCGTTTCAACGGTGCTGCGGAGACGGTACTCGTCGTTCGGCCGGAGGGCAAGTCGCTCCACCGGAACGGCCACCCCGATGTCAGGATGACCCCATGGCAGTGAGCGTTCGGGACGTCGCAGCGCTCGCTGGCGTGTCACTCGGCACCGTCTCGAACGTGCTGAACCGTCCCGACAAGGTGGCACCGGGGACCGTCGAACGCGTGCAGTCCGCGATCGCCGAACTCGGGTTCGTCCGCAACGACTCCGCCCGCCAGCTCCGCGCCGGCCGCAGTTCGACCGTCGGGCTCATCGTGCTCGACGGCGGCAACCCGTTCTTCACCGACGTCGCCCGCGGCGCCGAGGACGCGGCGATGCAGAAGGGCCTGGCCGTCCTCGTCGGGAACTCCGACGAGTCGGTCGACCGCGAGCACACCTACGTCGACCTCTTCGAGGAGCGCCGCGTCGCCGGACTCCTCATCTCCCCCGCCGGGGACGACCTCGGCCGCCTCGAGCGACTCCGCGACCAGGGCACCGCCGTGGTCCTGGTGGACCGCCGCGCCGACGACGAGCACTTCGCGTCCGTCTCCGTCGACGACGTCGCCGGAGGCCGCATCGCCGTCGCACACCTCACCGCGATCGGACGCCGGCGGATCGCCTTCGTCGGCGGCCCGTTCGGCATCCGGCAGGTCACCGACCGCCACACCGGCGCGGTCGCCGCGGCCGGGGCGGCGGGTGCGGCACTCGAGGTGATCCCGACCACGTCGCTCTCGGTCCTCGAGGGCCGGCGCGTCGGCGAGGAGATCCAGGCCCGCCCGGCCGCCGAACGCCCGGACGCGGTGTTCGCGGCGAACGACCTGCTCGCCGTCGGCCTCGAACAGGCGTTCATCATGCGCGGGTCGATCCGCGTGCCGGAGGAGATCGCGATCGTCGGGTACGACGACATCGCGTTCGCCGAGGCCGCGGTCGTCCCGCTCACCTCGGTGCGGCAGCCGGCGCAGGACCTCGGGCGGCGAGCGATCGAACTGCTGCTCGCCCAGGTGGACCAGGGGCTGGGCACGGACCAGCTGCACGTGGAGTTCACGCCCGAGCTCGTCGTGCGGCAGTCCACCGTCGCCGAGCGCTGAGGGGCGCTGCGCGCTTCGCCGCGCGTCCGTGGTCGTGCCCGTGACCGTGCCGCCGGAGCGACAGGACACAGGCATGCCGTGGCGTCCGTGACGGCAGAGCGACAGACCCCCGGCAACCGTTCGCGGCACACCGTCGCTTTCGCGAACGGGGCGGCGAGCCGCGTCGGACGGGAGGCGCGGGTCGGCGCCGCACCGTCCCTCCAGTCACGGCCGTCGCCCCGCTGGCGCGGTGCGCCGGAACCGGCTGGTGGGGCCCACCTCCCGTCCGACGGATGGCCGGGTGGACGCGTCGGTGCGCCGGCCTGTCCGGCGGATGGCCGGGAGGGAGCGCCGGTCCGCCTACGATCGGAGCATGGTGCATGTCCCCCGGCGCGACGGACCGCCGAGCGTGCACCACGTCGCCGCTCGGGCGGGCGTCTCGCTCGCGACGGTCTCGAACGTGCTGAACCACCCGGAACGCGTGGCCGACGCGACCGCAGCACGGGTCCGTGCCGCGATCACCGACCTCGGGTACACGCCGAACCGCAACGCGCGGGCACTCGTCTCGGGGAGCACGCGGGCGATCGGGCTCGTCGTGACCTCGCTGCGGAACTCGCTCTTCACGGACATGGTGAGCGGGGCGCAGACAACGGCGCGGGCGCGGGGCAACACCCTGCTCGTGACGAACAGCGACAACGACCTCGACGCGCAGGCAGAACACCTCGCGTTCCTGGAGAGCACACGGGTGTCGGGGATCCTGCTGGCGTCGATGACGACCTCGAAGGAACAGGTCGAGACCGTCCGCAAGCACGGGCTGCCCGTCGTGTACGTCAACTACGAACCCGCCGAGGTCGACGCCTGCTCGGTCGTGGTCGACAACGAGCAGGCAGGGTACGTCGCGACGACGCACCTCATCGAGCAGGGGTGCCGGCGGATCGGGTTCGTGAGTGCTCGTCCGGACCTCCAGCCCGTGGCGCGTCGACGGCAGGGGCTGCTGCGGGCGATCGCGGAGCACCCGGGGGTCGAACTCGTGGACGTCGACGCCGGTGACATCGACCCGCCGGGAGGCACCGACGCCGGCGCCCGGATCGCGGCGATGTCGGCGGAGTCGCGGCCGGACGGGGTGCTCGGGGTGACGGACCTCCTCGCGATGGCGGTGGTGACGGAGCTGCGGGCGGCGGGGTTGCGCGTGCCGGAGGACATCCCGGTCACGGGCTGCGACCACAACTCGATCGCCTGGGGTGGTGCCGTGCCGCTGACCTCGGTGACGATGCACGGGTCGGAGATGGGCTCGGTGGCGGTCGACCTCCTGCTGGCCGAGCTCGACGAGGACCCCGCGGAGCACGTGCACCGGACGGTGGTGCTCGGGAGCGAACTCGTGCCGCGCGAGAGCACGCTCGGGCGGGCGGGGGCGGCCGAGGCGGCGGCCCGGACGGCGCCGAGCGACCCGAGGCGTACCGAGGCCTGACGCGGCGCGCGCGGCGCTCGGCGTTCCCGAGTCTCGCCTCGGCGGACACTTTCGCGGGCGCGGAGCCGCGAAAGTGTCCGCCGGGGCGAGTCTCGCGCGGCCGTCCGGGCGCGTGAGGTTTCGCGCTGTGCGACACCTCACGCGCCGCCGGCCCCGTGAACTGTCGGCCAGCGCGAAACCTCGCGACCGCCCGCCCAGCGCGCCCCGCCCGCCGGGGCCCGCCCCGCGCCTCCCGGCTCCCGCGGGCGGCGGGACCGCGCACTTGCGTAACGAATCAGAATCGGTGATTGACACGCTTCAATCCGCATGGTTCCATTCCGATTGAAACGTTCTAAACAGCACCACCGGGAACCGCATCGGCGCGGTGACCGGGTCCGTTTCACCCGGGTTCCCCCAGTCCCGGGCCTTACGAGGAGGTAAGGAATGTCAGCTCGTCCCCTGACCACCAGGTTGCTCGCCATCGGCGGCGCCGCGGTCCTCATCGGCAGCCTGGCCGCGTGCTCGTCGGGCGGCTCCGCCGACACCGGCAGCGGCGGCGGCAAGGTCACGATCACGTACCTCGCCGACAACGCCGAGGCCACCGCCGCCACCGCGAAGCCGCTCATCGCCGCGTTCGAGAAGGCGAACCCCGACATCACCGTCAAGTTCGACACGAAGCCGCAGGGCACCGACGGCGACAATCTGGTGAAGACCCGGCTGTCGACCGGCGAGATGGCCGACGTCTTCAACTACAACTCCGGCTCGCTCATGCAGGCGCTCAACCCGGACAACACCCTCGTCGACCTCTCGAAGGAGAGCTGGGCGAAAGACGTCGACCCGCAGTTCACCAAGGTCGTCAGCACCGACAAGGGCATGTACGGCGCCCCGTTCGGCACCAGCTTCGGCGGCGCGGTCCTCTACAACAAGAAGGTCTACGAGAAGCTCGGGCTGAGCGTCCCGACCACGTGGTCGGAGTTCATCAGCAACAGCGAGAAGATCAAGGACGTCGGCATCGCGCCGATCATCCAGACGTACGGCGACACCTGGACCAGCCAGCTGTTCGTCCTCGGCGACTTCGCGAACATCACCGCGCAGCAGAAGAACTGGGCGACGCAGTACACGAAGCACAAGGAGTCCTATGCGGAGCAGCCCGCACTCGCCGGGTTCCAGCACCTCCAGGAGGGCAAGGACAAGGACCTCTACAACGAGGACTACGCCTCGGCCACGCAGGCGAACGGCCTGAAGATGCTCGCCGAGGGCAAGGGTGCCCAGTACCCGATGCTGACCAACGCGATCTCGGCGATCCAGCAGGATTCGCCCGACGCGGTGAACGACATCGGTGCCTTCGCGTTGCCGGCGGAGAACGCGGACGACACGAACCTCACCATCTGGGAGCCGAACGGCCTCTACATCCCGAAGACGACCACGGGTGACAAGCTCGCGGCCGCCAAGAAGTTCGTCGCCTTCGCGAACTCGTCCGAGGGCTGCAAGGTGCAGAACGACACCGGCACCCCCGGCGGCCCGTACGTGATCTCGACCTGCACCCTGCCCGATTCCGTCCCGCCGATGATCGGCGACCTGCAGAAGTACCTCGACGACGGCAAGGCGAGCCCGGCACTCGAGTTCCTCTCCCCGATCAAGGGCCCGAACCTCGAGAAGATCTGCGTGCAGGTCGGCTCGGGCATCACGAACGCGGCGAAGGGCGCTGACCAGTACGACGACGACGTCGTCCAGCAGGCCCAGCAGCTCGGCATCAAGGGCTGGTGATCCGGTGACCGCGACACTCACGACGGCGGTGGCCCCGCCGCAGACCACGAAGACGGGCCCCGGCCCGGCCCGCAGGCGGATGCGTTCGTTCTACCCGGCTTGGTTCTTCATCCCGGCGATCGCGCTCTACGTCGTGTTCTTCGCGGTCCCGACCTTCGCGGGGTTCTACTTCTCGCTCACCCGCTGGACGCTGTTCGACCAGACCTTCATCGGCTTCGACAACTTCGTCCGGTTCTTCCAGGACCCGCAGCTCGTCTCCGGGTTCGTGCACACGTTCGAGTACGGGTTCGTGACGAGCGCGGCGAAGGTGGTCCTCGGACTCGCCCTCGCCCTGCTCCTCACGAGCCCCGTGCTCGGGCGCGGGTACCTCCGAGCGGTGGTGTTCTTCCCCGTGCTGGTGTCGACCATCGGCATCGGCATCACGTTCAAGGCGCTGATGGACCCCTTCCACGGGATCATCAACGGCGCCCTCGGGGCGGTCGGCCTCCCCACTCCGGGGTGGCTGACCGACCCGGCCCTCGCCCTCTGGAGCGTCGCCGCGGTGGACGTCTGGAAGGGCGTCGGCATCGCGACGCTCATCTTCATCGCCGGCATCGTGGCGATCCCGCAGGAGTACTTCGAGGCCGCCCGGGTCGACGGCGCCAGCGCGTGGACGATCTTCAAGAACATCACACTGCCGCTGTCCCGCCCGGCGATGGGGACGGTCATCATCCTGTCGCTCATCGGCGGCCTGCGGTCGTTCGACCTCATCTGGGCGATGACCGGCGGCGGACCCGGCTTCACGAGCGACGTCATCGCGAGCGTGATCTACAAGCAGTACCAGGCCGGGTTCTACGGGCTGTCGACCGCCGGCAACGTCGTGTTGTTCATCGTGGTGACGGCGATCATGGTCCCCATCTCCTGGCTCATCAACCGCAAGGAGGCGGACCTGTGACCGCGATCACCAGCCAGCGGCTGACCCCCACACGAGCCCGGAGCCGCAACACCGCACGCAAGTGGGTCATCGGCATCGTCGCGATCGTCGTCAGCTTCGTGGTCTTCCTCGTGCCGTTCGTCTTCGTCCTGCTGCAGGCCGCGAAGAGCCCGGCCGAGGCCAACCAGCTCGGCTTCAGCCTGCCGACCCAGTGGCAGCTGTGGCAGAACCTCGTGGTGGTCATGCAGACCGGCGACGGCGGGATCCTGCGCTCGTTCCTGAACAGCGCCGTGCTCACCGTGGGGAGCGTCATCATCATGGTGGTGTTCTCCGCGATGGTCGGCTACGTCCTGCAACGGCGGCCGAGCAAGTGGAACGGCCTGATCAACTTCTTCGTCCTGGCCGGCCTCATCGTCCCGCCCGCGATCGTCCCGACGATCTGGGTGCTGCAGGGGCTCAACCTGTTCAAGACCATGGGCGGGATGATCCTCATCGAGGCGACCTTCGGCCTCTCGTTCTGCATCCTGCTCTTCCGGGCGTTCGTCGCGACGATCCCCAAGGAGCTTGACGAGGCAGCCGTCCTCGACGGCGCCGGTCCGATCCGCCTGTTCTTCGGGGTCGTCCTGCCGCTGCTCAAACCGGTCATCATCACGGTCGTGCTCGTGCAGTCGGTGACGGTGTTCAACGACTTCACGAACCCGCTGTACTTCCTGCCTGGTTCCGAGAACGCGACGGTGCAGCAGACGCTGTACACGTTCCAGAGCCAGTCGGTCAGCCAGCTGAACCTGCTGTTCACGGACGTGCTGCTCATCACGATCCCGCCGCTGATCCTCTACATCTTCTTCAACCGTCAGATCGTCGCCGGCATGACGAGCGGCGCCGTCAAGGGCTGACGCCCGATCCACGGCCTGGAGGCGCGACCCGCCTCCACCACCCCGCCCCCGCGGGCGGGTGGCCGGGCCCACGACCCCGCACCGGTCGACGACGACCGGTCGCGTGAAAGGACACACCACATGACCGCCTGGACAGCACCGTTCATCGCGAGCGACGCCGACCTCGGGAGCGCACCGATCCTGCGCCGGGAGTTCACCCTCGACGACGGCCACGGCGCCGTGACGAGCGCGACCCTCGACGTCAGCGCCCTCGGCGTCGTCGAGGCCTGGCTCGGCGGGCAGCGCGTCTCCGACCACCTGCTGGAACCGGGGTGGACGAGCTACGAGTGGCGCGTCCGCGTCGTCTCGCACGACGTCACGGCACACCTCACCGATGCCGAGCCGGCTGGCGCCGCCGTCCTCGCGCTCGTCCTCGGCAAGGGCTGGGCCGCCGGACGCCTCGCATGGGGCGGCGGTGGCGGCTGGTACGCCGACGAGGTCGCCGGGTTCGCCGAACTCCGCCTCACGTTCGCCGACGGCCACGAACAGCTCGTCGCGACCGACACCGACTGGCAGGCGCTGTCGAGCGCGATCACGGCCGACCAGCTCTACGACGGCGAGGACGTCGACGCCCGCCTGCGCGACGGATCCTTCCTCACGCCCGGTAACGTGACGGTGCCGAGCGTGGACGGACACGAGGGCCGCACGAGCACGGTGCACACGGTGGACCTCGGGGAGCGCGAGCTCGTCGCCGACACCGTGCCGCCCGTCCGACCGCTCGCCGAGATCGCCCCGGTCGAGGTCTGGACGAGCCCCGCCGGCGCCACGCTGGTCGACTTCGGCGTGAACCTCGTCGGCTGGATCCGGGTGACCGCGTCCGGCCCGGCGGGGACGGCCCTGACCCTGCAGCACGCCGAGGTCCTCGAGCACGACGAGCTCGGCACGCGCCCCCTGCGCACCGCGAAGGCCACCGACCACTTCACCCTCAGCGGGGACGGCCAGGACGTCTTCGAGCCGCGCTTCACGTTCCACGGCTTCCGGTACGCCCAGGTCGACGGGTGGCCCGGCACGCTCGACGAGCTCCGCACCGCCCTCACCGCGGTGCAGGTCGGGTCGGACCTCCCCCGCACCGGCACGTTCGAGTCGAGCCACGAGCTGCTGAACACCTTCCACGACAACGTGGTGCGGGGCATGCAGGGGAACTTCCTCAGCGTGCCGACCGACTGCCCCCAGCGCGACGAACGACTCGGGTGGACCGGCGACATCGCGGCGTTCGCACCGACGGCCTCGTACCTGTTCGACACGCGGGCGTTCCTCGGCGACTGGCTCCGCGACGTGTGGCTCGAGCAGCAGCACGCCGACGGCGTCATCCCCTTCGTCGTGCCGGACGTGCTGAAGTACTCCCCCGCCGAGGACTTCGGCAAGCCCGACGCCACCGCAGTCTGGTCGGACGCCGGGGTGTGGGTGCCCTGGACGCTCTACCAGGCGTACGGCGACACCGCGGTGCTCGAGGAGCAGTTCCCGTCCATGGCCGCGCACCTCCGGCGGGTCCGCGACCACCTCTCCCCCGAGGACCTGTGGGACACCGTGTTCCAGTTCGGCGACTGGCTGGACCCGGACGCCCCGCCGGAGGACCCCGCGGCGGCGAAGGCCGACAAGGGCGTCGTCGCGACGATCTGCGCGTACCGGTCCGCCACCATCGCGGCGGACGCGGCCGAGCTGTTGGGCGGCCACGAGGCGGAAGCGAGCGAGTTCCGGGAACTCGCGTCGCGCCTCCAGGCCGGCTTCCGGACCCACTACCTGCAGGACGACGGTCGGATCCTGTCCGACTGCACGACCGTGTACACGCTCGCGATCGTGTTCGGGATCCTGTCCGAGGCGGAGCGGGCCACGGCCGGCGACCGTCTGGCGGAGCTCGTCGAGCAGTCCGGGTACCGGATCTCGACGGGCTTCGCCGGGACGCCGTTCATCACGGATGCGCTGACGCAGACCGGACACCTCGAGGACGCGTACCGGCTGCTGCTGCAGACCGAGTGCCCGTCGTGGCTGTACCCGGTGACGATGGGCGCGACGACGGTGTGGGAGCGGTGGGACTCGATGCTGCCGGACGGCACGATCAACCCGGGCCAGATGACGTCGTTCAACCACTACGCGCTCGGTGCCGTGGCGGACTGGATGCACCGCGTGGTCGGTGGTCTCGCGCCGTTGACGCCCGGGTACGAGTCGGTGCTCGTGGCGCCGCAGCCCGGAGGCGGTCTCACGTGGGCGTCGACCTCGCTCGACACCGTGCACGGGCACGTCGCCGTGCGGTGGGAGCTCGTCGACGGGGAGCTGCTCGTTGGGGTGACCGTGCCCGAGGGCGTCACCGCGGTGGTGCGGCTGCCGGGTGCTGCGGAGCAGCGCGTGTCGGGAGGCACGCACGAGCTGCGCGCGCCGGCCGCGGTCCCCGCGGGGTAGCGGCGGCGGCGCGCGGCGGCGGGCGCCACCGCCCGCCGCCCGGCCCGCTCCCGGCCGGCTCCGCCGCCCGCTCCCGCCGCGGCGGCCGCGGCGGCCGCGGCGGCGCACAACCAAAGTCACGTTGCGCCGCGCGATCGCGCGGTTCGAACGCACTGTGGTTGTGCAGCACCGCCCCGAACCGCCACCACGGAGCGCGACCAGACCCCGGCTTGCGCGAACCCCGCGCAGCACGTACCGTATGAAACGATTCAATCGACACGAGGAAGTGACACGATGACATCAGCGAGCTTCAGCTCCGTCGCCGGCCAGCTGGCCCGGCAGGCGATCGAGCTCCCGAGCTGGGCGTTCGGCAACTCCGGCACCCGCTTCAAGGTGTTCGGGACCCCCGGCACCCCGCGCGACCCCTACGAGAAGATCGCCGACGCCGCCCAGGTCCACCGGTACACCGGGCTCGCTCCGACCGTCGCGCTCCACATCCCGTGGGACCTCGTCGACGACTTCGCCGACCTGAAGCGCCACGCGGAGGAGCACGGCGTCTCCCTCGGCACCGTCAACTCGAACACCTTCCAGGACGACGACTACAAGTTCGGCGCCCTGACCCACGTCGACGAGACGATCCGGCAGAAGGCGATCGACCACCACCTGCGCTGCATCGACGTGATGGACGCCACCGGTTCCCGTGACCTGAAGATCTGGCTCGCAGAGGGCTCGAACTACCCCGGGCAGGAGGACATGCGCTCCCGCCAGGACCGCCTCCACGACTCGCTGACCACGATCTACGACCGCCTCGGCCCGGACCAGCGCCTCGTGCTCGAGTACAAGTTCTTCGAGCCGTCGTTCTACCACACGGACGTCCCGGACTGGGGCACGAGCTACGTGCAGACGGCCGCGCTCGGCGACAAGGCGATGGTCTGCCTCGACACCGGCCACCACGCTCCCGGCACGAACATCGAGTTCATCGTCATGCAGCTCCTGCGCCTCGGCAAGCTCGGCAGCTTCGACTTCAACTCGCGCTTCTACGCCGACGACGACCTGATCGTGGGCGCCGCCGACCCGTTCCAGCTGTTCCGCATCCTCGTCGAGGTCATCCGCGGCGGCGGCTACGACAACCCCGACGTCGCGTTCATGCTCGACCAGTGCCACAACATCGAGGACAAGATCCCCGGGCAGATCCGCTCGGTGCTCAACGTCCAGGAGATGACGGCCCGAGCACTGCTCCTCGACCGCGTCGCACTGACCGCCGCACAGGAAGCGCACGACGTCCTCGGCGCGAACGAGATCTTCATGGACGCGTACCAGACCGACGTCCGCGCCGACCTCGCCGCCTGGCGCGAATCCCGCGGTCTCCCCGTGAACCCGATGCGCGCTTACCTCGACTCCGGTTACCAGCGGCAGATCGCCGAGGACCGGGTCGGCGGCGTCCAGGCCGGCTGGGGCGCGTAGACATCATGACAAGCACAGGACTGGAGGCACGGGTGGACCCCGCAACGCACGGCACCGACGCAGACACGACGATCAGTGCGCTCATCGCACGTTCGAACGCGCTCGGCTCGGATCCGCGGATCACGAACTACGCGGGCGGCAACACCTCCGCCAAGGGCACCGACACCGACCCGGTCACGGGCGAACCGGTAGAGCTGCTCTGGGTGAAGGGCTCCGGGGGCGACCTCGGTACCCTCACCCCGGCGGGCCTCGCAGTCCTGCGCGTCGACCGCGTCCGCGCACTGCAGGACGTCTACCCCGGCGTGGAGCGCGAGGACGAGATGGTCGCCGCGTTCGACCACACCCTGTTCGGTCGCGGTGGCGCAGCACCCTCCATCGACACCGCGATGCACGCCCTCGTCGACACCGCGCACGTCGACCACCTGCACCCGGACGCCGGCATCGCCATCGCGACCGCCGCCGACGGTCCGGCCCTGACCGAGCAGGTCTTCGGCGACAAGGTGGTCTGGGTGCCGTGGCGCCGACCGGGGTTCCAGCTCGGGCTCGACATCGCGGCGGTCAAGCGGGACCACCCCGCGGCGATCGGCACGATCCTCGGCGGCCACGGCATCACCGCCTGGGGCGACACCAGCGCCGAGGCCGAGGCGAACTCCCGCTGGATCATCGACACGGCAGAGGCCTTCATCGCCGAGCACGGGAAGGACCAGCCGTTCGGCCCCGTCCGCCGCGGCTTCGAGGCGCTGCCGACGGACGAACGCCGCGCGCGCGCCGCAGCCCTCGCCCCGACGATCCGGGGCATCGCCGGGCACGACAAGCCGGTGGTGGGTCACTTCACCGACAGCGACGTCGTGCTCGACTTCCTCGCGTCGGCACGGGCAGAGGAGCTCGCGGCCCTCGGGACGAGCTGCCCGGACCACTTCCTCCGCACCAAGGTGAAGCCGCTCATCCTCGACCTGCCCGCCACGGCGACGGTCGAGGACCAGACCGCGCGCCTGCACGAGCTCCACGAGCAGTACCGCGTCGACTACCAGGCGTACTACGACCGGCACGCCGACGAGACGAGCCCGGCGATCCGCGGCGCCGACCCGCTCATCGTGCTCGTCCCGGGCATCGGGATGTTCTCCTACGGCAAGGACGCCCAGACCGCCCGCGTCGCCGGCGAGTTCTACGTGAACGCCATCAACGTCATGCGCGGCGCGGAGTCCCTCAGCACCTACGCCCCCATCGACGAGGCCGAGAAGTTCCGCATCGAGTACTGGGCCCTCGAGGAGGCGAAGCTCCAGCGGATGCCCGCACCGAAGAAGCTCGCCACGCGCATCGCCCTCGTCACGGGAGCCGCGAGCGGCATCGGCAAGGCCATCGCGAAGCGCCTGGCGGCCGAGGGCGCCGCGGTCGTCATCGCGGACCTCGACCTCGCCAAGGCGCAGGAGGCCGCGGCCGAGATCGGGAACACCGACACGGCGATCGGCGTCGCCGCGAACGTGACGGACGCCGACGCGATCGACCACGCGGTCCAGCAGACGCTCCTGCACTTCGGCGGCCTCGACCTCGTCGTGAACAACGCCGGGCTGAGCCTCAGCAAGAGCCTGCTCGAGACCACCGAGCAGGACTGGGACCTGCAGCACGACGTCATGGCGAAGGGCTCGTTCCTGGTGTCGAAGGCGGCCGCGAAGGTCCTCATCGAGCAGGGCCTCGGCGGCGACATCGTGTACATCTCGTCGAAGAACTCGGTGTTCGCCGGCCCGAACAACATCGCGTACTCGGCGACCAAGGCCGACCAGGCGCACCAGGTCCGACTGCTGGCGGCCGAACTCGGTGAGCACGGGGTGCGCGTCAACGGCATCAACCCCGACGGCGTGGTCCGTGGCTCGGGCATCTTCGCGTCCGGCTGGGGTGCGAACCGGGCGAAGACGTACGGCATCGAGGAGCAGGACCTCGGCAAGTTCTACGCCCAGCGCACGATCCTCAAGCGCGAGGTCGTGCCCGAGAACGTCGCCAACGCCGTGTACGCCATCTGCACCGACGACTTCTCGCACACGACCGGCCTGCACGTCCCCGTGGACGCCGGGGTCGCGGCAGCGTTCCTGCGCTGATGTCCGGGACAGGGGCAGCAGCGTGACGAACAGCGGCAGCGTCGCCGCCGTCGACCTCGGCGCCACGAGCGGGCGGGTGATCGTCGGCCACGTCGACACCGACGGCGTCCGGATGGAGCACGTCGCCCGGTTCCCCAACGGCCCGGTCGCGCTCCACGAGGGCGACCGCGAAGCCCTGCACTGGGACGTCGTCGAGCTGTACCGGCAGGTCACCGCGGGCCTCGGCGACGCCTTCGCCCGGAACCCGGACATCGCCAGCCTCGGCATCGACTCGTGGGCGGTCGACTACGGGCTGCTCCGTGGCGGGCGGCTGCTCGGGCTGCCGTCCCACTACCGCGACGCACGACACGAAGGCGGCGTCGCGACCGTGCACGAGCGACTCTCCGCCGCCGAGCTGTACGCCCGGAACGGCCTGCAGCACCTGCCGTTCAACACCCTGTTCCAGTTCGCCGCCGACCCGTCCCTGCAGCTCGCGCAACGAGCGCTCCTCGTGCCCGACCTGCTCGGCTACTGGCTGACCGGCGTCGAGGCGGCCGAGCGCACGAACGCCTCGACGACCGGGGTCCTGAACGCGACCACCCGCGGGTGGGACCCGGCGTTGCGGGCTGCTGCGCGCCTCCCGAGCGGACTCCTGCCCACCCTGCGCGACCCGGGCGACCGACTCGGTCCCCTGCTGCCCGCCGTCGCCGAGGCGGTCGGCGGCACCGCGCCGGTCACGCTCGTCGGCTCCCACGACACGGCCTCGGCCGTGGTGGCGGTACCGGCCACCGACCCGGACTTCGCGTACATCTCGTCCGGCACCTGGTCGCTCGTCGGCGTCGAGCTCGACGCACCCGTCCTGTCGGACGCGGCTCGCGAGGCCAACTGCACCAACGAGGGCGGCGTCGACGGACGCGTCCGGTTCCTGAAGAACGTGTCCGGACTGTGGCTGCTCTCCGAGAGCGTCCGCACCTGGGAGCGCGGTGGCGAGCGCGTCGACCTGGAGGCGCTGCTCGCCTCCGCAGCGGACGTCACCGCCCCGGTCCCCGTCTTCGACGTCGCGGACGACACGTTCACCGCGCCGGGTGACATGCCGGCACGGATCGCCGCCTGGTGCGGTGCGCACGGACTCGCCGCCCCGGCGTCGCGGGCCGAGACCGTGCGGTCGATCCTCGAGTCGCTCGCCTCGGCGTACGCCTCGACCCTCGAGACGATCATCGCCGTCACGGGCCGAGACGTCCGACAGGTGCACGTCGTCGGCGGAGGATCGCAGAACCGGCTCCTCTGCCAGCTCACCGCCGACCGCACCGGGCTCCCCGTGCTCGCCGGGCCGGTCGAGGCGACCGCGCTCGGCAACGTCCTCGCGCAGGCGCGGGCCGTCGGGCTCGGCGGTCTCGGTGGCGCCTCGCTCGAGGCCCTGCGCTCGACGATCGCCCGTTCCGTCGAGCCTGTTCGCTACACCCCTCGAGCCGATCACTCCACCCATCGATCCACCCCGAGACGTAGGATGTCTGTATGACCTCGACCGACGACCAGCACCGCGTCGACCCCGCGACGGGCGCTCCGGCAGCGACCCCCGGGGCGCCGTCGGCCCGGCGCACACCGATCAAGCGGCAGCTGCCGACCGTGCGCGACCTCGCGCCGCTCATGCAGTTCAAGAAGCCGTCGCTGCCGGGTCGGCGACAGCGTCTCGAGTCGGCGCTGACGATCTGGGACCTGCGCGACATCGCCGCCCGGCGCACGCCGAAGGCCGCGTTCGACTACACCGAGGGCGCCGCCGAGGCCGAGATCTCCCTCGCCCGCGCCCGTCAGGCGTTCGAGGACATCGAGTTCACGCCCGCGATCCTGCGGGACGTCTCCAAGGTCGACACGTCGCGCGACGTGCTCGGCGCGCCCGTCGCGTACCCGTTCGGCATCGCCCCGACCGGGTTCACGCGCATGATGCAGACCGAGGGCGAGCGCGCCGGAGCCCGGGCAGCGGGCCGTGCCGGCATCCCGTTCTCGCTCTCGACGATGGGGACCACCGCGATCGAGGACGTCCGCGACGCCAACCCGTCGGGCCGCAACTGGTTCCAGCTCTACATGTGGAAGGACCGCGAGAAGTCGATGGCGCTCGTCTCCCGCGCCGAGAAGGCCGGGTTCGACACGCTGCTCGTCACCGTGGACGTGCCCGTCGCCGGTGCCCGGCTGCGTGACAAGCGCAACGGGTTCTCCATCCCGCCGCAGCTGAGCGCCCGCACCGTGCTGAACGCGATCCCGCGGCCCTGGTGGTGGTTCGACTTCCTCACCACCGAACCGTTGGCGTTCGCGTCGCTCGACCGCTGGTCCGGCACCGTCGGCGAGCTCCTCGACCACATGTTCGACCCGACCGTCACCTACGAGGACCTCGAGTGGATCCGGTCGCAGTGGAAGGGCAAGGTCGTCGTCAAGGGCGTGCAGTCACTGGCGGACGCGAAGCGTCTGGCGGACATGGGCGTCGACGGGATCACGCTGTCGAACCACGGCGGCCGGCAGCTCGACCGCGCTCCCGTCCCGTTCCACCTGCTCCCCTCCGTCGTCCGCGAGGTCGGCAAGGACACCGAGGTGCACCTCGACACGGGCATCATGTCCGGCGCCGACATCGTCGCCGCCGTGGCGCTCGGCGCGAAGTTCACGATGGTCGGTCGGGCGTACCTGTACGGCCTGATGGCGGGTGGCGAGGCCGGCGTCGACCGGATGATCCAGATCCTGTCCGAGCAGATCGAGCGGACGATGCGGCTGCTCGGGGTGGCCTCGCTCGACGAGCTCGAGCCGGGGCACGTGACGCAGTTGCAGCGGTTGACGCCGGTCGCGCGGGGCTGACCGGCGCGCGGTCACGCCGGCGGTCCGACGGTCCGACGTGGCCGACGTGGCCGATGTGGACGTCGAACCACGAATCCGACGTCGAACCAGGCAGCGCCGCTGGTTCGATGTCGGATTCGTGGTTCGGCGCGGACGCGGCGGCGCGGGTCAGCGAGGGTCGGGCGGGCGGCGGCGCACGACGAGGGTCCCGATGCCCTGGACGACGAAGTACGCGCCACCGCCGACCAGGACGATCGTCCGGATCACGGTGAGGACCGACATGCTCCCGAGCCCGAGCGTGCCGACGGCGAGCGCGATGAAGATCCCGCCCATCACGATCAGGATGACCGGGTTCGGGGCGACGAAGAAGCGTCGGCCGCCGTTCGCGTCGGCGATGGCACGGTCGCGGGCACGGGCGACCGCGCCGGGCGCGCGGCCTTCACTTCGGTCGCGGCGACGTTGTCGAGCGCGCAGCAGCAGCCACGTCGTCACACCGACGGCGATGGCCCCCGCCCACACGACCCATTCGGGCGCTTGGAAGAAGCCGAGCACCCAGGACGTGACGAGGCCGACGCCCACGCCGACCGCCGCCGCAGTCGTGACCCGGTCGGTCCGGCCGTCGATGGCGGTGACGTAGCCCGGGCGCCGGGCGTACGGGTCGTGCTCCGGCTCGGTCTGGTCAGCTGATCGTTCGTTCCCCACGCTCCGAACGTACCGAGATCGTGACCCGATGGACCGCTCGGAGGTGGTGGAATGCCGTCATGCGGTGGGGACAGGGTCGTGCGGTGACGGGGATGGTCGTGGTGCTGCTGGTCGGCGGGGTGCTCTCGGGTTGCGGCGTGCAGAGCGGAGCCGCCGCGTCCTGCGCCGGAACCTCGATCGACCTCGGCGACTCGGACCTGCGCCCCGGCGGCACGGTCGACCTGCACGTCGACTGGCTCTACCGCGACTGCGAGGACACCGGCGGCACGTTCCGCGCGTCCGACGACGTCACGGTGACCATCACGCCCGCGTCGACCGGTGACCCGGTGCTGCTCGGGCGGCCGACCCCGCAGGGCGAGCAGTTCACCGTCGCCGGGCGCTTCGACCTGCCCGACGACCTGCCGGTGGGCGACGCCGTCCTCGCGGTGACCAGCCATGACGGCGACGGGTCCGGCGCGACCCTGCCGGTGACGATCAGTGCGGACGGCGCCAGCTGACCTGTCAGCACTGCTCCGCGCAGCGCCCGCCCGCGGTCACGACGCGAGGGCGGGGCGGACGGAGAAGGACAGCGGCGCCGCCCGGACCGCGTCGACCGCGTGCGCGACCGCACCGAGCACGACGACGTCGGCACCCAGCGTCGACGCGACGATCTCGGGCACCGGGTCGAACCCCGCGCCGTCGAGCCACGCGCGGGCCCGGTCGATCACGGCACCGGCGGGCTCGGCGATGGCCCCCGCGACGACCACGCGGTCGATGTCGAGCAGGCTGACGAGCAGGACGCAGACGCGGGCCAACCGGTCCCCCAGGCGGTCGACGATGCCGAGGGCGACCGGGTCCCCGTCGTGCGCCGCGCGGAACAGGACGGAGGCGTCGGCGTCCGCGGCGAGGGGGCTGTCCGGCGGGACGTCGCCCGCGGCGAGCGCCTCGGCGACGAGCCGGCGGGCGGTGGCACCGATGCCGTCGGACGACCCGACGCCCTCGACGAGGTCGAGCACGCGCATCTCCCCCGCGCCGCCGTGGGCGCCCCGGAGCAGGACCCCGTCGACGACGAGCCCGCTGCCGAACCGCTCGCCGGAGAGCAGGGCTGCGAACGAGGCATCACCCGAGGACGGCCGTTCGGCGAGCGCGGCGAGGTTGGCGTCGTTCTCGACCACGACCCGGTGCCCCGGAACGGCGTCGGCGAAGCCCGGGTTCATCCGGTCCCAGAACCCGCCGTCGCCGGGTGACGCGCCGCCGGCGTCCACGGGGGCGGGGATGCCGACGACGGAGACGAGCACCCGCAGCGGGTCGACCCCGGCGTCGAGCAGTGCGGCGGCGACGGTCTCGCCGACGACCCCGAGCCGGACCGGGACGTCGAGACCGGAGTCGCCGAGTGCCCCTTCGGCGCGGCCGAGCACGGTGCCGCGCAGATCGGCGACGAGCACGGTCACCCGGTGCTGCCCGGCGTCGATGCCGACGACCACGCCGCCGGCGGTGTCGAGCTCGTACCGGCGCGCCGGTCGGCCGATGCGGTACTCCCCCGCGGCCCGGGCGTCGTCGAGTTCGCGGACCCAGCCGAGGCGGACGAGCTCCTCGCACGCGGCCAGGACGGTGGAACGGGTCAGGCCGGTCGTGTCGATCGCCTCGGTCGCGGTGAACGCGCGCACGGAGAAGGCGTACGCGAGCAGCGTCTCTGCGCTCGTTCCACGGGGCGGCGGCATGCCCGCACACTACCGCGGAAACAGTTCCTTGCAGAATTAGATTTTGTCGCTAGATTTAATTCTGCGGGCGGCAGTGGAGCCGGACCGCGAACCGGAACGGCAGGGACGCCGGGTCCGGACGGACGGAGACGACGTGCAGACACACGCCACCACCAGGAACGCCGCCGCGCTCAGCCGCCGCGGGTTCCTGCTCGGGGCGGGCGGCATCGGAGCGGGCCTGGCCCTCGCCGGCTGTGCCCCGCTCGGTTCCTCGAGCAGCCGCCCCGAGACGATCACCTTCTACGTGTCGAAGCCCGAGGTCATCGGGTACTTCGACGAGGTCATCGCGAAGTTCCACGACAGCCAGTCGAGGATCCGCGTCATCCGCGACTCGACGTCCAACATGTCCGCCAACTTCGTCCGGAACCGACCGCCGGACCTCGGCTGCCTGAACTACAACTACGCGATGGTCTCGTTCGTCGAGCACGGCGCCCTCTCCGACCTGTCGGACCTGCCGGAGAAGGACACGATCAACCCCGACCTGTGGCCGCTCATGAAGCAGACCGCGGACTACCCGGGTCGGACGAGCGTGCTGCCGTACTCGGTGACCGCAGCGTCGGTGATCTACAACAAGCAGATCTTCGCCGACCAGGGCATCGACGTGCCGACCACGTGGAGCGAGTTCCGCGACGTCTGCGAACGACTCACCAAGGCCGGCATCACGCCGATGTACGGCACCTACAAGGACAACTGGACGATCGCCCAGGGCATGTTCGACTACTCGGTGGGCGGGATGCTCGACCTGCAGCAGACGTTCGCGGCACTCGACCGCGAGGGTACGAAGGTGGGCAAGAGCTCGAGCGTCTCGTTCGAGAAGGACTTCGCCGCCCCCGTCGACCGCATGGTGGACCTCCTGCAGTGGCACCAGAAGGGCGCGGCGAGCCGCGGGTACGGCGACGGCAACCTCGCGTTCGCGCAGGGGAAGGCCGCGATGTACCTGCAGGGGCCGTGGGCGCTCGGTGAGATCGCGAAGTCGAACAAGGACATCGACCTCGGCACGTTCCCGTTCCCGGCGACCGACGACGCCGCCGACAACAAGGTGCGCGTGAACGTCGACCTCGGCTTGTGGATCCCGGAGGCGTCCCGCAAGAAGGAGGCGGCGCGCGAGTTCCTGTCGTTCCTGATGAGCCCCGCCGTGAACGACAAGTACAACGCCGACAACAACGGTTTCGGCGTCCGGAAGGACTCGCCACCCGCATCGAACCCCGCGCTGCGCGGCATGCAGGACTCCTACGACCAGGCGAAGTTCTCCCTGGGCGCCTCGCAGCTCATCCCCGCCGAGATCCCGGTGGCGAACTACCTGCAGTCCATCGCCTTCGGCGGTGCCCCCGCTCCCCAACTCCGCACCCTCGACGGCGACTGGGCGCGTCTCGCGCTCCGTACGGCCGCGTAAGGAGACGACCTTGGCCACCACGACCACAGAATCCGTCACGACGGCGGGCAGCCGCCGACGGGGCGGAGCCGCACCGCGCCTCCAGTCCGGACGACGGGGCGGAGCTGGACTGCGCACGAAGCGCAGCCGGACCGACCCGCTCTTCCTGGTCTTCCTGATCCCCACCCTCCTGCTCTTCACCCTGGCGATCACGCTCCCCGCCGTGATGGGCATCGTGCTGAGCTTCACCGACTCCGTCGGCTTCGGTGACTTCCGGTTCATCGGCCTGACGAACTACGTCGCCGTGTTCAGCGACCCGGCGATCCTGCAGGCGTACCTGTTCACGATCGGGTTCTCGCTCGTCACGGTCCTCGTCGTGAACGCGGTCGCGTTCCTGCTCGCGATCGCCCTGACCTCGAAGGTCCGCGGCAAGATCACCCTCCGCGCCCTGTTCGTGCTGCCCATGGTGATCTCGGGCATCGTCATCGCCTACGTGTTCTCGTTCCTGTTCGCGAACAGCCTCCCGGCGCTCGCGACCACGCTCGGCTTCGCGCCGCTCGAGCAGAGCATCCTCGCGAACCCGGACCTGGCGTGGATCGCGATCGTGGTCGTGACCGCGTGGCAGGCGATCCCGTCGACACTGCTCATCTACATCGCCGGCGTGCTCTCGATCCCGGCCGAGGTGTACGAGGCGTCGGCGCTCGACGGCGCGAGCGCCTGGCGGCAGCTCGTGTCGATCACGGCACCGCTCACGGCGGGCTACATCCTCATCAACCTCGTGATCGGGTTCAAGAACTTCCTGAACTCGTACGACATCATCGTCGGCCTCACCGACGGCGGCCCCGGCACCTCGACCACCAGCGTCGCGATGTCGATCTTCAAGGGCTTCAACGGCGGCGACTACGCCTACCAGATGGCGAACGCCACGATCTTCTTCGTCATCGCGGTCGTCATCGCCGTGATCCAGCTGCGGGCGACCCGCGGGAAGGCAGCGCTCTGATGACCATCCAGGCACCCCTCCAGCCGGGGACCACCGCGACCGGCACCATCCGCTCCGTCGACGCCGATCGGAACGCCGGCCGTCGTGGCGAGCGCTTCAACTGGCCGGTCACGGTCGTCCTCGCCCTCTGCACCCTGTCCGTCCTCGTCCCGCTGTACGTGACGATCACGATGGCGTTCAAGACGACGAGCCAGGCGGTCGACGGCAACGCATTCTCCCTCCCGGCGCCGTTCAGCGTCGACGGCTTCGTGCAGGCCTGGCAACTGACGGACTTCCCGCGCGCGTTCGGCGTCTCGGTGCTCGTCGCCGCGATCACCGTCGTCGGCACGATCCTGCTCGCCTCGTTCACGGCGTACGCGATCGCCCGGAACTGGGACCGCCGGCTCTTCCGCTGGTCGTTCTTCTACCTGCTCGCCGCGATGTTCCTGCCGTTCCCGGTGCTCGCGCTGTCGCAGGTTAAGCTCACCGGCCTGGCGCACCTCGACAACCCGTTCGGCGTCGCGATCCTGCACGTCATGTTCCAGCTGTCCTTCAGCGTGCTGCTCTTCACCGCGTTCCTGCGGTCGATCCCGGCCGAACTGGAGGAGAGTGCCCGCATCGACGGTGCGAGCACGGGGCAGGTGTTCTGGCGACTCGTGTTCCCGCTGCTGGCACCGATGAGCGCCACCGTCGGCATCTTCGCGTTCCTCGCGTCCTGGAACGACTTCGTGATGCCGTCGCTGATCACCTCGAACCCGGCGCTGCAGACCCTGCCGGTGCTGCAGCAGATGTTCCAGACGCAGTTCAGCAACAACTACAACGTGTCGTTCGCCTCGTACCTGATGGCGATGGCGCCGGCGATCATCGTCTACCTGTTCACGCAGCGCTGGGTGATGGCCGGGGTCACGCAGGGCGCGATCAAGTGACGACCACCGACTCCGCAACCGAGAGGACCCCCACCATGACCGACGTCGTCGAGACCGCCGCCGCACCCGCGACCGAGGACGGGACCAGCACCTGGTGGCGCCAGGCCAGCGTCTACCAGATCTACCCGCGGTCCTTCGCCGACGCGAACGGCGACGGCATCGGCGACCTGCCCGGTGTCACCGCGAAGGTGCCGTACCTGGCGTCCCTCGGGATCGAGGCCGTCTGGCTCAGCCCGTTCTACCCGTCCGCCCTCGCCGACGGCGGCTACGACGTGGACGACTACCGTGACGTCGACCCGCGCCTCGGCACGCTCGAGGACTTCGACGAGATGGTCGCGGCGCTGCACGGTGCCGGGATCCGCGTGATCGTCGACGTCGTCCCGAACCACACGAGCGACCGGCACGAGTGGTTCCGCGAGGCGCTCGCAGCGGAGAAGGGCTCCCCTGCCCGCGACCGGTACGTGTTCCGGGACGGCACCGGTCCCGACGGGGCGGAAGCGCCCGCCGACTGGGTGTCGATCTTCGGCGGCGCGGCCTGGACCGCGGTCGGCGACGGCCAGTGGTACCTGCACAACTTCGCCAAGGAACAGCCCGACCTCAACTGGGCGAACCGCGAGGTCCGCGACGACTTCCTGCACACCCTCCGCTTCTGGTCCGACCGCGGTGTGGACGGCTTCCGCATCGACGTCGCGCACGGCCTGGCGAAGGACCTGCCGTCCGGCCCGCTCCCGACGTGGGCCGAGGTCCTCGCGTCGCCGAAGGACGGCTCGCACATCCTCTGGGACCGCGACGACGTCCACGAGATCTACGCCGAGTGGCGGAAGGTCTTCGACGAGTACACGCCCGCACGCACGGCCGTCGCCGAGGCGTGGGTCGCCGCCGACCGCCGCGCCCGGTACGCCAGCGCCGAGGGGCTCGGGCAGGCGTTCAACTTCGACCTGCTCGAGGCCGACTTCGACGCCGGGCAGTTCCGGAGCATCATCGAGTTCAACCTCGGGCTCGCCGAGGAGTCCGGCTCGTCGACCACGTGGGTCTTCTCGAACCACGACGTCGTCCGGCACGCCACCCGCTACGCCCTGCCGGCACGCAACGGCGCCGAGGAGAAGCAGGGCAGCGCCTGGCTGCTCGCCGGCGGCTCGCAGGACGCGCTCGACCGCTCGCTCGGGCTGCGCCGTGCCACCGCGGCGACGCTGCTCGAGCTCGCGCTGCCCGGCTCGGCCTACCTGTACCAGGGCGAGGAGCTCGGCCTGCAGGAGGTCGGCGACATCCCCGACGCCGACCGTCAGGACCCGGCGTTCTTCCGGAACCCGGGCGTCGACGTCGGCCGTGACGGCTGCCGCGTGCCGCTCCCCTGGACCCGGAGCGGCAGGAGCTTCGGGTTCGGCGACGGCGGTGCGCACCTGCCGCAGCCGGCGTGGTTCGCCGACGTGTCGGTCGAGACCGAGGACGCCGACCCCGACTCGACGCTGAACCTGTACCGGAAGGCGCTCGGCCTGCGCGGCCAGCTGCAGTCCGAGGAACACCTCGAGTGGCTCGAGACCGGCCGCGACGACGTGCTCGCGTTCCGCCGGCCGAACGGCTGGACGAGCGTGACGGTGTTCGGCGACGAGCCGTACGACCTCCCTGCGGGCGAGCTGCTGCTCGCCTCCGCGCCGGTGGCAGACGGCGCACTGTCGGGTGTGGGGACGGCCTGGTTGCGTTCCTGACGGAACCAGGTGACGGACGGGAGGCGCGGTGCAGGCAGGCACCGCGCCTCCAGTCCGTCAGGCGGTCACGCCCGAGCGCCGTCAGGCGCTGCCGGTAGGGTCGCGGCATGAGCGGGGCGACCATCAGCGTGCAGGACTTCGTGATGCGGTTCGGGGACCGGAACGTGGTCGACGGGCTGTCGTTCGACATCGCCCCCGGCGAGACCTTCGGACTTCTCGGCAGCAACGGCTCGGGCAAGACCACGACCATCCGTGCGCTGCTCGGCATCACCACCCCGACCGCCGGCACCCTCACGATCGACGGGCAGCCCTACCGACCGGCCACCGGCGGGATCGGCTACCTGCCCGAGGAACGCGGCCTGTACCGCAAGGAGTCGGTCATCGACGTGATGACGTACTTCGGGCGGCTCCGCGGCCTGCGCGGGCCCGAGGCGACGGCGTGGAGCATGGACTACCTCGCCCGCGTCGGCCTGGCGGACCGGGCGAAGCTCCGGGTGGACAAGCTCTCCGGCGGCCAGCAGCAGAAGGTCCAGCTCGGCATCACGATCATGGACCGGCCCCGGCTGCTCATCCTCGACGAGCCGACGAAGGGCCTCGACCCGGTCAACCGTCGGTTGCTGCTCGACCTCGTCGACGAGCGGAAGGCCGACGGTGCCACGGTCGTCCTCGTCACCCACCACATGGACGAGGTCGAGCGGCTCTGCGACCGCATCCTGCTCCTG
Organism: Curtobacterium sp. 320; assembly: GCF_031455235.1. Taxonomy (NCBI): domain Bacteria; kingdom Bacillati; phylum Actinomycetota; class Actinomycetes; order Micrococcales; family Microbacteriaceae; genus Curtobacterium; species Curtobacterium sp. 320. The sequence continues at coordinate 276,341 of NZ_JAVDSI010000001.1, read as the reverse complement.
AAGGACGGAACCGCGGCCGCGTACGGCACCATCCCCGACGTGCAGGACGCCTTCGGGGGCGCGGTCGCCCGGGTCGGCCTCGACGGGCCGGTACCGCCGTCGCCGCTGTACCGCCTCGCCCGGCACGAGGGGCACGTCGCCTACCTCGTGCCGATGCCCGCGGCCGCGGCCGACGGGTCGGACATCCTCGCGTCGCTCGTCTCGGCCGGCGTGCACGTCACCGGGTTCGAGATGCGGCGCATCCCGCTCGACGAGATCTTCGTCCAGGTGTACGGCCACGACGCCGGAGCCGACGCGGCCGCCGACACCGCACGGGCCGGAGCCGCCGCGTGAGCCGCCTCGGGACCGTCATCCGGTTCGAGTTCGTGCGTGCGGTGAAGAAGCCCGCGTTCTGGATCGGCACGCTGGCGCTGCCGGTCGTCATCGTCGTGGTGTCGCTCCTCGTCGGGGTCGGGCAGTCCGCCGGGACGGACTCGGTGGTGTCCAGCTCGTCCGCGACGAAGACGCCCTTCCGGTACGTGGACGACTCCGGTCTGGTGTCCGAGAGCGTCGCCGCGAAGTGGGGCGGGTCGCCGTCGGCCGACCCAGCCGCCGACCGGACCGCGGTGCGCTCCGGGACCCTCGACGCGTTCATCACCTTCCCCGAGTCGCCGTCGACGTCGCCGATCCGGGTCGAGGCGGCCGACCGCGGGCTCTTCGGGAACGGCGGGTACTCGTCGCTGGCGGAGCGGGTCCTCGAGCAGAGCGTCGCCGCGACCGTCGACGACCCGGAGTCCGTCGAACTCCTCCGGAACCCGCCGGACACCGACCTGACGACCTACGCGGACGGCCGGGTGGCGCCGGGCTGGTTGTCGATCGTGCCGCCGTTCCTCTACGTCGCCGCGTTCTTCGGGCTCGTCATCCTGCTCGCCACCCGCATGGTCACGGTGGTGGTCGAGGAGAAGGAGAACCGCATCTCCGAGATGATCCTCACGACCGTCACGGCCGGCGACCTCATCCGCGGCAAGGTCATCGCGATGCTGCTCGTCGGGTTCGTCCAGGTCGGGGTGTTCGTCGTCCCGGGGCTGATCGGGCTGCTCGCCGCGCTCCCCCTCGTGGCGTCACGACTCGGCGGGCTGACCATCGACCCCTGGCGGATGGTGGTCGGTGCGCTGCTCCTCGTCGGCGGGGTCCTGCTGGCGTCGGCGCTGTTCGTCGCGGTCGGGGCCGCCGTGCCCTCGATCAAGGACGCCTCGGCGCTGCAGTCGGTGGCGATCTTCTCGCTCATCATCCCGCTCTACGCGGCGTTCTTCGTGATGACGACGCCGACCTCACCGGTGGCGTCGTTCTTCACGTACTTCCCGACGTTCACGCCGATCACCGCGATGGTCCGGAACGCGGTCGGGTCGCTCACCGTCACCGAGTCGGTGGTCTGCATCGTCGAGGTGTTCGTGGTCGCGGCCGTGCTGCTGTGGTTCGCCGAGTACCTGTTCCGGCACTCCGTCGCGCAGTACGGCTCGAAGGTGACACTCCGGCAGATCGTGTCGTGGCGTCGTCGGTCGCGGGCCTGACCGGCCCGACCGGCTAGCTGGTGAGGACGACCTCGTCGAGGTCCCACGCCCGCACCTCGCGCTCGCGCCACCCCTGACGGAGGGTGCGGACGGCACGGTCGAACTCCACGAGGACGTCGATGTGCGGGCGCACGAGCATCTGGATCTGCAGCCCCTCGTACACCGCGAGCAGCTGCGTCGCGGCCTGGTACGCGGGGATCGCCAGGCGCTCGGACCCGGACTCGACGTCGCGCTCGAGCCCGGACGAGAGCTGCTCGGCGTACTCCTCGAAGCGCTTGCGGAAGAGCTCGGCGAAGCCGGTGTCGGCCGCCGCGATCGTGATGGCACCGGCGAGCACCCGCACGAGGCCGGGGTCGGCCACGTCCTCGGCGAGGGTCATCCGGACGTGCTCGATCGTGCACGTCGGCGGGTTCCTCCGACGCGTCCCGCGCAGCTGCGTCCACCGGTCGTAGGTCACGAGCAGCAGCGCGTCCCACGTCGGGAAGAGCCGCTCCACCGTGGTCACCTCGATGCCGGCGACCTCGGCGACCACCTCGGCGTCGACGCTGTCGAACGGGTGCAGTCGGTAGGCGCGGATCGCGGCGCGGACGATCCGTTCGGCCAGGGACTGTTCGTCCTCGAAGGCCGCGTCGTGGTGGTGTGCCATCCGACCATCACACACTGTTCCCGAGGGTTTGTCTCGTCCCAGAGCGGGGGCCTCGGTCAGCCGACCGTGACCGGGGCCGCCGAGGGCTTCGTGCGCTGGCGCATCCAGACGAAGAACCCGGTCAGGGTGAAGACGCCGTAGAACACGTACATGAGCCCGGAGGCGTAGTACCCGGCCGAGAACAGGAGCGGCACACCGACCAGGTCGACCGCGACCCAGATCAGCCAGAACTCCACCCAGCCCTTGGCCATCCCGTAGGTGGCGAGCAGCGAGCCGACGAAGATCCAGGCGTCGCTCCACACCGGCTCGTACGAGCCGAGGGCGCGGAACACCGGTGTCAGGACGGCGGTGCCGCCCACCATGACGAGGACCATCAGTCCGCGGGCCCTCCAGGAGGCCCAGCGAGGCTCGATCACAGTCGTCGCGTCGTCGGGACGGTGCGTCCAGCGGTACCAGCCGTAGACGCTCACGATGATGAACATCACCTGGCGTCCGGCCTGACCGAGCAGGTTCACGGGGTTCGGGGTGTCGAAGAGCGCTCCCATGAAGACCGTGAAGAGCAGGGCGTTGCCGACGATGCCGACCGGCCAGGCCCACACCTTGCGGCGCATCCCACCGAGGGCGCTGAGCAGGCCGAACACGTTGCCGATCACCTCGCGCCAGAGCACGGTCTGGTCGCCGATGACGAGCTGCGCGTCGAACAGCCACCGCACGATGCCCATGGGCCCTCCTCGTTTCCGGACGGTGCAACGGTACGGGTGTGCTCGGCATTCCTTCCGCGGCCGAGACCGATCGGGGTACAAACCGTGTCGGCACTCTCGGGGACGAAAATGACCCCTGTACTGGGTCCATTCAGACGCATGTTCCCACTTGTCCGCACTTTGGGGGACCGGTAGCGTCGACAACAGAGCGAGTCCAGCCCGCCCGAGACGTGTCACGTCGCGGAGCCCGGCGACAGCTCTCCGGCACAGGTCAGCCGCGACCCGCACGAACCACGGGTCGATGACATCGTCCCGTCGGCACTGCCGATGGTCGCAGCGCGCCCGAACGCGCAGAACGGACCCCTCATGCACAAGATCGTGACCGGTGCCATCGCCGGCGCCGCCGGTGTCGCCCTCCTCCTCGGCGGCGCGGGCACCTTCGCCCTGTGGAACGCCAGCGCCAGCACGGCGGCCTCCTCGGTGAGCTCGGGATCGCTGACCCTCAGCGCGAACAACGACGGCGTCTGGACGGACATCACGAACGGCCGCTCCGCGACGATCAACCCGGCGAGCGCCCTCATGGTGCCGGGCAACTCGTACCAGTTCACGCAGACCCTGACGATCGGTGCCACCGGCCAGGACCTCAAGGCGAACCTCACCTACGCGAGCCAGAGCATCACCGGTGACAGCGCCCTGCTCGCCGCGACGACGAAGACCCTCGCGGTGACCTCGTCGAGCGCCTCGGTCGTGCAGTCCACCGCGAACGCGAACACCTTCGTGGTCTCCCCCTCGGCCGCGACCTCGACCGTCAGGGTCGTCTTCACGATCACCCTGCCGTCGTCGGCCACCACGGGCCAGGGCGGCACGCTCAACGTCGGCGCGCTCGCGTTCACGCTGACCCAGACCGCGATCGGTTCCTGACCCGCGGAAGCAACCCGGGCCGTTGAGCCCGTGGTCTCGATGGGTCCCTGATCCGCCGATCGCGACCACGCGCCTCCTGGCCCACCCGCACCGCCGGACGGCGGTGCACACCACCACGACGACCAGGGGACGGACATGACCAGCACACCGAGGACGAGCGGACGCCACGCGGCGCCGCGTCGTCACCGGTGGATCTGGCCCACTGCCCTCGCCCTGGTCGTCGCAGTCGTGACGGCGCTGCTCGGCACGGGCGGCACCTACGCGCTCTGGAACGGCACCGCCAGCACTTCGGCCTCGACGGTGCGGTCCGCGACCGCCACCATCGCCACCGGCCCGCTCTCCGCGATGAACACGTCCGTCCTCGGTCCTGGTGGCGGCGTCACCGGCACGTTCACGGTCCGCAACACCGGCTCGATCCCGCTCACCATGCGAGTCGCCACCACCTCGACGAACGTCGCCTACGCCACGAACGCGACCCCGGCTGCGGTGCTCGGTGAACTGACCCTGCGCCTCGCGGTGGTCGGCAGCACCGCCGACTGCCGCACCGGCCTGTCCGGCGCGAGCGGACGGATCGCTGCCTTCGACACCGGCAGCGGCTCGTTCACCCTCGCGGCCGGCGCGAGCGCGGTCGGGTGCGTCGAGATGGACCTCGACGCCGACGCACCGCAGACCGTCGCCGGGGCCGTCACCGACTTCACCCTGACCGTGACGGGGACGCAGGTCAGCGCATGAGCCGCCGACTCCGCACCGTGCTCGCCGGGCTGCTCGCGCTGGCGTTCGTCGTCGGCGGGTCGTCCGCCGCGTGGGCGCTCTGGAGCGCGACCGGCACGACGGCCTCGAGCGTGACCATCGGGAAGACCGGGGCGTCCCTCACCGGCACGAGCGACATGACGACCACGTTCTCCTCGAGCGTGACGAGCACGACGAAGCCGCTCACCCTGACCAACGCGGGGTCGCTCGCCGGCACCGCCACCACCACCGTCTCCGTCGTGTCCGGTAGCTCGACCGCCCTCGCACAGGCCGTGAGCGTCGTCGCCTGGCCCGTGACCGGGACCGCGGCCTGCACGGCGTCGACCTCGGTCGGCACCGGCTCCGTCTCCGGCACCTGGGCGTCGCTGCCGAGCCTGACCACGAAGCTCGCCGCCGGGGCGAGCGCCGTCTGGTGCACCCGCAGCACGCCGTCCTCGTCCGCGCCGGCGTCGAGCACCGCGAACGTGAACGTGAACCTCACGGTGACGGCCGGCACGTGGAGCTCGGGCGTCGTGTCCGGGGGCTTCTACCTGAACACCTCGGCGGCCACGCCCGCCCTCACGTGCACGGACCACAGCGGCAACTACGTCGAGGTCGCCTGGGCCACCTCGTCCCGTCCGAAGGACACCTGGTACGGCGCCTACGCCGGGCGCGATGCGTCCACGATGGTCGCCCCGAAGCAGCAGGACTACTACGGCCGCTTCACCATCGCGCCGAGCCAGATCCCCGCGAGCGTCGCCACGAGCGGCCCGGTGCTGATCACCGTGAAGATCCTCGACAGCGCGGGCAACCCCACGAGCACCGTGGTCGGGACCGGGCAGATCACCCTCTTCACCCAGAACGACGGGGCGGCCGTCCGGTGCGGCGCATGAGCGCGGCCACCGACGGCGCTGCCCGGCGCGCCCGGCGCCCGCCGCGCACCGGCTGGCGTGCGGTCGTCCACGCCCTCGCGCTCGGGCTGAGCACGGGGCTGCTCGTCATCGTCGCCGGGCTCGCCGTCGTGCTCATCGTCGTACCGAAGGCGACCGGGTCCACGCCGCTCACCGTCCTCACGCAGTCGATGGACCCGACGCTGCCGCCCGGCACGCTCCTCGTGGTCCGGCCGACGCCCGTCGAGGACATCCGCATCGGCGACGTCGTGACCTACCAGATCACGTCCGGGCAGCCGGCGGTCATCAGCCACCGGGTGGTCTCGGTCGCGTCGTCGTCGGACGGGTCTCGGACGTTCACGCTCAAGGGCGACAACAACGCGCTCGCCGATCCCGCACCGGTGACGGCTGCCCAGGTACGCGGCGTCGTCTGGTACAGCCTGCCGGACATCGGCCTGGTGAACCAGCTCGTCAACGGGTCGCGCTCGTGGCTCGTGCCCGCGATCGCCGGGGTCCTGCTGGCGTACGGCGCGGTGATGGTCACGATCGGCACCGTGTCGGCCGTGCGCCGCCGACGCGCCGCGGGCGACGCCGACGGACGGGGGCCACGCGGTCGCGGCGCCCACCGGGCTACGCTCGGGTGACGTGACGGACGGCGTGGAACGGGCGAGGGCGCTGCTCGACGACGCGGCGCGACGGCTCCGCGACGCCGACGTCCCGGACGAGGCGCTCGGCGAGTACGTCGAGCCGAAGGCCGTGCTCGGCATCCGGCGCGAGCCCACGATCCGGTCGCTCGGCCGGGTGTGGCGGGTCGGCGCGCTGCTGCTCGGGTCCTCCCCAGAGACCGACGGCCTGGTCTGGGCGACCGGACGGATCACGCGCGTCACCGAACCCGGGCGGTCGCAGTTCGTGTCCGTCTCCGCCGAGGTCCGTCGGGCCTACCGGGCAGCCGCGCAGAAGGGCCACTTCGAGCCCGGGGACACCGTGAACCACGGCGCGACGCCGATCCCGGTCGACGGGTCGCTCGTCGGCTCGGACGGCGTGCTCTTCGTCGACGACGGCGGCCCGTTCGTCCGCTGGTCCCCCACCGCGGGCGCCGCCGTCCCGCTCGAGGCGTACCTGGCGGACCGCGTCGGGCTGCTGGTCGATCCCCCACGCGGCACGACCGACTGACCACCACGTCACAGACTGAAGCCGCCGTCCGAGGTGAGGACCTGCCCGACGACCCAACTGCCGGAGGACGACGCGAGCCACCCGATGAGCTCGGCCGGGTCCTGCGGCGTCCCGACGCGACCGAACGGCGTGCTCGCCAGGTACTCGTCGAGGCCGTCGAGCGACCGGTCCGTGGTCTCCGGGTCCATGTAACCCGTGTTCACCGGCCCGGGGTTGACGGTGTTGAGCACGATGCCGAGCTCGAGCAGCTCCTTCGCGACCGTGGCGGTCACCCCGGCGAGCGCGGCCTTGCTCGCGGCGTACGCGACCTCGCCGATCATCGCCCCGTGGATCTGCCCCGAGGTCATCCAGAACACGTGCCCCTGCGCCTCGGCGTACGGGCCGGTCCCCACGATCCGGTCCCCCGGCCGTCGTGGCTCGTCCGTCCGCGGTGCGCGGCGCCGGGCGAACTCGGCGGTCAGCAGCATCGTCGCGCGGGTGTTGACCTCCCAGAAGGCGGTGAGCCGCTCCGGGGTCATGTCGAGGATGCTGCCGTCGTCCCCGCTCTTGGCGTGGTTGCACACGAGGACGTCGAGGCGGCCGGTGAGTGCCGTCGCGGTGTCGATCAGCTCCGGGATCACGGAGGGATCGGACAGGTCGCCGGGGACGTCTGCGAACCGGGCGCCCTCGGTGAGGTGTGCGCGCAGTCCGTCGCGGACGGCGTCGAGGTCGTCGCCGCCCCACGGCAGGTCGAGGTCGTGCGGGCGGTGGTGGTGCACGACGATGCTCGCGCCGAGGTCGGCGAGCTTCGACGCGACGGCGAACCCGATGCCACGGCGTCGTGAGACACCGGTGACGAGGGCGGTCTTGCCGGCGAGGGGCAGGGTGGATGCGGGCATGCTGAACCTTTCGACGGCCCCGACGGGGCACTGGAGGGAGTCGGAAGCGGGTTCAGCGGCACTGCATGTCCGCCACCCTACACAGGGCGGCGCGCCCGCGGAACCGCCGTGGAGTCGGGGGACGTCCCGGGCCCGCACCCGCGTGCTCGCGTACCGTCCGCCGCATGACGGACGCGCGCACCGCCCCGGCCGACCGACGCTCCGAGCGGCGCCGGCGTCTCATCCTGCCGGGACAGTACGGCCCGGACTTCGACGACGGCGGCCCGCTCCTCGTGGTCGAGGCCCGCGAGTTCTTCACCGCGCGTCCCGTGCACCGTGCGAAGGCGCACCTGTGGCTGAGTGCGCTCCGGCACCTGGTCCGCGACCTCCGCGACCGGGGCGAGGGCGACCGCATCGAGCACGTGCAGGTCGACACGCTCCGCCAGGCGCTGGTCGGCCGGGACGACCTCGAGGTCGTCGACCCGCCGTCGCGGACGCTCCGCGCACAGGTGCGGCACTGGGGCAGGGGCACCGAGGTGCTGCCGAGCCGCGGCTTCGTGACCGACGAGGACGAGTTCGCCGAGTGGGCCGCGCAGGGCACCGGTCGCTTCCGGATGGAGACGTTCTACGAGCGGGTCCGTCGTCGCGAGGGCTGGCTGATGCGCTCGGACGCGCCCGTCGGCGGGAGGTTCAGCCTCGACGAGCAGAACCGGGAGTCGCCGCCGAAGGGTGCGACCACGCTCGGACTCCCGGAACCGTGGTGACCCGAGGAGGACGAGGTCGACGAGGAGGTCCGGCGCGACCTCGACCGCTGGGAGCGGGACGGCATCGCCCGCTTCGTCGGTGCGGACGACCGTCGGCGCTTCGCGGTCACGCCCGACGAGGCCCAGAGCGCCCTCGACGACTTCGTGCGCACCCGGCTGAACGACTTCGGCCCGTTCGAGGACGCCACGCTCACGAACGACTGGACCATGGCGCACTCGCTGCTCAGCGTCCCGATGAACCTCGGTGTCCTCGACCCGCGCGATGCGATCGAGGCGGCACTCGTGGCCCACCGCGACGACGACGCCCCGCTCGCGAGCGTCGAGGGGTTCGTCCGGCAGATCGCCGGGTGGCGCGACTACGTCTGGCACCTCTACTGGTGGTTCGGCGACGACTACGGGGCCTCGGAGAACGCCCTCGGAGCGCACGAGCGGATCCCCCGGTGGTGGCGGGAGCTCGACGCGTCCCGGGTCGAGGCCGCCTGCCTCGGCACCGCGATCGAGGGCCTGCACGACCACGGCTGGCTGCACCACATCCAGCGGCTCATGGTGCTGGGCAACTGGGCGCTGCAGCGCGGGTACGACCCCGTGCACCTCACCGAGTGGTTCACGGACGTGTTCGTCGACGGGACCGACTGGGTGATGCCCGCGAACATCATCGGGATGTCCCAGCACGCCGACGGCGGGATGGTCGCGACGAAGCCGTACGCGTCCGGTGGTCGGTACATCGACCGGATGTCGGACCACTGCGGCGGGTGCCGCTACGACCCGACGAAGCGGCTCGGCGAGGACGCCTGCCCGTTCACCGCCGGCTACTGGGCCTTCCTCGCGCGGACGGAGCCCGCCCTGCGGGACAACAACCGGATGGCCCGTCCGCTCCAGCAGATGCGGCAGCTGGCGGACCTCGACGAGGTGGTGGCCCAGGAGGCGCGGCGCGGCTCCCCCTGACCCGCCCGGCCCGGTGGTGGGTCACGATCCCCCCACCGGGTCGCTCGTCGCCCAGACGAGGACGAGGACGACGACCTTGCCGGCGATCCGTCCGGCGGCGCCCTCGGTGTGCAGCGCCTGCAGCTCGGTCAGCGGGATGCGCCGCGTCACCTCGACCGTGAGCTCCCCGGCGTCGACGAGCCGGACGAGCTCGGCCAGCCGTTCGCGGTTCCGGAGCACGAACACCGTCGCAGCACGGACCCCGCGGGACTCGTCCCCCGGGGTCGCCATGAACGCCGTCGTGCTCACGACCGCACCCCCGTCGCGGACCGCGGCCACGAACGAGGCGAACTGCTCCGGCTCGATCGGGGCGAGGTTGAGCAGGACGTCGACCTGCCCGTCGACCGCCTGCAGCACGTCGGTCGTGGTGTGGTCGACGACCTGGTCGGCACCGGCGGCACGGACGGCGTCGGCGCTGCGCGGGCTGGCCGTGGCGATGACCTCGACACCGGCGCGCTTCGCGAGCTGGATCGCGTACTTCCCGACCACACCGCCCGCGCCGACGACGAGCACGCGCTGCCCGGCCTCGAGCCGACCGTCGTCGAAGAGCGCCTGCCACGCCGTGAGCGCCACTGACGGCAGCGCAGCCGCGTCGGCCAGCGGGATGCTCGTCGGGGCGGCGACGAGCGCGTCCGCCGGAGCGACGACGTACTCGGCCGCTCCCCCGTCGCGTTCCATCGGCAGGAAGCCGATCACGGCGTCGCCGACCGCCAGGTCCGTGACGTCGTCCCCGAGGGACGCGACCGTTCCGGAGACGTCGTACCCGGGGACGTGGGGCAGGACGACCGGGATGAGCAGGAAGCCGGCGCGCATGCCGTTGTCCGCCGCGTTGTACGCCGATGCCGTGACCCGGACGAGGACCTCGCCCGGGCCGGGGGTGGGCTGGTCGACGTCGCCGTAGGTGAGGACCTCGGGACCGCCGACCTCGTGGAACTGCACTGCCTTCATGATGACTCCTCCGTCATTTGCTTCGAATTCGAAGCGATTGATGGAACCGTAACACTGCTTCGAACTCGAAGCAACAGGTAGGATCGGATCATGTCCGAAACCCCCTCGTCCCTGACGCCGACGCAGCTGCGCGCCTACCTGTCGTTCACCGAGGTCAGTGCGCTCCTGCGCCCCTCGGTCGAGCAGCAGCTCAAGGACGTGGGCGGGCTGTCGTACGTGCAGTTCCAGCTCCTGGCACGACTCGGGGACTCCCCCGACGGGCACCTGCGGATGACGGACCTCGCCGACGGGGTGGTCTACAGCCGCAGCGGGCTGACCTACCAGGCGCAGTTGCTCGAGCAGCGCGGACTCGTCACGCGCGGCCCCTCTCCGGACGACGAGCGCAGCACCGTGGTGTCGCTGACCGACGACGGGCGAGCCGTCCTCGCCGCGGTGTTCCCCGGGCACATCGGCACGGTGCACGGGCTGCTGTTCGCACCGATCACGGACGAGGACGCCGCGGAGCTCGACCGGATCCTCGGCCGGATCAGCGAGCACCTCCGGAAGAACCCGCCCCGATCGGCGTCCCGCCGCGCCGCGAGGTGAGCCGACGCGCGACGGCGTGACCCGAGCCCGCGTGCGGCGCGTGGCGGGGACGACCCGCGCCTCCTGGCCCGCTCGTCGCGCCTGTCGTTCCGTCACCGGACCCCGATAGGGTCGGGAACGTGAGCAACGAGGCATTCGACGACCGCTACGAGCTGCGCGCCTTCGCGCCCGGGACGGACGAGCAGGGGGCACCGAACGCCGAGACCGAGGCCTGGATGCAGGCCGTCGGACTCGGGTTCCACGAACCGCACCCCGGCGACGAGGCGGCGGCGCGCATGGTCGCGCACTTCATCGAGGACGACGAGACCTGGCTCGGCGCGTACGTCCGCCGACCTGCCCCGGGCTCCGTCGACGAGACCTGGCCGGCCGGTACCTTCGCCTGGTTCGGCAAGGAGCTGAGCTGGGGCGACGGTTCGTCGATCGACACCCAGGCGATCTCCGCCGTGACCGTCCGACCGACCGAGCGTCGCCGCGGGATCCTCCGCGCGATGATGACGCACGCCCTCGCGCGCGGTGTCGCCGAGGGCTACGCCATGGCCTCGCTGACCGCGTCGGAGGGCACCATCTACCGCCGCTTCGGCTTCGGCAGCGCGATCCGCGAGCGGGCTGTCCGGGTCCGCCGCGAGCGTGCGCTCCCACTCCTCGCACCGACCACCGGTGTCGTCAGCGTCGTCACGCCCGAGTGGCTCGCCGGCGGTCCCGGCCGTGCCGTCTTCGACCGGTTCAACGCGCGGACGCCGGGCTCCATGGTGCGCAACACCGGCACCTGGCCCATCGTGTTCGGGCTGCGCAACGGCGACGGTGAGCAGGCGAAGGACGTCCGCGCAGCCGTGCACCGCCCGGACGACTCCGACGAGCTCGACGGCTACGTGACCTGGCGCGTCAAGGAGAGCCGCGACGGCGACACCACGCTCGAGGTCGTCGACCTGGTCTACGCGACCGACGACGCCTACCTGTCGCTCTGGGAGTTCCTGCTCTCGATCGACCTCAACGACGTCGTCAGGTACAACCGGTCGCGGCTCGACGACCCGATCGTCGCCGCGCTCGGCGACAACCGCGCGTACGACGTCGACCACGAGGAGGACCACGTCTGGCTGCGCGTCCTCGACGTCGAGCGGGTGCTCGCATCGCGTCCGTACGCCGTCGACGGTTCGCTGACGCTCGCCGTGACGGATGCGCTCGGGTTCGCCTCCGGCACGTACCGGCTGGACGTCCAGGAGGCGCGGGGCACCGTGACGAAGACCGCCGACGACGCCGACGCGGCCGGGTCCGACCTCCAGCTCGACGTCGCGGACCTCGGTGCGTTGCTCATCGGGTCGGTGTCGCCGACGACGCTCGCGGCGGCCGGGCTCCTCCGCGCGGCGGACCCGGCGGCGCCGGCACTCCTGCGGGCGATGCTGACCCCGCCGCGGACGCCGCACGGCATCACGTACTTCTGATGCCCCTCCGCGAGTCGGTCGCACGGGCTCGCCAGGCCGTCGCGGTGCTGGCGAGCCCGTCGCTCCGGTCCGCGATCGTCGGCGGCGCAGCCCTCGACGAGCGGACGACTGCTGCCGTCGCGGCCTTCGACTGGGTCGGCGACGACGGACCCGACACGGCGCTCCTCGGGCGGACGGCGCAGGACCTGCAGCGGCTGCAGGGGCCGGCGGCGCTGCTCGAGTTCGACCGGATCGCGCGGATGCCGGTGCCGGACGACCAGCGCCACCCGCTGTCCGTGCGCATCGTCGAGCTCGTGTTCGAGCGGCTCGGCACGGGCAGGCCGGTCCCCGAGCCGGTGCTCAACGCCGCGATCGCCATGTTCGCCGAGGACGTCGCGATCGTGCGGCGGGACGCGGTGGACCTCGGCGTGCTCGTGCGGACGGACGACGGGGCGTCGTACCGCTACGTCGGCTGACGCGCGGGGGCGCCGCGGCGCGGCAGGGCGCTGCGCTGCCGCGCGAGTCGCGTCGGGCGCGGTTCGACGCGGTTCGGCGCGGTGGCGCACAACCGAAGTGCGCGCGAACCACGGGAACGCACGGCTCCGATCGACTCCCGTTGTGCGGACCCGCCCGCGCGCAGGTGCCCGCGCGCCGTGGTCGGCGTAGTCTGGCGCGCCATGGACGACACGGTGGTCGACTGGCTCCTCGACTCGGACCCGGCCCTGCGGTGGCAGGTGGAACGGGACATCGTCGGCGCGCCGGCACCGACCTGGCAGGCCACGCGTGCACGGGTCGCGACCGAGGGCCTCGGCGCCGCACTCCTCGCCCACCAGGACCCCGACGGACAGTGGGCAGGCGGCGCGTACTTCCCCGCCGAACCCGAGCCCGAGGGACCCGGGCAGCCGTACACCGCGACGACCTGGTCCCTCAACGCCCTGCGCGAGTGGGGGTTGGACGCCGCGGTCCTCGGCGACACCGCCGCACGGCTCGACGCGAACAGCCGATGGGAGTTCGACGACCTGCCGTACTGGGGCGGCGAGGTCGACTGCTGCATCAACGCCTTCACCCTCGCGAACGGCGCGTGGCTCGGCGCCGACGTCGACGGCATCGCCGACTGGGTGCTCGAACACCAGCAGCCCGACGGCGGGTGGAACTGCGAGTGGGTCGAGGGCTCCACGGTCTCGTCGTTCCACTCGACCCTCAACGTGCTCGAGGGGCTCCTGCAGCACGAGGTCCTGACCGACGGACGGCATCCCCGCGCGGCCGAGCTCCGGGACGCCCGACACCGAGGCGCCGACTACCTCCTCGACCGACGACTGCTCCGCCGGAGGTCCGACGGAGCACTCGTCGGCCCCTGGGCCGCGGAGTTCGCGTACCCGTTCCGCTGGAAGTACAGCGTGCTCCGCGCGACCGACCACTTCCGGGCCGCGGCGCTCCGTGACGAGGCGGAACCGGACCCCCGCGCCGCCGAGGCGATCGAGGTGGTCCGCGCTGCCTGTGGTGCTGACGGACGGTGGCTCCAGGGCGTCCGCCCGCCGGGCCGGCAGTGGTTCGAGGTGGACGTGCCGGCCGGTGAGCCGTCCCGCTGGCTCACGCTCGTGGGCACGCGCGTGCTGCGGTGGTGGGACGGCGACTGAGCCCTCGACGGCCGCGTCCTGTTGCGCGATCGAGACCGACGGGTGGCCCGGACCGTGCGAGCCTGGTCGTCACTGATGACGTCGGGGACGGAGCGGATCGTGGAGCGAGTGGTGGGGTGGAGCACGGTCGCCGTCATCGTGGTCGTGACGGTGCTGTGGTTGGTCATGGTCCAGGTGACCAGCTGCTCCGATGCCGCGCCCGGCCAGGGCACGAGCTCCTGCGAGACCGAACCCGTGCTCGGGGTCGCCGGATCGTGGATCGCCGGGGCAGCTGGGGCCGCCGTCGTCGCCCTCGCGGTCTGGCAGGTCGTCCGGGCTGCACGGTCCGCCGAGCCGGTCGACGGCTGAGCCCGCTCGACCCGGGGTAGCGTGACGGCATGGCGAACGACGACGGTCCGCACCGCGGCGGCTTCCCGTTCGTCCCCGTCGCTGCCTTCACCCTCGGCGCGCTGGTCGTCATCGCCGCCGGACTCGGAGCGCGCCCCGTCCTGACCGGCGCCCGCTGGTCCCCCGCGGTCGCCCCGGCCCGCGCACCGGTCGTCGAGCCGACCGTCTCACCGCCCACCACCGACGAGCCGCGGACGCTCGGAGCTCCGGCAGCCCAGCACGTCGACACATCGTGGGTCCTCGTCGTCCTGGGGGTGATCGGCACCGCCCTCCTCGTGCTCGTGGTCCTGCACCTCGTGAGGAAGCGACGCCGTCGCACGCGCCCGGGTGCGATCGAGGTGGCCGGCCTCGCGGTCGAGGTGCCCGCCGATCCCTCGACCGAGGTCGGACGCCAGCACCTGCGTCGCGGGATCGGTCGTGCCCTCGAGGTGCTGTCCGGACCCCGCGACCCGTCCGACGCCGTCACCGCGGCGTGGCTCGGCCTGCAGGAGTCGGCAGAGGACGCCGGGTTCCGTCGGGAGGCCGCGGAGACGCCGACCGAGTTCACGACGCGGATCCTGCGACGGCTCGACGTCGACGAGACCGCCCTCGGCACCCTTCGTCGCTGCTACCTCGCGGTGCGTTTCGGCGGGACCCCGGCGACCGATGCCGACGTCGCCGACGTCCGTGCCGCGCTGCGAACGCTCGACGGCCAGTGGGCCGAGGCACCGGCCGACACCCGGGCGGACACGTCGGCCACGACCCCGGCGGACGCCGACACGGCGACGGGCCGCCCGTGACACGCCGCCGCACCGCTGGGGTGCTCGTGCTCGCCGTCGTGGCTGCGGCGATGACGTGGTTCTTCGGCGTCGGCGTCGTGCAGTCGCTCGCCGTGGGCGGCGTCGTCGCCGCGGTGGGTCTGACGTGGAGCGCGGTCCGTGAGGACGTCCCGTTGACCTGGCCCGTGCCTCCCGTCCGGTCCGAACCCGGTGCCCGACGCGACCTGTCCGAGACGGCGTGGGCGCTGCGTGCCCGGGGCGGCGTGCCGGAACGGACGCTCGCCCGAGCGCGTGCGGTGGCCCGACACCGCCTGTGGACGCGCCACCGACTCGACCTCGACGACCCGCGCGACCGGACGGCGATCGATGCCGTCCTGCCGTCGGGAGTGGTCGCCGTCCTCGTGGGCGAGCGGCGGTCCGAGATCGACCTCGTCGCGTTCGGGAACGTCCTCACCGCGCTCGAGACGCTGGGACCCGCGCCCGAGCAACACGGCACCGGGCGTGCCACCGAGCAGCGCACCACCGACCACACCACGATCGAGAGGCACCCGTGACCGACCCCCAGACACCGAGCGCACCGTCCCTGCCCATCGCCGACGTCGCCGCGCGCGCCCGCGACGTCCTCGACACGGTCAGCGCGGTCGTCGTCGGGATGCGGGAGCCGCTCGAGCTGGCGTTCGCGAGCATCCTCGCGGGCGGCCACGTCCTGTTCGAGGACGTCCCCGGCCTCGGCAAGACGCTCGCGGCGCGGAGCCTCGCGGCCGCGTGTGGTCTCGACTTCCGCCGTCTGCAGTGCACCCCGGACCTCCTGCCCGCCGACATCACCGGATCGTTCGTCTACGCCCCGGCGACCGCGGACTTCGTCTTCCGCCCGGGCCCCGTCTTCACCGGGATGTTCCTCGCCGACGAGATCAACCGGACGTCGCCGAAGACCCAGTCGGCGCTCCTCGAGGCGATGGCCGAGGGACAGGTCACGGTCGAGGGCGAGGGCTTCCCGCTCCCCCGGCCGTTCCACGTCATCGCGACGTCGAACCCGATCGAGTACGAGGGCACGTACGCCCTCCCGGAGGCCCAGCTCGACCGCTTCATGGTGCGCCTCTCGGTCGGGTACCCGACGCGCGAGGGGGAACAGCAGGTGCTCCTCAACCGGATCGGCCGGCGGCAGGAGGTCGCGACGGTCTCCGCCGTGGTCGACGCGACCGACGTGCTGCGCATGCAGGCGACGGTCGAGGGGGTGCACGTCGACGAGGACATCGCGCTGTACTGCGTCGACCTCGCGGCCGCGACGCGCACCCACCGCGACGTGCAGGTCGGGTCGTCGCCGCGCGGCGCACAGGCGCTCATGCTCGTCGGCCGTGCGCGAGCCGTCATGGACGGGCGCGACTTCGTCACCCCGGAGGAC
Organism: Curtobacterium sp. 320; assembly: GCF_031455235.1. NCBI lineage: Bacteria > Bacillati > Actinomycetota > Actinomycetes > Micrococcales > Microbacteriaceae > Curtobacterium > Curtobacterium sp. 320. Next base: position 259,991 of record NZ_JAVDSI010000001.1, on the reverse strand, counting down.
GTCAAGACCGCGGCCGTCGCGGTGCTCGCGCACCGGATCTCGCTGACGCCGCAGGCGTGGGCGAACGGCGTGGACCCCGCGGTGATCGTGCGGGGCATCGTCGCGCAGGTGCCGGGGCCGCCGGTGGTCGGGTCGGGAGCGTCCGGCGGGCGGCCAGTGTCCGGCCTGGAGGCACGGTGAGCGTTCCCGACGAGCCGTCGGTCCGACCCGCCTCCGGGTCAGGGACCGCGCCGCTCTGGGTCCGGAACCCGGCGCTGGTCTCGGGGCTCGCCGTCGGCGTGCTGCTCGCAGGGCTCGCTCTCCTCACCGGTCGTCCCGAGCTCGCGGTCGTGGCACTGCCGGCACTCGTGACCGCCGCCTTCGGCGTCCGCCCCCGACTCGACACGACGCCCGTCCGCACCACGACCACGCTCGTGCCGTCCGACTCCGGCGAGGGCGTGGCGTACCGGACGGAGGTCGACCTGCCGTCCGCCGCGGAGGCCGTCGCCGTCGAGTTCCGCGTCGCCGGCGACCGACGGCACGTCGTCGTGGTCGACCCTCGCCGCGCGAGGCGGCTCACCGGTACCGTCCCGGTCACGCACTCCGGCCCCCAGGAGATCCTGCGGACGCACCTGTCGCTCCTCGGTCGGGGCGGCACCGCCGTCTCCGTGCCGGCGGCGGGCCCGGTGCGGTCCGCCGTCGTCCCGCCACCGCACCTGCGCGTGCAGCACCTGCCGATGCCGAGCCGGGTGACGGGCATCACCGGTCCGCACGACTCCGCCCGCCCCGGTGACGGCGGCGAGTTCCGCGACGTCGCGCTCTTCGCCCCGGGCGACCGGCTCAGGCGCATCGACTGGCGGCGCACCGCACGGCGAGCCGAGCGCCCGGGAGAGCTCTACGTGCGCCGGACCTTCGCCACGGCGGACGCCCTCGTCGTGCTCGTCCTCGACAGCCGGGACGACCTCGGCGCCGACGTCACGGAGTGGAGCGGCGCCCGGCACGGCAGACAGCAGGCGACGTCGCTCGACCTCGCACGCGAAGCCGCCGTCTCCCTCGCCACCGCGTACATCAGCGCCGGAGACCGGGTCGGCTTCCGAGACCTCGCCGGCACCGCGCGGTCGGTCGAACCCGGCGGCGGGACCCGGCACCTCGAGCGGCTCCGCACGACGATCGCCGCGGCGACGCCGCGCCAAGACGCGACGACCACGGCACGCATGCCGCTCGTACCGGCGGCGTCCCTCGTGGTGGTCCTGTCGACGTTCCTCGACGACCAGGCGTCGACGATGGCGGTGACCTGGGCCGCGACCGGCCACCGGGTCGTGGCCGTCGACGTGCTCCCGTCGCCCGACGTCCGGCGAGCGACCCGTCACGAACGCGCTGCGTCCCGGCTCATCGCCCTCGAACGATCCGACCGGCTCTCGGAGATGACGGCAACCGGCGTCGAGCTGATCCACTGGCGCACCGGTGACGAGGACGCCCCTGACGTGCAACTCCGTCTGCTCAGCCGCGCTCGGCGGACCGGATGACCGCCGGGTCGCGCGCAGAGCGCAGCGGAGCACCGTCGATCGGTCCGGCGGTCCCGGCGTGGACGATCGGTGCGCTCGGCCTGGTCGCGGGTGTCGTCGGGTCGGTCGTCGTGATCGGGGCGAGCGGCTGGCTCGTCGTCGCGGTCGTCCTCGCGGCGGCCGCAGCGGTCCTGCCCCGCGGCCCGTTCGCGGCGCTGCTCGTGGGACAGCTCGCCCTGGCCGGGATCGGCGGGACGGACCTCCCGGTCCTCCTCCTGACGACGCACCTCGTCCTCGCCACGAGCCTGCTCTGGGCATGGACGCCGCGCACCGCCAGGGTGCAGCTCCGCGCACTCCTGCCGTCGGCACTGCGGTTCGTCGCCGTGCAGGTCGGAAGCCAGGCGGTCGCGTTCGTGGTCGTCGCCCTCCTCGGTGGCTCCGGCCCGGTCGGCGGCGTGTGGCTGGCGATCGCCGGGACGGCCGCGCTCCTGGCGCTCGCGATCGGCCTGTTCGTGCCGACGCTGCTGCGCGCCGGAGACGACGCGGAGCGCTAGGCCCGGCGGCGCACCCGCGGGTCGACGAACGCGTACACGACGTCGACGATCACGTTCGCCGTGACGATGAGCAGCGCCGAGAACAGCGTGAACCCCACGACGACCTGGAGGTCGAGCGTGTGCACCGCGTCGATGAGCAGCGCACCGAGCCCCTGCATCGAGAACACCTTCTCGGTGATGACGGCACCGCCGAGCAGCGACCCGAGGTCGAGCCCGAACAGCGTCACGACCGGGAGGATCGCCGTCCGCAGCCCGTGGCGCACGACGACCTGGCGTTCGCGGAGGCCCTTCGCGCGGGCGGTCCGGACGAAGTCCTGCGACATCGACTCGAGCATCTCGCCCCGGGTCAGTCGGGCGTAGATCGCCGCACTGATGAAGGCGAGCACGCACCACGGCAGGACGAGGTGCGTGAACCACCCGACTGGATCGTCCCCGAACGCGACGTAGCCGCTGGTGGGCAGGACGCCGAGCACGAACCCGAACAGCAGGATCGCCAGCAGCCCGACGAGGTAGGACGGCGCGGACACCCCGGCGACGGCGATCGTCATGACCGTCCGGTCGACGTACGTGCCTCGGCGCAGCGCCGACAGCGCGCCACCGGCCACCCCGGCGACGAGCCAGAGCACGGCTGCGCCGACCGCGATCGACGCGGTGACGGGCAGGCGCGTGAGGATGAGGTTCGTGACGCTGTCGTGGAGCTGGAACGAGTAGCCGAAGCAGGGCGCCGCGCAGTGGATGACGGAGGCGCCGGACCCGAACGTCCGCCCGGTGAAGATGCCCGCGAGGTACGCCCCGAACTGGGCGATCCACGGCTTGTCCGTCCCGAGGAACGCCTGCACCTCGCGCAGCCGGTCGGGCGTGCAGGGCTTGTCGCAGATCGCGCGCGCCGGGTTCGTCGGCAGCAGCATGAACAGGGCGTAGGTGATCGCGGCCACGACGAGCAGGACGACCGCTGCGCCGAGCACGCGGATCGCGATGAAGCGGAAGGTGGTCACCGGTTGCTCCTCCGCGGGTCGAGGGCGTCGCGCAGGGCGTCGCCGAGCACGTTGAACGCCAGGGTGATGAGGAACAGCGCCAGGCCCGGGAACACGAGGTACATCGGGTCGGTCTGCACCCAGCCGATCGCGTCGCCGATGCTGCGACCCCACGACGGTGTCGGCGGGGTGACGCCGACGGCGAGGAACGACAGCGCGGCCTCGGCGCCGATCATCGACGGGATCGAGATCGTCGCGTAGACGGTGATCGTCGCGGCGAGGTTCGGCAGCAGCTGCGTCCGGATGACGTGCCAGCGCCCGGCACCCATCGCGGTGGAGGCGACGACGTAGTTCCGGGTGACGAGCGACAGCGTCTGCCCGCGCACGACACGGGCGACCGAGGGCCACCCGAAGAACCCGATGACGAGGACGACGAGCACGGGCTTCGGGAACGACGTCGGGACGATCGCGGTCAGGGCGATCATGAAGACGAGCGACGGGAAGCCGAAGATGACGTCGACGACGCGGGAGAGGACGCGGTCGTACCAGCCGCCGAAGAACCCGGTCGTCACGCCGACGAGCACGCCGATGACGATCGAGACGATCGTCGCGGCGATCCCGATGCCGAGCGAGGTGCGGGCACCGTAGGTGACGATCGCGAACAGGTCGCGCCCGGTCAGGGGCTCGACCCCGAACCAGTGCTCGGCGCTGATCCCGCCGCCGGCCCCGCGCGGGGCGCCGAACGAGTTGAGCGCGTCGATGTGGTACCCGTACGGGTCCTGGCCGGTGACGGCGGCGATGAGCGGCGCCGCGAGCGCGACGACGACGAACACCACGATGACGACCGCGGACGCGACCGCCCAGCGGTCCTGACGCACGCGGCGGACGACGGCGCGGAAGCCGGTGCTCCGGTTCGCGGCTGCCGCGACCGGACGGTCGACGACGTTGGCGGTCACGAGGCCACCCCTTCCCACGCGCGCCAGGCCTCGCGGCGGGCGGCCTGTCGCGCCGGGTCGGCGACGGGCGCTGCCGCGAGGAGCATGCGCGTGTAGTCCTGCTGCGGATCGTCCAGCACGGCGTCGGTCGTGCCGCGCTCGACCACGCGGCCGTCGTGCAGCACGACCACCTCGTCGGCGAGCTGCCGCACCACGGCGAGGTCGTGGCTGATGAGGAGCATGCCGAAGCCGAAGTCCTGCTGCAACGCGGCGAGGAGGTCGAGCACGGCGGCCTGCACGGTGACGTCCAGCGCCGAGGTCGGTTCGTCGGCGATCACGAGCGCGGGCCGGAGCGCGAGGGCCCGGGCGACCGCCACGCGCTGCCGCTGCCCGCCGGAGAGCTGGTGCGGGAAGCGCTCGGCCCACGACGGGTCGAGCTGGACCGCCACGAGCAGCTCGCGGACCCGTTCGGCACGGTCCGCTGTCGAGGCCGTGCCGTGCACGAGGAGCGGCTCGGCGATGCTCCACCCGATGGTCTGTCGCGGGTTGAGCGAGGACGCGGGGTCCTGGAAGACGATGCCCACCCGGCTGCGGAGCTCGCGCAGGCGTGCACCACGAGCGGTGCGGAGGTCGCTGCCGTCCACCTCGACGGACCCCGCGACGACCGGCACGAGACCGGCGAGCGCACGTCCGATGGTGGACTTGCCGGACCCCGACTCCCCCACGAGTCCGAGCGTCTCGCCCGCGCGGAGCGCCAGGTCGATGCCGGACACGGTCGGGTCACCGCGGCGCGCGTAGCGCACGGCGACGTCGCGCAGCTGCGCGACGAGGGGCCGGGAGGCGCGGCTCGGCTCCCGCACGCGGCTCGCGTCGCGGGACCCGAGACTCACCCCCGCGGACAGTTCCGCGGCGTCCGTGTCCGCATCTCGTCCGCTGGGCCGAGTCTCGGCCACAGGGGTGTCCGCAGCGTGCGGTGCGGAGGTGGGTCGCGCCTCCAGGGCCGGTACCGCCGCGAGGAGTGCCCGCGTGTACTCGGCGTCCGGGTGCGCGAACACCTCGGCCACGGTCCCGTGCTCTACCGGGTCGCCGCGCCGCATCACGAGCACCTCGTCGGCGACGTCCGCCACCACGCCCATGTCGTGCGTGATGAGCAGCACGGCGAGGTCGCGCTCGCGACCGAGCGTGCGGAGCAGGTCGAGGATGCCCGCCTGCACCGTGACGTCGAGCGCGGTGGTCGGCTCGTCGGCGATGAGGGCGACCGGGTCACCGGCGAGGGCCATCGCGATCATGGCGCGCTGGAGCTGGCCGCCGGAGAGCTCGTGCGGGTAGGCCTTCCGGATCCGCTGCGGGTCCGGGAGCCCGGCCGCGCGGAGGAGTTCGTCGGTCCGCGCGGACACACCGCGTCGGTCGAGGTCCGTCGGGTGGGCCGTGATCGCCTCGGCGATCTGGGTGCCGATCGAGAGCACGGGGGTGAAGGAGTTCATCGGCTCCTGGAACACGACGCCGACGCCGGCACCGCGGACCGCTCGGAGCTCGTCGTCCGACGCCCCGACGAGCTCGGTGCCGCGGAAGCGGATGCTGCCGGTGACGCGGGCCTCCGGCGGGAGCAGGCCGAGCACGCTCATCGCGCTGACGGACTTGCCCGACCCGGACTCGCCGACGAGGGCGAGCACGCGGCCGGGCGTCAGGGTGAAGGAGACGTCACGGACGACGGGCTCCGCGTCGCCGAACGCGACGCGGAGCCCCTCGACCTCGAGCAGCGGTGCACTCACTTGGCGAGCGAGACCTTGAGGTAGTTCGGGTACGCCGGGAAGTCCGCGATCTGGAAGTTCTGCACGTTCGAACCGGCGAGGAAGGACTGCTTCGCGTAGGTGAGCGGGACGATCGGGGCGTCGGCCATGATCTTCTTGTCCGCCTCGGCCCAGAGCTTCTGCGCATCCTGCTGGTCGATGGTGCCCGTCGCCTGCTTGATCAGGGCGTCGACCTCGGGGTTGCTGTACTTCGAGACGTTGTAGCCGCCCCCACCGATCTGCGACGAGTCGTACAGCGGCTGGATGTTGGCGTTCGCGCTCGGGAAGTCCGGCTGCCAGCTGAACATCGTGAGGTCGAAGTCGTCGCCGTCCGTCGTCGCCGTGTAGAACGAGTCGATGTCGAGCGGCTTGAGCGTCACGGTGATGCCCGCGCGCTTGAGGCCGGCCTGGATCGCCTGCGCCTCGGCCAGGTTCGCCGAGTCGTTCTGCGTGACCAGGGTCAGCTTGAGGTCCGAGACACCCGCTTCCTGCAGGAGCTTCTTCGCCTTGGCCACGTCACCGGTGGCACCGGGCTCGTACAGGTCGTACTGCTGACGCCCCGCGATGCCGGGCGTGATGAGCGTCGTCGCGTAGGAGCCGGCGAGGGCACCACCGGCGGCGATCCGGTACGACTTCTTGTCGACGGCGTACTGCAGCGCCTGCCGGACCTTGAGCTCCTTGAGCGAGCCCTTCTGCGTGTTGATCGCGAGGTAGTTGATCGGGCCGGCCTTCGAGGTGGCGAGGCGGTCCTGGGCGGCCGGGTTCGAGCGGACCTGGTTCAGCTCCGCAGCACCGAGGTACGTCGCGCCGAACGAGTCCTTCGCGTCACCGTTGTCGGCGATGAGCGTCTGGGTGACGGTCGACGGGTCCTGGCTCTCCTTGAACACGACCTTCGACGGGCCGGCGGTGCGGACGTCGTCGGTCTTCGCGCTCCACTCCTCGTTCCGGACGAGGGTGATCTGCGAGCCCTGCGTGTTCGACTGCACCTCGTAGGGGCCGGAGGCGACCGGCTTGGCGTCGTACGCACCGGTGTTGGTGCCGTCGCCCTCGGGGACCGGGGCGAACGCGGGCATCGACACGATCCACGGCCAGTCGCCGTACGCCGCGTTGAGCTTGAAGACGATCGTCGAGTCGTCCGGGGTCTCGATGCTGTCGAGGGTCTTGCCGTCGAACGGACCCTTGTAGCTGTCACCGCCGACGAGGAGCGACTTGTGGTAGCTCAGGCCACCGGTGAGCGTCGGCGCGAACGAGCGCTCGATGCCCCACTTGATGTCCTTCGTGGTGATCTCGGTACCGTCCTGGAACTTCAGCCCCTTCTTGAGGTGGTACGTCCAGGTCTTGCCGCCGTCGCTCGAGTCGCCGGTGGTCGTCGCGAGGTCCGGGACGACCTTGGCCGTCTTGCCGGGCTCGACGTCCCACGCGGTGAGGCGACGCAGCACGAGGCCGAGCGTCGTGATGTTGAGGTTCTGGCTGGTCGCCGGGTCGAGGTGCACCGCGGTGGCCGTCGTCAGGATGCTGAGCGTGCCGCCCTTGGACGTTCCGCCCGAGGCGTCGTCCGAGGCGCCCCCGCCCGAGCAGCCGGTGAGGACCAGGGCTGCAGCTGCGGCGACCGCAGCGGTGATGGTCAGGCGCGTGGGGCGTCTCATGACGGGGTGCTCCTCGTGGGGAAGGTTGTGCTCGACGGCCGCGGAGTGGTCGCCTGGGGTGTCCCGGGTCGGGTCACCGGGCGTCGTCCATCCTGACATCCGGAGGAGTACCCGTCCGAATCTCGCGTGCGCTGGACGTCGCACGGCGTAACGGTCCAACTCCGGCCGGGCACCACGGCATTCCCGATGCGTCCGCCCTGACGTCTCGGGGCGTCACCGGGTCCAGCGGTACTCGTACTCCGGCCGCCCCGGACCGCTGTGCCGGACGTCCTTGTCCGCCTGACCCGCATCGACGAGGTGCTCCAGGTACCGACGCGCCGTGACCCTCGACGTGCCCGTGGTCGACGCGACCTCGGTGGCGGAGACCCCGCCGCCGGCCTGCACCAGCACCTCGCGGACGGCCTGCAGCGTCTCGCGGGCAATGCCCTTCGCGAGCTCCGGCTGTCCCGCCGGTCGCAGTGAGCCGAGGCGCTCGTCGATGTCGGCCTGGGTCAGGGTGCGGCGGTCGTCGAACCCGAGGCGGAACGCACGGTACGTGGTGAGCCGTTCGGCGAAGGTCCGGTAGCTGAAGGGCTTGACGAGGTACTGCACGACCCCGAGCGCGATGGCGTTCCGGACGCCTCGGGCGTCGTGCGCTGCCGTGACCGCGATCACGTCCACCGCCGACCCGGCTGCGCGGAGGGCACGGACCAGCTGCAGACCGTGGGCGTCGGGCAGGTTGAAGTCGAGCAGCACGAGGTCCGGTGCGTGTGCTGCCACGGCGGCGAGCGCCTCGCGTCCGTCGGCTGCCGTCGCCACGACGACGAACCCGTCCAGCCGACCGACGTACGCGGCGTGCGCCTCGGCGGTGAGGGGCTCGTCCTCGACGACGAGGACGCGGATCGGATCGGTCACACCCGGGCTCCCCGCGGCGCGAGCTCGATCGTGAAGGTACTGCCGCCGGAGCCGGTGTCGACGGCGACCGAACCGCCGAGGCGAGCGACCGTCGACCGCACCAGGTCCAGCCCGAAGCCACGTCCCTCCGGGCCGGCCGCCTTCGTCGACCACCCGCGCCGGTACGCGGACTCGACGTCCAGGATCCCGGACCCGTTGTCCGCGACGACCACGCGGGTCGTGCCGTCGGTGGTCTCGACGGTCACCCGGACGAGCGGTCGCCGGACGGTGTCCTGCTCGTCGGCACCGCCGGGGCCGCACGTCTCGGAGACCGCGTCGATGGCGTTGTCGACGAGGTTCCCGAGCACGGTGACGACGTCCCGTTGGTCCACCGGCACCCGGTCGGCGAGGCGCCCGGTGTCGACGACGATGTCGACGCCGCGCTCGCGTGCCTGTGCCTGCTTGCCACGCAGCAGGGCGACGACGACCTCGCGCGGGGAACCCGACGGGTCGGAGTCCGCAGTGTGGGCGTCCACGACAGCCGCCGCGGTCGGGTCCGCTGACCGCTCGATCTCGTCCGACGCGAACCGGATCGCCTCGTCCACCCGGCCGAGCTCCATCAGCGCGACCACGGCATGCATGCGGTTCGCGAACTCGTGCGTCTGCGACCGGAGCGCGTCGGTGAGGGTCCGGGTCGCCGCGAGCTCCCCGGACAGGTGCAGCAGCTCGGTCTGGTCCCGGATCGTCGTGACCGTGCCGAGCGGCTTCGTCGACGTCCGCGCGAACGCCAGCTCCTGGTTGACGATCAGGACCCGGTCGGCGGTCTCGTGGACCTCGTCGACGGCACGGTCACCCGACCGCAGCAGCGCGCGCAGCCCGTCCCGCACGTCGAGCGCGTCGACGGGGATCGGCTCCTGGTGGTCGTTGGGTGCCGGCAGGTGCAGGAGTTCGGCGGCACGGTCGTTGTGCAGCACGATCCTCCCGGAACGGTCCACCACGACGAGACCCTCGTGCACGGAGTGCAGCACCCCGGAGTACGACGCGAACACGCGGGCGAGCTCCTCGGGTCCGCGTCCCGCCGTGACCCGGTCGAGGTAGCGGCTGAGCAGCCACGTGAAGAGCGCCGACACCGCCACGACCACGGCGGCCAGCCCGATGACGCCCACGAGTCGTGGGACGAGCGCGTCCGTGATGTTCGCGACCGTCACGCCCGCGGCGACGAGCCCGACGACCCGCCCGTCGTCGTCGGTGATCGGCGTCACCGCTCGGACGGACGGGCCGAGCGTGCCGGACGAGGTCTCGGTGAAGGTCCCGCCCGCGAGGGCAGGAGCGGTCGTGCCGAGGAACGGTCGGCCGATCTCCGACGGGTCGGGGTGCGTGAACCGGGTGCGGTCCGGAGCCATGATCGTGATGAAGTCGGTGTGCGTCCGGCGCATCAGGTCGAGCGCGTACGGTTCGAGCTCGCGCGACGGATCCGGACCGGTCACCTGGTCGACGACGAACGGGTTGCGGGCCACGGACACCGCGACCGCGGTGGACTTCTCCGCCGCGCTGGACTCGAGGTCGGCCCGGGCGGACCGCCAGCTCCAGAGCCCGCCGACCGCGACGCCGACGACGACGAACAGCAGCTGCAGCGCGAAGAGCCGCCGTGCGATGCTCCATCGTCTCGGTGCCACTGCTCGACCCTCCTCGCGTCGTTGCGGGAGCACCATTCTGACGCACGGGACGGGATCCCGCTGCGGCGCCGTGAACGCTATGAACGCAAATCCCCCGATCGTCCCGACGTGCACGAGTGTGGGGCCGTGCTCCCCAGCACGAGCCGACCGGAGCGATGGTGCCCCGGTCCTGACGACAAGGAAGTCTCATGGCCTCACTGCGCACGTCCCAGCCCCGCACGTCGCGGCGCCGCGGCATCGACCGCTCCCACTGGCTCTACATCGCCGTCGTCGTGGCCGTCCTCGCCGGCGTCGTCGTCGGGCTCACCGCGCCCGACTTCGCCGTCGGGCTGAAGCCGATCGGCGACGGGTTCATCGCCCTGATCCGGATGATGATCGCGCCGGTCATCTTCTGCACGATCGTCCTCGGCGTCGGCTCGATCGCGAAGGCGGCGACGGTCGGCAAGGTCGGGGGCCTGGCGCTCGGCTACTTCATCGCGATGTCCACGTTCGCGCTCGCGATCGGCCTGGTCGTCGGCAACCTCATCCACCCCGGCGACCACCTGGACCTGTCGAACGCCACCTACGAGCCGCCTGCGTCGACGTCGGCCACGGAGGACGCCTCCTCCACGAGCGGGTTCCTGCTCAGCATCATCCCGGCGACACTCGTGTCCTCGCTCACCAGCGGCAGCATCCTGCAGACCCTGTTCGTCGCCCTGCTCGTCGGCTTCGCCCTGCAGGCGATGGGGTCGAAGGGCACCCCCGTCCTCACCGGCATCCGGCACATCCAGGCGCTCGTGTTCCGGGTGCTCGCGATGATCATGTGGGTCGCCCCGGTCGGTGCCTTCGGCGCGATCGCCGCGGTGGTCGGCGCGACCGGCGTCTCGGCGCTCGTCGCCCTCGGCACGCTCATGGTCGCCTTCTACATCACGTGCGCGGTGTTCATCGTCGGGGTGCTCGGCACCCTGCTGCGGATCGTCACCGGCATCAACATCTTCCGCGTCATGAAGTACCTCGGCCGGGAGTACCTGCTCATCGTGTCGACGTCGTCCAGCGAGGTCAGCCTGCCCCGCCTGATCGCGAAGATGGAGCACCTCGGCGTCTCCAAGCCCGTCGTCGGCGTGACGGTCCCGACCGGGTACTCGTTCAACCTCGACGGCACCGCCATCTACCTGACGATGTCCTCGTTGTTCATCGCGAACGCACTCGGCACCCCGCTCGACATCCCGGAGCAGATCTCGCTCCTGGTCTTCATGATCATCGCGTCGAAGGGCGCCGCGGGAGTCACCGGCGCCGGCCTGGCCACGCTCGCCGGTGGACTGCAGGCGCACCGTCCGGACCTCGTCAACGGCGTCGGCCTGATCGTCGGCATCGACCGGTTCATGTCCGAGGCACGTGCCCTGACGAACTTCACCGGCAACGCCGTGGCGACCCTGCTCGTCGGCACCTGGACCCGTGAGGTCGACAAGGACCAGGTCGAGCGGGTCCTCTCCGGGGCCGCGCCGTTCGACGAGCGCACGATGTCGGCGGACGACCACGGCGCCGCCCCCGTCACGACCGCGGGCACCGGGGACGAACGGATCTCCACCGAGGCCGTCCGCACGATCGTCGGAGCCGACGAGGACCGAGCGGCCCGCGCCGAACGCCGATGACGGACCGACCTGGACGCCGACGAACTTGCGCACGGCGGGGTCCAGGTCGACCACACCCCGCCCCCACTTCCCTTCCCATCCCCACGAGGAGATCGCCGATGATCACCAACCCCACCCGGACGCCGGGCTCCCCCAACGTCGTCCCCGGATCCCCCCGCGTCGCGCTCGAGTCCTGGGTCGCCCGCGTCGCGGCGCTCACGGAGCCGGACCGCATCGAGTGGTGCGACGGCTCGCCCGGTGAACGGGACCGCCTGACCGCGATGCTCGTCGCCGAGGGCAAGCTCATCCCGCTCGATCCCGAACGGCGCCCCGGTAGCTTCCTCGCCCGGTCCGACCCCGACGACGTCGCGCGGGTCGAGGGACGGACGTTCACCTGCTCCGCCGATGCCGAGGACGCCGGTCCGACGAACCTCTGGCGCGACCCGGACGCGATGCGTGCCGAGCTCGACGGGGTGTTCGCCGGGAGCATGCGCGGTCGGACGATGTACGTCGTGCCGTTCTCGATGGGGCCGGTGGACGGTCCGATCTCGCAGGTCGGCGTCGAGCTCACCGACTCCGCCTACGTCGTGCTGAGCATGGCGGTCATGACCCGGCTCGGTGACCGGGTGCTCCGCACGATCGACGCCGGCACGCCGTGGGTCGCGACGGTCCACAGCGTCGGGCACCCGCTACGGGACGACGACGGCGTGCTCCACGACGACGTCGCCTGGCCGTGCAACGAGACGAAGTACATCGTGCAGTTCCCCGAGACCCGCGAGGTGTGGTCGTACGGCTCCGGCTACGGCGGGAACGCCTTGCTCGCCAAGAAGTGCTTCGCGCTCCGGATCGCGTCGGTGATGGGCCGCGACGACGGCTGGCTCGCCGAGCACATGCTGCTGATCCGGGTCACCTCGCCCGAGGGCCGCGCGTTCCACCTCGCGGCGGCGTTCCCGTCGGCCTGCGGCAAGACGAACCTGGCGATGCTCCAGCCGACGCTGCCCGGGTGGAAGGTCGAGACGATCGGCGACGACATCGCCTGGCTCCGGCCCGGTGCCGACGGCCGGTTGCACGCGATCAACCCCGAGACGGGCCTGTTCGGGGTGGCCCCGGGCACCGGCAGGAGGACCAACCCGGTCGCCGTCGACACGATCCGCTCGAACACGATCTTCACGAACGTCGCGCTCACGGACGACGGCGACGTGTGGTGGGAGGGACTCACGCCTGACCCGCCCGCCCACCTGGTCGACTGGACGGGAGCGGACTGGACGCCGGACCTCGGCACGCCGGCCGCGCACCCGAACGGCCGGTTCACCGTGGCGCTCGACCAGTGCCCCTCGCTCGCCGACGACGCCGACCAGAGCGTCCCCATCGACGCGGTCCTCTTCGGCGGGCGACGCTCCTCGAACGTGCCGCTCGTCGCGCAGGCCCCGACGTGGACGGACGGAGTCTTCATGGGGGCGACGATCTCGTCGGAGCAGACGGCCGCCGCCGAGGGCACGATCGGCACGCTGCGCCGCGACCCGTTCGCGATGCTGCCGTTCTGCGGCTACAACATGGCGGACCATTGGACGCACTGGCTCGACATCGGCGCGCAGCTCGGTGCAGACGCCCCGGCGGTCTTCCAGGTGAACTGGTTCCGAACCGACGACCACGGCGCGTTCCTCTGGCCCGGGTTCGGCGAGAACACCCGCGTGCTCGAGTGGATCGTCCGGCGCATCGAGGACCGCGTCGACCGCCGGGAGTCCGCGATCGGGTGGCTGCCGGCCGTCGGTGACCTCGACGTCGCGGGCCTCGGCCTCGAGCCGTCGCAGCTGGACGGGCTCTTCGCCGTCGACCCGGAGTCGTGGCTCGCGGAGTGCGACCTCACCGAGGAGTTCCTGCGGACGTTCGACGGTCGGGCGCCGGCGGTGTTCGACACCCTCTTGGCGACCCGACGCGCTGCGCTGCGAGCGGAGCTCGACGCTGCGGTCGAGCCCGCCCCCACGGTCGAGCCCGCCCCCGCGGTCGTCGCCAGCGGAGCCCTCCGGTGACCCCGACGTCCGCGGCCGAACGCCTCGCCCTCCAACGCGCCTGGACGGACCAGCTCGCCGCCGCCGAGGCGATGGTCCCGCTGATCGGCCGCCTCCACCGCCGCGACGACGTCGTGACGAGCGTCCACGGCAACCCACTCGTCGGGCAGTCCCCGGTCGCGGTCCTCAAGGCGCACCGAGCGACCCGCCGCATCGACGAGACCGAGGTCGGCGTCCACGAGACCCTCGCGATCCTGGTCGAGCTCGACACCCTCGGCCTCGGTTCGGCCTCGGTGGACCTCGCCGAGCTCGCCGTCCGTTTCCGGGCCGACCGCATCGGGACCGCGCTCCGTGACTTCCTCCAGGACGAACTCTTCCTCGCTCGCGGCACCGCGGCGCGAGGCAGCGACACGGTGCCGCACCCCGCACCCCGCGACGTCGTCCTCTACGGCTTCGGTCGGATCGGCCGGATGATGGCCCGCATCCTCCTGGAGCGCGCGGGCGAGCACGCCCCGCTCACGCTCCGCGCCGTCGTGGTCAAGCGCCGCGGACCCGACGACCTGCGCAAACGTGCCAGCCTGCTGCGCCGAGACTCGATCCACGGCCCCTTCGCCGGCAGCATCACGGTCGCCCCAGAGCACGACACCCTGCTCGCGAACGGCACGTCGATCCAGTTCCTCTCCGCGGACTCCCCGTCCGAGGTCGACTACCGCGCGTACGGCATCGACGACGCGATCATCGTCGACACCACGGGTCGATGGCGGGACGCTGACGGTCTCGCCCAGCACCTGCGCGCCCCGGGGGCGTCCCGCGTGCTGCTCACTGCGCCGGGGAGCGGGGACCTGCCGAACGTCGTGCACGGCATCAACCACGACGCGGTCGCGGACGCACCGATCGTCAGCGCGGCGTCCTGCACGACCAACGCGATCGTCCCCGTCCTCCGAGCCGTGTCCGATCGGTACGGCGTCCGGCACGGGCACGTCGAGACCGTCCACTCCGCGACGAACGACCAGAACCTCGTGGACAACTACCACCCGGCTGAGCGGCGTGGCAGAGCGGCGCCGCTCAACCTCGTCATCACCGCGACCGGCGCGGCGCGGGCAGCCGAGAAGGCACTGCCGGAGCTGCGCGGGCGGTTGACCGGCAACGCCGTCCGGGTGCCGACACCGAACGTCTCGCTGGCGATCCTGCACCTCACACTGGACCGACCGACCACCCGCGACGAGGTCAACGAGCTGCTCCGCCAGGCCTCGCTGACGTCACCGCTGCGACGGCAGATCGACTACGTCGAGTCGCCGGAGATCGTCTCGACGGACATCCTCGGCAGCCGTCGGGCAGGGGTGGTCGACGGCCTCGCGACCATCGCGGACGGGTCCGAGCACGTCGTGCTCTACGTCTGGTACGACAACGAGTCCGGGTACAGCCGGCAGGTGTTCCGGGTCCTGCAGGAGATGACCGGCGGTCGAGCGGTGTCCCTCCCCGCGTCAGCCGAGCGGCTCGCCCTGCGCAGCCTGCGCTGATCCAGGAGGCGCGGTGCGGCCGGGTGCACCGGCGTCGGTCACCGCGGCGCGACGGGCCACGTGTGCGGTACCGAGCGCCGCGCTGAGGAACACGACCGCGAGGACCGCCCACCCCGGGGTGCCGAGGTCGATGGCGGTGACGGTGACCACCGTCGGGGCGACCATCGCGCCGATCGCGAACCCGGTGCCGTACACGCCCTGGTACGCCCCGACCCGGTCGGCCGGCGCCAGCTCGAAGCTCAGCGCCCAACCCGCGGCGCTCGAGGTGATCTCGGCGAGCGAGTGCGCGATCGCCGCGACGACGAGGATCCCGGCGGCGAACACGATCGGCACCCAGTCATCGCCGCGCACCCACCCGGCCGCTGCCCACAGCCCGCACGCGAGCGCCATCAGCCACCCCGCGTACCGCATCACCCGCGCAGCGCCTCCGACCGTGTCCGTCCCGCGACTCATCCGGACCTGCAGGAGCACGACCGCGAGCGTGTTCACGAGGAGCAGGGGGGACACGAGGACGTCCGGTGCCACGGTGTGCTGCACGACCCACAGCGGCACCGCGACCTCGAACAACCCGAACTGGATACCGAAGACCCCGGTGAGGACGGTGATCGTCAGGAACTGCACGTCACGGTAGGGGCTGCGGCCCTCGGGGTTCCGCACGACGACGGTGCCCGTGTCGGTGCGCTCGGCGGGCGCGGCGTCGACCCGCGCGGCGGGCAGGCCGAGCACGAGGACGGCCGACGCCAGGAAGAGGACGCCCGCGGCGACCATCGTCACCCGGTACGCCTCGCCCGTGCCGACGGCCAGCGGGATCGCCGCGACCGCGGTGCCGAGTCCGATGCCGACGTTCGTGACGGTCCGCATCGTGGCGCGGACCCGGACCCGCTCCTCCCCCGGGAACGCCCGACCGACCGCGGCCGAGCGGACCGAGCCGCCGCCCTGCTGTGCCAGCGTCACGACCGATGCCGTCAGGACGAGCGTCGGGAGGTCGTGGACGAGCACGTACCCGACGAGCGCGAGTCCCTGCACGACGTGCAGCCAGGCGAGCATCCGGCGCGAGCTGAACCGGTCCGCGAGGTGCCCGAACACCAGGGAGCTCGCGACGCCGACGGCTCCCGCGATCGTCAGTCCGAGCCCGACGACGACCGGGGCGATCCCGACGATGGTGGTGAGGTACAGCGTCGTCAGCGTGAAGAACGCACCGCGCCCGAGCGTGTCCACGAACGTGACGACGAGCAGCCGTCGGAGGGCCCGGTCGTCCCGGACGAGCGTGCTGAGCGGGACGCGTGGTGCGGTGGTGCCGTGCATGTCCCAGTTCTCGCACCGATGCGGCGGCCGGGACAACGGATGTAGCGTGGAGCTTCATGATCCGGTACCGACTCGAGCCGAGCGACGTCTCGGCGATCCGCTTCGGCATCTCGCCCCTCTCCGAGCTCGGTCTCGGGCTCCGGGCGTTCCGGGCGCCCGAGCGGTACCCGCTGCAGCAGCCCTGGCTCGACCGGATCGCTGCCGTCCGTCCCCTGCTCGACGACGAGGTCCTGCTCGGACTCGTGGACGAGCGCCGGTGGGTGGCCGACTTCGTCAACCCGCGACCCGCATCGCCGCTGACGTCGATCGACGAGGAGCTCCGGGCGCTCGGTCGGCTCCCCCGCGCGCGGATGCTCGCCGACCTGGAACGCGTGCACGGTACGGTCCCGCGGGTGTTCACCGGCCGGTACGAGAGCGTCGTCGAGCGGCTCCAGCACGCGCTCTCGACCGCGTGGGAGCTCTGCTTCGCACCGCACTGGGCACGGATGCGTGCGGTGCTGCAGGCGGACGTCAGCCACCGGGCGCGGATCGCGTCGCACGAGGGGATCGGCGCGGTCCTCGCCGGCTTGTCGGAAGCGGTCACGTACGACGGCACGCACCTCGACGTGCGGCTGACGAGCTCGGTCGCCCGCGATCGACCGATCGACGGTGAGGGACTGACCCTCGTGCCGTCGATGTTCGTCGTCCGCGCCTCGCTCCCGATCGACGACGAGCTGCCGCCGACCGTGATGTACCCCGCCCGCGGACAGGGTGCGATGTGGTCGACGTCGGACCACCCGGACGCGGGTTCGGTCCGGGACCTCCTGGGGGCGACCCGCGCGGCGCTGCTCGACGCGCTCGGGGAACCGGCGTCGTCGACCGACCTCGCGCTGCGGTTCGGGGTGTCGACCTCGGCGGTCAACCAGCACCTGCGCGTGATGGAGCGGGGCGGCCTGCTGAACCGGTCGCGGTACGGGCGGGCCGTGCTCTACTACCGGAGTGCCGTGGGAGATGCCCTGACCCGGACCTGACCGGCGGCACCGGGTCAGCGGTCGAACAGCCCGCCGAGGAAGTCGTTGCCGAGGTTCGACGCCTGCTCACCGAGCCCACCGAGGAGCTGCTCGCCCTCGCCCGCGAGTCCCTCGACACCACCGCCGAGGTCCCCGAGTCCGAGGTCGCCGATCCCGGCGGCGATGCCCTCGAAGTCGACGCCGAGGTTCGCTGCCTCGGCCAGCACCGGCCCCGCGGCCGCGCTGAGCACCGCGCCACCGGCGACCGCTGCGCCCAGACCGCCGAGCGCCATCGCACCGGCGCCGACCGCTGCCCCGCCGGCGAACGCTCCACCGCGGCCGCGCCCCGCCGATCCGCCGCCGCCCAGGACGCGTCGGACGAGTCCGGGCCGAGCGACCTCACCGCGGGTCATCGCGCGGGCCATCCCACCGGCGGAGTCGTCGCGGAGGTGCTCGTGCGGCGGCAGCTCGGAGTTCAGACGGTTGCGGATCTGCTGGCGCTGCGCGGGGGTGAGCCGGGCGAAGGCGTCGTGGTGGACCTGCTCGAGCTGCTCCGGCGGCGCGGTCCGCAGCAGGTAGTCGTACTTGGCGATCGCGACCTGATCGGAGTCGGCCGACCCGTGCTGCCGCTGGCCGTGCTGCTGCTGCCCGTACGGCTGCTGCTGCCCGTGCTGGGCCTGCTGGTTCCGGTCGTCCCCGGTCAGCTTGTCGGCCGCGCTCCGGACGATGTCGCGCCAGTCCGTCCCGCCCTGCTGCTGCCCGGCGCCGGCCGCGGGTCCCGCCTGCCCGCGCTTCTGGAGCTGCTTGTCGATGACCTTGCCGGCCATGCCGATGATGCGGTTGAGGTTCGCCATGCCCCAACCTTTGTGATCGCACATGTGAGCGCTCAGGAACGCCCCGGTGGATCGGCCGGAGATGTCATCCGAAGCCCCTGGGAGCGCTGACCCCCGGTCAGGTCAGGATGCGCGCGAGGAACGCGTTCCGGAACCGCCCGGTCGGGTCGAGGTCACGGGCGAGCGCGGCGAAGTCGGACAGCCGCGGGTACACCTCGTGCAGCCGCTCGGCACTCGCCGCCGACACCTTCCCCCAGTGCGGGCGGGCGTCGAACGGCGCGAGGACGTCCTCGATCCGCTCCACCGCGGCTGCCACCGCGCTCACGTCCCGCCGGAACGTGAAGTGGATGCCGACCGACTGCCGCTCCGAGGACGGCGCGAGCCACGCGGTGTCGGCGGCGATCGTCCGGACCTCGGCCGCGATGAGGATCGGCGCGAACAGCGACTCCAGGGGTCGGAGTGCCTGCAGAGCGTCGACCGCGGAACCGGACGGCAGCAGGTACTCCGCCTGGATCTCCGCCCCGGTCGACGGCGTGAACGAGGACCGGAAGTGCGGGAGCCGCTCGGACCACGGCCCCGGAACGCCGCCCTGCTCGGTGACGCCGGCGGGGTCGTTCTCTCCCGGGTGCACCGGACCGTCGGCGGGACGGGCGCCGAGCGCGACGAGGTCGACGGCCGGTGCCGGTTCGCCCACGCGGTGCTTGACCCAGACCTGCCGGGCCCCGCGGTCGTCGAACGAGGTGAACAGCGACACCGAGTACGCGTCCGACACGACCTCGTCGAAGTGCGCGGCGACGGCGTCCCACGGCAGGTCGAGGTGCACGGTCGTGGCGACCTGGAAGGTGGGCTCGATCGCGAGCTCGACCGCGGTGACGACGCCGAGCGCGCCGAGCGCCACCCGGTGTGCGTCGAGGGCACCGTCCGGCGTCGACGCATCGACGAACGCCAGGTCTCCGGAAGCGCGGACGACCTCGAGGCCGACCACGGCCTGCGCGAGCGACGGGTTGCGCACGCCGGAGCCGTGCGTGCCGGTGGCGACCGCTCCGGCGGTGGAGATGTGCGGCAGGGAGGCGAGGTTCGCGAGTGCCCAGCCCCGCGCCTCCAGGCCCGCGGCCACCTGGCTGTGGATCATGCCGGCGGCGACGCGCACGACCCGGCGGTCCTCGTCGATGTCGAGCACCGGCGGCAGGTCCGCCAGCGACACCTGGAGCGCGTCGGTGTCGGCGATCGTGTTGAACGAGTGCCGTGACCCGAGCGCCGTCAGGCGCGGCGTCGACGCGACGAGCTGCTGCAGCTCGTCGACCGACGTCGGGCGCGCCAGGCCGGACGCCCGGTAGGTGACGTTGCCCGCCCAGTTCGTCCGCGTCGTCGCGCTCACGGTCACGAGCCTAGAACCCCCGGTCGAGACGGTGCCACGTCTGCTGGAGGCGCAGCTCGTCGCGGAACCCGCGCTCGGTGGTGTGCTCGTCGATGACGAGGAACTCCGTGCCGACCATGGTCGCGAAGTCCTCGACCACCTGCAGGCCGACGGCCGACGTCATGACGGTGTGGTGGGCGGCGCCGGCGGTGAGCCAGGCCTCGGCGGCGACGGGGAACGACGGGCGCGGCTCCCAGACGGCGCGACCGACGGGCAGCTTCGGCAACGCCGCGGTCGGCGGGACGACGTCCACGACGTTCGCCGTGAGGCGGAAGCCGTCGCGGGTGTCGGAGAGCGCGACCACGACGGCCTCGCCGGCGTCGGCGGTGAAGACCAGGCGCACCGGGTCGTCCTTGCCGCCGATGCCGAGCGGGTGGATCTCGAGCGTCGGCTTCGTGGTGGTGAGGGTCGGCGAGACCTCGAGCATGTGCGCGCCGAGGATCTTCTCGGCACCCGGCGTGAGGTCGTACGTGTAGTCCTCCATGAGCGACGCGCCACCGGGGAGGCCGGCGCCGGCGACGTTCATCGCACGGACGAGGACGGCGGTCTTCCAGTCGCCCTCGGCACCGAAGCCGTACCCGTCGGCCATCAGTCGCTGCACGGCGAGGCCGGGCAGCTGCTTGAGCGTGCCGAGGTCCTCGAAGTTGGTGGTGAAGGCGGCGGACCCGTTCTGCGCGAGCAGGGTGCGGAGCCCGATCTCGATCGCGGCGCCGTCGCGGAGGGACTGGTGGCGGTCACCGCCGTCACGGAGCGACGGGTCGACGTCGTAGTCCTGCTGGTAGGTCGCGACGAGCGCATCGACCGCTGCCGTGTCGGCTTCCGCCGAGGCGACCGCCTCGGCCAGCTCGTTGACGGCCCAGGTGTTCACCTGCACGCCGAGCTCGATCTCCGCCTCGGTCTTGTCGCCCTCGGTGACCGCGACGTACCGCATGTTGTCGCCGAACCGGGTGAGCTTGAGCTCCCGCACGGCCGCGGCACCGGCGGCGGCGCGGGTCCAGTTCGCGACCCGCTGCTGGACGCGGGGGTCCGAGACGTGCCCGACGGCCGTGGCGTGCCGGACGCCGAGGCGCGCCAGGGCGTACCCGAACTCCCGGTCACCGTGCGCCGCCTGGTTGAGGTTCATGAAGTCGAAGTCGATGTCCGCCCACGGCAGCGTGACGTTCGCCTGGGTGTGCAGGTGCAGCAGCGGCTTCGTGAGCGCCTGCAGGCCACCGATCCACATCTTCGCGGGGCTGAACGTGTGCATCCACGTCGTCACACCGATGACCCTGTCGTCCGCGCTGGCCTCGATGAGGGCGCGCCGGATGCCGTCGGCGTCCTTCAGCACGGGCTTCCAGACGAGCTTCACCGGCACGTGCGGCGCCAGCGTCTCGTGCACGTGCTTGCTCTGCGACTCCACCTGGCGCAGGGTCTCCTCGCCGTACAGCCCCTGGGACCCGGTGAGGAACCAGACCTCGTACCCCGCCAACGTCTCGGCGGGGTCGACGACGTGCGTCGCTGTGTCGTGGGTCACTGGAGTGCTCCTTCGGGGGTCTGTCCGTAGACGTTCTGGTAGCGATCGAAGAGTCGGTCGATGTCTGCTTCGGCGATCGGGACGACGTCCCCGCCCTGCTTCGCGATGTGCACGGTCCGGGCGACGTCCTCGCACATCACGGCGGCCTTCACGGCGTCCTTCGCGTCGCGACCGATCGTGAAGACGCCGTGGTTCTGCATGAGCACGGCACGGGAGCGGTGGCCGGCGAGGGTCTCGACGATGCCGTGTCCGATCGAGTCGTCGCCGATGATCGCGAACGGCCCGACCGGGATCGGTCCGCCGAACTCGTCCGCCATCGCGGTGATGACGCACGGGATGGGCTCCGCCCGTGCCGCCCACGCCGTCGCGTACGTCGAGTGGGTGTGCACGACGCCGCCGACCTCCGGCATGTTCCGGTAGACGTAGGCGTGCGCGGCGGTGTCGGAGCTCGGCCCGTGGCTGTTCTCCCAGCCGTCGGCCGGCACCCCGTCGAGCGTGCAGACGACCTGGTTCGCGGGGGTCAGGTCGTCGCTGGACACGCCGCTCGGCTTGATGACGAAGAGGTCCGTGCCCGGCACCCGCTCGGAGACGTTGCCGCCGGTCCAGATCACGAGGCCGTAGCGGACGAGTTCGCCGTGCAGCCGGGCGACGCGTTCGCGGGTGGCGGCGACGGCCTGCTGGGTGTCGGTGGTCATCGGGTCGGCTCCTTCTCGGCCTGGAGGCGCGGCTCGCCTGCCGACGTCGGCTCGGCTCCGGGGGTGGTCGCGCTGGCGGCGGCGCTGGCGCTGGTGTCGGTGCTTGCGGGAGTCGCTCCGGGGCGGGTCGCGGCGGCGGCGACGTCCTGGACGGGCAGGGCCCGCCGGTAGCGCTCGAGGTACGTCTGGAACCCGTCGACGTCGGCCGGCTCGGGCTCGGCCACGTGCACGGCGTCGCCGGCGAACACCGTGTCGGCGAGGAAGTCCGCCAGGTGCTGGTCGGTGTGCTCGAGGTAGGCGGCGAGCACCGCGATCCCCCACGCACCGCCCTCACCCGCGGTCTCCTCGAGCGCGACGGGCACGCGGAGGGCGGCTGCGAGCAGGCGTTGCGGCGCGCCGGGCGTCCGGAAGAGCCCGCCGTGGGCCGTCATCCGGTCGACCTGGACCTCCTCGCCGTGCAGGACGTCCATGCCGATCGCGAGGGTGGCGAAGGCGCCGTGCACCTCGGAGCGCACGAGGTTGCCGAGCGTGAAGCGTGCGTCCGGGGTCCGGAGCAGCAGGGGTCGGCCGTCCTCGACGTGCGTGACGGGCTCCCCCGCGAGGTAGTTGAAGGAGAGCAGGCCGCCGGCGTCGGGGTCCGCGTGCTCGGCTTCGGCCAGCAACGTCGCGTAGACGGTGTCCATGTCCGGTGCCGTGCTGCCGGTGCGCTCGCTCGCGGCCTCGGCGAACCGGCCGAACACGCGCGCCCAGCTCGCGATCTCGCTCGCACCGTTGTTGCAGTGCACCATCGCCACGGCGTCCCCGGAGGGCGTGGTGACGACGTCGAGCTCCTCGTGCGGGGTCGCGAGCGGGTGCTCCAGCACGACCATCGCGAAGATGCTCGTGCCGACGCTGACGTTGCCCGTGCGCGGTGCGACGGCGTTCGTCGCGACCATGCCCGTGCCGGCGTCGCCCTCGGGCGGGCAGAGGGGAACGCCGGGGAGCAGGGTGCCGGACGGGTCGAGCCACGCGGCGCCCTCGGGGGTGAGGGCTCCCGCGTCGTCCCCGGCGACGAGCACCTCGGGCAGGAGCGCCCGGAGGTCCCCGACCCCGATCAGGTCCTCGGCCGTCCGGAGCATCGCGCCGTCGTAGTCGCGCGTGCCGGGGTCGCCCGGACCGCTGTCCGCCGGGGTGCTGTCGATCGGGAAGACACCGCTCGCATCGCCGACGCCGAGGACGTCCCGCCCCGTGAGCCGTCGGTGCACGTACCCGGCGAGGGTCGTGACGCTCGCGAGGCCGGCGACGTGCGGCTCGTCGTCGAGGACGGCCTGGTACAGGTGCGCGATGGACCAGCGCAGCGGGATGTTGAACCCGAGGGCGTCGCTGAGCCGTTCGGCGGCGGGGCCGGTCGAGGTGTTGCGCCAGGTGCGGAACGGCACGAGCAGCTCGCCCGCGGCGTCGAACGCGAGGTAACCGTGCATCATCGCGCTCACGCCGGCGGCGCGGAAGGTCGTCGGGGTGACGCCGTACTGGGCCTCGACGTCGGCCACGAGGGCGGCGTACGCGGCGCGGAGTCCGGTCTCGACGGCCTCGAGGGAGTACGTCCAGCGCCCGTCGACGAACTCGTTCTCCCATTCGTGGGCACCCGCGGCGATGGGGACGAGGTCCTCGTCCACGAGGCACGCCTTGATGCGGGTGGAGCCGAGCTCGATCCCGAGCGTGGTGCGGCCGTCCACGACCTGCTGCCTGCGGTCGTCGCCCATGCGTTCCTCCAGAACCTCGTCGTCCTCCGTGAGCGCTCACATCCTGGCACGTGAGCGCTCACTCCCGCAACGCCGCCACGCCCGCGCGCGCCCAGGTCGCACGAACCGCCGCTTGCCGCCGCCCCGCCCGGCACTTCGTGCGACCTGGACAGCTCGACCACGGCGAGTCGTACGACCTCAGCACGCGGACCCGGGCGCCGGCCTGCGTTCGGCGAGGTCGCACGAACTGCCGCCCGCCGCCGCCCCGAACGGCAGGACGCGCGACCTGACCGAGCGGACCACGGCGAGTCGTGCAACCTCGGCCCGCCCGCCCGCCCGCCGACTGGCGCGCCGCGCGGGGCCCTACGCGCCGACGGTGCTCTCGCGGACGACCAGGGCCGGGGTCACGGTCGCGGACGCCGCAGCGCCCCCGTCGATGAGGTCGAGCAGCGCCCGACCAGCCACGCGCCCGAGCTCCTCGAGGCGCAGGTCCACCGTGGTCAGCGGCGGCCGGCTCGCGAGCGCCATCACGTCCCAGTCGTCGAACCCGGCGACCGCGACGTCGTCCGGCACGGACAGCCCGAGCTCGCGCAGTCGATCACACACGCCCCGCGCGATCTGGTCGCTCCCGCAGACGATCGCGTCCACGCCGAGGGCACCCGACCCAGACGCCGCCTCGACCCCGGTCCCGGTCCCCGCCGACGCGAGCCCCACGCCCCGCGCCAGCACGTCCACCGCCTGCCGCCCCCACCGCTCCGACCACTCGCCGTACAGCGGTTCGGCCACGAGGCTCGCGCCGAGCACCTCGGTGGCCCCGTACACACGCCGGACCGCCGACCGGTGCCGCTCGGGCCCCGTGACGATCGCCACCCGCCGTCGCCCGGTCGACAGCACGTGCGCGGCGACGGCCGCCGATCCGGCGGCGTCGTCGAGCGTGACCGACACGTCGTCCGGGTCGGTCGAGGGCGTGAACGCGTACACGACCGGGATCGACACGTCGATCGGCGGCCGGGCGTCGGCGGAACGGCCAGTCACGATGATGCCGTCGACCCCGCGGGCGGCGAGCGAGCGGAGGTAGTGGGCCTCGCGGACGTGGTCGTCGCGGGTGTCGCACAGCAGCACGGCCATCTGCCCGGCGGAGAGGGCGTCCTCAGCGCCGAGCAGCACCGGGATCGAGAACCGCCCGAACGAGTCCGTCGTGATCATGCCCACCGTGTAGGTCCGCCCCGAGGAGAGCGCGCGGGCCCGGGCATCGCCGACGAACCCGAGCTTCTCGGCGGCGTCCTTCACCCGGGCGCGCGTCGACTCCCGGAGCTGCCCGGTGCCGTTCAGTGCCTTCGAGGCGGTGCCGATCGACACGCCGGCGAGCGCCGCCACGTCGGTGATCCGCACGGTCCGCCCAGCGCGCTCCAGTGTCACGGCAAACCCCTTTCCGGATGCGGGAAACTGACCATGACTATACGCAGGATGTGAGAAGACGCTCTTGCGCGCCTCTAGATCGTGTCGTAACGTCCTCCGCAGAAACCGTTTTCCGGAACCATCACGGGACCGGACCCGGCCTGAGTCACATCGCAAGGAGGCGACATGACCACCACGCTCGCGACCGACAGCCGCGCGCACACCGCGACCCCGGTCCTCCCGACCGCGGACGCGCACCTGACGCTCCGTCCGCTGCCCACGGGCGACGCCCGGATCACCGGCGGCTTCTGGGCCCTCCGACAGGAGCGGAACGGCCGCGACGCGGTCCGCGGCGGGTACGCCCTGCTCGAGACGGCCGGGAACTTCCGGAACCTCCGCATCGCCGCCGGCCTCGAGGAGGGCGACGCGACCGGCCCGATCTTCATGGACTCCGACGTCACGAAGTGGCTCGAGGCCGTGGCGTGGGAGTACGGGCGGGCCCCCGCCGACGACCTGCTGGAACTCCAGCGCGAGGTCACCGCCCTGTACGCCCAGGCGCAGGCCGACGACGGCTACCTCGACTCGGTGCAGCAGATCCGCGGGAAGGGCGAGCGGTACACGGACCTCAAGTGGAGCCACGAGATGTACTGCGCCGGACACCTGTACCAGGCAGCCGTCGCACAGCACCGGGCGACGGGCGACACCGGGCTGCTCGACGTCGCGATCAAGAGCGCGGACCACCTCGTCCGCACGTTCGGCGACGGCCCCGGCAAGGTCCGCGACATCGACGGCCACCCGGTGGTCGAGATGGGGCTCGTCGAGCTCTACCGTGAGACCGGCAACCGCGACTACCTCGACCTCGCGCACTGGTTCGTCGACGCCAGGGGCACCGGCATCATCGAGCGCGCCGGCGGCGAGCCGACGTACTTCTCCGACCGGGTCCCGAGCCGGCAGGCGACGACCGTCGAGGGCCACGCGGTCCGCGCCGTGTACCTCGCGGCCGGCGCCGTGGACGTCGCGATCGAGACCGGCGACACCGAGCTCCTGACCGCGAGCGAGACGCAGTTCGCGGACATGATGGCCACGAAGGCGTTCATCACCGGCGGCCTCGGTGCGCGCTGGGACTGGGAGGCGTTCGGCGACCCGTACGAGCTCCCGACCGACCGCGGGTACGCCGAGACCTGTGCGGCCATCGGCGGGATCCAGTGGGCCTGGCGCCTGCTCCTCGCCACCGGGAAGCCCGTGTACGCCGACGCGATCGAGCGCCTGCTGTACAACGCGTTCCTCGCGGGCGTGAGCCTCGCCGGCACCGAGTACTTCTACGTCAACCCGCTGCAGCAGCGTGACCACGCGCACCGGGACGAGAACCGCTCCCCCGCGCACGGCCGCCGCGGCTGGTTCGACTGCGCCTGCTGCCCGCCGAACATCATGCGGACGTTCGCGAGCCTCGACGGCTACCTCGCGACGGCGACCGACGGCGGCCTCCAACTGCACCAGTACGCCACGGCGACGCTCGGCCCGGTCGACGTCGAGACCGGGTACCCGCACGACGGCCGCGTGGTCGTCACCGTCACCGAGGACGGTCCGCTCGCCCTCGGCCTCCGGATCCCGTCGTGGTCGGACACCACGACGGTGCAGGGGCCGGACGGCACGGCCAGCCCTGCCGCGGGCACGATGCACGTCATCGACCGCGAGTGGACGGCCGGCGACACCGTCGAGCTCGTCTTCGACACGACGCCGCACCGGTACGTCGCCGACGCCCGGATCGACGCCGCACGCGGGCAGGTCGCCATCGAGCGCGGACCGCTCGTGTACGCGGTCGAGCAGGCGGACCAGCAGGGCTTCACGGTCGACGACCTGACGGTCGACGCCGACGGGCCGATCACCGAGGATCGCCAGGACGGGCTCCTCGACGGCGTCGTCACGCTGCGCGTCGCCGGACACGCCCCGGCCGAGCACGCGCAGGCAGCGTGGCCGTACCGCCGACTGGACGGTCCAGGAGGAACGGATCACGCAGGTGCGGAGACCAGCGTCGACGACGCGGCCGGGTCCACGGCGGCCGCCACGCGCCTCCAGGACGTCACCGCCACCGCGGTCCCGTACTACGCCTGGGCGAACCGCGGAGCCGCGCCGATGCGCGTCTGGCTCCCGCTGGCGCGGTGACACGATGGACCGCAGAGCGTTCCTCGCCGGCGGTCTCGCCGGCGGGGCGGCCCTCGCCCTGGCGGGGTGCTCCGGCACCCTGCCGAAGGTCGACGCGCGCGTCGCGAGCTTCGGCCGGAACGCGACCGGCACCGTGCACGTCTGGTGCCGGTCCGCGACGCAGGCCGGACTGACGGCGGCCGTCGCCGGGTTCAACAAGGCGAACCCGAAGCTGCAGGTCGAGCTGACGCCCGTGCCGGACGGACAGTACGTGACGAAGCTCGCGACCGCGATCCGTGGTGGTGAGCCGCCGGACGTCGTGGACATCGACGACATCAACTCGCAGCTGTTCATCTTCCGCGAAGCGTTCGCCGACCTCACCGACGTCGTGAAGGGGCTCGACTACTTCGACGCGATCTCGCCCGGCCACCTCCGGCTGCTCGAGTACCGCGACCGGTACTACGGGCTGCCGTACCTGGCGGACAACTCGCAGTTGTTCGTCAACACCGAGCTGTTCGACCGGGCCGGCCTCGACGTCGAGGACGCGACGAAGGACCTCGACTCGCTGCTCGCCGCCGCGAAGGCGATCCGGAAGACCGGCGACGACGTGTACGGGTGGTCGATCTCGGGCAACGCCGCGGGCATCATCGGGTTCGTCACGCAGCCGCACGTCTGGGCCACCGGCGTCGACATGATGTCCGGCGAGGTCGGCAAGCAGACGGCGAACATCACCGGCAACGAGGCGCTCGAACGCATGCTCGAGTTCTACCGGCAGCTGTGGAAGGACGGCGTGCTGTCGAAGGCGACCTACGCGGACGCCGGCACCACGTGGGGCGCCGACTTCCGTGCGGGCAAGGTCGGCATCTTCCCGACCTCGTACGGAGCGACCGTGCCCGCCGCGACGAAGGCGATGCGGGCGAAGATGCGGACGGTGCTCATCCCGTCGTGGGACGGCAAGCGGTCGTTCTTCGACGGCGGCGACAACATGTGCATCCCGAACGGGGCGGCGAACCCGTCCGGGGGCTGGGCGTTCATGCAGTACGCGAACGGTCTGCAGCAACAGCAGGCGCTGCCGGACGGCGGGTACTTCCCGACCCGTTCCGACGCCGCGACGCCCGCGTACCGGAAGAAGTACCCGCTCGCCTTCGGTCCGCTCGACGCGATCGAGAAGGGGTACGCGCCGCAGACGCTCGCGTACAACCTGCTCGTCAACCAGCCCTCGTCGCCGTACTTCGCGATGTTCCGCGAGGCGGTGTTCGGCTCGGGGGCCGCTGCGGCCATGAAGACGGCACAGTCGGACTACACCCGCATCCTCGACCAGGTCCAGGCCTGAGCGACCGTTCGCTCGTTCGCTCGTTCGCTCGTTCGCTCGTTGCACAGAGAGGTGCAGACATGACCACCGTCTCCAACCGACGGACCGGCGTCGGCCGTCCGACCGTCGGCCGTGGCGTCAGCCGCCCGGGTCCGTCCCGGAACTCGCTCACGCACCCGCCGCGCACCGGCGCCGTGCTCGTCACCCCGGCGATCGTGTTCGTCGCGGTGTTCGTCCTCGCGCCGCTGGTGTTCGCGCTCTACATCTCGTTCACGAACTGGCCCCTGATCGGCCCGTACCGGTTCATCGGGCTGCAGAACTACCTGACGCTGTTCCAGGACCCGACGTTCGTGCACGCCATCGGGTACACGCTGCTCTACACGGCGATCGTGACGGTGCCGATCCTGGCGCTCGGGTACTTCCTCGCCGTGCTCATCCGGGCCCGACGGCGCGGGTCGACGTTCCTGCGCACGGTGTTCTTCCTGCCGTACGTCGTCGGGCTGACCACGCTGTCGTTCATGCTCGTGCTCGAGGCACAACCGAACTCCGGCGCGGTGAACATGGTGCTGCGCTGGCTCGGGATCACCGACGGCAGCACGGCGTGGCTCGTGAACGGCCCGCTCGCGACGCTGCTCATCTGCGTGCTCGTCGTCTGGGCGGTGTCCGGGCTGACGATGGTGCTCGTGATGTCCGCCATGCAGGGCATCCCCGACGAGGTGTACGAGTCCGCCCAGCTCGAAGGGGCCTCGTGGTGGCAGACCGAACGCCTCATCACGATGCCGATGATCCGCTCCACGCTCGCCCTCAGCGCGATCATCTCGGTCATCGGGTCACTGCTCGCGTTCAACCAGTTCTACATCCTGACCCAGGGCGGGCCGGGCACGGAGACCACGACGATCGTCAACGCGATCTACAACCGCGGCTTCGTGAACCTGCAGCTCGGTGCGGCGACCGCCGAGTCGATCGCCCTCGTCGTCGTCATCGCCGCCGTCACCGTGTTCCAGTTCTGGGCACTGCGAGAGAAGGACTGAGCCATGAGCACCACCGCTTCCCGTGCGGGCCTCGCGGCCCCGGACCTGTCCACACGCACGCTCACCACCTCCGGCGACGGAGGCCGCCGTCGCCGCCACCAGGGCAGCGTGCGCCACCCGCGCGACACCGCGGTGAAGCGCACGCTGTACGTCATCGCCGGGGTCGGTGCGACGCTCGTGTTCGGCGTCCCGCTCATCTGGTCGATCCTGCGGGCCTTCCAGTCCGAGGCCGTCATCACGCAGGCGGCCGACCCGGCGACGTTCTTCCAGCTCGGGTGGCAGAACTTCGCCGCGGTGTTCAGCCCCTCGTCGCACCTGCTCACCGGCGTGGTGAACTCGCTCGTCGTGTCGATCGCCACGGCCGTCCTGACCGCCGTGATCGCGACGATGGCCGGGTACGGGTTCGCCCGGTTCCGGTTCCGCGGTTCCGGCGTCGTCTTCGGGCTGGTGCTGCTGACGATGATGGTGCCGTTCCAGGCGATCCTCACGCCGCTGTACCTCGAGATGAACGCGATGAAGCTCACGAACTCGCTGCTCGGGCTCGTGCTCTTCTACACGACGGTGAACCTGCCGTTCGGGGTGTTCGTGATGCGGAACGCGTTCGAGTCGATCCCGACGGAGCTCGAGGACTCGGCGTTCGTCGACGGCGCCTCGCGCTTCCGGGTCGTCGTGTCGGTGCTGCGGCCGCTGCTGCTGCCCGGTGCCGCGACGGCCGCGCTCTACGCGTTCCTGGCGTCGTGGACGGAGTTCCTCGGGGCGCTCACCTTCCTCACGAAGGACTCGCTCTACACGCTGCCCGTCGCCCTGCTCAACCTGCAGACCGGGGCGTACGGGCAGGTGTCGTACGGGAACCTCGTGGCCGGGTCGGTCGTGGCGATGATCCCGTGCATCGCGCTGTACGTCGGGCTGCAGCGGTTCTACGTCGCCGGGCTGTCGTCCGGCGCGCTGAAGGGCTGACGGTCGGGTCAGCCGGGCGGCGCCGTCCTCGCACCGTGCGGGGGCGGCGCGCCGCGCGCGGGGGCGGCCCCGAGCGGGCGAAGAACGTCACATTCGGCCCGCACACCCGGCCTGTTCTGCCCGCTCGACGACGAACCCGCGGCGAGTCGTGCCCGCTCGGCGAACCCACGAACCCGCGAAGCCGCGCCCGCGCCGCGCGCCGCCGCGCCCTACGCGCTCCGGCGCACCACGAGCTCGGGCACGAGCAGCGTCTCGTCCCGCGGCTCCCCCTCGACGAGGGCCCGCACCGTGTCGAGCACCCGCTCCCCCATCGCCCGGAAGTCCTGCCGCACGGTGGTGAGCGGCGGCGTGAAGTGCGCCGCCTCGGGCACGTCGTCGAAGCCCACCACGGCGATGTCGTCCGGCACCCGCAGTCCCTCGTCCGCGAAGGCGTGCAGGACCCCGAGCGCCATCTGGTCGTTCCCGGCGAAGACCGCGTCGACGGTGTGCACGTCGATGGTCCGGGCAGCCGCGAACCCGCTCGCCGGGGTCCAGTCGCCGTCGAGCACCACGGGCTCGAGCCCCGCGTCGCGCATGATCCGCTCGTAGGTCACCCGGCGGACCTCGGACTCCTGCGAGACCGCGGGGCCGGCGATGTGCACGATCCGGCGGTGCCCGCGGGCGAACAGGTGCTCCATCACGAGCGAGGTCCCCGCCGCCTGGTCGATCGCGACCGCCGCGACGCTCGGCGCCACCGGGGCCCTGGCCGCGTCCCGCTGCACGGCGTTCGCGACGACGACGGGCACCGAGACCGGGACGGTCAGCGAGGCGAGGGCGTCGAGCACCCGGTTGTCGGCGGCGACGAGCACGATGGCGGCGACGTCCTGGGCGAGCAGCGTCACGAGGGCGTTCGACAGGTCGACGGGGCGCGGGTCGTCGGGCAGCGTCGAGAGCAGGACGTGGTAGCCGGCGGACCGGGCTGCCCGCTCGAACCCGATGGCGGTGCTCGACGGTCCGTACAGCGCGTCCCCGGCCGTGATGATGCCGAGCGCCCGACTGCGCCCCCCGGCGAGCGCCCGGGCCGCGGCACGGGGCCGGTACCCGAGCTCGGTGACCGCGTCGGACACCTGGGCGCGGAACTGCTCGCGGACCGTCGGGTCGCCGTTGATCACCCGCGAGACGGTCTGGTGGGAGACGCCCGCGCGCTCGGCGACGTCGAAGATCGTGGGTGCCTTGCGACGTTTGCCGCCGGCGTCCCCGAGCGCGGTCGTGGTCGTCACGTCGCCAACCGTACCGCGCAGTCCGGCCGACGCGACAAGATCGCGAAACGGTCACGGTGAGTTGACACCCCGTCACGGAACCCCCAGTATGTGAGCGCTCACACGAGCAAATCCCTCGGGGCACAGCAGCCCCGGCACCGAGCGCGTCGAGGTGGACGCGCAGGAACAGAGGTACTTCGATGATGAAGCGCAAGATCGTCGCTGGCGTCGCCGCCCTCGGCATCGCCATCGCACTCGCCGGCTGCTCCGCCGGCGGACGCGCGTCCACCGACGGTGGGAGCGGCAGCGGGGACAACAAGGGCGCCCTGGTGGGCGTCGCGATGCCGACCAAGGTCTCGGAACGCTGGATCAAGGACGGCAACGCCGTCAAGAGCGACCTCGAGAAGGCCGGCTACAAGGTCGACCTCGAGTACGGCGACAACAAGGTCCAGCAGCAGGCGCAGCAGGTCAGCAACATGATCACGAAGGGCGCGAAGGTCCTCATCATCGCGTCGATCGACGGCGGCGCGCTCTCCGACCAGCTCGACGCCGCCGCCAAGGCCGGCATCAAGGTGATCTCCTACGACCGCCTGCTCACGGGCAACAAGAACGTCGACTACTACGTGTCGTTCGACAACGAGAAGGTCGGCGTCGACCAGGCGACGAGCCTGCTCACCGGCCTCGGCGTGCTCGACGCGGACGGCAAGAAGACCGGCGAGAAGGGCCCCTTCAACATCGAGGTCTTCGCCGGCTCGCTCGACGACAACAACGCGGGCTTCTTCTTCGACGGTGCGATGAAGACCCTCAAGCCGTACCTCGAGGACGGCACCCTGAAGATCCAGTCCGGCCAGGACCAGCTCTCGCAGGCCGCGACGCAGCAGTGGGACCCGGCGACCGCCAAGGCCCGCATGCAGAACCTCATCGCGAAGTCCTACTCCGGCGGCACCACGCTGAACGGCGTGCTCTCGCCCTACGACGGCATGTCGATCGGCATCATCTCGGCGCTGCAGGGCGCCGGGTACGGCTCGAGCGACCGCCCGCTCCCGACCATCACGGGACAGGACGCCGAGCAGGCCAGCGTGAAGTCGATCATCGCCGGTCAGCAGTACTCCACCATCTACAAGGACACGCGCAAGCTCGCCAAGCAGTCGGTCACCATGGCCGAGGACCTGCTCACCGGCAAGAAGCCCGAGGTCAACGACACGAAGAGCTACGACAACAAGGTCAAGGTCGTCCCGACCTACCTGTTCCAGCCGACCGTCGTGACGAAGGACAACTACAAGGAAGTCCTCGTCGACTCGGGCTACTACACCGAGGCCGACCTCAAGTAGGACGCAACCCATCTGTCGGACTGGAGGCGCAGGTCGAGCCCGCCCCGCGCCTCCAGTCCGTCACCACCCGCGCGCCCACGCGCGGACGACGAAAAGGCGGTCCCACATGGCGGACACCATCCTCGAGATGCGTGACATCACCAAGACGTTCCCCGGGGTCAAGGCGCTGCAGGGGGTCTCGATCGAGGTCGAGCGCGGCCAGGTCCACGCGATCTGCGGCGAGAACGGCGCCGGCAAGTCCACCCTGATGAAGGTGCTGTCCGGGGTCTACCCGCACGGCTCCTTCGACGGCGAGATCCTCATCGACGGATCCCCCGTCGAGTTCGGCGACATCAACGGCTCGGAAGCGGCCGGGGTCGTGATCATCCACCAGGAGCTCGCGCTCAGCCCGTTCCTGTCGATCGCCGAGAACATCTTCCTCGGCAACGAACAGTCGAAGGCCGGGTTCATCGACTGGAACAAGACGAACCTCGCGGCCGCCGAGCTCCTGCAGCGCGTCGGCCTCAAGGACAACCCGGTCACGAAGATCGTCGACATCGGTGTCGGCAAGCAGCAGCTCGTCGAGATCGCGAAGGCCCTGTCGAAGCGGGTGAAGCTCCTCATCCTCGACGAGCCGACGGCGGCGCTGAACGACGACGACTCGGCGCACCTGCTCGACCTCATCCGGTCGCTGCAGGCCGAGGGGATGACGGCGATCATCATCAGCCACAAGCTCAACGAGATCAAGGCGATCGCGGACAAGGTCACGATCATCCGCGACGGCAAGACCATCGAGACGCTCGACATGCACGCCGACGACGTCTCCGAGGACCGGATCATCCGCGGCATGGTCGGTCGCGACCTGTCGAACCGGTACCCCGAGCGCGAGGACCCGCAGATCGGCGAGGAACTCCTCCGCATCGAGGACTGGACCGTCCACCACCAGCTCGACGCCTCGCGCGAGATCATCCACCAGGCGAACCTCTCCGTCCGCGCGGGCGAGGTCGTCGGCATCGCCGGGCTCATGGGTGCCGGACGGACCGAGCTCGCGATGAGCGTGTTCGGCCAGTCCTACGGCACCGGGATCAGCGGCACCGTGTACAAGCGCGGCGTCCCGATCAAGACCCACACGGTGTCGCAGGCGATCGACAACGGCATCGCCTACGTGACCGAGGACCGGAAGCGCTACGGGCTCAACCTCATCGACGACATCAAGCGGAACATCTCCGGGTCGGCGCTCGGGAAGCTCGCGAACTGGGGCTTCGTCAACGCGTCCGAGGAGACCACCGTCGCCGGGCAGTTCCTCCGCAGCCTCAACATCAAGGCACCGAACGTCGACGTCGTCACCGGGAAGCTCTCCGGCGGCAACCAGCAGAAGGTCGTCCTGTCGAAGTGGATGTACGCCGACCCCGACGTGCTCATCCTCGACGAGCCCACGCGCGGCATCGACGTCGGCGCGAAGTACGAGATCTACACGATCATCAACCAGCTCGCAGACCAGGGGAAGGGGATCATCGTGATCTCCTCCGAGCTCCCCGAGCTCCTCGGCATCTGCGACCGCATCTACACGCTCTCCGAGGGCACGATCACCGCCGACGTGCCCCGGTCCGAGGCCACGCCCGAGGCCCTCATGCAGTACATGACCCAGGAACGGGAGACCCCTGTCAATGAACGCGCTTAAGTCCGCCGCCGGCTACCTCACCGGGCAGCTCCGACAGATCGGCCTGTTCATCGCGCTGATCGTCATCGTCATCTTCTTCCAGGTGACGACGAACGGCATCACCCTCGCCCCGATCAACGTCTCGAACCTGATCGTCCAGAACAGCTACATCCTCATCCTCGCCATCGGCATGGTGATGGTCATCATCGCCGGGCACATCGACCTCTCGGTCGGCTCGGTCGTGGCCTTCACCGGTGCCATGGCCGGTGTCATGATCACGCAGTGGGGCCTGCCCTGGCCGATCGCGGTCGTGCTCTGCCTGGTGGTCGGCGCCCTCGTCGGCGCCTGGCAGGGGTTCTGGATCGCCTACTTCGGGATCCCCGCGTTCATCGTCACGCTCGCGGGCATGCTCGCGTTCCGGGGCGCCGCGCAGATCGTCCTGCACAACCAGCAGATCTCGCCGTTCCCGGAGGGCTTCCGCTCCCTCGGCTCCGGCTTCCTGCCGTCGTTCGGCACCACCGGGTACGAGCCGCTCACGATGATCCTCGGCTTCGCGGCCGCGATCGTCCTCGTGGTCACGGCCTTCCGCGGCCGTGCCACGCGCCGCAAGTACCAGCTCGAGAGCGAACCGTTCGCCTGGTTCATCACGAAGCTCGCCTTCACGGTCGCGCTCGTCATCTACGTGGCGCTCCTGCTCGCCAGCTACAACGGCACCCCGATCGTGCTGGTCGTGCTCGGCGCCCTCGTGGTGATCTACTCGGTCGTCATGCGGAGCGCGGTGTTCGGCCGCCACATCTACGCGATCGGCGGGAACGCCCTCGCCGCCCAGCTGTCCGGTGTGAAGACGAAGCGGGTCACGTTCCTGCTCTTCGTCAACATGGGCGTCATCTCGGCGCTGGCCGGCGTGGTCTTCACCGGGCAGCTCAACCTCGCGGCTCCGGGTGCCGGCAACGGCTTCGAGCTCGACGCCATCGCCGCGGTGTTCATCGGCGGCGCGGCCGTCACCGGTGGCATCGGGACCGTGCCGGGAGCGATCGTCGGTGGTCTCATCATCGGCATCCTGAACAACGGCATGTCGATCCTCGGCATCGGGACCGAGTACCAGTCGCTCATCAAGGGCCTGGTGCTGCTCGCCGCCGTCGCGTTCGACGTGTTCAACAAGCGCCGGGCGGCGTCCGCGCGCAAGTAGCGCGGGCGCGCGCGTCGCCCCCGAGACTCGGCCTGGCGGTCGCGTTCGCGGCATCCGTGCCGCGGAACTGTCCGCCGGGCCGAGTCTCGGTTCAGTGGGCCGTCAGGACGGCCCATGCGGCGGCCTGGAGGCGCAGGGTCCCGTCCCCGACGTCGGCTCCGCCCGCCTCGACGCGCGTCGCACCCGCCGTGGGCAGGTCGACGGGATCGGGCGACAGGTTCAGGGCGGTCACCACCGCCCGCTCCGCGGTCGCGGTCCGCAGCACGATCGCGGTGTTCGTCAGGTGGACGACGTCGGTGTGGGCGCGGTGCAGCCAGGGCTCGCGGCGACGGAGGGCGATGAGCGCCTCGTACGCGTGCGTGAGCGCCACGGACTCGGGCGGAGCGGCCGGGAACTCCGGGCGGACGGCATCGTCCCCGCCGACGCGCTCCTCCTTCACCCCGGTCCAGCCGTACTCGTCACCGGCCCAGACGCTCGGGGTCCCGGCGACGGTGAAGAGGACGGCGGCGGCGTGCCCGGCGAACCGCTCCCCCACCGCACTCGCGATGCGCGTCACGTCGTGGTTGCCGACGAACGTGCTCGGTGCCTGTGCGGCCAGCAGTTCGTCGTGCCGTTCGACGGCGTGGGCGAGCTCGAAGCAGTTCCGGTCGGCGATGCCGTGCCAGATGCCCTGCCAGAGCTCGTACTGCGTGGTGGAGTCGACCGTCGAGGCGCGGACGAACGCAGCCGTGTCGCCGTGGATGACCTCGCCCGTGAACCAGGCGTCCGGGAAGCGCTCCCGGACGCGCGGCAGCACCCGT
Organism: Curtobacterium sp. 320; assembly: GCF_031455235.1. NCBI lineage: Bacteria > Bacillati > Actinomycetota > Actinomycetes > Micrococcales > Microbacteriaceae > Curtobacterium > Curtobacterium sp. 320. Next base: position 223,410 of record NZ_JAVDSI010000001.1, on the reverse strand, counting down.
GCCCAGAACGCCGTCGGTACCGCGTAGGCCGCGTCGAGTCGCCAGCCGTCGACGCCCCGTGCGAGCCAGCGCGTCATCACCTCGACGACGAGGTCCTCGGTGGCCCGGCTGCCGTGGTCGAGCGCGACCAGGATGTCGTGCCCCTCGAAGAGTCCGACCGGCACGTCGTCGCCGGGCGACCAGCCTGCCCAGTCGATCGCGAACAGATCCGCCGCCGGCGCGTCCGGGCCCTGCTCCTCGACGGCGCGGAAGGCCGGGTGCTCCCGTCCGACGTGGTTGAACACCCCGTCGAGCAGGACCCGGATCCCCCGGTCGTGCGCGGCCGTGACGAGCCGGTCGAAGTCGTCGTCGTCACCGAGCCGCGGGTCGATCCGGAAGTGGTCGACCGTGTCGTAGCCGTGCGTCGAGCTCGTGAAGACGGGGCCCAGCAGCAGCCCGTTCAGCCCGAGGTCCACGACGTGGTCGAGCCAGGGCTCGATGCGGCCGAGCCGGTGGTGGACGGGGCGTTCGTCCACGGGGGTGTCCGGCCGGACGTCGGCACCGACGAACCCGAGTGGGTAGACGTGCCACCACATGACGTGCTCGACCCAGGCGGGCTCGGCGGGACGCTCGGGTGCGGTGTCGGTGTTCACCGACCCGATCGTGCCAGCGCCGGCTGGGTCACGCGTGCCGGTGCTGAGGACGGACAGGGCGCCGAGGACCATGATGGAGGAATGGGACGGGCGATCAGGACGGCAGCGGATGCATCGGCATCCGAGGCAGCGCACGCCGAGCGCACCTGCGCCTCGTGCGGCCGCCGGATGCCCGGTTCCGCCGCCCCGGATGCGAAGTACTGCTCGGCCGCGTGCCGGAAGCACGGCGTGGACGCGACGGACCGAGCACTCGAGCAACGGATCGACGAATTGCTCGCGGCACGCGCTCGAAGGTCGAGCATCTGCCCGTCGGACGCCGCCCGGGCCCTCGACCCCGACGGCTGGCGTGACCTGATGGAACCCGCCCGGCGTGCGGCGCGGCGGATGATGTCCAGAGGCGAGGTCGAGATCACCCAGCACGGCAGCGTCGTCGACCCGTCCACCGCCAAGGGCCCGATCCGTATCCGCCGACCGCGCTGAGGGAACACCTGTCGCGCAGCTGCGTTGCACGGAGGTGATGACCTCGATCGACACCGCCGCACAGTCCCCCGACCGTCCCCGAGCCCTCGTGGTGGGTGCCAGCGGCATCACCGGATCGGCGCTCGTCGCGCACCTGCTCGACCTCGGGTGGGAGGTCACCGCCCTCTCCCGCCGGCCCCTCGCCCGCGACGGTGTCCGCACCGTGGCCGCGGACCTGCGCGACCCGGAGTCGCTGGGCACCGCCCTCGCCGACGAGCGCCCGTCCCACGCCTTCTTCACCGCGTGGCAGCGGCAGGACACCGAGGCCGAGAACATCCGCGTGAACGGCGGCATGGTGCGCGACCTGCTCGCAGCCCTCGCCCACGCGCCGCTCGAGCACGTCGCCCTCGTCACGGGGCTGAAGCACTACCTCGGCCCGTTCGAGGCGTACGCCGCCGGCGAGATGCCCGACACCCCGTTCCACGAGGAGGAACCGCGCCTCGACACCCCGAACTTCTACTACGCCCAGGAGGACGAGCTCTTCGCCGCCGCCGACCGCCAGGGCTTCACCTGGTCGGTGCACCGCTCGCACACGGTGATCGGCCACGCGGTCGGCAACGCGATGAACATGGGGCTGACCATCGCGGTGCAGGCGACCCTGGCGAAGGAGCTCGGTCTGGACTTCGTGTTCCCGGGCAGCGAGGCGCAGTGGAACGGCCTCACCGACATGACGGACGCCGGCATCCTGGCCGAGCACATGGTCTGGGCGTCGACCACGCCCGAGGGTGCCGACGAGGCGTTCAACATCGTGAACGGCGACGTGTTCCGCTGGCGCTGGATGTGGCCCCGGCTCGCCGCCCACCTCGGTGTCGACCCGGCGCGGGTCGTGGGGTACGAGGATGCGCCGCGTCCGCTCGAGGAGCAGATGGCGCCGCACGAGGCTGCGTGGGCCGACATCGCGGAGCGCCACGGCCTCGTCGAACCCGACATCGCCCGGCTCGCCTCGTGGTGGCACACCGACGCCGACCTCGGTCGCGCGATGGAGGTCGTCACCGACATGGGCAAGAGCCGCGACGCCGGTTTCACCGCCTTCCGTCGCACCGAACGCGCCTTCGCCGAGCTGTTCGACCGCTACCGCGCCGACCGACTGATCCCCTGATCCGTACCCCGGTGGAAGTAATCGGGGGACACGAACCTGCGGCCCGGCCGCGAGCCGCGCTGCTGCCCCTGGTTGTGTTCGTGGCACAGGCCCCGAGGACCCTCGGCGGTCCCCGGAGGAAGGAAGACACCATGTCGCTCGGAGACAAGGCGAAGGACGTCACCCAGAAGGTCGTCGGCAAGGTCGAGGAAGCGGTCGGCAAGCACACCGACGACGACGAGCTCAAGCACCAGGGCCAGAAGGACCAGGTCATGGGCGAGGGCCGTCTCGAGACCGAGAAGGCGAAGGACAACCTCGACGGTCACTGAGCCCGTCGCACCACGCAACGCCCGCGCCCGACGGCGCGGGCGTTCGTCGTCTCAGAAGGCGTAGCGGATGCGGCAGCTCGGCAGGTGCTCCGCGACGAGTTCCCGGAACCGCTCGACCAGCTGCCCCTTCATCCCGGAGCGGTAGCGGACGTTGACCGCACCGTTCTGCGACACCTTCTGCTCCTGCAGGTCCGGGCGCCACAGCAGGTCCTCGGCCTTCGGGTGCCAGCCGAGGTTGACCTCGTGCAGGGGCTCGTTGTGGGTGAGGAAGATGACCTCGGCCGCGAGCTGCGCCTTCGCCGCCGGGGACAGGACGTCGTCCACCTGACGCAAGAGGTCGGCCCAATCGGACTCCCACGTCGGGGTCAGGATGACGGGCGAGAAGTTGAGGTGGACTTCGTACCCGGCGTCGACGAAGTCGTTCACCGCGGCGATCCGCTCGGCGATCGGGCTGGTGCGGATGTCGGTGACCTTCGCGGTCTCGTGCGGCATGAGCGAGAACCGGATGCGCGTGCGCCCCATCGGGTCCCAGTCGAGCAGGTCGCGGTTGACGTACTTCGTCGCGAAGGAGGCCTTGGCCGTCGGTGACATCCGGAACAGGTCGCAGAGGTCCCGCACGTTGTCGCTGAGCATCGCGTCCACCGAGCAGTCGCTGTTCTCGCCGATGTCGTAGACCCACGCGTCCGGGTCGCACTGGTTCGGTTCGGTCTTCGGCCCCTGCTTCGCGATGTTGCGGGCGACGTGCTTCGTGATCTGGTCGATGTTCGCGAAGACCGTCACGGGGTTGCTGTAGCCCTTGCGCCGCGGGACGTAGCAGTAGGCGCACGCCATGGCACAGCCGTTCGCCGTCGACGGGGCGATGAAGTCCGCCGAGCGCCCGTTCGGCCGGGTCACGAGCGACTTCTTCACGCCGAGGACGAGCGCCTCGGTCTTGATGCGCACCCACCGCTGGACGTTCCGTTCGTCGCCGTGCACCTCGGGGATGTTCCAGTGCGACTCGACGGGGACGATCTCGGCGTCGGGCCACTGCCCGACGACTTCCTGCCCGCGCTGGAGCCCGAGGGCTGCCGGCTCGGCGTAGATCCGGCGGACGTCGAGCAGGGCGCGGGTGCGGGGTTCGGGCATCACCGCCGTTCTACCGCCCACCCCTGACAGACTGGCGGCATGACCGCGACACCCGACGACCACTTCTTCGTGGTCGACGGTCGGCGGTGGCGACGGACCGACCCGGCGCTCCCCGAGGACGTCGCCGCAGCACTCCGGTCGCACCTCGGTCGGGGCCGCAACGCCGTCAAGCAGGCCAAGCACTCCGGCGACTCGGACGCCCTCGCCGCAGCACGGCACCGCAACGGCCTGGCGAAGCACGGGCTCGGCGAACGCGGACCCGAGTGGTGGACCCGCCCCGAGGCCGACCGGATCGCCGACGCCCGGCGAGCGCTCCACGACCTCGACGCCGTCGACACCGATTCGCCCGACGCCTCGAGCCGGCCGCTGCCGTGAAGACCATCCGGCCGCCGCGACTCGACCGCGTGCTCAACATGATCGTCTTCGGTCCCGTCGGCATCGGGACGGGTGCCGCGGTTGCTTCGGTCGCCTTCTCACGGGGCGCGTCAGCCCGGGTCTTCGTCTTCGTCCTGGGTGTCGTGTTCGCTGCGATCGCTACCTGGGTGTTGGTCCGGCTCCCGCGGCTCGGCGTCCAACTGTGCGGAGACACGCTGCGGTACCACGGCTTCCTCGTCAGCTGGTCGGCGCCGCGCGACGGCATCACCACGGTGCTCGACGACGCGTTCGTCGAGTGGCGCGATGACGGCGGCACGGAACACCGGCGGCAGATCTGGATGCTCACGCAGGCGTGGGAGGACGACGGCACGAAGTTCGCGCCGCTGTGGCGCTGGCGTCGTCCGGCCCTGCTCGAGGTGCGGGCGTGGGCCGAGGCTCGAGCACTCTGACTCCCGGAACGGTCAGGGCCGGTAGTCGTCGGGCTTGTTCGGGGTCGGACTCGGCGGCGCTCCCGCACCGACGATCCCGCCGGAACCGAACGAGGTGAGCACCCCCGCCAGGACGTGGAGCACGGAGACGACCACGCGCCCCACCCACTGCAACACCCGCACCATCGCATCCCCCTCGGCTGCTCGGACTCCAGCGAATCCTAACCCGGTCAGCCCTCCGTGTGCCCGAGGTCCGGCTCGACCCGCAGGCACACCGACCGGGACGCCGCGGCGTGCAGTTCGAGGACGACGACGTCGTTCCTCCCGGCGCGGAGCACCGGTCCGGGGACGGCCAGGGTGCGCTGCGGTCCGCGGGACCAGTACCGGCCGAGGCAGAACCCGTTCACCCAGGCGACACCCTTCCGGAACCCGTCGAGGGCGAGGTAGCGGTCCCCTGCCTCGGCGAGGTCGAACGACCCCGTGGCGAACACCGGTCCCGCCAGCACGTCGCCGTCGGTCGGCAGGGCGTCGGCGAGGATCGTCAGCGCGGCCTCGGGCAACGGGTCGAGGGCCAGGGGCGACGCCGTCCACCGGGCGAGCGGGACCCCGTCGAGGGCGATCCCGCCGATCAGGCCCTTCGGCTCGCCGATGCGTGGGCCGTAGTCGACGCGGCCCTGGTCCTCGACGAGGAGCTCGAGCGTCCCGGTGACCGGGGGCAGGGCGATGGCGCGGTCGTGGTACTCCCGTTCGAGGACCCCGACGACGATCCCGTCCACGGAGACGACGGCGCGGTCACGCACCTCCTCGCCGACGGTGAGCACGCCGCCGGACGGCAGGTCCACCTCGGTCCGGTACAGCACGAACCCGCTCGCAGCACCGAGGGCGTCGAACGTCGGCGGGGTGTCGTGCGCGGACCACGACGCGAGGGACGGCAGCAGGGCGCGCAGGGGTGTGACGCGGTCGAGGCGGACGGCGACGTCCGAGGCGGGGGCGAGCCGCGCCTCCTGGCCCGGAGCCGACCCGACGGGACCGACGGGACCGACGGGACCGACGGACCCGAGCCGACCCGACCCACCGGGCTGCATCGCAGCGGGCAGCGGCGGCACCGGCGCGTAGCGCTCGATGACCGAGCGGAACGCGTGGAACTTCTCCGTCGGACGCCCGGCCTCGTCGAGCGGTGCGTCGTAGTCGTACGACGTCGCGATCGCGCGGTACACACCCTTGTCGTTCGCGCCGTTCGTGAAGCCGAAGTTCGTGCCCCCGTGGAACATGTAGATGTTCACGGAGCCACCGGCGGCGAGCAGGTCGTCGAGGTCCGACGCCGAAGCGGCGGCCGGCGTGGTGTGGTGGTGCTCGCCCCAGCTGTCGAACCAGCCGTCCCAGAACTCGGAACACATCAGGGGGCCGGTCGGCTGGGCCTGTCGGAGCCGTGCGAGCCGTTCGACGGAACGCGAGCCGAACGACCCGGTCTTGTGCAGCGAGGGCAGCGAACCGTCCTCGAGCATCGTGCCCATCGGCTGGTCGACGCTCGTGAACGGCACGGTGAGGCCGATCGCCCGGTGCATCTGCTCGAGCTTCGACAGGTAGACGGGGTCGGAGCCGTAGGCGCCGTACTCGTTCTCGACCTGCACGAGGACGATCGGGCCGCCGTTGTCGATCTGCCGCGGGACCAGCACCGGCGCGAGATGCTCCAAGTACCCCTGCACGGCGGTGAGGAACCCCGGCTCGTCGCGGCGGACCCCGACGGTGCCGTCGGCGAAGAGCCAGTACGGCAGGCCGCCGTTCGTCCACTCGGCACAGATGTAGGGGCCGGGACGGACGATGGCGTGCATGCCCTCGGCGGCGACGAGGTCCAGGAAGCGGCCGAGGTCGAGACCGTCCTCGAAACTGAACGAAGCAGGCGACGGCGCGTGCGCGTTCCAGGCGACGTACGTCTCGATGGTGTTGAGCCCCATCAGCTTCGCCTTGCGGATCCGGTCCGCCCACAGGTCGGGGTGGACACGGAAGTAGTGGATCGCGCCGGACAGGATCCGGTGCGGCTCGCCGTCGAGCAGGAAGTCGGTGTCGCCGATGGCGAAGCGCATGGGGGAACTCTTTCAGGAGACGGGGCCGTGCGGAAGGTTCCGCACGGCCCCGGGTCGAACTGGTGTGGTGACTACTTGGACGAGACCGTGAAGCCCTGGTCCTTGCCGTACTTCGCGAGGGCCTTCTGCCAGGCGGCGAGACCGCTCTCGAGCGAGGTGCCGTTCTCGTACGACTGGCCGACGGTGTCCGCGTACACGCTGTTCGCGTACACCTGGTAGGGCAGGTAGGTGAAGTCGTTGTCAGACGACTTCGACGCGTCGACGAGCACCTTGTTGATCTGCTGGCCGCCGAAGTACTCCGGCTTCTCGTCGAGGAACGCCGAGGACTCGAGGTCGGCGGTGGTCGACGGGAACCCACCGGACTTCATGAAGATCCCGGTCGACTCCTTCGAGGAGTTCAGCCACTTGAGGAAGCCCGCCGCGAGCGCCGGGTTCTTCGACTGCTTCATGACCGCCTCGGCGCTGCCGCCGTTGTTCGCGGTCTGCGCGGTGCCGCCGTCGTAGGTCGGCATCGGCGCGACGCGCCAGTCACCGCTGGCGTCGGCGACGCTCGCCTCGAGGTTGCCGGGCATCCACGCACCGGTGATGAGCGTGGCGATCTGACCGTTGCCGAGCTGCTTGTACCAGTCGTCGCTCCAGCCGACGGTCTTCGACAGCAGACCCTGCTCGACGAGCTGGTCCCAGGTCTTGGTCCACTTCTTCGTGCCGGCGTCCTCGAGGTTGATCGTGACCTTGTCGCCCGTCGTGGTGAAGGGCGTGCCGCCGGCCTGGGCGATCATGCTCGTGGTGAAGCCCGCGTCGCCGGAGTCGGCCGCGATGTACGCGTCCGGGTCGGCCTCGTGCAGCTTCTTGGCCGCGGCGACGTACTCGTCCCACGTCTTCGGCACGGCGATGTCGTGCTCGTCGAAGACCTTCTTGTTGTAGAACAGCGCCATGGGGCCGGAGTCCTGGGGCAGACCGTAGATCTTGCCGTCCATGTCGACCGAGTTCCACGTGCTCGTCGCGAACTTGTCCTTCAGGTCGCCGAACCCGTACGAGGACAGGTCGAGCAGCGAGTCGGAGAGCGCGAACTGCGGGAGCGCGTAGTACTCGACCTGGGCGACGTCGGGGGCGCCCGAGCCGGCCTTGATCGTGTTCTGGAGCTTCGTGTACTGGTCGGCGCCGGTGCCGGCGTTGACGAGCTTGACCTTCACCTTGGGGTAGGCCTTCTCGAACGCGGCGACCTGGTCCTTCGCGGACGGGGTCCACGACCAGTAGGTCAGCGTGCCGCCGTCCTTGAGGGCCTTCGAGATGTCGTCGGACGACCCGCCGGACGAGGAGCCGCCGGAGGCGCAGGCGGCGAGGGCGACGGCTGCGGTGACGCCGATGGCGACGGCGCTGAGGCCGCGCCGGAGACGCTTGTTCATGGAGGTGCCTTTCACTTCTTCGTGGAGAGGGGGTGGAGCTGCTGTGTGTCGGGCCGGAGGCGCGTGGCGGGGCCGCTGCGTGCCTCCGGTCCGACGGATCAGGCCTTGACGGAACCGGCCGCGAGGCCGGACTGCCAGAAGCGCTGGAGGAAGAGGAACGCGACCACGATCGGGATGATCGTGAGGAGCGATCCCGTGACGACGAGGTTGTAGATCGGCTCGGCACCGGACCCGGTGGCCTGCGCGTTCCACTGGTTGAGGCCGACCGTCAGCGGGTACCACTTCGGGTCGCTCAGCATGATGAGCGGCAGGAAGTAGTTGTTCCAGGTGGCCACGACCGCGAAGAGCAGGACCGTGACGACACCGGGTGCGAGCAGGCGGAGCGCGATCGTGAAGAAGATCCGGAACTCGCCGGCGCCGTCCATGCGGGCGGCCTCGAGGAGCTCGGCGGGGATCGCGTCCACCGCGTAGGTCCAGATCAGGTACATGCCGAAGGGGCTGATGAGCGACGGCAGGATGATCGCCCACGGGGTGTTCGTCAGGCCGAACTGCGAGAAGAGCAGGAAGGTCGGGACGGCGAGGGCGGTGCCGGGGACGGCGATCGCTCCGAGGACGACGGCGAAGACCGCGCGACGGCCGGGGAACTGGAACTTCGCCATGCCGTAGCCGGCGATCGTGGCGAGGAGGGTCGCGCCACCGGCGCCGACGACCACGTAGAGCAGCGTGTTGCCGAGCCACTGCACGAAGATGCCGTCGTTGTACGTCAGCGTGTCGACGATGTTCTGCCAGAGGTTGAACTTCCCGCCGAACCACAGGCCGAAGGTCGACAGGAGCGAGGCCTGCGTCTTCGTGCTGTTCACGAGCAGGTAGAACAGCGGCGCGAACGAGTAGACGACGAAGACGATCATCACGGCCGTGAGGAGGCCGGAACGCTTCGGCTTGCGTCCGTCGACGTGCTGCTCGGCCTTCCGCTCGGCACGCCTGGAGGCGCGGGTCGACCGGGCCTGCGGGTCGCGCAGCGTCGTGGTCGCCTCGGTGACGGTGGCCGGGCCGGACGCGCCGGTCGCCGGGTGCTGCAGGGTGCTCATCGGTTCTCCTCGCGGGTGCCGCGGACCTGGACGACGTAGGCGATCACCGCGGTGATCACGCCCATGACGATCGCGACGGTGGCGGAGTAGTTGAACTGCTGGCCGCTGAAGGACAGCGAGTAGGCGTACATGTTCGGCGTGAAGGCACTGCCGATGACGTTCGGGGCGAGCGTCTTGAGCAGGTTCGGCTCGTTGAAGAGCTGGAAGCTGCCGATGATCGAGAAGATCGTGGCGATCACCATCGGGCCGCGCAGGGCCGGGAGCTTGATCGAGAAGACCGTGCGCATCGGGCCGGCGCCGTCGAGCTCGGCCGCCTCGTACAGCTCGCCGGGCACGGTGCGGAGCGCGGCGTAGAAGATCAGCATGTTGTAGCCGAGGAACTCCCACGTGACCACGTTGCCGATCGACGTGAGGACCCAGTCCGGGCTGAACGGCTGCAGCAGGTCGATCCCGAGCGCGTGGTTCGCGGTACCGGTGAGGCCGAACTGGTTGCCGTAGATGAAGCCCCAGATCAGCGCGGCGACGACACCGGGGACCGCGTAGGGCAGGAACACCGCGATGCGGAAGAAGCTCGTTCCCCAGAGCCGCGCGCTGTCGAGCGCGAGGGCGGCGACGAGCGCGAGGCCGAGCATGATCGGGACCTGCACGACGAGGAACACCGCGACCCGGCCGAGGCCCGACCAGAACTTGGCGTCCTGGAAGAGCTGCACGTAGTTGGCGAACCAGACGAACTGGTTGCCGCCGATGAGCTGGTCGCGGAAGAGGCTGAGCCAGAGCGCGTAGCCGATCGGGACGATGAGCATCGCGACGAGGACGACGACGAACGGGCCGACGAAGAGCCATCCCGTGTACCGGCCGCGCGGTCTGGCGCGGCGCCGCGGTGGCACGGCCGGGGCGGTGGCTCCGGCTGCGCGCGCTTCCAGCGTGCTCATGTGACTCCCTTGTCGTGCTGTGTTCGGGTCCGTCGATGTTGACGTCAACATCGAACGGCGCGACGATAGCATGGCAACGTCAACATGCGCTAGCGTCCGGTGCAGGCCGTCGCGCTCGACGTCCACCTCGCACCGATGGGAGACCCCGTGACGACCGACCTGTCCGCCACGCGCCGGTCCCCTTCGATGGCCGCCGTGGCCGAGGCCGCCGGGGTCTCGATGCAGACCGTGTCCCGCGTCGCCCGCGGCTTCGACAACGTCTCGCCGGACACCCGCGACCGGGTCCAGCGCGTCATGGACGACCTCGGCTACCGCCCGAACCGCGCTGCACGGGCCCTCCGCTCCGGGCGCTTCCGGACGATCGGCGTGATCATGTTCACCCTCGCGTCGTACGGCAACATGCGCACGCTCGAGGCGATCGCCGACGCGGCTGGTGTCGCCGACTTCACGATCACGTTGCTGCCGATGGCCTCGCGCACCGAGGAAGGCGTCCGCTCGGCCTTCTCCCGCCTGCACGAACAGGCCGTCGACGGTGTCGTCATCATCATCGAGTCGCACATCATCGACACGGCCGAGGTCGTGCTGCCCGACGGCGTCCCGATGGTCGTCGTCGACTCGACCGGCACCACGCAGCACCCGGCGATCGACACCGACCAGGCCGACGGCGCCCGCCGGGCCACGCAGCACCTGCTCGACCTCGGGCACGAGACCGTCTGGCACGTCGCCGGCCCCGAGTCGTCGTACTCGGCCGCCCGGCGTCTCGCCGCCTGGCAGGCCACGCTCGAGGCCGCGGGGCGCACCGTCCCGCCGGTGTTCCGCGGCGGCTGGGGCGCCGAGTCCGGGTACCGCGCCGGGCAGGAGATCGCTCGACGCCCCGAGATCACCGCCGTGTTCGCCGCGAACGACCAGACGGCCCTCGGGGTGCTCCGCGCCGCCCACGAGCTCGGGCGGCCCGTGCCGGAGACCCTCAGCGTGGTGGGCTTCGACGACTCCCCCGAGTCCGACTCGTTCTGGCCGCCGCTGACCACCGTGCACCAGTCCTTCGACGAGGTCGGGCGCCGGGCGGTCCGGAACCTCCTCGCCCAGATCGACGGGCAGCCGGTCCGCGCCGAGGCCGACCTCGTGCCGGTCCGCCTGGTGGTCCGGGCGAGCACGGCGCCGCCGCCGGCCTGACCGACCCCGCGGCCACGGCGTCCGTCACACGGTCAGCGCGCGGGGCGTACCGTGCACACGGAGCCGGTCTGCTGTCCCGGCCCCGGGTGTGCGCCACTTCCGTGTGTCCGGAGGACGAGCCACCGCTGCGGTCCTCATCTCCCCACCTCGGCGCGTTCGGATCATGAAGAACATCGTGTACGGCCTGACCGCCGTCCTGACCTCGGACGAGGCCGCGGACGCCGTGCTGGACTACGCCGCAGCCCTCGCGCACGCCGGACTCGCGGACACCGTCGCCGTCCCCACCGTCGATGCGTTCGGGAGCACCACGACGACCTCGTTCCTGCTCGCCCCGGCGCTCGGGCTCCTCATCGAGGACGCCGCCGACGATCCGCTCGGCCCCGACACGGCCGCCTTCGTCGAGGAGATCTCGTGGCGGGCGCGCGCCGTGCGCTGCACTCCGCCGCACGCCTGACGCGCTCACGACCGCCGGACGGGAGGCGCGGCGCCAGCCCGCACCGCGCCTCCCGTCCGCCGTCGCGAAAGCGACACGGCACAGCGAACCTGCGGCGCACATCTGTCGCCCTGGCGACACGGACGCGCGCCGCACGCGGCACGGTGTCGCTTCCGTAGCACGGACCGCGCCGCACCGCCCGACCACCGACACCTCACGCGCCAACAGCCCCGTGAACTGTCACCCACCCCGTGAAGTCGCGACCGCGCCGCGCTCGCCCCGCGGCCGCGCCGCACGGCAGAAGGCGCCGGTACCGCGAAGCGGTCCGACGCCCTCTGTGCTCACTCGACGCCCGCCGCAGCGTGCGCCGAGGCGTCTCAGCCGATCGACACGGCGGTCCAGGAGACCGGCGGGAGCTCGATCGTGATGGTGTCACCCTCGCGGCGGACGGACTCGTTCGTGCGGAGCCCGACGCGCTCGGTGTTCGCCAGGTCGTTCACGGCGTGCAGGTCGTCGTCCCAGACGCCCTCGGCACGGACGTCACCGTCGACGGACAGGCCGGCGAGGTCGATCGTGACCGTGGTCGACTCCGACGGGTGCCGGTTCACGAGGAACACCGCGGCGCCGTCGTCCGAGACCGTGGCGGCCGAGTCGACGACCGGGACCTCGCCGTACTTGCCGCCGTCGACCGTGTCACCCGAGGCCTTGACCTGCAGCGACGTGCCGTTGGCGAGCTTCGACGTCAGCGAGAACGGGAAGAACGTCGTCTGGCGCCAGGCCGGGCCACCGGGCTCGGTCATGATCGGGCCGATGACGTTGACGAGCTGCGCGAGCGAGGCCGAGGCGACGCGGTCGGCGTGCCGCAGCAGCGAGATGAGCAGGCCACCGACGACGACGGCGTCGGCGACCGTGTAGACGTCCTCGAGCAGGCGCGGGGCGACCGGCCAGTCCTGCAGCTCGAAGGTCTTCTGCTGCTCGTTCCACTTCGAGATGGACCAGACGTTCCACTCGTCGAAGGAGATGTCGATCCGCTTGTCGGACTTCTTCTGCGCCTGCACGTGGTCGGCGGCGGTCGTGACGGTCTTGATGAAGTGGTCCATGTTCACGCCGGAGGCGAGGAAGGAGGCGAGGTCGTCGCCCTCCTCGTAGTAGGCGTGGGCGGAGATGTAGTCGACGTCGTCGTAGGTGTGCTCGAGGACGGTGCGCTCCCACTCACCGAACGTCGGCATCGACGCCCCGGAGGAACCGCAGGCCACGAGCTCGAGGTCGGGCTGGATCTGCCGCATGGCCTTGGCGGTCATGGCGGCGAGCTTGCCGTAGTCCTCGGCGTTCTTGTGACCGAGCTGCCACGGGCCGTCCATCTCGTTCCCCAGGCACCACATCTTGATGGCGAAGGGCTCCTGGCGACCATTCGACTTGCGGTACTCGCTGAGCGCGGTGCCGGCGTCGATGTTCGCGTACTCGAGGAGCTCGATGGCCTCCTGCGTGCCGCGCGTGCCGAGGTTGACGGCGAGCATGAGCTCCGAGCCGACCTGGTCGAGCCAGTGCTGGAACTCGTGCAGGCCGACCTCGTTCGTCTCGGTCGAGTGCCAGGCGAGGTCGAGCCGGCGGGGACGCTGCTCGACCGGGCCGACACCGTCCTCCCACTTGTAGCCGGAGACGAAGTTGCCGCCGGGGTAGCGGATCGCGGACACGTTGAGGTCCTTGACGAGGTCGATGACGTCCTTGCGGAAGCCGTGCTCGTCGGCGGTCTCGTGCGCCGGCTCGTGGATGCCGTCGTAGACGTGGCGTCCGAGGTGTTCGACGAACCCGCCGAACAGGCGACGTCGCACCGGCCCCACGGTGAACGCGGCGTCGAGGACGAGGTGTGTGCGGGGCATGGATCTCCTTCGATCGTGGGGCTGCCTGCGCTCGGCGAAAGTGAGCGCTCACGTTCCCGAAACGCTAGCGGCTTTCGGCGCGACACGAAAGGGGGCGGCCACGAACATCACGGATCGGTCGTCACCCGCGCCGAAAGAGTGGCGGCACGCCGGGACGCGCGCTAATGTGAGCGCTCACGGAGCACCGACCCTGCTCCGACTCGGCCCGTCCCGATGGAGTGATGCCATGCCGAACCGAATCCCCGTACCCACCCCGCACCCACGAGGCGGCGCCTTCACACGGCGGAGCCTCCTCGCCGCGGGCGCAGCCGCCGCGACGGTCCTGCCGCTCGCCGCCTGCTCCAGCCCCCTCGCCGCCGGCATCGCCGGTGCACCGCTCAACCCGGAGACGCTCGTCTTCTGGAACCTGTTCGGCGGCGGTGACGGCCTCCGCATGCAGGAGATGGAGGCCGGCTACGCCAAGCAGCACGGCGGCTCGTCCTCGCTGCAGGCGACCACGTTCGCGTGGGGCAACCCGTACTACTCCAAGGTCACACTGGCCACCGTCGGGAACAAGCCGCCGGACGTCGCGATCGCCCACCTCACCCGCGCGAAGCCGCTCTGGGACGGCGACCTGCTCGACCCGATCACGAGCGACGACCTGGCGAGCGTCGGACTGAGCGCCAGCGACTTCAACCAGAAGGCCTGGACGGCGCAGAAGACCGACGGCAAGAACATCTGCGTGCCGCTCGACACGCACCCGTTCGTCCTCTTCTACAACGTTGATGTCTGTCAGAAGGCCGGCCTCATCGACAGCGACGGCAAGCTCAAGGACCTGACCGGGATCGATGCCTTCGAGAGCGCGCTCGCCGCGGTCGCGAAGGTCACCGGCGGCACGGCCCTCAACGTCGCCAACGTCAGCGAGATCGCCACCCCGTGGCGGTTCTTCTGGACGATGTACAACCAGATCGACGGTGCGACGCCGTTCATCAGCGACGGCGGCGCGAAGCTCACCGTCAACGAGGACGCGTACACGAAGGTCACCGACATGACCCAGAAGTGGGTCAAGAACGGCTGGCTCAACAAGGGCCTCGACTACGCCACCGCGCAGACGCTGATGTTCACCGGCAAGGCGGGCTTCTTCATGCAGGGCGAGTGGGAGATCAGCACGGCGCAGTCCATCAAGGGTCTCAAGTTCGGCATGGCGCCGATCCCGCAGCTCTTCGACAAGCCCGCAGCGCAGGCCGACTCGCACACCTTCATCCTGCCGAGGAAGGACCGCACCCCGGAGCAGCGCAAGGCGCACATGCTCTTCATCAAGCAGATGCTCGAGCAGAGCCTCACGTGGGCACAGGGCGGCCACGTGCCCGCCTACCTGCCGACCTACGACAGCACCGCGTACAAGAAGCTCGAGCCGCAGGCGAACTACGCCTCGGCCGCCGAGACCGCGGTGTTCGACGACCCGGCCTGGTACGGCGGATCGGGGTCGACCTTCGAGAACACGGTCGGCGCCCAGCTCGCCCTCATCCAGCAGGGCAGCAGCTCCCCCGCGCAGGCCATGTCCGCGATCAAGTCCCAGCTGTCCACCTACCTCAATACCCCGAGCCCGCTGTAAGCCCGCGCGAAAGGCACGATGACGTGACCACAGCACCTGTCCTCGACCGGCCCACCGACGCCACCACGGCGCCGCGTGCACGCCGGGCCGGCTCCTTCCGGACCAGCCTCACGCGCGGCCAGGGCCGCACGGGGTGGCTCTTCCTCGCCCCCTTCGGCCTGTTCTACCTGGCCTTCCTGCTCGGCCCCACGGTGTGGATGATCGTGTCGAGCTTCTTCAACACCTCGACGGTCCGCACCGGGCTCGGCAGCTTCGCCGGGTTCGCGAACTACGCCGAGATGCTCGGCCGTGACGACTTCTGGTCGTCGCTCTGGCACACCCTGCAGTTCACGCTCTACACGACGCCGCCGCTCGTCATCCTGGCGTTCCTCTTCGCCGTGCTGACGAACCGGATGAACCGCGGTCAGTGGTTCTTCCGACTGGCGTTCTTCCTGCCGTTCATCCTGCCGTCGGCGACGATCTCGCTGATCTGGGTGTTCATCTTCACCCCCGCGACCGGTCTGTTCGCGTCGATCCAGTCGGCCCTCGGGCTGACCCCCGGCGCCGGTGTCCTGGCGAGCCCGAACACCGCGATGATCGGTGTCGCGATCGCCACGGTCTGGTGGACCCTCGGCTTCAACTTCGTGCTCTACCTGGCCGGCCTGCAGGAGATCCCGCGCGAACTGTACGAGGCGGCGGCCGTCGACGGCGCGTCGAACTGGCAGCAGATCAAGTCGATCACGCTCCCGCTGCTTGGCCGCACCACGACGCTGGTCATCCTGCTGCAGATCATCGCCAGCCTGAAGATCTTCGACCAGGTGTACCTGATGACGAACGGCGGACCGGGCATCTCGACCCAGGTCTCGCTGCAGCTCATCACCGGCGTCGGCTTCACCGACAACCGACTCGGCGCAGCATCGGCCGCATCGGTGCTCCTGTTCATCGTGATCGTCGCGATCGCGATCATCCGGCAGATCGTCGAGCGCGCTGCCGCCAAGCGAGAGATGGGTGCCTGACGTGACCACCACCGAGAGCATCACGACCGACCGCCCGAAGCTCCGCACCGGGGTCTCCGCGGCGGCACCGGCGAACGCCGCCAAGATCGGCGTCTCCGGCAAGGGCTTCAACCTCGTCGCCGGCATCGTCCTCGGCGTCTTCGCCGTGATCTGGCTCATCCCGAGCCTGTTCGCCCTGAAGACGTCCCTGTCCGACAACGGCGTCGCGGCCCTCGGCGCCAACTCGATCCTGTCGAACTGGAACCCGACGCTGCACTCCTACGCGGCACTGTTCCAGGCCGGCGACATCTGGAACTGGTACCTGGCGAGCGGCATCACGAGCCTCGTGACGACCGCCCTGACGGTGCTGTTCGCGTCGATGGCGGCGTTCGCGCTGTCCCGGCTCGCCTTCCGCGGGCGGAACGTCGCGTTCCTGCTGATCATCCTGGGCATCATGATCCCGACGCAGGTCCTGATCATCCCGATCTTCCAGGAGCTCAACTCGGTCGGCCTGCTGAACACCTACTGGTCGGTCATCTTCCCGCAGGTGCCCGCCGTGATCGCGGTGTTCATCTTCAAGCAGTTCTTCGACGGCATCCCCCGGGAGCTCGAGGAAGCGGCGCGCATCGACGGTGCCGGCATGTGGAAGATCTACTGGTCGGTGATCCTGCCGCTCTCGCGTCCGGTCATCGCGGCGGTGGCGATCCTGACGTTCGTCGGGGTCTGGAACAACCTGCTGCTGCCGCTGTTCGTGCTGTCGAACCCGGACCTCATGACGATCCCGGTCGGGCTCGCCACGGTCCAGGGCAGCTTCGGTCAGCGCTACGCGGACATCCAGGCCGGGGCGATCCTGGCGGCGCTGCCGCTGATCATCCTGTACCTGATCTTCCAGCGGCAGATCGTCGAGGGCGTGACGGGTTCCGGCCTCAAGGGCTGACGCGACCACAGGACGGACGGGAGGGACGGTGCCAGCTGG
The DNA here is from genome assembly GCF_031455235.1 of Curtobacterium sp. 320. NCBI lineage: Bacteria > Bacillati > Actinomycetota > Actinomycetes > Micrococcales > Microbacteriaceae > Curtobacterium > Curtobacterium sp. 320. Next base: position 206,384 of record NZ_JAVDSI010000001.1, on the reverse strand, counting down.
CACCGTCCCTCCCGTCTCGCATGTGGGAACGTACCTGGCCGGAACGGGCGTACCTGGTCCGTATTTTCGTAGCAGTACACCCGAATCGATCAGGTGCATCCGGCACGCCTGATCGGAACGGGCCCGGTGCGGGTCAGGCGGAGACGGACTCGCGGGCCTGGTGCTTCCAGAAGCCGGAGAACGTGATCCGGGACTTCGGCAGGCCGGCACGGTGCAGGTGTCGACGTCCCTCCGTCGCGAGCGTCGACTCGCCCACGACGAAGGCGTAGCCGCGGTCGTCGGCCGGGACGTGCCGCTGGAGCTCGGCGAGCGCCGCCCGACCCGGGACCGCGTGCGGGGCGACCTCGTCGCGGACGATCCACGTGACGGTGACACCCGTGGGAGCGTCGAGGGGGCGGACGTCGCCTCTGGACGGGACCTCCTGGATGATGCGGCCGACCGCGTCGCGCGGGAGCGAGGCGGCGATGCCGACGACCCCGGGGAGCCCGGTCTCCTCGGCGGCGACCAGCACCTCGCTCGTGTCGGGCGGGCAGTCGAAGATGCAGCCCTGGTCGAGCATCGCGAGTTCGTCACCGGGGCGGGCGTCGCAGGCCCAGATGGCTGCACGACCCTCGGGGGTGCCGTCCGCGTCGGTGTGCACGACGAAGTCGACGTCGAGTTCAGGTGTGCCGTCGGCGAGCCGGCGGAAGGCCGCGACGGTGTAGTTCGCGCAGTGCGGGCGGACGTCCTCGGGGATGGCGAGGTAGGTCGGCCACCACTTGGTGCCGTCGAGGTCGGGCATCCGGAAGGCGTCCTGGTCCGGGCGCTGCACGAACAGGCGGAACCAGTGGTCGAACCCGAGGTACCGGAACTCGTGCAGGTCGTCGCCGGTGACCGTGACGCGGTGCATCGACGGGGCGACCCGTTCGGTGCGGACGACCCGCGCGCGGAAGAGCCGGGGGTTCTCGGGCAGGAGCCGCGGGATCTTCGCCATGAGGCAAGGCTAACCTAAGATGATCTCCGTGCCAGCCCCCATCCCCACCCTGGCTCCCGTCCGGGAGGCCCCCGCCACGCGTCCGACCGACGCGCTCGGCGTGCACCGAACCGCCGTCCGACGCCGGGCCCTGGTGATCGTCGCCCTCGTCGTGGTGCTCGCCCTGGTGGCGGTCGCGAGCCTGCTCCTCGGCAGCAACCGGATCGGCGCCGACCGCGTCCTCGACGGGCTCATGCGCACCGGCAGCAGCACGGACGAGGCGATCGTCTGGGGCTCCCGCATCCCCCGCACCCTCATCGGTGCCGCGGTCGGAGCGGCGCTCGGGATCGCGGGCCTGCTCATGCAGGGGCACACCCGGAACCCCCTCGCCGACCCCGGCCTGTTCGGCGTCTCGTCCGGTGCCGGCCTCGCGGTCGTGATCGGCGTCTACGTGTTCGGCATCACGAGCACGGGCGCCACGGTGTGGTTCGCGCTCGTCGGGGCCCTCGTGGCGAGCGTGGTCGTGTTCTCGGTGACGATCGCGGGCAGCGGGACCGCGAGCCCGGTGCCCCTCGCCCTCGCCGGTGCCGCGGTCTCGGCGCTGCTCGGTGCCCTGACGTCGTTCGTCGTGCTCACCGACCAGGACTCGCTCGACGCGTACCGCCTGTGGGTCGTCGGGTCGCTCGCGGCACGGCAGCTCGACGTCCTCGGAGCGGTCTGGCCGTTCCTCGTCGTCGGACTCGTGCTCGCCGTGCTGAACGTGCGGGCGCTCGACGCACTCGGGCTCGGGACGGACCTGGCGAAGGGCCTCGGCGAGAACGTGCTCGTCGCGCGGCTCGTCGGACTCGGCGGCATCACGCTGCTCGCCGCCGGGGCGACCGCCGCCGCGGGGCCGATCGGGTTCGTCGGCCTCACGGTGCCGCACGTCGCCCGGGCGCTCGTCGGCACGGGGCACCGCTGGACCCTGCCGGTGTCCGCGCTCGTGGGTGCGGCGCTCGTCGTGCTCGCGGACGTGGTCGGTCGTCTGATCGGCGGCTTCGCCGAGGTGGAGGTCGGCATCGTCCTGGCCGTCATCGGCGGGCCCGTGTTCGTCGCGGTCGCACGTCGCCGATCGCTGGTGTCGCTGTGAGCGCGGCGGAGCAGGCGCGAACGCGCACGGAGGCGCAGGCGCGCACGGGAGCACACCCCCGTGCGCACGCCGCTGCCGGCCGTCGCGGCGTCGTGGTGGGTCCCGTCGGGCTCGCCTGGCGCCCCCGCGTCTTCTGGTACACGGTCGCAGCGCTCGGTGCCGTCGGCGTCCTGATCGTCCTCGGTGTCGCGATCGGCTCGACCTGGATCGCCCCGGTCACGGTCCTCCGCTCGCTGTTCGGGCTCGAGACGGGACCGGACGCCTTCATCGTCTCCACCCTGCGCCTCCCCCGCGTCCTCACCGGCGCACTCGTCGGCCTGACCCTCGGCGTCGCCGGCGCCCTCACCCAGACCTTCACGCGGAACCCCCTCGGGACGCCCGACATCATCGGGGTGACCTCTGGCGCGAGCGTCGGAGCGGTGGCCGCGATCGTGCTCGGCGGCGGGTCGTACTCGGTCTCGGCGATCGTCCTCGGCGGTGGCATCCCGGTGGCCGCGACGATCGGTGCGCTCCTCGCGGCCGCGGCGGTGTACGGGTTCGGGTGGCGCGGCGGCGTGCAGAGCTACCGGCTGATCCTCGTCGGCATCGGGGTGAGCGCCACGCTCGACGCCGTCACGAGCTACCTGCTCGTCCGCGCGAAGATCACGGCGGCAGCGGCGGCCTCGCAGTGGCTCGTCGGCAGCCTGTCGAGCACCTCGTGGTCGAGCGTCTGGCCGCTGCTCGTGGTCGCCGCGATCGCCGTCCCCCTGGCCCTGGCCACGAGCGCCGCCCTCGGCATCGGGCAGCTCGGCGACGAGGTCGCGACCGGGGTCGGCCTGGCCGTGCAGCGACACCGACTCGTCGTGATCGCGCTCGCGGTCGTCCTGACCGCCGCCGCCGTCGCCGCGGCCGGCCCGGTCGGCTTCGTCGCGTTCGTGGTCCCGCAGGTCGGGCTCCGGCTCGCCGGCACGAACCGTCCACCCCTGCTGCTCGCCGGAGCGCTCGGTGCCGCCCTCGTCCTCGCCGCGGACCTGCTCGCCCGGTCGGCGTTCCGGTGGCAGGTGCCGGTCGGCATCATCACGACGGTGATCGGCGCCCCCTACCTGATCTGGCTCCTCATCCGTCACCGCAAGGAGATGTCCCGATGACCCGCACCCCGGACACCACGCCCGGCACCACCGTCCCCGTGCTCGAGGCCCGCGGGCTCGCGGTCGGCTACGACCGGCACCCCGTCCTCTCCGACCTCGACCTGCGGATCGAGCGGGGCACCGTCACGACGTTCCTCGGCGCGAACGGCTGCGGGAAGTCCACGCTCCTCAAGGCCTTCGGGCGGGTGCTCAAGCCGCAGGCCGGCGAGGTCCACCTCGACGGGACCCCGATCCGCCGGGAGTCGAACCGAGCGGTCGCGAAGAAGCTCGCGATCCTGCCGCAGTCCCCCGTGGCCCCGGCCGGCACGAGCGTCCTCGACCTGGTGATGCGCGGCCGGAACCCGCACCAGTCGTGGGCGAAGCCGTGGACCGCCGACGACGCCGACGTCGCCGAACAGGCCATCGCGGCGACCGGTCTGACCGAGGTCGCCCACCGGGACGTCGCGAGCCTGTCGGGCGGGCAGCGGCAGCGCGCGTGGATCGCGCTCGTGGTCGCGCAGCAGGCCGAGACGCTCCTGCTCGACGAACCGACGACCTACCTCGACCTGGCGCACCAGCTCGAGGTCCTCCGGCTCGTCCGGCGCCTCAACCGCGAACAGGGATCGACCGTGGTCATGGTCCTGCACGACCTGACGCTGGCGGCCCGGTACTCGGACCGGCTCGTGGTCCTGCACGAGGGCGGTGTCGCAGCGGACGGCACCCCGGCGGACGTCCTCACACCGGAGCTGCTGGAACGCGCGTTCGGGCTGCACGCCCGCGTCGTCGCCGACCCGGTGACCGGGGCCCCGATGATCGTCCCCGAGGCCGACGAGCACGACGTGGTCCGCCACGACGAACTGGCGGGCGCGCTCAACTTAGGTTAGCCTCTCCTAACGTGAAGACCTTTCGCCGCGGCTCCTTCCGCGCCGCCCTCGTGACCTCCGTGGCCGTCTCGGCCCTCCTCCTCGCCGGCTGCTCCAGCACGAACAGCTCCGACGACAGCGCCGGCAGCGGCAGCAGCGCCGCGGCCGACGGCGCCTGGTCGTACAAGGACGCCACCGGCACGACCGTCAAGGTCGACCACACCCCGAAGCGCGTCGTCGTGCTCAACGACATCGCGATCTCGTTCATCGAGTACGGGCTCAAGCCGGTCGGCACCTTCGGGCAGCTCACCATGGCGAAGGACGCCCGCTTCGACGACCTCGACACCGACGGCATCACGCAGCTCGGCGAGGCCTACGGCGACATCGACCTCGAGCAGCTCGCCGCGCTGAAGCCCGACCTCGTCGTCACCTCGGTCTACCCGACGGACGAGAAGGGCACGCTCGACACCACCCAGCCGGGCTACGGCTTCAAGGACAAGGAACAGCAGAAGCAGGTCCAGGCGATCGCTCCGGTCGTCCAGGTCAAGTGGGGCGGCAAGGGCGAGGACGTCATCACGACGATCGCCGACCTCGCCGAGTCGCTCGGTGCGAAGGAGTCCACGGTCGACGCGGCCGAGGACCGCTTCGAGACCGCAGCGGACGACCTCGAGAAGGCCGCGAAGGAGTCCGACCTCTCGGTCGTCTCGATGTACGCCGACGGCGACGGCGCCTACGTCACCCGGCCGAGCGACGAGCCGACGCTGCAGATGTACACGTCCTTCGGCGTCGACTTCGTGAACCCGAAGCCCAAGGGCTTCTACTGGGGCGTCTACTCGTGGGAGAACGCCGGGCAGATCACCGGTGACGTGATCCTGCTGTCACAGCAGGGCTACCAGGTCGCCGACCTCGAGAAGCAGCCGACGTTCGCCGACAACGCGGCGCTCGACGCCGGCCAGGTCCACAGCTGGACCTTCCCGGCGCTCGACTACGCGTCGCAGGCCGGCTACATGACGAAGCTCGCGGGCTGGCTCGAGGACAGCAAGAAGCTGTCCTAGTCGCCACCAGGTGGATGACGGGAGGCGCGGTGCCAGCTGGCACCGCGCCTCCCGTCCGTCACGCGTCGGCCCGGATGCGACCGAGCACCGCGCCCGCCGCCACCAGACGCTCGTCGTCCACGCCCGCCGTCGCGCGCGCGAGCACCTCGTGCTGCGCGTCCAGCGCCAGCGCGAGTGCTCCCGCTCCCCGCGGGGTGACCTCGATCAGCGACGAGCGCCGGTCGTCCGGGTTGGGGACACGACGGACGAACCCGTCGCGCTCCAGCCGGTCGACGATCTTGCTCGCCGCGCCGACGGTGATGACCACCGTGTCGGCGACGTCCTGCACCCGCGCCGCCCCGGCCAGCTCGTCGACCACTCGCAGTGCCGTCGCGAGCCCGAGCGACATGCCGCTCGCCGCGGTGACGGAATGGTCGACGGCGTTCCACAGCTCGATCTGGCTCCGCACCAGGGTGTCGAAGAAGCCGAGGCGGTCCGCCGGGGTCATCGCTGTGCCCCGTCGACGCGGACGACCAGCTTGCCGCGGACGGCTCCGGTCTCCATGTCGCGGTGCGCCTGGACGACGCCGTCCTCGGTGAAGTCGTGGACGCGCCCGATCGGGAACGACAGGGTCCCCGCGGCGACGGCGTCCACCACGCGCTGCAGGACGGCCGCCGGCAGGTCTGCCGCGTCGCCCGAGTACGCCGTGAGCCGGACGCCGTTCGGGATGAAGTCGTTCGGGTAGAAGTCCGGAACGGTCCACTCGTCCGAGAGCATGCCCGTGAAGCACACGGTGCCGTGCACGGCGACGGCCCGCAGCGTGTCCCGGAGCGCACCGGTGCCGACGAGTTCGACCGCGCCGTCCACACCGCCAGGCAGCACCGCGCGGACCTGGTCGGCCACGCTGCCGTCGTCGATGAGCACGTGGTCGACGCCGGCGGCGTGCAGGACGTCCGCGTTGGCCGCCGACCGCGTCGTCGAGAAGACCGTCGCACCGCGCTCCTTCGCGAGCACCGCGACCGCGAGCCCGACGGACGACGTGCCACCCCGGACGAGGAGCGACCCGCCGTCACGCAGGTCGACGCCCGTGGTGAGGGACCCGTACGCGGTCTGCACCATCTCGGGCAGCGCACCGAGCACCGAGGGGTCGAGGTCGCTGCGGAACGGGACGACGCTCGACACCGGGACGCAGGTGTACTCCGCGTAGCCGCCGTCGATCGTGCGCCCCATGCCGCCCATGAGCGCGGCGACCTGCTGCCCTTCGGCGAACTCGCCACCGGGTGCCCGGACGACCCGACCGACGGCTTCGATGCCGGGCACCCGCGGGAAGGAGCCGAACGATCCGAGCCCCTGCCGGAAGTGCTGCTCCGACCGGTTCAGGCCGAACGCCTCGACCCGGACGAGGACCCAGCCCGGCTCGGGGTCGGGGATCGGCAGGGTCCGCATCCGCAGTGCCTCGGGCGAGCCGGGGGCGTCGAGGACGATCGCGCGCATCGTGTCTTCCATTCGTCGAGATTAGCATTCCACGGAAGATACTTCTAGTGATTCCTTCCGGTCACCCCACGGGTACCGCCGCGTTGACCGCCGTCTGCGCCTGCCGCCACACGGCGGCACGGGTGCTCGCGTACGTCCCCTCGACGTTGTCGAAGTGGCGCAGGTTCGCCTTCCCGCCGTCGGTGTTCCCCTGCCAGTAGGCCGTCACCGCGCGGGTCGTCCCGCCGATGAGCCAGATCTGGTCGGCGTCGTCCGTGGTGCCGGTCTTGCCGAACAGGGTCGCACCGTCCGGGGTCTGCCCGCCGCTCGCGGTGCCGCCGCGGAACGCGCCCTGCATCACCTCGAACGCGGTGGTCGCGACGGCGGTCGGGACCGCCTGCCGGCACGAGCGCTGCTGGCCGCCGAGCTGCTCGCCGTCCCGCGAGGTCACCTCGTCGATGACGACCGGCGCGCAGTACACGCCGCCGTTCGCGACGCCGGCGTACGCGGCCGCCATGGTGAGCGGCGCGATGCTCGTCGTGCCGAGCACGGCTGCGGGGTTCGCCGGCAGGGCTCCCCCGGTCGCCGGGTGCACGCCGAGCGCCGCCGCGGTGTCGCGGATGTCGCACAGGTCGAGCTGCTCGGCCATCGATGCGTAGGCGGCGTTCACCGACTGCGCCGTCGCTGCGCGGACGGTGAAGGGGCCGGTCTGCCCCGGTGAGTCGTTCTTCGGGTTCCAGTACCGGTCGATCGGCTGCCCGCACTGCGTCCACGTGCTCCGTCCGTGCCGGGTACCGTCGACGACCGCGTCCGGGCTCCTGCCGGCGGCCAGCCACTGCAGGAGCGTGAACATCTTGTAGGTCGAGCCGACCTGGAACCCGGTCGAGTCGCCGTTCGCCTCGTCGGTGGCGTAGTTCAGCGAGGTCGCGCTCGCGGGCGCGTTCGACGAGCGGTCGTAGTCCTTGTTCTGCGCCATCGTCAGGACCCGACCGGTCCCGGCCTCGACCGTGTCCAGCGTGGCGCCGAGGGCGAACCGGGACTCAGTGGCCGGGTCGTAGCGGTCGAGCAGCGCCTTCTGCTGCCCGTTCAGGTCGAGGTCGAGGGTCGTCTGCACGCGGTAGCCGCCCTTCCGCCAGGCGTCGTCGCGGCGGTCCTGCGTCGGGCCGAGCTGCGGTAGTTCCCGCGCGGCCTCGACCGCGTACTGGCAGAAGAACTCCGCGCCGCGCACGACGGCCTCGCACCCCTGCTGCGGGGGCGTCAATCGGACGTACTCGGTCGGCGTCGACGCCAGTGCCTCGGTGAGCTCGGCACGGCTCAGGTGCCCCTGGTCGTGCATCGACCGGAGGATGACGTCGCGGCGGGCGACGTTGTCGGCGTAGTGGCTCGGGCGCGACAGGTCCCGCCGCTCCGGCCACTGCACGATCGCGATGAGCGACGCGGCCTCGGCCGGGGACAGGTCGGTGGCGTCCTTGCCGTAGTAGCGCTGCGCGGCAGCCTGCACCCCGTACGTCTGGTCACCGAAGTACGCGATGTTGAGGTACGCCGACAGGATCTCCTGCTTCGAGTACTCCTTCGCGAGGCCGATCGCCAGCTTCATCTCGGCGAGCTTGCGCTGCGCGGAACGCTTCGTCGCCTCCTTGTAGGCGGCGTCGCGCTCCTCGGCCGTCGGGAGCTCGCTCGCCTGCTGGATCTTGATGTTCCGCACCAGCTGCATCGTGATGGTCGACCCACCGGAGCCACCCTTGCCGCCCGCGGCGACCACGCTCACGAGGGACCGGACCATGCTCGTCGCGTCGACACCGCCGGTCTCGTAGAAGCGCTTGTCCTCGCCGTCGACGGCCGCGTGCTCGAGGGTGTCGCTGATCTGGTCGAGGCCGAGCTCCTGCCGGTTCTGCGCCCAGACGTTCGCCAGGTGCACCGGCTTCCCACCCCGGTACGCCCAGACCTCGTTGCGCTGCGGGAGCTCACCGATCTCGATGTACTCCGGCATCGAGTCGAAGACCCCGATCGCCGAGGTCGTCCCCACCCCGGCCACCGCCAGCACCGGCGTCACGCCGACCCCGACCAGCAACCCGGCGAGCACACTCCCGCCGACGAAGCCGAGCGCGGCTCCTCCTGCACGTCTGAACGTCATCCCCTGGGCCTCCCCCTCGTGTGGATCACCGCTGCTGCGGTTCCCGGAGCGTCCCAGCCGAGGTCGGACGACAGCCGGGACTTCCCCGGGGAAGTCCGTCACGGCTGCTGGGAAGGTCCCGAGGCGGTACGGATCGTTACAGGAGGCCGTGCTCGTAGGCGAAGATGACCGCGTGCACGCGGTCCCGCAGGCCGAGCTTCGCGAGGACCCGGCCGACGTGGGTCTTCACCGTCGACTCGCTCGTGTGCAGCGACGACGCGATCTCCTGGTTCGACAGTCCCCGTGCCATCGCGAGCAGCACGTCCCGTTCCCGCGGTGTGAGCGCAGCCGCGGGGTCCGGGCCGCCGTCCCCCGGATTCGGCAGCCGGGTGCCGAACAGGTCGAGCATCCGCTGCGTGACGCGGGGCGAGACGACCGCCTCACCCGAGGCCACGGCACGGATCGCGTCGAGCAGCTGCGCGGAGCTGATGTCCTTGAGGAGGAATCCGCTCGCTCCCGCTCGCAACCCGCCGAACGCGTACTCGTCGAGGTCGAACGTCGTGAGCACGAGTACGCGGGTGTCGGGGAGCTGCTCGACGATCGCGGCGGTCGCGGTGACCCCGTCGACGCGGGGCATGCGGACGTCCATGAGCACGACGTCCGGGTGGTGGGCGCGTGCCAGCTGGACACCGGCGGCACCGTCCTCGGCCTCCCCGACCACCTCGATGTCGGGCTGGGCGTCGAGCAGGAGCCGGAACCCCGTGCGGATGAGCTGCTGGTCATCGACGATCGCGACGCGGATCACTCAGGCCTCCTTCCGGACCGGGATCGTCGCCCGGACCTCCCAGCCGTCCGCGGGGCGCGGACCGGCGTGGACGCTGCCGCCGAGGGCGTGCACGCGCTCGCGGATGCCCACGAGCCCACGCCCGGCACCGATCTGCGGTGCGGGGGCGGTCCGTCGAGCGTCGTCCGTCACGGTGACGACGACCTCGTCGGACGAAGTGGTCACGGTGGCGGTCACCGCGCGGGCACGGGGGGCGTACCGCACGACGTTCGTGAGGGCCTCCTGGACGATGCGGTAGACCGCCAGCTGCAGGGCGTCGTCGTCCGGCGGACCACCGGCGACCTCGAGCGTGACGGGGGTGCCGAGCGCGCGGAAGCCGTCGACGAGTTGCGGGAGGTCACGGACGGTCGGCTGCGGGGCGAGGGAGTCCGCAGCGTCGGCGCCGCCGCTGCCGGCACCCGGCTCGGACAGCACACCGAGCATGCGCCGCATGTCGGTCATCGCGCTCCGGCCGACGTCCGCGACGCCGCGCATCGCCGTCGCGGACGGGTCGTCGTCCGGCAGCCCCGCCGCGGCGCCCTCGGCCAGTCGGACCATGACCGTGACCGAGTGCGACACGATGTCGTGCATCTCGCGGGCGATCCGCGCGCGTTCGGCTGCCGCGGCGAGACGGGCCTGCTGATCGCGCTCGCGCGCGAGCTGGCGTGCCCGGTCGATGAGCGCCTCGGTGTAGCGACGGCGATCCCCGGTCGTCGTGCCGATCAGCACCGCGATGACCAGGAAGGCCGGCAGCGCGGGTGCGAAGACCTCGCCGAGTCCACCCGATCCCGGGGCCACGACCCACACGCGGACCGCGGTGGCCGCCGCACCGAGCACGGACGCGACGGCGATGCTCCACCACCCCGCTGCCCGCGACCACCACACGCACGCGGCGAAGGCGGCGAACAGCATCGGCGAGTACCCCGCCTCGGTCCACGCCATCGCGACGACGGACACGAGCCCGGCCACGACCGTGACCTGCGGCCGGGTCCGACGGAACGGGATGCCGGCGACCGCGATGCCGACGAGGACCAGCACCACGACCGTGTTCGTGACCGAGGAGTCCGCGCGCCAGACGCCGCCGATCGCGAAGGCGACCTCGGGGCCGCCCCAGAACAGGATGAGCAGGACGTCCGCCGCGCGCGGGTGTGCGGCCCACCAGCGCCGGATCCGTCCGGGTGCGACGGGCAGCGTGAGGTCCCCGGCGCCGTCGTGCACGGCGCCGGGGACGGGTTCGGTCATCGTCACGCGTCCCGCTTCTGCGCCAGGACGAGTGCCGTCGCCGACGCCGCGACCACCCAGGCCGCCAGCACCGCGAATCCGCTCCACCCTCCCAAGGCTAGGACGCCGTCGTGCCAGCCCGAGGTGTCCTCGGTGCCGAACTGCATGAGCGGCTGCCCGGCGTTCTGCGGGAGCAGGTTGTTCAGCGTGCCGAGCCACGTCGCGTTCGTGAACCCCTGCACGAGTTGGACCACCACCGGGGCCACCAGCATGAGCCCGAGCACGGTGGCGATCGCCCCCGCGGTGGAGCGCAGCACGATGCCCACGGCGAAGGCGAGCAGCGCGATGAGGGTCAGGTACACCGATGCACCGAGCAGCGGCATCGCGACGCTGGCGTCGAGCGAGGCCTCGACCCCGTTCGCGTCGGCGATCGGCAGCGTCGTGAACGCCGTCGCCCACACACTGACGGCGCTCGTGACGAACACGGTCGCGGCGAGCACGATGCCCTTCGCGGCGAGCGCCTCCCACCGCCGGGGCACCGCCGAGAACGTCGACCGGATCATGCCGGTGCCGTACTCGCCGGTCACGACGAGCGCGCCGATGACGGCCACGACCAGGACGGCGATCGTCGCACCGCTGGTGCTGTACTGCACGAGCGCGTTCCGGGCGGCGTCCCCGGTGACGGTCCGGCCCCCGTCGTCCGCCAGCGAGGCGAGCAGGACGCCGATGCCGATCGGCACGAGGACGAGGACGAGCAGGCTCCAGATCGTGGAGCGGAGGGACCGCAGCTTGATCCACTCGGAGTGCAGCACGCCCGAGAACCGGATGCGTGCGGCGTCGTGATGGTGCAGCGTGCGGGGCCGGTCGGTCGTCATCGTGGCGCTCATCGTGCGACCTCCGACCGGTACTCGACCTCGTCGTGCGTGAGTTCGAGGTACGCCTGCTCGAGGCTCGCCTCGGTGGAGGCCAGCCGGTGCAGGACGATGCCGGACGCTGCGGCCGCCTCGCCGATCTGTTCCGCGCCGAGTCCGCGCACGTGCAGTGCGCCGTCGTCCTCGTACGTCACCGTGACGTCCGGACCGGCGATGGCGGTCATGAGCCGGTCGGCCTCCGGCGTCCGGACGGAGACGGAGCGCTCGGTCGAGGACGCGACGAGGTCGGCGAGGTCCGTGTCGGCGAGGACCCGGCCGCGGCCCATCACGACGATGCGGTCCGCGGTCAGCGCCATCTCGCTCATCAGGTGGCTCGAGATGAAGACCGCACGGCCCTCGGCGGCGAGGCTCCGGGCGAGCTGCCGCACCCACACGACGCCCTCGGGGTCGAGGCCGTTGACCGGCTCGTCGAGGATGAGCGTCTGCGGGTCGCCGAGGAGCGCCGCGGCGATGCCGAGCCGCTGCCCCATCCCGAGGGAAAACCCACCGACGCGCTGCTTCGCGACCCGCTCGAGACCGGTCATGCCGATGACCTCCTCGACCCGGGCCTTCGGGATCCGGTGCGTCGCGGCGAGGGCGCGCAGGTGGTCGTAGGCGCTGCGGCCCTTGTGCACGGCCTTCGCCTCGAGCAGCGCCCCGACGCGGCGGAGCGGGTCGCGGAGCTCGCGGTACGGGCGCCCGTCGACGACGGCGCTGCCCGAGGTCGGGCTGTCGAGGCCCATCACGGCCCGCATGGTCGTGGACTTGCCGGCGCCGTTCGGGCCGAGGAAGCCGGTGACCACACCGGGGCGGACGGTGAACGACACGTCGTCGACGGCGACCTTCTCGCCGTAGCGCTTCGTCAGGTTCTGGATCTCGATCATGCGGCAACCGTACGGAGACCGCACCCGCCCGCACATCGGCACCGGAACCGATCTCCGGGCGTACTGCGTGGTACCCCGGTACCACGCGGAGGGGCTCCGGATACGCTCGACGGATGGCGGACCACGGGTGGCGCGAGGACGTCCTCGGGGCGCCGTTCGAGCGCCTCGAGCTCCCGCTCGGCGAGGACCACGAGGGACCGGTGGTGGCGACGCTCGTCCGACGACGCCGATCCGCTGCGGACCTCCTGCTGCACGCACGCGGTCCGCTGCACGGCGTCGACGTGCTGTACGTGCACGGCTGGTCGGACTACTTCTTCCAGGTCGAGCTCGCGGAGCGCGTCGAGCGGCTCGGCGCCCGGTTCCACGCCCTCGACCTGCGCAAGTACGGGCGGAGCCTGCGACCGCGGCAGACCCCGGGGAACGTCGACGACCTCGCCACCTACGACGAGGACATCGGCGCCGCGCTCGACGCCATCGCCGCGGAGCACCACGGCGAGACCGGTCGTCGGCTCGTGCCGATGGGCCACTCGACCGGCGGTCTGACCCTGTCGCTGTGGGCGGCCCGGCACGCCGACCGGGTCGACGGTCTCATCCTGAACAGCCCGTGGCTCGAGTTCCAGGCGAGCGCGGTCGGCCGTGCGATCGTGGCGCCGGTCATCAAGCTCGGCGCCCGTCGGAACCCGCTCGCGCCGATGCCCGCCGTCGACCCCGGCTTCTACACCCGCACGGTGTCCGCCGCGGGCGAGGGCTCGTGGACGTACGACCAGCAGTGGCGACCCGACCGGGGCTTCCCCCTGCACCCGAACTGGCTCGCCGCGGTGTTCGACGGCCAGGCCACGGTCGAGGCCGGACTCGACCTCGAGGTACCCGTGCTCGTCCTCCTCAGCGACAAGAGCATGCTGCAACCCCGGTGGGACGACGGGATGGCGCGGGCGGACGTCGCGCTCAACGTGGACGTCGTCGCGCACCGTGCCCTGTCCCTGGGCAGCGAGGTCACGGTCCGACGCCTGCACGGCGCCGTGCACGACGTCGTGCTCTCCGCCCCCGAGGTCCGCGAGCACGCGTACGACGCCGTCGGCCGCTGGGCCGCCGCGCTCCCCCGCTGACACGACGCCGCTGAACACGACGCCGCTGAGCACGACGCCGCTACCCTGATCGCCATGTCCTCCGTCTCGCTCGTCCGGCTCGACCCGACCGGCGCCGACCGCACCGACCTGATCGCGTTCCTCACCGGCGAGGAGTTCCCGTTCCACGTCCGGCGCACCATCCCCCGCGCTGACGCCGAGGCCGCAGTCGACGCCGGTGCGTACCGCGACGACGAGCACGACACCTCCTGGTTGGAGCACGACGAGCTCGGCCGCGTCGGGATCGTCCGGCTCGAGGACCTCGCCGACCCCGTCCCGCTCTTCGACCTCCGGATCGCCGGTCGGTTCCGCGGGCAGGGCCTCGGCGTCCCGGCACTCCGCGCGACGACCGACCACGTGTTCCGTACCCTGCCCGAGGTCACGCGCTTCGAGGGGCAGACGCGCGAGGACAACGTCGCGATGCGGCGCGTGTTCGTCCGCGCCGGCTGGGTGAAGGAGGCGCACTACCGCGAGGGCTGGCCCGTCGAGGGCGGACGCCCCGTCGCCTCGGTCGGCTACGGCGTGCTCCGCCGCGACTGGGAGACGGGCACGACCACGCCGGTACCGTGGGACGACGACGAGCGCTGACCGTCCCGGTTCGCGATCCCCGGGATCGACGAACCGGAACGGTCACGCGGGACGGCTGAACAGGTTCACCAGCGTGCCGTCCGGGTCCCGGAGGATCGCGGACCGGTTGCCCCACGGCATCGTCGTCGGCGGCAGCACCACGTCGGCGGGACCCACCTGCAGGCGGTCGAACGTCGTGTCGACGTCCGCCACGAGGAACTCGACGATCGCGCTGCCCGCCGCACCCGCCCGGGGCGCGTCGGCGCCGAGCACCGCGACCGTCGCCGGCGTCCCGAGCGCGAGCACGAGGCCGCCGGTCACGATCTCCGCGAAGACCGGAGCCGGACGTCGTGCGGTGGTGCCGGTGACGCGCTCGTAGAACGCCACCATCCCGTCCAGGTCGTCGGTGATGATGCGGGTCGATGCGAACTCCACGGTGTGCCTTCCCGGGTGACCACCGTGGCCACCCGGGGTCGAGCATCCTCGCCGTCCGCGACACCGTCCTGTCGGTGTTTCTGTCGAAGCGCACGCAACTCGTCTCCCGCGCGTACAGCTCGTCGCGGTTCGGGGGGGGGGGGACGGTCCTTCGTGCATCCCAGGACCTCGTGGCGAGCGACGCGTCCGCATGACGCACGTTCATGGCGAAGAACCGCGGACCACCTATGTGAGACAGGAGCTCCCGGAGGCCAGTGCGAGAAGACGCCCCAGCGACGCACCGACCTCGCTTGCGGCAAGCCATTCCCTGCTCTCGATGCCGCCGAGTCCGGCAGTCGACCGGCTGTCGGACGACCATCAGGACCCCCGTCGGAGACGCTGATGGGCAGCGACGGCTCTTGCGAGATCGGTCGAGGCCGTACTCTGACCTCCTCGCGTACTACGGTTCGAACGTGCCCGCGTTCTCCACCGACGACATCCTCGGCAACAGGCTGGACTTTGAGATTGCCCGCGACGGATTCGTCCGCAGGCTGCGAGACGATGCTGCGTTGCGCAATGCCGAGACGTGGCTTCGGCGCGAGGGCTACCGGGTCATCGAGCTGGACGCCGGGGCTTGGCAAGAAGACAAGCAGATGCACATCGCCTTCGCGACGGCCCTTCAGTTCCCCAGCCACTTCGGAAAGAACCTGGACGCGCTCAACGACTGCATGTCAGACGTAGCCGAGGCGGACTACGGGTGGAATGCGACCGAGACAGGCCTCGTCCTGATCCTCTCCGGCTTCGAGCGTTTCACTCAGCGACTCCCACGGATAGCCGACGATGTGCAGCACATTCTGAGGGGGCAGGGACGCTACGCAGCACTCTTCGGGAACCGGCTCCTCACGATCTTGTCCTGAAGAGGATCCTTGGGTTCAGCCGGTCGTTGCAACGGCTTCGCCCCGACCTCCCGTGTGGAGGTCGGGGCGGAAGGCGGCGACTGGATGCAGGGTTGTGACTGCCTACCTGGTGCGGGTCTTGCTCAGCGGCGGCGGAGGCGGGTGTCGGCGACGGCGGGGACGGGGACTTCGTACCGGTCCTGGGGGCGACGTCGGTGCCGGGCTGGGTGAGGGCGTCGATGCGATCGAGGGTCGCGTCATCGAGGGTGATGTCGGCGGCGCGGAGGTTCTGCCGCAGGTGCTCGGGGGTGCGCGGTCCGATGAGGACGGTGCTGACAGCGGGGTGGGTCTTCACGAACGCGAGGGCGAGTTCGGGCAGGGAGATGCCGAGGTCGGCGGCGATCGAAGTCAGACCGTCGACGATGTCGAGCTTGCGCTGGGCTTCGGGGGTGGAGAGGTCGAACTCGCCGCCGGCGAGGTTCGCGCGGTGTGCGGTGACGGGCTGGTCGCGCTTGATCTTGCCGGCGAGCCAGCCGTTGGCGAGGGGGCTCCAGATGAGGATGCCCATGCCGAACTGCTGCGCGAGGGGGAGGACGTCGGCCTCGACGGCGCGCTGGAAGATCGAGTAGGAGATCTGCTCGGTCATGAACCGGGACAGGCCGCGTTCCTTGGCGATCCACTGGCCCTCGACGATGGTGTGGGCGGGGAAGGTGGAGGAGCCGAAGTTGCGGATCTTGCCAGCGCGCTGGAAGTCGGTGAGTGCGCCGAGGGTCTCCTCGAGGCTGGTGTCCCAGTCCGGGCGGTGAATCTGGTACAGGTCGATGTAGTCGGTGCCGAGTCGGCGGAGGCTGGCGTCGAGGGCCTTGGTGAGGTAGCGGCGGGATGCTCCACCCGCGAGCGGGTGCTGGTCCATCGTGTTGCGGGCCTTGGTGGCGAGGACGATCTCGTCGCGGCGGTTGCCGAGGGCCTTGCCGAGGAGGGTCTCGGACTCGCCGCCGCTGTAGATGTCGGCGGTGTCGAAGAGGGTGATGCCAGCGTCGAGGGCTTCGCCGACGAGCTGGTTGGCGTCGGCCTGGTCGACGTTGCCCCAGGCTCCGAGGTTCATCGCGCCGAAGCCGAGGACGCTGGTCTTCATGCCGGTGGTGCCGAGGGTGCGCTGTTCCACGAGGTGGTTCCTTCCGTGCGGCTGCGGCTGCGGCCGCGATTGTGGTGCTGGTGCTGGTGCTGGTGCTGGTGCTGATGCTGGGTGGGTGCGGGGCCGGAGGGGGTTCGACCGGCCCCGCACTCGGCGCACCGAGGTGGTGGTGCGAGTCGGGGTCAGGGGCGGACGAACGCGCCGCCCTCGACGTCGAAGGTGGAGCCGGTCATGTAGTGGCCGGCGCCGGAGGCGAGGTACACGGCCAGGCTCCCGGCGTGCAGTTCGGCGTCACCGATCCGGCCGAGCGGGATGGTCTTCAGGACCGCTTCGAGCTCGTCGGGGTGTTCCTGTTCCCACCGCTCGGACTCGGCGGAGGCGACGAACGGGCTCATCACGTTGACGGTGATGCCGTACTGGCCCCACTCGCGGGCGGCGACGCGGGTCAGGGAGCGGATGGCTTCCTTGTTCGATGCGTACGCGGCGTGGTTGGGCAGTGATTGCGCGCCGGCGCCGGAGCTCATGTTGAGGATTGTGCCCTTGGTCTCCTTGAGGTGCGGAAGGGCTGCGACCATGTACCGCCAGGTGGCGAAGACGCCGGACTCGTAGGTGACGATCATGTCGTCCCAGGTGGTGTCCTCGAACGGGATGACGGTGCGGAACTCCTGCGCGTTGTTGATCAGGACGTCGAGCCGGCCGAAGGTGTCGACGGTGGTCTGGACCACGGAGGCGGGGACGTCGTGGTCCTTGTTGTCGCCGGCGATGGTGAGGACCCGCGCGTCGGGAACGAGCTGCTCGAGTTCGACCTTGGCGTCGTCGAGGGTGGACTGGGTGCGGCCGGTGAGGACGACGGCGATGCCCTCCTTGACGTAGGCCTTGGCCAGGCCGAGGCCCAGCCCCTTGCTGCCGCCGGTGATGATGGCGACTTTGCCATTGAGATCGGACATGTGCGGTGGTGCCTTTCGTATGTGCGCGGGGCGGCGACCGTCGTCAGGCGCGGATGGGTGTGAGAAACCGGCAGGGGTGGAGAAGGGGGGAACCCACCCCTGCCGGGGATCAGGGGTGTTACTTGCCTTCGGCTTCGCGGGAGACGGGCGCCCACTCGGCCCACTCGGCCAGGCGCTGCTGGTACACGTGCGGTGCGAGTTGGGTGGGCTGCTCGCCGAAGAACACCCGCAGCGGCGCCTGCTCGGCGTCGATGACCTTGAGGATCGCGGAGCCGAACCCGACGGGCTTGGGCTGCTCAGCGCCCGACATCGATGCCATCGCGTCGTGGATGGGCTGGTACTGCGGCTGCGCGTCAGCGACGACAGCGGACGCGCCGACCCAGTCGGTGTCGAACCCGCCGGGCTCGACCAGAGTCACCTTGATGCCGAACCCGGCGACCTCCTGCGACAGGGACTCGGTCAGGCCCTCGAGCGCCCACTTCGACGCGTGGTAGCCGCCGAGGGACGGGAACGCGGCGACGCCGCCGATGGTGGAGATCTGGATGATGTGGCCCGAGCCCTGCTCGCGGAGGATCGGCAGGACCGCCTGGGTGACGTGGAAGACACCGAACAGGTTCGTCTCGAGCTGGTCGCGGAGCTGCTGCTCGGTGATCTCCTCGACGGTACCGAACAGGCCGTAGCCGGCGTTGTTGATCACCACGTCGAGCTGCCCGAACGTCTCGTGCGCCTGCTGGACCGCGGCGAACGCCTGGTCACGGTTCGTGACGTCGAGCTGGATGGGGAGGACCTGGTCGCCGTACTGGTCGACGAGATCCTGCAGGGTGTCGGTGTTCCGCGCGGTCGCGGCGACCTTGTCCCCGCGCTGCAGGGCGGCGAGGACGAACTCCCGGCCGAAGCCCTTGGACGAACCGGTGACGAACCAAACCTTGCTCATGACGCTCCTTCACTCATGCGCCCGTCTGACGCTGGGTAGACCCTACGCCGTCCGTGACACCGAGTGTCAAGTGTGCGTCCTGGGGGTATGCTGAGGAGATGAACGAGGACACCCCGACACCGATCCGGGAGCGCACACGTCGCCTGGCGCAGACGGAGCTGACGTCGGTTGCGCAGGACCTGTTCCTCGAGCACGGCTATGAGGCGACGACGGTGGATCAGATCGCGGCTGCCGCCGGTATGTCGAAGCGGACCTTCTTCCGGTACTTCCCGTCGAAGGACGACCTGGTGATCGGCAAGTACGACCTGTTCGGCGACCGGATGGCGGACGCCCTCGATGCCCGGCCCACAGACGAGTCCGTGTGGACGTCCCTCCGGCGGGTGTTCGACATCACCCTCGACTACGTCCGCGACGACCACCAGCGGGCCCGGAACGACGCGATGGAACGCATCGTGCAGACCACTCCGCAGCTCACCGCCCGTTACCTTGAGAAGATGCAGCGCCTCCAGACTCTGCTCACCGGACGCGTGGCGACGCGCCTCGGGCTCGCCGACGCACCGGACGACCCGCGTCCCGCGGCGATCGTCGGCGCCGCATTCGCATGCATGCAGGCCGCCAGGCTCGCGTGGCTCGAGTCAGACCAGACCGAACCATACGAGGTGTACCTCGACCGGGCGATGGGCGCCCTCGACGCGGCACCCGCACGCCCTGGGTCCCTGGAATCCGTCCGCTGAGCCATCGCTAACCGGATGCCGCGAGTTGCTCGTGTGTCAACGCGGCCTGGTCACCGATCAGGTGGCCGGCACCGGTTCGGAGCTCGACGACGGCCGCCGGGAAGAGGTTTCGGATCCGGTCGGCAGCAGCTCGAGCATCGAGCATCCTGTCGAGTTCCCCGTAGGCAGCGCTGACCCGTGCGCGGATCTGCTGCAGGTCAGCGCTGTCGTGCTCAGGGAGCGGGTCGGTGCGGGGCCTGAAGTGCTCGAACGTCCGGAGCGAGAAGGCATCGAGGTCTCGGTTCATCGGCGTGCGCTCCGACGGAGCGGCGTGGGGACCGGTGAGGTACGAAAGCGCAGATCGACGCCCCCGTTCGCCGAGCACCGTCAGGGCGCCGGCGAGGACGAGCGGAAGCACCCGACGGGGTCCGAGCCCGCTCGCGGATTGGAGCACGAGATGAGCCACCAGCTCAGGGTTGCGTGCTGCGAGCGCGGTCGCGATCCATCCGCCGATCGAGACTCCCACGACGGCAGCGGGACGATCGGCCACCGCGCGGACGACCTGGGCGGACCAGTCCGCCTGTTCTGCTGCCCGGAACGGAACACGGGTTGCTGTGCTCGGGCCAGGCTCCCCGGGGAGGTTGACGGCGTGGACGCGGTACTCGTCGGACAGGCGTCGGATCGTGGGCGCCCAGGAGAGTGCTGTTGCTCCGGAACCGTGCAGCAGAACGACGGGGTGGCCGTCACTCGGACCGGCACTGAGCACGGCAACAGGCCCAATCGTGGTCGCGATCGTTTGCCGGCCGACGTGGGGCAAGTGCTCGTCGACGAGGGCGTCGTACATCCGCGTGAGTTCGGCGGCACCGTCAGCGCTGCGGAACCGGCGATCCTCAGTCACGGGTTGCCTCCATCGCATTGCTGATGAACGTCAGGACGTCCAGCGCACCGGCGAGCTCTCCTGTCGCCACGACCTGGAGCGCACCATCCTTCGGTATGCGTGCGACCTGCAACGCGACCCCCGAGGTCCCGCCCACGACGTTCAACAACGTGAACACCCGTTCCTCCTGCCGGCTGTCTGCGGCCTCGATGCGAACCACCACCGTCGCCGAGACCGCGGCTTCACCGCCCGGCTGACTCGTCGACGGTGCAGCGGCGGACGACCCCTGCCTGCCGATCAGTTGGAGGTCCTCGACCCGGATCCGGTACTGCTTACCGATCCGCGTCGCCTGCAACCGCCCCGTCCGGATGTAGTCACGGATGGTCCGCGGGCGGAGCTTCAGACGTTCCGCCACATCTTCGACACTCAGCATCTCGCTCACGGCCCTATACTGACACAAACAACCATGAACGCACATACTGACCTACGACAGCGCGGCCTCGACGCCGCATCGCCCTCCGTTCGACTGCAAGCCGTGCTCGCTATCGGCACGGCAGCAGACCCGGTCGACCTCGACGCCCTCATCGTCCGGTGCGCGGTCGAGCCCGACTTCTTCGTCCGCGACATGCTCACGTGGGCGCTCACACGCCTCCCCGCACGCGCCGTGCTGCCGCGCCTCCTCGATGAGGTCGAACACGGCACCCCGCAGGCGCGGAGTCAGGCGTTGCACACGCTCTCGAAGATCGCCGACACGTCCACCCACCAGGTGGTGGTCGCATCCATCACCGACCCCGATGACGAGGTCGCGCGCGCCGCGTGGCGTGCCGCCGTCGCCACCGTGCCGGTCGGCGGAGCCCCAGCGTTGGGTGAGCTGCTTATCAGTCAGCTCGGGCGTGGAGACCGCGCCGTCCAGCTCAGTCTGAGCCAGGCGCTCGTCGCGCTCGGAGCAGACGTCATCACGCCCCTGCTCGAGTCACGCGCGGAGGAGCCACATGCCGCCGCGACCCTCAGGCTCCTCACGGATCCGGCTGCCGGCAGCCAGCTCGCGGTGGAGGCAGCGCGCCGCGAGGTCGCGAAGGGGAACACCCGGAACGCGAAGGGCTGAGGTGGCGTTACCGGACGGCCGCGCCGAAGGTCCCGGTAGCGTTCCTGCCGTGCTCGAGTTCCCCATCCTCACGGAACGATTCACCCTCAGCGTGCTCAGCCGGGCTGACCGAACGGCCTTCACGGCCTACCGCCGCGACCCCAACGTGGCACGGTTCCAGTCGTGGACACCGAGCTGGTCCGACGCCGACACCGACGCGCTCATCGCCGACCAGCCGACGAAGCTGCTCCCAGGCTCGGGCGACTGGCTCCAGATCGCAGTCCACCACCGAGATACCACATCACTCGTCGGCGACGCCGCCGTGCACGCCATCGCGGATCAGCCAGAAACGTACGAACTCGGCGTGACACTGGCACCCGAGTGGCAAGGTATCGGAGCGGGCCAGGAGTCACTCCGTCAGCTCATCGACGATCTGTTCCGCTTGCAGGAGGCTCACCGGATCATCGCGATGACGGATGCGCGCAACATCGCCGCGGCGCAACTCTTCAGGCGGCTCGGCCTGCGGCACGAGGGCCGCGCTGTGGATGCGGCTTGGTTCAAGGGTGAATGGACGAGCATCGACACCTGGGCGATGCTGCACGAGGAGCACGGCCGGCGAGCACTGCCTTCGACAAGGTAAACAACCGCAGGCGCAGATCCTCCGCCCAAGAACGCCGTCAACGTCCTTGACCGAACGGCCCCGGGTAGAACCACGACAGCAGCCGCAGCTCCAGGCCAACCGAACGCCAAGAGGAGCACCCCGGCCCCGTGCCAGCATGTTCATCCGCGGGACTCGCTTCGTGCCGAGCGTCCGGCTGCCGATCTGCTACCGGACGTTGCTACCGCAGCTCGCTTCCGAGGTCACCAAGGCTGACCGTGAGAATCTCCGTCAAGAGGCGGGCGTACGTGCCATTGGGATCGAGGTCCGGGTCGTAGACCGTGACCGAGGCGCCGACGGCGCGCGGTGCAAGGCCACGGAGCAGCTCGATCAGCTCCTCCGGCGTGCAACCACCAGGGTCCGGACTGTCGACCGCGGGCATCACCGACGGGTCGAGCACGTCGACGTCGACCTGCAACCAGTAGCCGGCAGCACCGGCTGTCGTCCGCAGGGCATCGACGACGGCAGCGGTGCCGCGACCGCGCCACTCCGAGGTCGGGACCACCGCACCGACCACGGTGCGGACCTCCGCGAGTTCGGCGTCGTCGTCACGGCAGCCGACGTGTGCAGTCCGTGCGGGCTCGAAGTACGGGCCGGCGCCGTCGATGTCGGACACGGCTGGCCAGTGGAGCCCGACAGCGGCGGCCAGGTCCTCCCCCGCGACGCTCGCGCACCCGTCGCTGTTGCCCGGGTGCCGGAAGTCGGTGTGTCCGTCCACGTGCACCAGCCCGACACCGCCACGTCGCTTCATCGCCAGGCCGGCCCCGAGGAGCACGCTGCAGTCTCCACCGATGACCAACGGCGCCGCTCCGGTGGCCAGGACCGCTTCGACACGGTCCGCGAGCCGCCGCGCGTGATCGACCATCGCGCCCTCGTTCCGCACGACACCCGGACTGCGGGTCGCGTCGTCGTCGACGTACCGGCCAGGGAGGACGACGCCGGCGTCGATGGCTAGCCGCTCGGTGAACCAGCGGAAGAGCCCGGCTTCTCGGAGCGCCTCAGGTGCTTTCGCCGCGCCGGGGACCGCACCGGGCTCGGGTGGCCGCAGGCCGAGGTTGGTCGGGGCCGAGACAAGCGCGATCACGCAACCGAGTCTGACAGAACGGCTCCGCGCCTCCTCCCGAAGCTAAGTGGATACGACGGCACACCGCGGCAAGAGGCGTCCGATTGGCGATCGTTGAGGGAGACGGATCGGGGCATCAGGCGGATGCCCGTCCCCGTCGACGCAGCGCGCGAAGAACGATGAACAGCAGCAGGAACCCGAGGGAACTGCTGATCAGGAAGCTGAGACCGACCCACACCGTGACGAACGTCCGATGTCCGAGCAGTGCGTCGAGCAGGAGACCAAGACCGACCGCGAATCCGGCGAGCAATGCAGCGGAGACCGGTTCGAGCCACGGCGGAGACAGCAACGATGCTCGGTCTACCGGGAGACCCTGATCCAGACGTACTCGTGCGGCTTGCTCTCGATCCCGAATGGCGACACCGATCGTTGGCCCCCACACGGCGATCGCGGCCTGGCTGCCCTCAGGGTTGAGCAGGATCAGGATTCCCATCGTCGCCACCACGCCGGCTAGGTACCACCAAGGGAGGACACGGCGCAGCGGGACTGCCCAGCGTCCGTCCCGCCCCGTGCCGTCGTTCCCCACAACAGAATGTTTACACGCGGCACCCACGCTGACGAGGGCAGAATCGAAGACGGACCACACCGTCCGATGGCCGATCGGGAGCCGGACGGGGCGATAGACTCTCAGCAACGAAACCTCCGCCGACCACGGCGGAGGTTTTCTTGTATGAGCACCCCATCGCCCCTGACCATCACCACCGCCGACGAACGACACCGCCCTCAGCTCGAACAGCTCTGGACCATGTTCCGACACGAGATGTCAGCGTTCACCGGCACGCTCCCCGACGAGCGCGGCCGCTTCCGCCAAGAACGATTGGACGCCGGCCTTGCGGAGCCGGGCTGGTCGGCACACGTAATCCAACTCGGACCGCACCCGGTCGGACTCGCGGTCCTCCGCGGCCTCGACGAAGAGGAACACATCATCAGTAGCTTCTTCATCGCGCACGGAGCACGGCGCGCTGGCATCGGACGCGTCGCCGTGAGGGAACTGACCGCGGCGCACCCGGGGAGATGGGCCGTGGCCTACCAGGACCGCAACGAAGTAGCAGCGAGGTTCTGGCGCACGGTCGCGACCGAACTCGACCCGACGTGCACATTCGAGCACCGCGCCGTCCCGGGCCAGCCCCATCTTCCTGCCGACTCCTGGGCCCGATTCGCTGTCAGATGACCGATCCTCTCCGGGCGCCTGGCCGCCTCAGGACCCTGGTGTCGGGTGCCGGCGGGGATTGAGGAGATCGCCGTCCCAGCTCAGGTCGTCATCGTGGTGCACCTCGAAGGCCTCGAAGCGGTCGTCCGCGAGGATGCTGTCGACGAGTGCGCGGGAGCCAGCGACGATGGTCGAGTCCCAGTCTTCCTCCGACGCGACGACCCAGGCGCGATCCTCTGGCCAGATCATCGACGTGTACGGCCCCTCCTGGTTGGAGCGACTGCATTCCCAGCCAGGCACGGTGCGGTGCGCCCACGTCGGCTCCGCAAGCTCGCCCAGGCTCGAACCGAACAACCACATGTCACGGCCCGGCCAGTGCAACTGCATGCGGTCGCGCGCGAGAGCGTTTCGACCCCCCTCTGCCCATGGCGGGTTGCCTGTGCCTTCCCACGATCCGACGACCAGGTCATCCGGGGTCGACGTCGCGGCGCGCAGGTGCGTCGTCAGGACCGCGAGATCCTCCGGGTCGAACCACCCGTCATCGGACTGGCCGACACTCCACCCGTCCGCCCAGCTCCTGGTCTGCTCTTCGTCAGTGATGCGCCACCACTGCACCAGGGGATGCATCACCCGGCCATTGCGACGCGCGACCTCAGCCCACCGCCAACGCGCGTGCTCAACATCGACGGGATCACCCCACTCATCCACCGTGTCCGGATCGGTCCGGTCTGCATCCACCGGGTGCAGCAGCCTCGCGTACGCCTCGAAGCCCGTGCCAGCGACACCTCCGACGGTCGCCCAGCGGCCGGCGCGCTCGACGATCCACGCACCGCATCCGGCTTCGGTCAGCAAGATCACCCCGTCAGCATGGCACCGGAGTCGGCCCGCTCACCGTTTCCGCGGATCGGTCCGTCAGTCCCCGAGGACGGGTCGGAGCACCCCGTGCGGGATGTCGAGCTCATCGGTCCGGACGACCCGCGGCGGCGCGACCTCGTCCGTCTCCTCGACGGCCAGCACCCGGTCGCCGCGGAACGCCCGGACCCCGTCGCGCAGCCGGCACCAGGCGACGAGGTACCAGTCCTCCCCCTTGCCGACGTACCCGAGCGGCTCGACCGTGCGGTCGGTCTCGGTGGCGGTCGCGTCCCGGTACCGCATCCGCACCACGCGTCCGCCGGTGAGCGCCCCCGCGAGAGCGACGGGTGCCGGGGCCCGGTCCCCCGCCTCGAGCAGGAGCACCCGTGCCGCGAGTCGGGCCGTCCGTCGGGCGTCGTCCTCGGCGAGCACCGCGGTGACCTTGCGCGCCGCGCTCCTGGCGGCGTCGCGGAAGGGGCTCGCGCCGAGGGTCCCGAGGCCGATCGCCACGGCGAGCGCCTCGTCCACCGTGAGCCCGAGGGGCGGGAGCGTCGCGCGAGCGTCGATGGTGTAACCGCCGGTGCGTCCGGGCTCGGACCAGATCGGGAGGCCGGCCTCCTGCAGCGCGCGCAGGTCCCGTTCGACGGTGCGGACACTCACCCGGAAGTGCTCGGCCAGGCGACGAGCGCTCCGCCGGCCGGGTGCCGCCGCGCGCAGCTCCTCGACGAGCGCGTACAGGCGATCGGTCCGGTTCACGACGCGACCCTAGCGCCCTGGACGCACCACGGGACGGGCCAGGAGGCGCGGTGCGGACTGGCACCGCGCCTCCTGGCCCGTCTCCGGTCGCGTCTCAGGAACGCGACAGGCGCGTCACCGTCGCGTGGGCACCATCCGCGATCAGCCCGTCGAGGGCGTCGCGGTAGGCCGTGACGAACCGGTCGTCGTCCACGAGGTCCCCGAAGACCTGGCGGTTCCGGATGAAGGCGAGCCGGTCGTCCCGCTGCGTGAGCGCGATGCGGTGCAACGGCTCGGCCAGCCGGTCGACGATCTGGATCGGCTCGCCGGACTCGTCGGTGCCCTCGTCGTAGCGCGCCCACGAGGCCACGATGCCCGCGGACAGGGTGACGGGTCGGTCGGCGGCGAGGTTCTCGCGCACCACCGGCAGCAGCCACTTCGGGATGCGGTCGCTCGACTCGGCGCAGAGCCGGGCGAGGGTGTCGCGGACCTCGGGGTTCTGGAAGCGCTCGATGAGGGTGGACTTGTAGTCCTCGAGGTCGATGCCGGGCACCGGGTGCAGGGTCGGCGTGCCCTCCTCGTCCATGTACCGGCGCAGGAAGGTCGCGATCGCCGGGTCCTGCGTGGCCTCGTGCGCGTAGCGGTACCCGGACAGGTACCCGAAGTAGCACAGGCCCTGGTGCGAGGCGTTCAACAGCCGCAACTTCATGAGCTCGTACGGCTCGACGTCGTCGACGATCTGGACGTCGGCCTGCTCGTACGGCGGGCGGCCCGCGGGGTGGTCGTCCTCGAGCACCCACTGGAAGAACGGTTCGGCGACGACCGGCCAGGCGTCCTCGATGCCGAGCTCGTCCCGGACCCAGGCGCGGTCCTCGTCGGCGGTGACCGGGGTGATCCGGTCGACCATCGAGTTCGGGAACGAGACGTGCTCGTCCATCCAGTCCGCGAACGCCGGGTCCTGCAGCCGGGCGTAGGCGGTGAACATCTCGCGGGCGACGTGCCCGTTCCCCTGGATGTTGTCGCAGGACATCACGGTGAAGGGCTCCAGCCCGCGGTCCCGCCGGCGCCGCAGGGCCTCGACGACGAGTCCGAACACGGTGTGCGGCGGGCCGTCGCCGCGCAGGTCGGCCGCGACGCCCGGCTCGTCGGCGACGAACTCGCCGGTGACGTGGTCGAAGTTGTAGCCGCCCTCGGTGATGGTCAGGCTGACGATCCGGGTATCCGGGTGCGCCATCTTCTCGACGACGGCGTCGGGGTCGTCGACGGCGAGCAGGTAGTCGACGATGCTGCCGATCACGCGGGACTCGCGGGTGCCGTCGGGGTGCTTGAGGACGAGCGTGTACAGCCCGCCCTGCTCGGCCATCGCCGTGGCCATCCGACGGTCCTGCTCGAGCACCCCGACGCCGCAGATGCCGTACTCGCGGGCCTCGCCCCGCTGGAGCAGCCGGTCGATCACCATCGCCTGGTGCGCCCGGTGGAAGCCGCCGACGCCGAAGTGCACGATGCCGGCGGTGATCCCGTCGCGGTCGTAGGTCGGGACGGCGACACCGCTCGCGGCGATCTCGTCGAGGTGCTGCGGGGACAGACGGACGGGCATCGGGTACTCCTTCGTACGGCGGACGTGCTCGCCCAGTCAACCACGTGCACATCTGTTCAGAACCACGGTTCCCGCCGGGGTACGTACCTGAAGATGCTCTCCACGTCGTTGCACCGAGTGCATCGATGCACCTAGTGTCGTGGCCGTGACCCTGTCGATCGACCGCCGTGCTGCCCTCAAGGCGAAGCACCGTGCGGCGATCCTGCAGGCCGCCCGCGACCTCGTCGAGGAGCGCGGGGGCCGCGGGTTCAGCGTCGAGGACCTCGCCTCACGGGCCGACATCGCCCGCCGGACCGTGTTCAACCACTTCGGGTCGCTCGACGAGGTCCTGCTGGCCGTCTGCGAGCAGGAGCTCTCGGTCATCATCGACCGCTTCCTCGCCGACATGGCGAAGACCCCGGTCGGCGACGGCAGCCGCTCGTCGATGTTCGACGAGCTCGAGTCCGCCGCCCGCGGTGCCGACCTGGCGCCCGCGATCGCCGGGATGTACCGGATCCTCGGCGACCCCGGCAAGGACGACCCGAAGGCCGCGGTGCTCACCCAGACCGCCTTCGCACGGGTCACCGAACGCCTCCGCGACGAGGTCGCCCGACGCCACCCGGCCGCCGACGCCCTCGACGCCGCACTCCTCGTCGAGTCCCTGATGAGCGGGATCGTCGTGATCGCCGAGCACTGGCTCACGACGACCGGACCCCGCCTCGACCAGGACGCGCTCGACGACTGGGACGCCCTGCTCGCACGACTCGTGCACAGCGTCCGCAGCGGCTACATGGCCGACGACTGACACTTCCCTCCCAGGGGTCCACCGGCGCACCCCGCTCCACAGCAGCTGACAACGAAAGGATCGGGGCAACCGCATGGCCGGTCTCCTCTACCGTCTCGGACGGTTCTCCGCACGACGCCACTGGCTCGTGATCATCGCGTGGGTGGTGATCATGGGCATCGCGGGTGTCACGTACTCGCTCTTCGCCGGCACCATCTCGTCGTCGATCACGATCCCGAACACCAAGACGAGCCAGGTGCAGGACGAGCTCGCCGACAAGTTCCCGTCCGCGAACGGCGGCACCGGCACGATCGTCTTCGAGACGACGAACGGCAAGGCCTTCAGCGACACCCAGAAGTCCGACGTCGCCGACTTCCTGCAGAAGGTCGAGAAGCTCGACGGCGTCAAGGGCGCCACGAGCGGGTTCGACACCCAGCAGCAGCTCGACGACCAGCGGCAGAAGATCGTCGACGGCCGCGAGCAGATCACCGACGGCCGTGCGCAGATCGAGAGCGGTCAGAAGGAGCTCGACGCGCAGAAGTCGCAGTTGGCATCCGGCAAGGAGCAGATCGCCAGCGCGCAGGCCCAGCTGAACGCGCAGAAGGCCCAGGCCGAGGCAGCGGGAGGCGCCGCGGCGGCGGCCGCCCAGACCCAGCTCGCCCAGGCACAGGCACAGATCGACGCGCAGCAGCAGCAGATCACCTCGGGCGAGCAGCAGCTCGAGGCCGCACAGCAGAAGATCGACGACAACACGAAGAAGCTCGACGACAGCGAACAGGAGCTCGAGCAGGGCTCGAAGCTCCTCGACCTGTCGAAGGACATCCGCTTCGTGTCGTCGAACGGCAGCGCCGTCATCGGCACCGTGCAGTTCACGAAGTCGACCTACGAGGTCCCGGCCGACACGAAGACCCAGATCGCGGACGACGCCGAGGCGGCCGACATCAGCGGCGTCGACGTGTACGTCTCGAACGACATCGCCCAGGGCGTCCCGTCGATCCTCGGCCCCGGTGAGATCGGCGGCGTGATCATCGCCGCGATCGTGCTGTTCCTCATGCTCCGCACGATCATCGGCGCCGCCGTCCCGCTCGTCTCCGCCGTGCTCGGCGTCGGCGTGGCGTCCCTCGCGGCCCTGTCGTTCTCGAGCCTCGTCGAGTTCATCTCGGTCACGCCGGTGCTGGGGGTGATGCTGGGCCTGGCGGTCGGCATCGACTACTCGCTCTTCATCCTCAACCGACACCGGACCCAGCTGAAGCAGGGCATGGGCGTGCACGAGTCCATCGGGCTCGCGAACGGCACCTCCGGCAACGCCGTGGTCTTCGCCGGCGCGACCGTCATCGTCGCGCTGCTCGCCCTGAACATCACGGGTATCCCGTTCCTCGGCCTGATGGGCACGGTCGGTGCCGTCGCCGTGTTCTTCGCGATCCTCATCGCGACGTCCTTCACCCCGGCGCTGCTGTCGCTCATCGGCATGCGGATCCTCCGGAAGAAGGAGCGCGCGAAGATCGGCAACACCGACTCGACGCGCGTCCCGAACAAGCCGATGTCGACCTGGCGCGCGGTCATCACGCTCGTCGCCGGCGTCGCGGTGCTCGGCACCATCGCCCTCCCCGCCACGCAGATGCGCCTCGGCCTGCCGACGGGTGCGTCCGAGTCCGTGGAGTCCAGCCAGTACAAGGCGTACAAGGCCCTCGACGACGAGTTCGGTGCCGGCCAGAACGGGCCGCTCCTCGTGGTCGCCACCCTGCCGGACTCGGTCAGCGAGGACGACGTCACCGCGACCGAGGTCACCATCGGTGAAGCGATCGCGAAGAACGACGACGTCAAGGCCGTTCTTCCGATCGGCGCCTCGAAGGACCGCGACATCATCGCGTTCCAGGTGAAGCCCGCCGGTGGCCCGGACAGCGTCTCGACCGAGACGCTCGTGAAGGACCTCCGCGAGCAGACCGTCTCCACCGACGACGGGAAGGTCACGCTCGGGGTCGCCGGCAACGCGTCCGCCAACATCGACGTGTCCGAGAAGCTCTCGAACGTGCTGCCGCTCTACCTCGTGGTGGTCGTCGGCCTGTCGCTGATCATCCTCATCATCGTGTTCCGGTCGTTCCTCGTGCCGATCACCGCGACGGCCGGCTTCATCCTGTCCGTCCTGGCGTCGTTCGGCGGCCTGACCGCGATCTACCAGTGGGGCTGGCTCGGCAGCGTGTTCGGGGTGCACGACCCCGCACCGATCCTGAGCTTCCTGCCCATCATCGAGATCGGCATCCTGTTCGGGCTCGCGATGGACTACCAGCTCTTCCTGGTGTCGGGCATGCGCGAGGCGTACGCCCACGGAGCCTCGGCGAAGGTCGCGGTCCAGCGAGGCCTGCACGCCGGTCGCGCAGTGGTCACGGCGGCCGCGATCATCATGATCTCGGTGTTCGCCGGCTTCATCTTCTCGGACTCCTCCACCATCAAGCCGATCGGCTTCGGCCTGGCGTTCGGTGTGCTGGTCGACGCGTTCGTCGTCCGGATGCTGCTCATCCCGGCCGCGATGCACCTGCTCGGCGAGAGCGCGTGGTGGTTCCCGAAGTGGCTCGACCGCATCGTGCCGGACGTCGACGTCGAGGGCGCCAAGCTCGAGCGGTCGCACCCGGCCGGTGGGCACGAGAGCACCCACACCGGGTCGCACGCGCTCCCCGTGGAGCCGGACGCGAACGCGCACGAGTCGGGGCACCCGCCGGCGCACCGCGCGTAGGCACGACGCGACCACCCAGGAGGCGCGGGTCGACCCACACGGGTCGGCCCGCGCCTCCCGTGCGTCGCGGCCGGCTTGCCCGCTGCCCAGGTCCCGCTGCCCAGGTCCCGCTGCCGACTCGGAACGACATCGCCGACGTCGTACGACAGCGATGGTGTCGCAGCCCCGCGCCTGCAACCGTTGCACACGCTCGACAGCGACGAGACCGATGTCGTACGACAACGACGATGTCGCAGATTGCGCGCGCCCGCGACCACTCCGCTCGAAACCGTCCCGCGACCCTTCGTACACGAACGGTAGGGTGGGCGGATGACCGAGACCGACGTCGACCCGCTCGCCCTCGACCGACAGCTCTGCTTCGCGCTCGCGGCGACGAGCCGGAGCGTCATCGGGCTCTACCGCGACCTGCTCGAACCCATGGGCCTGACGCACCCGCAGTACCTCGTCATGCTGGCCCTCTGGGAGCAGGACCCGCGCTCCGTCCGCGAGATCGCCCGCGAACTCCGGCTCGACTCTGCCACCCTCAGCCCGCTGCTCAAGCGCCTCGAGGCTTCCGGCTACGTCCGCCGCACCCGGAGCGCCACGGACGAACGCCAGCTCGAGGTCTCCCTCACCGTCGCCGGGCGCTCCCTGCGCGAACAGGCCCGGGCGGTCCCGATCGCCGTCGCCGACCGCCTCGGCTGGCCGCTGGAACGCCTCGAAGCGCTGAAGGACGAGCTCACCGAACTGCTCGAACGCGTCGACGCCGTGTGATCGGCCGTGTGCTGCGAAGCCGTTCGTGGCACAATGGTTCGTGTACGAACGAAAGGACGGACCGTGGGTCGCTTCGGACAGTGGTACGAACGGTGGAACAGCACGCTCATCGCCAAGATGGGCCCGTCGCAGATCGGCGCCGGCCACCCCGAGGGCATCGACGACCGCACGATCGACCGCGGCTGCCCGATCTGCGGCCAGCCCCTCTCCCAGCACCAGGTGATCCGCCCCGAGGGGCAGGTGCGCTCCTCGACGTTGGTGTGCCCCCGAGCCTGACGATCCGCCGGAACGGGGAATTGCATCCGGCAACACCTCGTTCCCCCCAGACGTGAAGCTCTTCGAACCCGCCGACTTCGGCGCACTCCCCCTGTCGAACCGCATCGTGATGGCACCCCTCACCCGCACGCGCGCCGGTGAGCACGGCATCCCGAACGACCTGCTCGTCGAGCACTACGCCCAGCGCGCCGGCCTCGGGCTCATCGTCACCGAGGGCACCTGGCCCGTGCAGGAGGGCCGCTCCTACCCCGGGCAGCCCGGCATCGAGACCGACGAGCAGATCGCCGGGTGGCGCCGCGTCGCCGACGCCGTGCACGCCGAGGGCGGTCGCATCGTGATGCAGCTCATGCACGGTGGCCGGGTGTCCCACACCACCATCTCCGGCACGCCGCGCATCGTCGCCCCGTCCGCGATCGCCGCCCCCGGGCAGACCCACCTCCCCGACGGCTCGAAGGCGGACATGCCCGTCCCCCACGCCCTGACCACCGACGAGGTGCGCGAGGCCGTCCAGGGCTTCGTCCGCGCCGCCCGCAACGCGATCGCCGCCGGACTCGACGGCGTCGAGGTGCACGGGGCGAACGGCTACCTCGTGCACGAGTTCATGTCGGCAGCGTCGAACACGCGCACCGACGAGTACGGCGGTTCGCCAGAGAACCGCGCCCGCTTCGCGATCGAGGTCACCACCGCCGTCGCCGAGGCCATCGGCGCCGACCGCACCGGCATCCGCCTCTCCCCCGAGCACGGCATCCAGGGTGTCCTCGAGAGCGACCCGGCGGACGTCCACGCGGTCTACACCGCCGTCGCCGAGGGCCTCGCGCCGCTCGGACTCGCCTTCGTCGACATCCTGCACGCCGAGCCGACCGGCGACCTCGTGCAGCACATTCGCCGGACCGCGGGCGCCCCGTTCATCGCCAACTCCGGCTTCAGCGCGCTGACCACCCGTGACGAGGCCATCGCCCTCGTCACGCAGGGCCACGCGGACGCCGTGGGCGTCGGTCGCGCGGCGATCGCGAACCCGGACCTCGCGTACCGCTGGGAGCAGGACACCGAGTTGAACGAGCCGCGCCCGGAGCTGTTCTACGGCAACGGCGCCGAGGGCTACACCGACTACCCGACGCTGGCCGAGGTGCGCGCGCAGGTCGCGTAGTCGACGCGACCGGGTCGCGGACGGGAGGCGCGGTGCCAGCTGGCACCGCGCCTCCCGTCCGTCTGCCCACCCGGTAGGGTTGTATGGCCCCTCCCCCGGCTCGTAGACGCGGAATATATCGGTATGCCACCGGTCAGGAGGAGTGCCAGCCGCCGGGCTGATGCGTGGCCGTCTCGCGGTCATGGCAGGGCTTGCAGAGGCCGCGCCCGAAGTGTGGGTCGTCGGGGTCGAGGGACAGGGCCTCAAGCTCCTTGCGTGACCTCGGGTCAGCGACGGTCGACTGAGCGGCCTCGCATGCAACGCAGATCGGATCACGGTCGAGGACCGCGGACCGGAACATGCGATGGCCGCGGCTGTTGTAGCCGCGCTGTGCTGCTGTGCCTCGGCTGCGGTCAGCCCTGCGCTGGTGTGCGGGACAGCGCGTGCCGAGCGCTCCGTCGAAGATGGTGGGGCAGCCAGCGACCGAGCACACTCGCATGCTCATCGCGTTGGCCTCAGCCCTCGTGACGAAGCAGTCTGTCGCGTTCGGCTGTGACCTCGGCGAGCTGGTTGTGTAGCGCTTCCATCTCGGTGTCGTACGTGCCACCGGCGAGGATGCGGTTGATGGTGTCGACCTGGTTGCGGATGCGAGCTTCGTACCGATCGCCGGTCTCCGCCACGCGCTTGAGGTGTTCGTCCTGTCTCATCTGAACTCCTTCACCTACGCCAGGGGGCTTCTGACGGTGGCCTCTCCGCAGCTTTGTTGACCGCGGCGAGATCGTCACGACGGACGATTCCCACCAGAGCGTGAAGAAGGATCACCAGACGAACGGCACTGTGGGCTACGAGGCCGATGGCAACTTCCAGAAGCCATGGGGCCAACCATTGGCCTCCACTGAGCGCGGCGATACCAGCAGCCAGTGCAAGCCCAGCGCCCAGGAAACCGGCTGCAGACGTCCACGACCAATTGCGGGCAAGGCTCTTACCACCGTCGACGCGAAACTTCTGGAACCGATATGTCTGAGGAGTCACACCGAAGATGACGACAACGCCGGCGAAGCTACTCACGAGCGCAGCAGCTCCGAAGAATCCGAGATAGAGGCCTGCCTGCGCGCTGGGGTCTGCTGCGACGAGCGGTGCCCAGAGATCAAGGAGCCAACCCTTCCACGTGATAAACGCGTGGACAGCAACCGCCGCCAAGACGAGGACATCGACAAGCGCGGGGTGGTCCACCGGATTCACTCTGGCGCTCATCACGTCCTCACTCGCTTCGCAGTTGCGTCCTGAAGCTATCGATGGCATCCGACAGTGCGTGCAGCACCGCCTCTGGCGTGGGGGTCTCGTCCTCTGATTCTCCGACGTACTCCGTGTAGACGACACGGTCCAGAGCGAAGTCGACATAGTCCTTCTCCACTCCGTCGACGCTCGGTTGGAGCAAGGTTGCTTCCGCACGCGTGTACCCATCGGAGCCGATGATCTCCCGCAAGCCTTCCACGAGTTCATCGGCACCAGCCTCGTCAGGCCGAGCGCGACCGAAGCTCACACTCATTTCGACCGAGACCGCGCCTGCGCCCGCGGCGGACGCTTCCCGCACAGCTCGAGCAAGTTGGGATTGGCCAGGCAGAAGCTCTGCCGCGCCGGGATCGAACTTCAGATGGATCTTGGTCGCCCCGACTGCGGAACGGAGACGCTCGACCTGATCACGCCTTGCGTACGGTTGAAGCTCGATGCTGTGCCCACGAGCGTAGAAGCGGCCAGCCATACCAAGCCAGTCGGTGAGAGCGGGCCACGTGGGTCCGGCCGATGTCCTGAGGACGGCCATGTACGGGGTCCCCTCCACGGGAAGCAAGTACAGCGGCTCAATCAGCTCAAGGATGCCTGTCGACGCCAGCGGGACAGTCCCACCCTCTCGATCGACAACGTCGGGCCAGTCCGCTCCGGGACGGAGCTTTCCGAGGTAGAGATACTTGGCGACCGGCGAGATGCTCTGCTCCACGCGTCCGACGTATTTCCGCCCCCTGTACGTCAGCCGACGGTCCGCAGCATCCTGTACTTCGAGGAAGTCGAGCAGGTCCATCCACCAGTTGTTGCCGAAAGGCAACACGTTGTCGTGCTCGTCGATCTCGACAGCGCTGAAAAAATGGACCGATCTCGGCTTGCCTACCATTGCCCCACCCCAAGTGAATGAGATCACAGCATGGCACAGCTGATGACTCCTCAGCGGCGGAGCCAAACCCCATCTTTGGGTCTGGTGACTCCTCCCGCGTCGTCGTCGAGCCGAGCAAGTTCGACGCGGGAGTGTGTTCCTCGTGCTCGCGCCGCGTGCGGTGGTTCGCTGTGCGGCCGGTGTTGCCCCGCCGTGACAGGGCAGGGCCGGCGGCTGGTGCGGGAGCGGTGCGTGTCGGCGGGCACGAGGAAGAGTGGGAGCCCGCTGACGGAGGCAACCCGGCACCTCTCCGGCATCTTGCGGAGGTGCGACGCTCAATGAGGGGACTATCCCGAACCCTCGGCCTAGTTGTCGCCAGCGAGACGCGTTGCTCACTGGCTCGGTACCCGCGCAGCGCTTGGCGTGGTCACGGGTACGTGGTGGCCGCCCTGTCGGTGGGGCGGCGCATGCTGTGGTGATGACGGATGATGACCGCGAGAATCTCGCGTTCGAGGAGCGAAACCGTGAGGTCACGAACCGGGGGGGAACCGTGCAGGCACTGCGCACACCGATCGACACCACCGCCCTCACCGAGCCGGTCCGCCGCCGCGACGCGAGACGGACCTGGAAGGCCCTCGTCGCCGAACACCCCGAGGCGCGCGACCTGGTCGGACTCGTCCGACGGATCGTCCTCGGCGCCGGAGCACTCTGCCTGCCGATCGGCCTGCTCGCGTTCACCCTCGTCATCACCGCCACCGTCGCGGAGGGCGGCGAGGACGTGGCGACCGCCGTCCTCGTGCAGAGCGTGATCGGCGCCTTCCTCGGCCTGGCCGGGGTCCTCTGCACCTGGGCGTGGATCCGGGTGCGGCGCCGACGCCCGCAGAAGCGGGTGCACCACCGCCTCGCCCGGTTCGCGGCGGCCAACGGGATGACGTACAGCCCGGGGCCAACCGGGACCCGTCGTGACGCCCCGCTCCGTCGACGCGGCGCGCTGAACTGCTACCGAGTGCTCCGGACCCCCGGGCCCCGAGGCCTGGAGTTCGCGAACCACGAGCTCGTCCGGTCGACCATGACGAACACCTCGCCGGCGTTCGGCGGGTACTGCGCGATGCGTCTGCCCGTGGCGTTGCCGAACATCCTGCTGCGGTCCGAGGAGGGCCCTCGACGCCCGCTGCACACCTCGTCGGTCGTTCGTGGCTCGCAGGTGCTGTCGCTGGAGGGCGACTTCGACCGGTACTTCCGTCTGTACTGCCCCGCCGGGTACGAACGCGACGCGCTGTACCTGTTCACGCCGGACGTGATGGCGCGGCTCGTCGACCACCTGCGGGGGCTCGACGTCGAGATCGTGGACGACTGGATGTACCTGATCAGCGCCCGTGACCTGATCACGGACCGGCCCGAGCGGTGGGAGGCCCTCGCGGCGGCGGTCGACGCCCTCGACGACCGGGTCGAGCGCTGGGCGCGGTGGCGGGACGAGCGCTCCGAGGTGGCTGTCTCCGCCGATGACGGCCCGGTCGTGCGGGTGCGGGAGGTCGCGAAGCCCGGACGGCGGCTCCGGACGACCTGGGGTGCCGGGACGGTGCTCATCGTCGGGACGGTGTCGCTCGGGTTCGTCGCGCTGATCGTGGCGATCAACCTGTCCTGACCGGACTGCTCGGCGGCCGGCGTCCGCGGCGTTCCTGTGCGAACGCTCCGGTACGGTGGTCACGTGAACAACGGGTGGCGCGACGGTCTCTTGGTCGTGTGGATCATCTCCCTGCTGGCGGCGATCGGGCTCTGGGTCTCGGCGATCGTCATCTTCGGCAAGGGACCGGACTCGGTCGAGCTCGTGCCGCTCGCGGCGTCGCTCGCCGGCGCTGCTGCCGTGGTGAGCTTCTGGTGGTTCGTGTCGCTGCTCCTGTGGCTCGCAGTGAGCGCGGTGGTGCGGGAGCACGAGAAGGACCGGCAGCAGGCGGCGCGCCTGCGCTGACGCGCCAGCCCCGCGGTCAGCGGGCGGCCACGATCTCCACCTGACGTGCGGGCAGAGCGCTGCGCGACGCGGTCGCGAGGCGAGCTGGCAGGACGACACCGCCGACCCGGTGTGCGAGGTAGTCGACGAACGCCCCGACCGTGCTGTCCGAGCTCGGCTGTTCAGCTGCCGACCGCATGTCATCGGCGGACCGGACGTCGAGCGCGCCGTCGACGTCCATCACGGCGACGCGACGAACGCCGCTGACGGTCTTCACGAAGACGTTCGCGTAGCCGCCCACCGCCTCGATCCGCCGCAACAGAACCGGGAGACGCTCGTCCGCCAGGGCAACGACGACCGGCGTGCGGCCCTCGACGTCCACGACCTCGAGTTCGACGGCCGCGAAGTCGCCGACTGCGAGCGACCTGTTGATCTCCGCACGGAATGCGTCCAGCTCAGACATCGCGCTCGTCCCTGCCCTTCATGTCCCGGATTGTAACGGCGTACCGCATTGCCTGGTCCGATGCCACGGCGAAGAGTGCAGCCACGTCATCGGCTCTGTGGACCGGCCCGATGCCGCTGACCTCGCCCGAGGTGTGGTGGAGGTGGACGTACCCGTGGCAGCAGTCGACACGAGCAGCTTCGATCCACTCCCCGTCGATGTCGAGCGTGTGGACGAGGATGGCGAAGTCGACCAGCCTCCCGCCGCTCCGGAAGAGCCGGTGGTCGACCCGGACGGTGTCGGCGTCGTCGACGCTCTGGTACCAGGAGCGCTCGCTGCAGGTGGACCGGTCCGGCGGACGGTACTCGCCCCGTGTCTGGTCGGCGGTGACTCGCTCTGCCGTGGCACGCGCACGACGCTCATCTCGCCGCTGCTGCTGGGTGCGCCGTGCCATGGGCACGAACCTAGACAGCACGGAGTTCGGGCTGCAAGGAGTTCGCATGCGAACTCGCGTTGCGGCCGCTCTGCCAACACGACGAAGGCCCCGTCGCATTGCGACGGGGCCTTCGATCGGTTCGGTGTTGCGGTGCGCTCGAAGGGACTCGAACCCCCAACCTTCTGATCCGTAGTCAGATGCTCTATCCATTGAGCTACGAGCGCGTGGCCTTGCGGCCGTGGAAGACTCTACAACAGCTGCGGCCCCGAACGCCAATCGAGGCCGCCCCGAGCCCGCCCTCGGCGTGTCGGCCCTCAGAGCGCGGCGAGCTCCTCGTCGAAGACCTCGGCGAGGAACACCTCGAGCGCCCGCCACGACCGACGGTCGGCACGCGCCTGGTACTGGGCGCCGTGGTCCGGCGCGTCGGTGCCGGGGACCGCGAAGGCGTGCATCGCACCGGCGTAGCTCACGAGCTGCCAGTCGACCTCGGGAGCGGCCCGCATCTCGTCCTCCCACGCGACGACGGTCTCGTCGGGCACGACCGGGTCCGATGCGCCGGTGAGCACCAGCAGCTTCGCGCGGATCGCGGACGCGTCAGAGGGGTCGTGGACGATGAGGCCGCCGTGGAACGAGACCGCGCCGACGAGGTCGGCCCCGGTGCGCGCGAGTTCGAGCGCGGCGGATCCACCGAAGCAGTAGCCCATCACGACGACCCGGGCCGGGTCGACGTCGGGGTCCGCGAGCAGGCGGTCGAGGCCGGCGCGGACGCGGGCCCGCATGAGCGGGAGGTCCTGGTAGAACGACCCGGCGACCTGGGCGGCGGTGTCGTCGCCCGGGCGGACGCCCTCGCCGTAGACGTCGGCACCGAAGGCCACGTACCCGAGGCGGGCGAGCATCGTGACGCGCGCCTCGACGTGCTCGTTGACGCCGTGCCAGTCGTGGACGACGAGCACGGCCGGGCGACGACCGGCGATCGCCGCGTCCTTCGCCAGCACGCCGAGCAGCGGGGTGCCCTCGTGGTCGTAGCGGACGGGGTCGACGCGCACGTCGGCT
This sequence comes from Curtobacterium sp. 320, assembly GCF_031455235.1. NCBI lineage: Bacteria > Bacillati > Actinomycetota > Actinomycetes > Micrococcales > Microbacteriaceae > Curtobacterium > Curtobacterium sp. 320. The sequence goes on along the minus strand of NZ_JAVDSI010000001.1, from coordinate 167,395 downwards.
CCGGCGGGTTCGGGAACGGTCTGCAGGACGTCGTCGATCGTGGTCACGCGTCGGAACCTACGCCGTGGGGTCCGTCAGCAGTCGATGTTGTCCCAGGAACCGGGTCCCTCGGAGCCTGCCGGGTACTCGTCGAGCGGGGCCTTCCCGTTGCGCCAGGCCTGCAGGAACGGCTCGACGACCTTCCAGCCCTGCACGGCGCTGTCCCCGCGGACGGACAGGGTGGCGTCGCCCTCGAGCACCCCGGCGAGCACCTCGCCGTAGGCACTGAGGCGTCCGGGGTTGAACGTGACGTCCAGGCTCGTGTGGTCGATCGTGTACGGGTCGCCGGCGCCGTTGACGTTGAGCTCGAGCTGCATCTCGTCGGGTGCGATCCAGATCCGGAGCCGATCGGGCAGTTCCGCACCGTGCAGGCCGACCGGCACGTGCGGCGAGTCCTTGAAGGTGATCACGATCTCGCGGCGCTGCTCGGCGAGGGCCTTGCCGGACCGCAGCGTGAAGGGCACCCCGGCCCAGCGCCAGTTCGCGATCTCGAGGGTGAGCTGCGCGAGCGTCTCGGTCCCGAGGGACGGGTCCACGCCGTCCTCGTCGGTGTACGACGGCAGCGAGCGGTCGCCGATCGTGCCCGCGGTGTACCGGGCGCGCTTGCCCGCCGCGACGACGTCGCCGCCCCACGGCCGGACGGCGCGGAGCACGAGTTCCTTCTGGGTGCGCAGGTCGTCCGCGTCGATCGACGCCGGCGCCTCCATCGCGACCACGGCCATCACCTGGAGCAGGTGGCTCTGGATCATGTCGACGAGCGCGCCCGCCTTGTCGTAGTAGCGCGCACGCCCCTCGAGTCCGAGCGTCTCGTCGTAGACGATGTCGACGCGGGCGACGTGCGCGGACGACAGCAGCGGCTCGATGATGCGGTTCGCGAAGCGGAGGCCGAGCAGGTTCAGCACGGTGGACCGGCCGAGGAAGTGGTCGACCCGGTGGATGCGCTCCTCGGGGAGGAACGAGTGCAGCACGTCGTTGAGGTGCTCGGCACTCTCGGCGTCGGTGCCGAACGGCTTCTCCAGCGCCAGGCGCGTCCCGGACGGCAGGTCCAGGTCCTTGAGCACCTCGCAGCTCTTCTCGGTGACGGCGGGCGGCAGGGCGAAGTAGATCGCGGGGTCGTACCGGCAGTCGCCGAGCAGGGTCCGGAGGTCGTCGGCGTCGGTGACGTCGGCCTTGCGGTAGGTCGAGGCGTCGATGACACCGAGGAGCCGCTTGCTGAGGCGCTCACCGCCGTCGGCAGCCCCCTCGTCCTCCTCGTTCTTCGACGCCTGCGCGTTCTCGAAGGACTCGCGGACCTGCGCCTTCCAGTCGGCGTCCGAGATGTCCTCCACGCCGGCTCCGACGAGCTGGACGTCCCAGTCGTCCTTCACCTCGAGAAGAGTGGCCAGGCCCGGCAGCAGGAGTCGCTTGGACAGGTCGCCGCTGGCACCGAGGATGAGCAGGGAGGTCTGGAGGCTCGACATGCCCCAGAACGTACTCATGCGTTCCGGCGTGTGGCCGGGAGACGTCGGTACGGTGGGGTCCAGTCCGGCGCGAGGGAGCACCATGAGCAGTGGGTACGGAGGGCGACGCCTGCGCGTCGCTGTGGTCGGCACCGGTATGATCGCCGGCGTCCACGCGCGAGCCGCCCGCGCGGCCGGGGCCGAGGTCCTCGGGGTGCTCGGTCGGAGTCCGTCCCGTTCCGAGCAGGTCGCCGCCCAGCTCGACCTCCCCCGCGGGTACGCCTCGCTCGACGAGGTGATCGCGGACGCTCCCGACGTCGTGCACGTCTGCACGCCGAACGACCAGCACCACCCGCAGGCCCTCGCGGTCATCCGCGCCGGGATCAACGTCGTGTGCGAGAAGCCGCTCGCCATCGACGCCACCGAGGCCGACGAGCTGGTCGAGGCCGCACGGCTGGCCGGCGTCGTGGCCACCGTGCCGTTCGTGTACCGGTACCACCCGATCGTCCGGGAGATCCGCGGACGCATCGCCGACGGCGACCTGGGGCGCGTGCTCGCCGTCCACGGCCACTACCTGCAGGACTGGATGCTCGACGAGGACGCCTCGTCGTGGCGGGTCGACGCGGGCTCTGGGGGCCTCTCGCGGGCGTTCGCCGACATCGGCTCGCACTGGTGCGACCTGGTCGAGTTCGTCACGGGCGAGCGCTTCGCGTCGGTCTCGGCTGCGACCGACATCGTCTACCCGACGCGTCCGGCGGCGTCCGGTCCGTCGTTCTCCGGCTCCCCCGACCCCGACCCGGTGGCCGACGCCTCGCAGCGCGCCGAGGTCACCACCGAGGACACCGCGGTCGCTACCTTCCGGACCGGCACCGGCCGCATCGGCAACGTGGTCATCTCGCAGGTGGCCTCGGGACGGAAGAACCGGCTGTGGTTCGAGGTCGACGGCACCCGTGGGTCCGCCGCCTTCGACCAGGAGCAGCCGGAGTCGGCCTGGTTCGGGAACGAACGCGGCGCGCAGATCGTCGTCCGAGACCCGTCGCTCGGCGTGCCGGACCAGCGGCGCCTGGCCGTGGTGCCGTCGGGGCACCCGCAGGGCTACCTCGACGCGTTCGCCGCGTTCGTCGCCGACACCTACGACGCGGTCCGGAGCGGACCCGACCCGGACGGGTGGCCCGAGGGTCTGCCGACGTTCGCGGACGGCGCCCGGTCGGCGCACATCATCGACGCCGTGGTCGGCAGCGCAGCCGGCGGCACGTGGCAGGAGATCGGCTGACGGGCACGAACGCGCGTCCCCCTCGTCGCTGAGCGCGTACAGGAACCGCCGAGCACGGTGGGCGCATGAGCACGACCGTGAGCGACTTCGTCATCGACCGCATCGAGGCATGGGGGGTCTCCCGCGTCTTCGGCTACCCAGGCGACGGGATCGGCGCCTTCGACGGTGCCCTCGGCAAGGCGGGCGGCGGCGAACGAGCACTCGAGTACGTCCGTCCGACGCACGAGGAGATCGCCGCCCTCATGGCGACCGCGCACGCGAAGTTCACCGGCGAGGTCGGGGTCTGCGTCGCGACGTCGAGCCCGGGCGCGTTCCACATGCTCAACGGCCTGTACGACGCACAGATGGACAACCAGCCGGTGGTCGCGATCGTCGGTCAGCAGGGACTGGCCTCGATCGGGACGTTCACGCAGCAGGAGTCGAACCTCGAGCGGGTGTTCGCCGACGTCGCGTGCTACGTCGAGACCGTGACGACGCCCGACGCCGTCGGGGTCGTCGTCGACACCGCGTTCCGGACGGCGATGCTCCGCAAGCAGCCGGCCGTGGTCGTCCTCCCGCATGACGTGCAGGCGATGGCGTACGAGGAGCCGGGCGTCGAGCACTGGGTCTCCCGCTCGAGCGACGTCCCCGCGTCGACCCGGATCACCCCACCCGCCGAGGACGTCCGGCGCTTCGCCGAGATCCTCAACGCCGGCGAGAAGATCACCTTCCTCGTCGGGGCCGGTGCCCGCGGTGCGACGGAGCAGGTCCTCGCCGCGGCGGAGAAGACCGGTGCCGGCATCATCACGGCGCTCCGCGGCAAGGACGTCGTCCCGTCGGACGTGCCCTACCACACGCAGCAGGTCGGGCTCCTCGGGTCGCGACCGAGCCTCACGCAGATCAAGGAGTGCGACACGATCGTGCTCCTCGGGACGAACTACCCCTACGGCGAGTACCTGCCGGAGTCCGGCCAGGCACGCGGTGTGCAGGTGGACATCAAGCCCGAGCAGCTCGGCCTGCGGTACCCGACCGAGCTCAACCTCTGGGGCGACGTCGGTGCGACGCTCGAGGCAGTCCTGCCCCTCCTCGAGCAGACGTCGGACCGCAGCTGGCAGGAGCGGCTCGCCGACGAGATGCGCGAGTGGGAGGCGGAGATGGCCCGCCAGGCCGAGGTCGCCTACGACGACGGGGTGAACCCCCGACGCGTCATCCGCGCGGTGAACGACCACCTGCCCGAGGGCGTCACGGTGACCTGCGACGCCGGGACGACCGCCGACTGGTACGGGCACCACATCCGCCTGCGTCGCGGCATGCACGGCGACATGTCCGGCCGGCTCGCGACCATGCTCGCCGCGATGCCCTACGCGGTGACGGCCAAGTTCGCCTTCCCGGACAAGCCCGCCGTGTGCACCATCGGTGACGGGGCCTTCCAGATGCTCGGTATGAACGAGCTCATCACCGTGAAGAAGTACATGGCCCAGTGGCCGAACCAGCAGCTCGTCATCGTGATCATGCACAACGACGACCTCGGTCAGGTCTCGTGGGAGATGCGCACGGAGGACGGCAACCCGATGTGGCGGGGGTCGCAGGACGTCGAGACGATGGACTACGCGGGGTACGCCGAGCTCCTCGGGTTCACGGGCATCGCGGTGCACCGCGACGACGAGGTCGAGGCTGCCGTCCAGCGGGCGTTCGACAACCCGGGCGTGACCGTCATCGACGCGTACGTGAGCCGGAACGTGCCTCCGCTCCCGCCGCACATCACCGCCGAGTACGCGATGAACACCGCGAAGAGCCTGCTCAAGGGCGACCCGGTCGAGCTGGACGTCGTCAAGGACTCCGCGAAGGCGATGGCGGCGGAGGCGGTCGAACGGGTGAAGGGCGTGTTCGGCCGGGACTGACGGCACGCTGGGCATCACCGATGTGAACATCGTGTGACGCGTCCGGGGGGCAGCTGGCGTGTCGCCTGTGCGTTCTCCTAGGTTCGACGCCGATGAACACTTCCCACCACTCACGAACGCGTCGCGGGCGCTTCGTCGCGGGCGCTGCGCTCGCGACCGCCGGTGTCCTCGTCGCACTGTCCGTCCCGTCCGTCGCCGGCGCAGCCGAGGGCGACACGACGATCGACCTCTACGACGTCAACGACTTCCACGGCCGCATCGCACAGTCGATCTCGCAGACCGACGGCAAGCCGACCCCGCGCGACGGCGACGCCGCCGGTGCCGCGACCCTGGCGGGTGCGCTCGAGCAGCTCCGCGGGCCGGACCCGACGACGTCCGCGTTCGTCAGCTCCGGCGACAACATCGGCGGATCGACGTTCGAGTCCTTCATCCAGGACGACCAGCCGACGATCGACGTCCTCAACCAGATGGACCTCTCCGTCAGTGCCATCGGGAACCACGAGCTCGACAAGGGCCAGGACGACCTGCGCGACCGCGTCATCGGACCCCGGGGCGACCGGAACGCGCAGTGGGACTACGTCTCGGCGAACATCCTCGACACCGCGACGGGCAAGCCCGCGTTCGACCCGTACGCGATCGAGGAGATCAGCGGCAAGCGCGTCGGGTTCATCGGCGCCACGGTCGACCTCGTCGGACAGGGCCTCGTGAGCCCGGCCGGCATCGAGGGCCTCGAGATGGGCGACATCGCGACCGAGGTGAACAAGGTCGCAGCGGACCTCACCGACGGCGTCGAGGGCAACGGCGAGGCCGACGTCCTCGTCCTGCTCGTGCACGACGGTGCCGAGTCCGCTGCTGCGACGGACCTCGACGGCGACTCCGACTTCGCCCGTGCCGTCCGCGACGTGGACCCCCGTGTCTCGGCGATCCTCTCCGCGCACACCCACCAGACGTACGTGCACCAGGCGAAGATCGGCGACGGTCCGGCCACCCGCCCGGTGATCCAGACCGGCTCGTACGGCTTCAACCTCGGACACGTGCAGCTCACCGTCGCGGCGGACGGCACCGTCACGTCGACCGTCGCGGAGAACATCCGGCTCGTCGACGGGACCTTCACGCCCGACGCCGACGTGCAGGCCACCGTCGACGACGCGGTGGCCGAGGCCGAGGTCCTCGGTGCGGTCGAGCTCGGCACGGTCGACCGCGACCTGGGCCGTGCGAAGCAGCGCAACGGTTCCGAGAACCGCGGCGGCGAGTCCACGCTGGGGAACTTCGTCGCCGAGGTGCAGCGCGCAGCGACGACCCGCCAGGGCTCGCAGATCGCGTTCATGAACCCCGGCGGGCTCCGGGCCGACATCGCGTCGGGCACGGTCACCTACAAGGAGGCCGCGGTCGTCCAGCCCTTCGCCAACACGCTCGTCGTCCTCGACCTGACCGGCGCGCAGATCCGGCAGGCGCTCGAACAGCAGTGGCAGCCCTCCGGGTCGAGCCGGCCGTTCCTCAAGCTCGGCGCCTCAGACGGCTTCGGGTACACCTACGACCCTGGTGCTCCGGCCGGCTCGCGCATCACCACGATGACCCTCGACGGAACGGCGATCGACGCGGACACGACCTACAAGGTCACCGTCAACTCGTTCCTCGCGGGCGGCGGCGACAACTTCGCCGCGTTCAAGCAGGCGGCGGCGAAGCAGGACAGCGGCAAGGTCGACCTCGAGGCGCAGGTCGAGTACTTCCGCGCGGACCCCACGGTGACGGTCGCCCACGACCAGCGCTCCACCGGCATCCGCACGACGGCGACCCCGGACGGCGGCTTCCAGCCCGGTGACCGGGTCACCATCGAGCTCTCCTCGCTGACGTTCAGCAACGAACCCGACCAGGGCGGCACGGTCACGGTCAGCGCCGGTGGGAAGGAACTCGACCGCGCGACGATCGACCCGACGATCGTCGACACGACGGACGAGCAGGGTCAGGCGACGCTGTCGTTCCTCGTCCCCGGCGCAACCACGGACCCCGCGACCGCACTGGGCCGAGCAGCCGGCACGACGACCCTCGCGGCAGCCGTGGCCCCGGCCGCCACGACCGACGAGCCCCTCGTCGTCACGCTGCCGAACGGGCAGACGATCACGCTCGCGGTGACGATCCCCGTCGCCGCGGCCGTGGACCCGACCGATCCGACCGACCCCGCTGACCCCACGGACCCGACCGACCCGGGCACGCCTGGTACCCCGGGCGCCGGCGGCGGTGACGACGGTGCGGTCGGTGTCGACACCGACGGTGACGGCGTCGTCGACGGCACGGTCCCGGCGAACGCCGGCGGAGCGCTCGCGTACACCGGTGCCGACATCGCGGCCCCGGCCGTCGCAGCCGGCCTCCTGGTCCTCGCGGGCCTCGTGGCGCTGGTGCTCGCGCGTCGGAAGCGCGCCGAGCGCGAGGCGACGGACCTGACGGACTGACGCCGCGCCTCCAGGCAGGAGAACGGGCCGTCCCACCCAGGTGGGACGGCCCGTTCTCGTGGGTCCAGGAGGCGCGGTGCCGGTCCGCAGCGTCGGCGCCCGTCCGCGGGTGGCCCGCGACGCTTGTCCCATCACGGTACCTCCCTGCTGTACCGGCGATCGGCGGGGTACGCTCAGCCCTGTCGCATCGCGACGCGTCGCGCTGGGTCGCCTCTCATCCCGGACGGTGGTTCCGCCCGGGGGACTCCGCGACGCGGGTGCTCTCCGTCTCCAGGGAAACGACGGAGGGCACCCATCTCACTGCCTCAGCGGAAGAGCTGCTCGCCGATGTACGAGCCCTTGCGCGGAGCCGGCGGGACGGCGAACACGCCGCTCCCGATGTGCGAGACGTACTCGTTGAGCCGGTCGGAGGCGCCGAGCTTCCGCTGGAGCGTCGTGAAGTGCTCCGGGTCGTTCATGTACGCCGCGAAGAGCAGCCCCGCGTCGAGCTGACCGTACTGGTTGAGCCCGTCGGTGTAGTTGTACGGCCGCCGCAGGATCTTCACGCCGCCGTTCGCCTCGTGGGCCGCGAGCGCGATGTGCGACGTCGGGTCGATCTTCGTCGTGCCGTCCGAGCCCTTCGCGTGGAAGTCCGGTGTGGTGTGCTCCGAGCCGCCGGAGAGCGGTCCGCCCTCGATCTTCGTGCGGCCGAACACGCGCTGCTGGTCGCTGACGACGTCCGCGTCCCAGATCTCGATGTTCATCCGGATCTTCCGCACGACCTGGTACGTGCCGCCGCGCATCCAGCCGGCCCCGGACCCCGGTTCGTCGACCCAGACGAAGCGTTCGTAGTCCTCGTCGGTGGTGATGTTCCGGGTGCCGTCCTTGAACCCCATGAGGTTCCGGGGCGTGGACTGGTCGGGCCCGGCCGAGGCGCGACCGAAGCCGAGCACCGTCCACCGCACGGTCGCGGTGCCGCGGGCCATCCGGGCGAGGTCGCGGACCGCGTGGTACGCCACCTGCGGGTCGTCCGCACACGCTTGCAGGGACAGGTCGCCGCCGGTGAGGGCACGGTCGAGGTTGTCGCTCGGCAGCGTCGGGATCGCGGCGAGGTGCGCCGGCTTCTTCGACGCGAGACCGAAGCGCTCGTCGAAGAGCCCCGGGCCGAGGCCGACGGTGACCGTCAGGGACGCGGGACCGAGGTCGAGCGCTTCCCCCGTGTCCGCACCGACGCCGTCGCCGTGGGCGGGTTCGACGCTGCCGACGGTCTTCCCGGCCTGCAGCTGCGCGATCGACGCCGACCAGCGGGCGAGGAGCACCTGCAGGTCGGTCCGGACCGTCGAGGACATGTCGAACGTCATGAACACGCAGTACCGCTGCGGAGCGGTCTGCACCCCGCCCTGCGGCTGCCGCGCGGCGGTCGCGTAGAACGGGTGGCTCCGCGAGAGGTCGATCGACTCGTCGCCGTTCGTCGCCGCGGTGAACGGGTTCACCCCGGTCGCGGCCGTGGCACCGGCGACGCCGGCAGCGGCTCCGAGGCCGACTCCGGCCGCCGCGACGCCGGCGGTCACACCGGCGGTCAGGCCGGCGCCGAAGAGCCCGCGGCGGGACAGGGGCGTGGCGCTCGTCCCGTCGCGGGCCGGCTCGTCGTGCGGGGTCGTCACGCGGTGGCGACCTTCTCGGCGAGGCGGGACAGCGGGTCCTGCAGCGCCTGGACCTGCTGCGAGATCGTGTTCGCGTCCGAGGCCTTGGTCGCGGCGTCCCACGTGTCGAAGCCGCCGAGGTCGTCGGCGTTGCGGTAGCCGTCCATGAGCGTGTTCGTGCGGTCGAACTGCGTCGCGATCTGCTTCGTCAGCGTCGGGTCGAGCTTCGTCAAGCCCGGCTTGAGGTACGCGAAGGCCTGGCGGGCGCCCTCCACGTTCGCGGCGAGGTCGACGAGGTCGATGTGGCTGTACGCCTCCTCCTCGCCGGTGATCTTGTTCGACTGGACCTCCTCGAGCAGGCCCGCGGCACCGTTGGCGAGGTCCTCGGGCTTGTAGTCGAGGGTCGGCACGAGCTTCGCGAGCAGCTGCACGTTCTCGGTCAGGTCGGCGACGGTCTGCTTGGTCGAGGCGGTGATCGCCCCGGCCTCGAACAGGTCCTTCTCGACCGCGTGGAACCCGCTCCAGCCGACGGCCGGGTCGAGGTTCGAGGCGCGCATGTCGATGAGGTAGTCGAGGTTGCCGGCGTTGTCGGTCGCCTTGAAGCCCTTCTTGACGAAGCCGTCGACGTCGCTCTCGACGTGCTCGTAGAACGGGCGGGCGTTCGCGTAGTCGGTCTTCGCGGCGGCGAGGTCACCCGCGTCGACGTCCTTCTGCAGCTGCTCGACCGCGGCGACCATGTCGGTGACCTGGCCGGCGACGTACTCGGCGTAGCCCTTCGTGCCCTCGTCGAGGAGGGTCGCGGCACTGCTGTTCGCCGTCGAGGTCACCTTGCCGGTGACGGTGAAGTCCGTGAGCTCCTGGTCGGCGCCGGGGCAGTACACCTGGTACTTGCCGCCGGTGAGCGTGGCGGTGAACGTGACCGCGGCGAGCCCGGGCGCGAGGTTCTCCTTCTCGCCGAGGATGCGCTGGTCCTGCAGCAGCTCGACCTCGGTGATCGCGGTCGACGACTCGTTCTTCACGGTGAACGTGACCGGACCGGCGGGGACCTTCGTGGTCGACACGGCGCACTTGTCGGAGCCGTCGTTCGTCAGTGTGACCGAGACGCGGGAGACCTTGCCGGAGCTGCTCGCGGTGTCACCCGCCGACGTGGACGAGTTCGCGCAGCCGGTCAGGGCGAGGGCGGTGACGACGCCGAGGGCGCCGAGGGTGGTCAGGGGGCGGGCAGTCCTACCGAACGGCATACTCAGGGCTCCTCGTGGGGTCGTCCGCGGGTGGACCGCGTGACGGGTCGGTTTCGGGGGTGGTGGTCGTGGGCTCCGGCCGCCGACGGCGGTCGCGGAGGGCGAGCAACGTCTGGGCAGCGGCGGCGACGCCCAGGGCGATCGGCAGCCAGGCCTTCCAGAGCAGCAGCTCGGCGGAGCGGGTGTCCGCGGCCGCCACCGCGGTGGCGGCCTGCTGGACGCGGGCGTCCGGCACGGACCAGACGGTGCGGTCGAGGGTCGTGGTGCGAGCGGACGGGAGGCCCCCACCGCTCAGCGTGAGCACGGTGCGTTCCGCGCGGCTCGCGTCCAGGACGCCACCCCGGACGGTCCAGAGGCTGACGGTCTCGCGGACGGCCCAGCGCGCCGAGAACGGCCCGGGGTTCGTGCTCGGTGAGATGCCGACGGGGACGCGGCCGAACAGGTCGACGAGGTCGTCGAGCGTCAGGCTCGACGGCCGCTGCGCGGCCGACCCGTCCTCGGTCCGCCGCCAGCGGTCGGCGGTCACGCCCGCGCGGGTGACGCTCCGGTGGGTCGACGCCGGGAAGGCGAACCGCGCCTCCTGGCCCGTGCCGCTGGTGCGCATGCTCGCGGCCGTCCCGTCGACGGACGCGGTGACGGAGCCGCCGCCGGTCACGGCGGTCGTGGACGGGAGGTCGACGCCCCCGCTCGGGACCGCGATCGCCAGGGTCGCAGCGGCGACGGCGAGGACACCGGCGATGCCGAGCCGCACGGCCGGGACCCGTTCGCGCGACGGGCGCCAAGCACGCGGCCAGAGGGAGATCGCGAAGACGGGGACGACGTAGAGCACCCAGCCGAGCACCTCGATGACCCGGGGGTCCGGCGGGATGCCGAGGACGCCGGTGACGAGGGCGCCCTGCACGGAGCCGTTCGGTGCGAGCCAGCTGAGGTCGACCGTAGGCTGCTGCCCGATCACGATCCACCCGGCCTCGTGCGCGCGACGGAGCACGGTCAGCACGAGCCCGCCGGCGACGAACACGAGGAAGATCCCGGTCCCGGTGAAGAACTTCGACAGGTTCAGCCGGACGCCGCCGGTGTAGATGCCGTACCCGACGACCACGGCTCCCGCGATGCCGATGACCGCACCGAGCGCCGCGAGCCCGGTGTCCGACGACGCCTGGAACGTGGCGAGCAGGAAGACCGCGGTCTCGAAGCCCTCCTTGAGGACGGCGAGGAAGGCCATGCCGGCGAGGGCCCAGGCGGTGCCGCGGCCGAGGGCCTCGGTCGCGCTCGCCTCGAGCTCGGTCGTGAGCGTCCGCGCGTGGGTGCGCATCCAGACGATCATGCCCGTCACGAACACGACGGCGACGATGCCGATGATCGCCTCCATGCCCTCCTGCTGGGCCTGCGGGAGCGCCTGCTCGACGACCTGCAGGCCGAAGCCCACGGCGACGCTGAGCACCACGGCGACCCCGACGCCGAGCCACATGGGGGCGAGGGGGACGCGGTTGCGACGGAGGAACGCGGCGATGATGCCGACGATGAGCGTCGCTTCGAGGCCTTCACGGAGGCCGATGACGAGGGTGGCGAGCATGGCAAAGGTGAGGCTAACCTAACCAGCGCGCGACCCGCCACCTCCCGCCGGTGATGTTTGATGGTTCTCATGAACCTACTGTCCGTCGATGGCCTGGCGTCGGTCACGAACGTGCTCGACCTGGCCGGGGTGTTCGCGTCGGCGCTGCTCGGCGGATCGCTCGCGCGGACGATGGACTTCGACCTCTTCGGGTTCCTCGTCGTCGGGTTCGTGTCCGGCCTCGGCGGCGGCATGCTCCGCGACACCCTGTTGCAGAACGGGCCGCCCGTCGCGCTCGTCGACCCGCTGTACGTGCCGGTCGCGATCGCCGGGGCGCTCATCGCCTTCTTCGTGTCGTTCTCCGAGCTGACCTGGGACCGGCTGTTCACCGTGCTCGACGCCGCGGTGATCGGCTTCTGGTCGGTGGTCGGGGTGCAGCGGACGTTCGACGCCGGGCTGGACTGGCCGGCCGCGATCATCATGGGCACGATCACGGCCGTCGGCGGTGGTGCGATGCGGGACCTGCTGCTCCGCCGGGTCCCGGCGGTGTTCGGCGGCAACGCGCTCTACGCCACGGTCGCCGTCGCCGCGTCCGCCGTGATGGTCGTCGCGTCGCACCTCGGGTCGCCGTCGATCGGCATCGTCGCCGCGATCGTGCTCTCCCTCGGGCTGCGGTGGGGCGCGGTCCGGCGCGGATGGGGGCTGCCGAACGGTCGTGAGTGGCAGCCGAAGTCCACGCTCGGATCCCTGCTCCAGCGCGGCCGGAAGCTCCGACCGGACGCGATCCGGTTGCTGCGTCGGCCGGGGCGACGGTCCGGCGCGGGGAGCGTGCACCACGAGAACGAGTCGGGGCCCGCGGACGCGTCGGACGGCTGAATCCGCGAAGGGGCTGTCATCTGTCGGTGCTCGGTCGTACAATCAGTACCGCCGGGTATCGGCCCGGCATCCATGGTCCGCTGGCGCACCGACGCGACCCGAACGCGCCGGTTCCGTACGGACCTGTGGTTGGGGGCTTCGCTGATGCCGCGCGGGATCAGACGCGCGGCGCGGCAGGTCTCCCGACGCACCCTGCCTCCAGCACAATGGTCGTGACCCACCACCACGCCAGCCCGACGAAGCCGGACCCGACGGATCACGGCGGGCCCGTCGAATCAGGAACCATGAGCGACGACGCCTCCGACCCCAGCCCCTCCGTCACCGGTTCGCCCACGCCCCGGACCCCGCGGGCCGAGGTGCGGGAACGACTCCTCACCGCCGGGGCCCAGGTCTTCGCCGAGCAGGGCGTGCACGAGGCTCGGCTCGACGAGGTCGCCGCCCGCGCCGGGTTCAGCAAGGGCGCCGTCTACTCGAACTTCTCGTCGAAGGAGGACCTCGTCGCGCAGGTCATGCAGCGCGCGACGAACCTGGTGCTCGGGTCGCTGCGGGAACTCGTCCGCGCCGACATCGCCGCGGTGGACATCGGCGACGTCGTCCGGGCAGCGTTCGGGCGGCACGACCAGAGCGGCCAGTTCGCCCTGCTGTCGGAGTTCCGGGGGTACGCCACGCGCCACCCCGAGTTCCTGCCCGAGTTCGTGCGCCAGCGGCGGGAGCTGCAGGACGGCGTGTTCGAGCTCGTGGAGCTGTGGTTCGGGGCGCACCCGGAGATCGATGCGGGGATGTCGCTCGAGGACTTCTCCCGGGTGCTCATCGGGGCGAACGTGGGGATCGTGTTCGATGCGGCGGCGCTGCCCGGGGTGAACCCGGGCGAGGTCGTCGCGGCCCTCGTCGAGGCGGTCATCCGCCGGCGCTGACGCGGCTGCGCCGCGCACCGTGCGAGGTACGCCAGCAGGTGCGGCCCTGCCCACCCGGTGTGCCGCTACGACGGCGCACCGGGTGGGCAGCCCCTTCCTGGGCGGACGAGTCCGCACCGTGCGCGGGCGCCGCGGGCGCGCCACCGGCGCGACGCACCGTGCGCGGTTCATCGGGCGATGCGCGCTCGGCCACTCGGTGCGCCGCTACAGCGGCGCACCGAGTGAGCACCCGCGTGCCGTGCGGACAAGTCCGCACCGTGCGCGGGCGGCGCGGGCGGCGCGGGCGGCGCGGGCGGCGCGGGCGCAGGCAAGGCGCTCGCCGCGCGGCGGCCGCCGCCGCCGCGACGCACCGTGCGCCGCTCGTCCGGCAGCGCGCGCAGCGCACCGTGCGCCGCTCGTCCGGCAGCGCGCGGTTGCCCACTTGGTGCGGCACTGTAGCGGCACACCAAGTGGGCAACAGCGGCGCCGGCCAACAACACCGCACCGTGCCGACTCCGCGCCGCCTCCGCGGCGCGGCGCTACGCCGCGCTGCGGCGCGCGCGCCGCCCTTCGTGCGACCACGCGGACGAGGGCAGCAGGCTCGGCGGCACCAGGCGCGACCGGAGCACCCGCGCACCGGAGGCCGAGGCGTCCAGGGCGACCCGCGCCTCCTGGACCGCCACGAGCAACGCCGCAGCGTCCACCGAGGCCGCACCGCCCGCGGCGAACCGCTCCCGGTCGATCGCATCGACGATCGTCTCGAGGTGCGGCAGCACCGTCGCCGGCACCGACGGCCGGAGCCGCCCGAGCACCGCACGTGCCGTCCGCGCTGCTGCGGCGGCGTCACCCGGCGGCGCGAGGCCCGGCGCGTAGCCGTGGTCGGCGACGTCGTCGAGCGCCTCACGCCAGGCGTTCACCGCCGGCGACCTGCCCGATCGCACCGCGCCGAGTCGTGTCCGACGGCGGAGTGCACGGACGAGCGCCGGGGACACCAGCAGCGCCACGGCGATCACCAGTCCCACCGCGAGCCCGAGCGGTCCGTTGCCCCCGCCACCGGTCGACCCGGCGGCTCCCGGTGCGGCGGACGCGCTCGGCGTCGGCGTCTCGGACGCGGCGGGAGCGGATTCCCCCGGGGCGGGCAGCGGTGTCTCCGGGGCGGCCGCCGAGGGGGTGGAGGTGGCCTCGGTCGAGGGCGTCGCGGCGGCGTCGGAGTCGGGGGTCGGCTCGAACGCGACCCAGCCGGCGCCCTTGATGTAGAGCTCCGGCCACGAGTGCAGCTGCCGGTTCGACACCGTGTACTCGCCGTCGGCCTGCGTGGAGCCCGCCCGGTAGCCGACCGCGATGCGCGACGGGATGCCGAGTGTGCGGGCCATCACCGCCATCGCCGAGGAGAAGTGGACGCAGTAGCCCTCGCGGACCTGCAGGAACTTCGCGACGACGTCCATGCTGTCACCGTCGTAGCCCTGTTCGACCGGCGCGGTCTCGGAGTACGTGAAGAGGTCGCTGCGGAACCACTGCTCCAGCGCGCGGCCCTTCTCGTAGTCGGTGGCCGCGCTGCCCGCGACGCGCTGCGCCGTCCGCGCGATGCTGACCGGCAGCTTGTCGGGGAGCTCGCGGTCGGTGCGGAGCTGGTTCGCCGAGGGGGTCGCGAACCCCCGGCCGTCGGCACGCCCGAGCAGGCCGGAGCTCGCGATCGCGTCGAGGTACTCGCCGGACCACGTCGAGGCGCCGTACACCTCGTAGGTGGCACCGCGCGGGGTGGCCGGGCCGGTGGAACGCACCGTGCTCGACTCCCCCATCCAGCGCCACTGCGACAGGTCGAGGTTCGTCGAGCGCGACTCGATCGAGACCGCGCCGGCGGGGACGGGCAGGTAGTTGCTCGACAGCCCCGTGACCCGGATCGTGACGTCGCCGCGGCTGGAGAGCCGCGGGTTGATGCCGACCGCCCACTGCTGCTGGTCGGCGGTCTCGGACTTCGCGGCGTCGGTGGTGGTCGGCACCCAGTCGCCGGTGCCGAACTCGTCGAGGTTCGCGAGCTTCAGGTACTCCGGCCGACCGTCGGACGAGCGGTAGCGGAACACCTCGAGTTCGTTCGGCTGCCGGAGGTCCTGCCCGAGGTTGAGCAGCGTGCCGGGGCGTCCGGGCTGCACGGGCGACTGGATCGCCCCGGTGACGCCGGACAACCAGCTGGCGTTGAGCGGCACGATCGCGGGCAGTCCCACGGCGACGACGAGTCCGATCGCCCCGACGACGGCGGCGGGGAACGCCCGTTGGACCGGCCGCACCGAGAGCCAGAGCAGGACGAGGAAGGCGATGCCGGTGGCGATCACGAGCCCGGGTGCCGCGGGGGCTCCGGTGACGACGCCCGGCGCGATGAGGATCACGAGCGCGGGGACGGCGGCGAGTGCGGCGGTCGGGGCGACGGCCGCGAGGAACAGCGAGACGCCGGCGACCCAGCCGATCGCGACCGTGACGATGAGCCGGATCGCGTCGGACTGCGGCAGCGGTGCGGGGTTCAGCCGGATCGCCGCGAGCGTCTCGCCGAGCGCACCGTTCCGGTCGAGCCACCCGAGTGGCTGGACGTCGTTCACGACCGCGGCGGCGCACGAGCAGACCACGAGCGCCGCGACGAGTGCCACGAACCGCACCCCGGGCGCCCGACGACGGACGGCGAGCATCGTGCCGACGAGGACGGCGGCGACGAGGACGCCGGACACCCACCACGCGACGCCCTGCACGAGGGGCCGCATGGCGAGGGCGGCGATGAGCACGGGCACCGGTGCGAGTGCAACGACCCACGGGCTCGGCGAGTCTGGTCGGTCGACCCGTCGGTCGGGTTCGCGCCGCGCCTCGCCCCGGGGCGGGGCCGGACGGGTGGCGACGCCGCTCACCGGATGCTCCCGGGCGCGTGGGCACCGGCGACCGGGACCACCAGGGTCCGCCACCCGCCGCGGTCGAGGATGCCGCGCACCACCGGGTCCGGCGGGACGATCGTCGCGAGGATCCCCCGGCTCGAACCGGTCGTCGCCGAGACGAGCTCGGCGGCCTGCTCTGCCGTGCAGTTGCCGGTGACGACGGCGGTCATGCCGTGCACGTCGCGGCCGCGGACGTCCGGGAGGACCTCGGTGACCTCGCGGGCGTCGGAGCGGACCCGGACGTCGGCGAGCCCCACGAGCACGTCGGTCAGTCCGCCGGCGTCCCCCGCGTGCCGGGTGCTGCCGGACGGTCCGTCGCTGACGAGCACGACGCGCGAGGTCCGTGCGGCCAGTGCCCGTGCGACGCTCGCGGCGACGACGACCGCGTGCTCGAACGCGGCGTCGCCGCCGAGGTCCGAGAGCTCGGCCAGGTCGTCGCGGCCGAGGCGCTGGTACGACTCGCGTCGGACGTCGAGCGCGATGACGGCCTCGGGCGGCTGCGCCTGCGTGGTCTGACGGACGTGGAGTTCCCCGCGGCGGGCGCTCTGGGCCCAGTGCACACGGCGGATCGGGTCACCCGGGCGGTAGGGACGCAGTTCGCTGTCGTCCGCCGACCCGCCCTGCCCGACCCGGCCTTCGTCGGCGGAGACGGCTCCGGCGAGCGCACCCGCGTCGAGCGACGCGAGCGGGGTCGATGCCGGGACGACGACGACTTCTTCGGCGGCGACCACCGGTCGGTCGATGCGGAGCAGGCCGAACGGGTCCTCGACGCGGATCGTCACCGGGCCGACCACGCTGCGCCCGCGGTGCATCGCCAGGGCCTCGACGTCGAGCACCGCCGGCGGGAGGTTCGGCCCGACGGCGGCGTACGTCTCGGCGGTGGACATGCTGACGAGGGCGTCGTCGAGCTGTTCGCGCACGAGGAGCATCGACCGCGGGCCGATCGGCAGGCTCGTCCCGCCGAGGGTGATCCGCTCGCGGTACACCTCGCCGACCTGGACGATCGCGCGCGCCGTGCTCCGGCTGCCGCGCAGCGGTGCGGCGACGACGAACGCCATGACGATGCCGAGGACCACGAGCACGAGGAGCAGCAGCCCCGCGGACACCGCGACGCTCGTCGTCCCCACGAGCCCGCCGCCGATCAGCCCGATGCCGACCGCGATCACGGTCCAGCCGCGCACGGTCGGTCGGGGGAACGGCGTGCGACGCAGCAGCGCGAGGCCACGCCGCCCGTACCGGAGCGCCCCGGAGCGCAAGGCGCCGGCACGCAGCGCGAGCGACGTCGGCGCCGGGGACCCGGACATCAGGAGCGGACGGGGGTCGCCGTGAACGGCACGGCCGTGTCGGACACGATGCGCACGACGATGTCGCGGACGGTGTCGTCGCCCGTCCCGCCGAGGCCGCGGGCGACCGGCACGAGCCGGTGCGCGAGGATGACCGGCGCCAGCGTGGCGACGTCGTCCGGCGTGACGAAGGGACGGCCGAGCAGCGCGGCGTGGGCACGGGCGGCCGAGGCGAGGTGCAGCGTCGCCCGCGGGCTGGCACCGAGCACGATGTCGGGGTGGCTGCGGGTGGCCCGGACGATCGCGACGATGTACGCCTCGACGTCGGGCGCGACGTGGACCGTGCGCACCGACTGGATGAGGTCGCGGAGGGTGTCCACGTCGACGATCGGTCGGAGGTGCGCCAACGGGTCGCCCCCACCGCGGTTGGTCAGCATCTGCCGTTCGGCGTCGGCACTCGGGTACCCCATCGTCAGGCGGGCCATGAAGCGGTCGCGCTGGGCCTCGGGCAGCGGGTACGTGCCCTCCATGTCGATCGGGTTCTGCGTCGCGACGATCATGAACGGGCTGTCCAGCTTGCGCGTCACGCCGTCCACGGTCACCTGTGCCTCGGCCATGGCCTCGAGCAGCGCCGACTGGGTCTTCGGGCTCGTGCGGTTGATCTCGTCGCCGATCACGACGTTCGCGAACACCGGCCCCGGCGAGAACCGGAAGGCACCGGAGGACTGGTCGAAGATGTTCACGCCGGTGACGTCCGACGGCAGCATGTCCGAGGTGAACTGGATGCGGTTCACGGACCCGCCGACCGATGCGCCGAGCGCCTTGGCCAGCACCGTCTTGCCGACGCCGGGGACGTCCTCGACGAGCAGGTGTCCCTCTGCCAGCATCACCGTCAGGGCGGTGCGGATGGCCTCGGTCTTGCCGTCGACGACGGTGGAGACGGCGGCGGTGATGTCGTCACCGACGTCCCGGATGCGCTCGATCGGGAAGGCGGGGTCGGTCGGTTCCGGCACGCAGGCCTCCTCGGCTCAGGACAGGTGTCGTGCATGCTACAACGGCCCGGTGACAGGGACCGGGGGATGCGTCACCGACCGGGCCGCCGGACGCACGGCGACGGACTGGAGGCGCGGGTCACGTGCGCCGATCAGCGCACGTGATCCGCGCCTCCAGTCCGGATCCCGCTGCACCTCAGACGCGAGCCGCCAGCGACGCGTCGGCGGCCAGCAGGACCTGCGCCGCCACGGCGACGCCCTCCTCGCGGCCGAGCTCGGTGTCCTCGTGCTCGATGTTCACCCACATGCCCGGGTCCACCTCGCGCAGGGCCTCGAGGAACGCCGACCAGTACGCCTCGTCGTGCCCCTTGCCGAGCGCGACGAAGTCCCACGCGGACGGCTTCGGCCACTCGTTCGCCCACTCGTCCCCGCCGAGGTTCGTGCGCGGCTCGTCCGGCGAGAGCCGACGGAACGAGTTGTCGAGCACGCCGTTGATCGCGGCCTGCGGGTTGATCCGGACGTCCTTCGCGGCGGCGTGGAACACGAGCGGACCGAGGTCGCGGACGACCGCCACCGGGTCCATCTGCTGCCAGAACAGGTGCGACGCGTCGAGTTCGACGCCGACGTTGGTCAGCCCGCCGCGCTCGACGAGCTCGCGGATCGTCGCCGGGTTGAAGACGACGTTCTGCGGGTGCAGCTCGAGCGCGACCTTGACCCCGTGCTCGCGCGCGAGGGCGTCGATCTCCTGCCAGAACGGCACCGCGACGCTCCACTGGTACTCGATCACGTCGAGCGCGGCGGAGTTCCAGGCGTTCACGATCCAGTTCGGCCGGGTGCCGCCGGGTTCCCCCGCGGGGAGGCCCGACATCGTCACGACCCGGTCCTGGCCGAGACGGGCCGCGAGCCGGATGCTGCGGCGGACGTCCTCCGCGTGCTTCGGCCCGATCGCCGGGTCCGGGTGCAGCGGGTTGCCGTTGCAGTTCAGGCCGGCGATCGAGACGCCGGTCCCGTCGAACTGCGGGAGGAAGGCGTCGCGCGCCGCGTCGTCGTCGAGGATCTCGTCGACGTTCGGCACGTGCACCGGCGGCAGGAACCCGCCGGTGTTCAGCTCGATGCCGGTGAGGCCGTTGCCCGCGATGGCCTCGAGCGCCGCGGCGAGCGGGCGGTCGTGGAAGATCGCGTTGTAGAGACCGAGCTTCATGCGTGTGCTCCTCCGGTGACGGACGCTGCGGTGAGGTCGACGGTTGCTCCTCCGTCGGCGGCGGACCGGGCCACCGCGTCGAGGATCTCCATGTTGTGGACGCCGTCGTCGAACGTGGCGTTCGCCGGCAGCGGGTCGGCCGTGTTGCCCACGACCTCGTCGAGGAAGGCACGCGCCTGGTACTCGAACATCTGGTTCTGGCCCCAGCCGACACCGGGAGCGTCCATCGCCATGCCGCCGGCGACGTACGGGTGGTCCGGGCCGAGGACGACCTGACGGTAGCCGCCGAGACGGGAGCCGTCGGACTGCAGCGCGAGTCCGATCTCGGATGCGCGCTCCTGGTCCCAGCGTGCGGCGCCGTGCTCGCAGAACACCTCGACGACGAGGCCGTTCGGGTGCGAGGTCGCGACCCGGGAGACCTCGAGCGAACCGACCACCGAGCCGTCGCCGAAGCGCGCGGTGAACGTGGCGTAGTCGTCGTTCTCGACGTCGGCGAACTCCCCGGTCAACGGTACGGCCTGGCCACGGAGGGCGAACCCGGCGGCGATCGGCCGCTTCGTGATGGCCGTGGTGAACATGCCGCCGTTGACGCTCTGCACCTCGCCGGCCAGGAACTCGGCGACGTACGCGAGGTGCGACCCGACGTCGGCGAGGGCGCCGGTCCCCGGGGCCCCCGCGAAGCGCCACGAGAACGGGACGTCGGGCGAGGAGCCGTAGTCGGTCCAGTAGCGCGCGGAGACGTGCAGGACGCGACCGAGTGTGCCGTCCTCGACGAGCTGCTTGATGGCCGCGAGGCCGGGAGCACGTCGGTAGGTGAAGCCGACGCGGGCGGTGAGACCACGACCGGCCGCGAGCGATGCGGCGGACGCCATCGCGCGGGCATCGTCGAGCGAGTCCGAGAGCGGCTTCTCGCACAGCACGTGCTTGCCGGCGGCGAGGAGCCCCTCGACGATCTCGCGGTGCAGCGTGTTCGCGACGACGACGCTCACCACGTCGATGTCGTCGGCCTCGGCGATCGCTCGCCAGTCGGTGTCGTGCCGGTCGTACCCGAAGCGCGTCGCAGCCTCGGCCGCGAGCGGTTCGTAGACGTCGCCGACCGACACGAGCCGGACGGGCGGCAGCGTGTGACCGAACAGGGACGGTGCGTTCCGCCACGCGGCCATGTGGGCCTTGCCGGCCATGCCGGCGCCGATGACGGCGACGCCGATGCTGTCGCTCATGTTCTCTCCCTCGAGAAGTCGGTGATGGCTCTGGAACGTTCCAGAGTCCGTCGGTAGACTGTAGACGCACCCACCCATGTCCTGTCAAGGAGCCGCGTGTCCCGACCACCGACGATCATCGACGTCGCGACCCGTGCCGGTGTCTCGAAGTCGCTCGTCTCGATGGTGATGCGCGACGACCCCGGCGTCTCGGACACCCGCCGGGCAGCCGTCCTCGCCGCGGCCGCCGAGCTCGGCTACCGCCCCAACCGTGCCGCCGCGATCCTCGCCGGCACGCGGACGCGCACGATCGGCGTCGTCGTCGACGACTTCCGGAACCCCTGGTACGTCCCGATGCTCGACGGCATCCGCGACGCGCTCGCCCCGCACGGCCTGCGCCTCACGCTCGCGGACAGCCGCGCGAACGCCCACCTCGACTCCTCGCCGTTCGACGACCTCGTCTCGCTCCGTGTCGACGGTGTCGTGCTCGCCGCCGAGGGCTTCCCCGACCTCGTGGTCCCCGCGGACACCCCGGTCGTCATCGCCGGCGCACGGGCCGACGTCCCGGGAGGACTCGACGTCGTCGCCTCCGACGAAGCCGCCGGTGGACGTCTGGCCGCGGACCACCTGGTCGGACTCGGTCACCGCCGCATCGCCCACGTCACCGGCGCAGGAGGCCCGGCTGCCGTCCGCCGCGAGGCCACCGTCGCCCGGATGGTCGCCTCCGGCATCGAGCCACTGGTGTACGGAGACGGACCGACCTCGGAGCAGACCGGCTACCGGGGCACCGTCCGCGCACTGGAGGACCACCCGGACCTGACCGCGGTGTTCGCGGCGAACGACGTCATGGCGATGGGCGCGATCGCCGCCGTGCACGAGGCCGGGCTCCGGGTACCGCAGGACGTGTCGGTCATGGGCAACGACGAGACCCCGCTCGCCGCGTCACCCCTGCTGCGCCTGACGACCGTGGACCCGCACAACGACGAGGTCGGGCGACTCGCGGCGGACCGGCTCGTCGAGCTGATCGCTGCGGCCGAGCGGCCGGAGCCGACCCGGGTCCTCGTGCCGCCGTCGCTCGTCGTCCGGTCGACGACCGCTCCCCCGCGCGCCTGACCGCGGGGGCCCGGCGGCTGGCGGCCCGCGGCCCGGCGGCCGGCGGCCCCGCGGTTCGCAGTGCGGGCGCACAACCGGAGTACGCCCGAACCGCGCATGCGCGCGGTTCGGAAGGACTTGCGTTGTGCGCAGCACCGCCGCGGCCGAGGACGGACGGGAGGCGCGGGTCGCCCGGACCGTTCGGCAAGCGCCCGGCGCGGGCTCAGCCCGGCAGGGCGAGCGTGTCCAGGGACCAGAGCGCCACGCCGTGCAGTCCGAGGTCCTCGGCGAGCGCGACCCGTGCCCGGTAGGAACGTGCGTCGGACCAGTGCAGCTCGCGGCCGTCGTCCAGCGTCGCCGACCACTCGCCGGTCCGGGCCGACCACCGCGCATCGTCGCCCGCGAGTTCCCGTGCCCGCGCCGGGCTCACCTGCGCGTCACCCGAGCCGCCCCACACGTACCCGTACCCCGCGATGCCGAGGTCGATCCGGTCGGCCGGGACGCCCGAGCGCTCGGCCGCATGGACCACCCGCTCCGCCCACGGCAGGGACCCGATGGTGCCGGCACCGCTCCAGGGCCCGTGCTGGTCGTACGCCATCAGGACGAACCGGTCGACGTGGTCCGCGAGCGCGCCGAGGTCGTACCCGGTGTCGCGGTAGCCCCGCTCGTCCGTCGAGGCCATGACCGCCATCGACACCTCGGCGTCCGACCCGAGCCGCTCGTGCACGGCGCCCTCGAGCGTCGCGGCGAACGCCGCGAGCCCGGCACGGTCGCGGCTCCGGAGCGACTCGAGGTCGATCTGCACGCCACGCATGTGCGCGTCGGACGCGACTTCGGCCAGGTGGTAGGCGACCCGCGAGCGGTTCCCGGCGTCCGACAGCAGCGCGGTGCCGACCTCGGGTGAGAAGTCCCCGATCGACTCGGAGAAGTTGCTGACGAGCAGTTCGGGTGCGGCTCCACCGTCATTCGCCGTGCGAGCGAGTGCCGCCACGCCGCCGGGCAGATCGTTCAGCCCGGCACCGTCGTCCGCCACCGTGACGCCGTCGATCCCGATCGTCGCCGCACGACGGGACGCGTCCGAGACCGTCGCCGCCGATCCGTCACCCGGTTCGACGTACGCCTCGACAGCGAGGTCGGGGTCGGCACCCTGCGTGCCGACGCAGCCACCGAGGGCCAGCGCGACCACGACCGCGACGCCGACCACGAGTCCTGTCCGCCGCACCACCCGCTCACCGTAGCGTGCGGGGCGGGGTCGACCCGCGCCTCCTGGACCTCAGACGGTGGCGCCCTCGAGCCGGTCGACCGCGACGGCGAGCTCCTCGAGCTCGGGGACCTCGCGCGCCTCGGCGAGCGCTTCCTCGAGCGCGGCGGCGTGCACGGGCGTGGCCTCGTCGAGCAGTCGTTGGCCCGCGTGCGTGAGCTCCGTGTAGAGCCCGCGGCGGTCGTCGGCGCAGAGCACGCGGGTGAGGAGGGCACGCTCCTCCAGGCGGTTCACGAGCCGGGTGGTCGCACTCGGGCTGAGCGCTGCCGCCCGGGCGAGCTGCTGCATGCGCATGTGAAAGCCGTCCTGGCGGCGGAGGGCGTCGAGCACCGTGAACTCGACGACCGACAGGTCGACCGCGCGCAGCGCCCGCTCGAGCCGCGTCTCGATGAGGCCGTGCAGGGCCGCGAGCGTGCGCCAGCCGTGGGCGCGGACGGCGACGGAGGAGTCGTCGACGGACATGAGGGACCTCCTGGTGTGCTTCCGGGCAGGATTGGTTGCTTGCGCGGATACCCCGCGTGTGCAACTATCGATATCCCGCGTCTGCAACAACCAGCGTACGCGGCCCAGCTGCACCGCACAACGGAAGGACATCCATGCCCGCGGGACTCATCGCCCTCGCACTCGGCGGATTCGGCATCGGCCTGACCGAGTTCGTCATCACCGGGCTCCTGCCCGAGGTCGCCGCCGACTACGGCGTGACCGAGACCACCGCCGGGTGGCTCGTCACCGGGTACGCCCTCGCCGTCATCGTCGGCGCGCTCGGACTCACCGCTGCGACCACCCGGCTCCCCCGGAAGCCGGTGCTCATCGGGTTGCTCGTGCTGTTCATCATCGGCAACACCCTGTCCGCCCTCGCGCCGGTGTACGGCGTGATGATGCTCGGCCGGGTCATCGCGGCCCTCTGCCACGGGGCGTTCTTCGGCATCGGCTCCGTGGTCGCGTCGAACATGGTCGCGAAGGAGAAGCGGGCGTCCGCGGTCGCCCTGATGTTCACCGGGCTCACCGCCTCGAACGTGCTCGGCGTCCCGTTCGGCACCTTCCTCGGCCAGGCGCTCGGCTGGCGCGCCACGTTCTGGACCATCGCGGCGATCGGTGTCGTCGCCCTCGTCGGGGTCGCCCTGCTCGTCCCCACCGTCCGCTCGGCCGACGCAGCCGTCCCCTCGCTCCGCCGGGAGCTCGGCGCCTTCCGCTCCGGCCAGGTGTGGCTCTCGCTCGGCATCACCGTGCTCGGCTACGGCGGGATGTTCGGCGCCTTCACCTACATCGCGTACACGCTGACCTCGGTGTCCGGGTTCTCGTCGGGCGCCGTGCCGTGGTTGCTCATCGTGTTCGGCGTCGGGCTGTTCGTCGGCAACTTCGCGGGCGGCAAGCTCGCGTCCCGGTCGATCGACGGCACGCTGCTCGTGGTGCTCGTCGTCCTCACGGTGGTGCTCGCCGTGTTCGCGGCAGTGGCGGCCTCGCCCGTGCTCACCGTGATCGCGCTCGTGCTCATGGGGGCGTTCGGGTTCGCCACCGTGCCGGCACTGCAGACGCGGGTGATGCAGTACGCGGACCACGCGCCGACCCTGGCGAGCGGGGCGAACATCGCGGCGTTCAACCTCGGGAACGCGCTCGGCGCCTGGATCGGTGGGCTCACGATCGCTGCGGGGCTCGGGTACGCCTCGCCGATCTGGGCGGGGGCCGGGATCACGGCGGCGGCCGTGGTGCTGACGTCCGTCGCGGCGGGCGCGGCGCGGCGCGCGCGCTCGCGCGGCGCGGTGCCGACGGGCAGCGTCGCGACGGTCTGACACGCGGGCGCGGGCGCGGGGCGCCCCGCGAGGTTTCGTGAGCAGAAATGGTCGGGTCACGTGCGCGCACCCGACCATTTCTGCTCACGACATGCGCGGCAGTAACGGCGCGTACGCGCGGACGGGAGGCGCGGTGCGAGCTGGCACCGTGCCTCCCGTCCGGCGGTGGTCGCGCCGCGCACTGGATGCGCCCGGTGCTCCCGGTGTTCCTCGGGAACGACGAAACCCCGGTCCTGGAGGACCGGGGTTTCGTGTGCCGCGGAGACGGAGGGATTTGAACCCTCGGTCCCCTCAAAGGGGACTCCACCTTAGCAGGGTGGTGCACTCGGCCGGACTATGCGACGTCTCCAAGCACTCTCGCGAGCGCTCCCACCACCATACAGGAGGTCGAGCACTGTCTCGACACCGACCCTGCGTCGGGTGCACGGCGGGGTCCCCCGAAGTGGGGACAGTCGGGGGTTGTCCACCCGTACCCCGGTCAATAGCATCGTCGAGGCGCGGCCATCACATTCCGGGGTCTCACCCCGTCGCCGCGACACAGCACCGATGTCGCTCCTGGGCGGCGAGCCCGACGCGCGCCCGATCGCGCGAGGCTCAGACCGAGGAGTGACCAGGGGGCGCGGCCCACCACCGCGCCCCCGCTCTCGGTGGTTCGGGCGCGCTGGGCGCGCTGGATTCGCGGGCGGTTCTTCGCGCTGGGCGACATCTCACGGGCCGGGGAGCGCGTGGAGTGTCGGTGGGCGCGAAACCTCGGGGACGGTGTCAGGAGCCGAATGCCTTCGAGCAGGTCTGCTCGTCGGCGGACTGCCCCTGCAAGCCGTCGAGGGTCTCGGCCGGAGCCGTCGCCGCGGGGCTGCTCGCGGGCGTGGAGGCTCCGCCGGCAGCGGCACCGGCTGCACCTGCGCTCGCACCATCCGTACCGAGGCCCGCACCCGTACCGGCAGCCGCGCCCGCGCCGCTCGCACCGGCACCCGATCCCACGCCGCTCGCACCGGCACCCGATCCCGCGCCGGCAGCCGAGCCGTCGGCGCCCGAAGCCGACCCCGCGCCGGCAGCCGAGCCGCCGGCGCCCGAGGCCGACCCCGCGGCCGCAGCGGACCCAGCGGCCGACGACCCCGCAGCGGACCCCGCAGCCGACGCGCCCGCGGCAGACCCCGCGCCCGCCGCGCGCTCCGCCCCGATCCCGGTACTGTCCGCGCCGAGCGAGAACGACTGGTCCGCCCGGATCTTCGCGAACAACTGCGCCGCGAGCTCCGCCGACGGCTGCACCTTCCCCGAGTACACCCCCGTGCCACCGGTCGTCCCCGGGTACTGCACGAAGTTGACCTGCGCGAGCGGGAGGTCCTGGAGCGCCCGCCCCATCTCCACCATCGTGCCGGCGTCGTTCAGGCTCTGCGACAGCTGCATGTTCGAGGCCGCTGCCCGGGCCAGCTTGTACAGGGTGGGCGGCGAGGTGAGGGTGTCGTTCGACTTCACCGTGCGGAGCAGCGAGGACAGGAAGGCCTGCTGGCTGGAGATCCGCCCGAGGTCCGAGCCGTCTCCCACACCGTGCCGGGAGCGGAGGAACGCCAGCGCCTGGTCGCCCTGCAGCGTCGAGGTGCCCTGCGGCAGGTCGAGCCCCGTGTAGCGGTCGTGGATCGGCTGCGCGACGCACACCGGCACACCGCCGATCGCGTTCGACATCTCGATGACGCCCTGGAACGACACCGCCGCCGAGTACTGCACGTCGAGGCCGGTCAGCCCCTGCACGGTCTGCACGACGCAGTTCAGCCCGCCCTCGCCCCACGCGCTGTTGATCGGCTGCGCAGCCATGGCGGGGGTCGTCCCGGAGCCGTCCTGCTTGCGGCACGCAGGGATCGGCGTGACGAGGTCGCGCGGGATGCTCACCGCGGTGGCGTTGGTGTGGTCGGCCGAGACGTGCAGCAGGATGTTGACGTCGTTCAACGTGGCGTCGCGTTCGCCGTACGCCGTGCCCTGCTCGGGGTCGTTGTCCGTGCCGACGACCAGCATGTTGAAGCCGCCCTGGTACGAACTCAGCGCTGCCGGTCCCTTCGCCGGCTGCGCGGGCTGCCCCTGGATCGCGACGCCGTCGCCGAAGTCGTCGGTGACCTGCTTGGCGGCGATCGCGGCAACCGACGCCGTGCTCACGAGGGCGACCGCGGCCACGCCGGAGAGCGCCTTCATCGCGGTGCCGACGGGGTTGCGGTGCCGGAGACGTCCGTGCCGTGCGATCCCGGTCGCTCGGTTCAGCCGGTGGGATCGGTCGCGGACGTCGTTCACGGGCACTCCTGTCGTGTGCGGACACGGTGCGTGCTCGAGCGGACGAGCACGCGGGCAGTGCCCTCCCTGTCGGGCACCGAGGGGTCCCGCGCTGGCCCGGTCGATCCCGGTGCCGCGGGGACGGCAACCGGACCACCCTGCCATGCGCCCGCCTGTCGATTCAGTGCGAGCGGCCCCGGAATCCGCGGTGAGTGCTCAGGCGGCCGCCCGGAACCGTTCCGGCAGGCCGATCAGGGCATCGGCGAGCTCGACGAGTGCCACCGCGCACTCGTCGAGCGCGTCCCGCTCGGCCGCGGCGGTCGCGCGTTCGGCGATCTTCCGGCGTTCCCGACGAGCGACCACGGCGTCGATCCCGTTCGCCAGCGCCACGTCGTCCGTGAAGAACGCGTCGAGCACGGCACGCTGCGACAGGAGCCAGTCGGCACTGACGGCTGCACCGCTCCGGCGGAGCCACCACGAACCGAGCTCGACGAAGACCCCGCCCTCGGTCACGCACTCGCGGAGCCAGGCGACGTCGAAGCGATCCGCGCACCGCACCGCGCCGGCCGGGGGTTCGGTGATCATCGTCCGCGCGATCCGGATCCGCTCGATCATGTGGTCGACGGTCCAGTGCGCGACGACCACCCCGACGTACCGCTGCACCGAGACGAGCCGCAGGTTCTCGAGCGGCACGAGCGCTTCGCGCACCGGCGTCCGGGACACCCGCATGTCCGCCGCGATCGTGTCGAGCCGGATCCGCTGGCCACGGCGGTAGACCCCGCGCAGCACGTTGTCGAGCAGCCGCGCGAAGACCGCGTCCCGCAGCAGACTGCGTCGGATGCCGTGCGGATCGTCGTCGTCGCGACCCGGTCGGTGCTGTGCTCGCTCCATGCCGCCAGGATCACGCACGGCCCACGCCGCCGGCTTCGCGAGTGGTCGGCCCGTGGACCGTGCAGGACACTGACGTGCTGTGGAGGACTGCCATGCGAGGACGATGACAGACCCCGGAGCGCGGCGCTAAACACTCCGCATACGGAATACTACTTCCGCGCCGCGGCCGCTTCCTTGGTCAGGACCGACAGGGGTTGCGTGACGTCCTCGAGCCCCTTCCGGGCCGCGTCGACGCCGAAGATCAGCGCCACGACACCGCCCGCGATCATCACCGCGGACCCGAGCAGGTACCCCCAGAACAGCGGCTCGCGGGACGACCCGTCGCCGATGAGCGCGCCGTAGATGAGCGGCGCGACGGCACCGAAGATCTGCGCCAGCGCGAAGAAGTACGAGATCGCCTGCGACCGGAGCTCGAGCGGGAAGATCTCGCTCACGGTCAGGTAGGCGCTGGACGCACCCGCCGAGGCGAAGAAGAACGAGATGCACCAGAAGACGACCTGCACCGGCGCGGTGATCGCATCGGCCTGGAACAGGAACGCCGAGGTGGCGAGCACGAGCCCGGACACCAGGTACGTCGAGAAGATCATCTGCCGACGACCCCAGGTGTCGAAGAACCGACCGAGGATGATCGGTCCGAGCAGGTTGCCGATCGCGAACGGGAAGAAGTACACGCTCGTCTCGGCGGTCTTCAGGCCGAAGAAGTTCGTGAGCACCAGTGCGTAGGTGAAGAAGATCGCGTTGTAGAGGAACGCCTGCGTGATCATCATCGTCGCGCCGACCAGGGTCCGGGTCGGGTACTGCCGGAACAGCACCTTCACGATCGTCCGGAACTTCACGTTGTCCGTCGGCGTGACGGTCATCGCCTTGGACTCGTCGACCTCCGGCAGCCGGTGCCCGGTGGACTTCTCGACCGACTCCTCGATCTGCGTGACCGTCGCCTCGGCTTCCTCTTCACGTCCGTGCGTCATGAGCCACCGCGGACTCTCCGGGATGTGCCGCCGCAGGAAGATGATCGCGATGCCGAGCACCGGGCCGAGGAAGAAGCCGATGCGCCAGCCGATGTTCTCGGCGAAGTTGGCCGTGTCGAGCAGGTAGATGTTCGCGAACGCGCCGAGTGCCGCGCCGCCCCAGTAGGTGCCGTTGATCGCGATGTCGACGTGCCCGCGGTACTTCGCGGGGATGAGCTCGTCGATCGCCGAGTTGATCGCCGCGTACTCGCCGCCGATGCCGAGCCCGGCGACGAACCGGAAGGCCGCGAGGAACCAGAAGTCCTGCGCGAGCCCCGCGATGCCGGAGCCGATCAGGTAGATGGCCAGCGTGAGGATGAAGAGCTTCCGACGACCCAGCCGGTCGGACATCCGACCGAAGACGATCGCGCCGACGACCTGGCCGACGAGGTAGATGGTGCCGAGCGAGGTCACCTGCTGCGTCGACAGGTCCAGGTCGGCCTGGAACCCGGCGTTCGACACGATCTGGATCTCGAGGCCGTCGAGGACCCACGAGACACCGAGTCCCACCACGACACTCCAGTGGAACCGTGTCCACGGCAGTCTGTCCATCCTGGCGGGGACCAGGCTCTTGATCGCCCCGTTCGTCGTGCTGCTCACGAGAGGGGAACGTACGCCCAGATCGACGCGATGGTTCAGATCCGGAAACGAACGGGTCCCGGGCCCGGAGCCGGATCCCCCTAATCGAATCCGGCTCCGATGCCGGTTTTCAATCATTGCAATTGCTATGAAAACTCACAAGCAGGAGGCCTGGAGGCGGGGGGGCCCCCGGCCCCCCCCCCCCCCCCCCCCCCCCCCGCCCCCCCCCCACCCCCCCCCCCCCCCCCCCCCCCCAGAAGGAAAAAGTAAACCCACAAACCCCCGGCCCCGCACCCCCATCACCCACACGTCCTCCGTGGCGTTTTTTAAATTTTTCAATGTGTTTTAAAACACCCCCCCCGGGGGGGGGGGGGGGGGGGCCCCGGCGCCCCCCCCGCCTCCTGGCCCGAACGGCGTAACCTCGAAGAGGTGACCCGACCCGACATCAGAACGGTCGGCGAGCTCCGCACCTCTGGCCACGTCCAGAAGACGGTCCGCGCCGAGATCCGCGACAACCTGCTCAGCGCCCTCCGCGAGGGGCGCGACCCCTGGCCCGGCCTCCACGGCTTCGCCACCACCGTCGTCCCGCAGCTCGAACGCGCCCTGATCGCCGGGCACGACGTCGTCCTGCTCGGCGAACGCGGACAGGGCAAGACCCGACTCCTCCGCACCCTGCAGGGCCTGCTCGACGAGTGGACGCCGGTCATCACCGGCTCCGAACTCGGCGAGCACCCGTACGAACCGATCACGACCGCGAGCATCCGCCGGGCCGCGGACCTCGGCGACGCCCTGCCCATCAGCTGGCGGCACCGCGACGACCGCTACGTCGAGAAGCTCGCGACGCCGGACACGAGCGTCGCGGACCTCATCGGCGACGTCGACCCGATGAAGGTCGCCGAGGGCCGCAGCCTGGGTGACCCCGAGACCATCCACTTCGGCCTCGTCCCCCGGGGCCATCGCGGCATCGTCGCCATCAACGAGCTCCCCGACCTCGCCGAGCGCATCCAGGTCGCGATGCTCAACGTGATGGAAGAGCGCGACGTCCAGATCCGCGGCTACGTCCTGCGGCTCCCGCTCGACGTGCTCGTGGTCGCCAGCGCGAACCCCGAGGACTACACGAACCGCGGTCGGATCATCACCCCGCTGAAGGACCGCTTCGGCGCCGAGATCCGCACCCACTACCCGATCGAGCTCGAGGACGAGATCGCCGTGATCCGCCAGGAGGCGCGGCTCACCGCCGACGTGCCGGACGCGCTGGTCGAGATCCTCGCCCGGTTCACGCGTGCCCTGCGCGGATCGAGTGCGGTCGACCAGCGCAGCGGCGTCAGCGCCCGCTTCGCGATCGCCGGCGCGGAGACGATCTCCGCCGCCGCGG
This sequence comes from Curtobacterium sp. 320, assembly GCF_031455235.1. NCBI lineage: Bacteria > Bacillati > Actinomycetota > Actinomycetes > Micrococcales > Microbacteriaceae > Curtobacterium > Curtobacterium sp. 320. The sequence goes on along the minus strand of NZ_JAVDSI010000001.1, from coordinate 136,286 downwards.
TGCACCGCGCTGCGCGGCAGGGCGAGGAGCACGCGGTGGCGCGGCCGATCGACCTCGAGACCGCGATCGACGTCCTCGGCGGGAAGATCGAGTTCGAGAACGGCGAGGAGGACCGCGCCGACGAGGTGCTCGAGCACCTGCTCCGGACCGCGACCGCCGAGACCGTCCGGGCGCGCTTCCGCGGGCTCGACTTCGCGGTCCTCGTCGAGGCGCTCGACGGGGGCACGATGGTGACCACGGGTGAGCAGGTCAGCGCCCGCGCCTTCCTCGAGGGCCTGCCGTCGATCGGCGAGTCCGACCTGTACGACCAGATCTGCGAACGGCTCGGTGCGACCGACGACGGCGAGCGTGCCGGCGCCATCGAACTCGCGCTCGAGGGGCTGTACCTCGCCCGGCGGATCAGCAAGGAGTCCGGCGGGGGCGAAGCCGTCTATGGCTAGGGCGAACCGACGCCTGGCGCGGGACGCGCGCTACGGGAAGTACGAGGACGGCCCGGACCCGCTCGCTCCCCCGGTCGACCTGGCCGAGGCGCTCGACGCCATCGGCGAGGACGTCATGGGCGGGACCTCGCCCGAGCGTGCCATCCGGGAGTACCTGCGCCGCGGCGGTCAGGACCAGCGCGGCCTCGACGACCTGGCCCGCCGCGTGGCCGAGCGACGTCGCGAGCTGACGGCGAAGAACAACCTCGACGGCACCCTGCAGCAGGTCAAGCAGCTGCTCGACGAGGCCGTGCTCGCGGAACGCGGACAACTCGCCCGCGACACCGAGATCGACGACGGCGACCGAGCCCTCGCCGAGATGCAGCTCGACAGCCTGTCACCGTCGCCCGCCACCGCGGTGCAGGAGCTGAGCGGCTACGACTGGACGAGCCCGACCGCGCGCCAGAAGTACGAGGAGATCAAGGACCTGCTCGGCCGCGAGGTGCTCGACCAGCGGTTCGCCGGCATGAAGCAGGCGCTCGAGGGTGCCACCGACCAGGACCGCGAGGACGTCGCCGCGATGATGCGCGACCTCAACACCCTGCTCGAGGACCACCGTGCGGGGACGGACACGCAGGAGCAGTTCGACGCGTTCATGGCCGAGCACGGGCAGTACTTCCCATCGGACCCGCAGAACGTCGAGGAACTGCTCGACGACCTCGCTGCCCGGGCGGCCGCGGCGCAGCGCATGCGCAACTCGATGACCCAGGAGCAGCGCGACGAGCTCGACGCCCTCGCCCAGCAGGCGTTCGGCTCCCCCGACCTGATGGGACAGCTCGCCCAGCTCGACGACACCCTCCGCTCGCTCCGGCCGGGCGAGGACTGGGGCGGCTCCGAGCGGATGGAGGGCGAGCAGGGACTCGGCCTCGGCGACGGGACCGGGGTGTTCCAGGACATCGCCGACCTCGACGCCCTCGCCGACCAGATCGCGCAGGCCGGACCGGGCTCCGACCTCGACGACCTCGACCTCGACGCCCTCGGCCGCCAGCTCGGGAACGACGCTGTCGTCGACGCGAGGACCCTGCAGCAGCTCGAGAAGGCCCTGCGCAACTCCGGTGCGATGCGCCGCGGTGCCGACGGGCAGCTCCGGCTCACCCCGAAGGCGATGCGGCAGCTCGGGAAGAGCCTGCTCCGGGACGTCGCCGAGCGCATGTCCGGCCGCCAGGGCGCCCGAGACCTCCGCCGCTCCGGTGCGTCAGGCGAACCCTCCGGTGCGACCCGGCAGTGGCAGTACGGCGACACCGAGCCGTGGGACGTCACGCGGTCGATCACGAACGCGCTCACCCGCACCGCTGCCTCGGGACGGATGGGTCCCGGCGTCCGCCTGGAGATCGACGACGTCGAGGTGCAGGAGACCGAGGCGCGGACGCAGGCCTGTGTCGCACTGCTCGTCGACACGTCGTTCTCGATGGCGATGGAGGACCGGTGGGTGCCGATGAAGCGCACCGCGCTCGCACTCCACACCCTCGTGTCCACGCGCTTCCGCGGCGACGACCTGCAGCTCATCGCCTTCGGCCGCGAAGCCGAGGTGATGGAGATCGAGCAACTCGTCGGCCTCGACGCGATGTGGGACAAGGGCACCAACCTCCACCACGCCCTGCTGCTCGCGAACCGGCACTTCCGGAAGCACCCGACCGCCCAGCCCGTGCTGCTCATCGTCACCGACGGCGAGCCCACCTCCCACCTCGAACCGAACGGCCAGGTGTGGTTCGGGTACCCGCCGGACCCGATCACGATCGCGCTGTCCGTCCGGGAGCTCGAGAACGCCGGACGACTCGGCGCGCAGACGACCTTCTTCCGGCTCGGCGACGACCCGGGGCTGGCGCGCTTCATCGACGCGATGGCGAAGCGGGTGGACGGCAAGGTCGTCGCGCCCGAGAACGACGACCTCGGCGTCGCGGTGGTCGGGTCGTACCTGGGATCGCGCCGCGGTGGAGCGCTCTTCCGGGACGACTGGAAAATCTGACGGCAGGGTCTGTTCCTCCGGCTGTCTCGGTCGTATGCTGACGCCACAGCTGCCCCAGACCCCGGCCGCGATCACCGCTCCACCTGACCGACCTCGTCGGTGAACCGATGCTGTCGGTACACCGACAGCGTCGGTGAGGTGGTGATGACCGACCGATGGCACCTGATCCGTCCTCGGCCGGTCGACCCCCGTGGGGTCCCGGAGGACAACGGCGCCCTCCGTCCGACCGCCACGGGTCACCGCGACCCGGCAGGCGGGACGCGGTACGGGTCGGTGGGTTCCGCACCCGACGGAACCTGCCGACCCGATCTCCGCGCCGGAGGCCGAGCGGGTCGCTAGAAGAGCGGCCAGGGCACGGCGGGCCCGTGTCCCGGTGGCGGCGGGAAGACGCCGACGGCCCGCAGCGCCGCGCACCGGGCGCGCAGGGTGTCGACCTCGGCCACCGTGAGGTGTTCGTCGAGTGCGGCACCGAGATCGCCCTGCAGCGCGTCGGTCACCCGGTCGATGCCCTCGAGCTCGTCCGCGTCGAGCGGTTCGCCGATCCACCCCCACAGCACCGAGCGCAGCTTGTGCTCGACGTGGAAGGTCAGCCCGTGGTCGACGCCGAAGCGGTGACCGTCCGGCATCGCGAGGACGTGACCGCCCTTGCGGTCGGCGTTGTTCACCACGACGTCGAACACCGCCATCCGCCGCAGTGCGGTCGTGTCCTCGTGCACGAGGGTCACCGGACGGTCCGCTTCGTCGATCGCCTCGAGCACCGGCCGCCAGCGGGGTGCGCCGTCGCCGGACAGCTCGGCCTCGGCGTCCTCGGTGGGGACGAGGTCGACCGCGTCCTGCTCGGGATCGACGTCCTGCCACCGCTGGACCATGCCGCGGCCGAACGGCCCCTCGCCCATCCACGTCGGGGGGACGACGTCCCAGCCGAACGCCTCGGACACGAGGTACGCCGCGACCTCTCGATCGGCGAGGGTGCCGTCCGGGAAGTCCCAGAGCGGCCGCTCCCCCTCGATCGGCTTGTAGACGACCGCCTCGCCGTCGAGGTCGGCGAGGAAGGTGGCGTTCGAGGCTTCCCGGATGCGTGCCCGGATGGACAGCGACCCGTCGCTCATGCGGCCCCTGGGGGACGGCCGGCGGCCACGATCTCCCGCGTGCGCTCGACGAACGCGCGGGCGGTGCCGACCGGGATCTTCACCTGGAACAGCTCGGCGGGCTCGGGGATCTCGACCACGGCCTCGATCTCCTCGCCGTCCTCGGTCGTCTCGGCGACGATCTCGAGCTCGTCGTCGATGGGGTACGCCTCGATCACGACCTGAGCGGTCGCGGGGTCGAACCCGAGGCTCAGGGCGCCGGCACGGAACTCGGCCTCGACCGGCTGGTCGAGCGGTTCACCGTCACGGAGTTCTGCGGGCGCGGACGGCGGGACGCTGAACCGGTTGTCCTCGACGGTCGCGACCTCGTCCAGGAGCTCGTCGATCTTGTCCGCGAGGACGGCCGACTGCTCCTTCTCGAGCGCGACGCTCGTGACTCGGCGGCCGTCACGCGCCTGGATGTAGAAGGACCGCTCGCCCGGACGGCCGACGGTCCCGACGACGAGACGGTCCGGCCAGTCGAAGCCGTGCACGATGGTGGGCATACCCCGCATTGTAGGAGCGCCGGGCGACAGTCGTTCAGGCTCCGGCAGGAGCCGGCCCGGTGGCGGGGTCGTCGTGGCCGGCGCCGCCCCCGACCGCGGCGTCCGCACTCGGCGCCGGTGCGGCCGCGAGCCACGTCAGGTCGCCCGACTCGGTGTTCGACGCGACGACCTCGGGACGGTGCTCGCCGTAGCGCACGATGGACACCGATGCCGGTCCGACCGCGATGCGCTGGAACAGGTCGAGGTGCATGCCGAGGGCGTCGGCGAGCACGGACTTGATCACGTCGCCGTGGCTCACCGCGACCCAGACGGCGCCCGGACCGTGCGTGGCCTCGACCTCGGCGTCGATCCGGCGGACGGCGGCGACCGCGCGCGACTGCATCCCCTGCATGGACTCCCCGCCGGGGAAGACGACGGCGCTCGGGTTCGCCTGGACCGTCCGCCAGAGCGGCTCCTTCGCGAGGTCCGCGAGCTTCCGGCCCTGCCAGTCGCCGTAGTCGCACTCCGTGATCGCCCGCTCGATGCGGGTCTCCGGCTCACCGGCCTGGCGTCCGAGCAGCGCGCGGGCGGTCTGCCGACACCGTTCGAGCGGGCTGGACACGACCGCGGCGAGCGGGACCGCGGCGAGTCGTCCGGCCGTCCGTGCGGCCTGTTCGCGGCCGACGGCGTCGAGCGCCACCCCTGCCGTCCGTCCGGCGAGGACGCCGGTCGCGTTCGCGGTGGTGCGTCCGTGCCGGACGAGGAGGACGGTCGCCATGTGCCCGATCCTAGGCCGCCGACCGCGTTCCCTTGACTCGACCACGGTGGGACGTTCTGATGGACCCATGATCGAGCGCCACCGCGCGGCACTCTTCGCCACGTCGACGATGACCGGGTTCGGGATCGCCTCGTGGATCACGCGCACGCCCGCGATCCGCGACGCGCTCGGGGCCTCGATCGAGGCGATGGGCATCGTCATCCTCGGGCTCTCGATCGGCTCGATGATCGGGATCCTCGGCGCCGGTGTGCTCGTCCGGCGACTCGGGACCCGGCCGCTCATCGTCCTCGGCGGGGTCCTGCCCGTCGTCGGCATGCTCCTCGTCGCCCTGTCCGCCCCCGCGCAGCTCGCCGCCGGGGTGTGGGGAGGGTTGTTCCTCATCGGCTTCGGGTCGGGCGTCGCCGAGATCGGCCTGAACGTCGAGGCGGCCTCGGTCGAACGGCGGATCGGTCGGCCGGTCGTCCCGCTGCTCCACGCCTGCTTCAGTCTCGGCACGGTCCTCGGCGGGGTGGCGGGCATCGCGGTGACCGCTGCCCGGACGCCGGTCCTCGCGCACCTGCTCGGCGCCACCGTCGTCATGGCCGCACTCGCCGCGTTCGCCGCCCTGAACCTCCGTCCGGTCCCCCGCGCTGCGCCCGAGGCGTCGTCCGCGGCCGCACCGACTCCGCGGCTCCGGGCCGTGCTCACGGTGCAGGTGCTGCTCATCGCCGTGATCACCCTGGCGATGGCGTTCGCCGAGGGTGCCGCGAGCGACTGGCTCCCGCTGCTCATGACGTCCGACCACGGCGCCCCCGAGGCCGTCGGGTCCCTGGTCTTCACCGGCTTCGCCCTCGCGATGTTCGTCGGGCGGACGGCCGGCACGCCCCTCGTCGCCCGGTTCGGTCGTGCACCGGTCGTCCGGGTGTGCGCGGCGGTCGGCACCGTCGGCGTGCTGCTCGTCGTGGTGTCGCCGAGCCCCGTGCTGACCGCGGCCGCCGCCGGGGTGTGGGGTCTCGGCATCGCCCTCGGCTTCCCGCTCGCGATCTCGGCCGCCGGCGACCACCCGACCGATGGTGACCGACGGGTGTCCGTCGTCGCGACCGCGGGCTACATCGCGTTCCTGGCCGGTCCTCCGGCACTCGGGTTCCTCGGCGAGCACCTCGGCCTGCAGGCGGCGATGCTCGTCCCCGCCGCACTCCTCGTCGTGGCGCTGCTCGCCGCCCCGGCGACCCGGAACCGCACCACGCTCGACGTGCAGGAGCCCCCGGTCGGCGCACCGGCCCCGTCCGTGGACTGACGGGACGGTTCCGACCCCGGACTACGTGTAGCGGACACCATTTCGTGTCGTCGACGGCCCGCGCCAAGATGGAGCCGTGCTCGTCTCCATCGTCTACATGAGCCGGGCGGCCACCCCCTTCGACGACGCCGCCCTGACCGAGCTCCTGCGTGGGTCGCGGCTCCGGAACGAGGCGCTGGGGGTCTCCGGCATCCTGCTGGCGAAGGACGGCCGCTTCATGCAGCTGCTCGAGGGCCCGGCGTGGAGCGTGGACGACCGGTTCGCCGCGATCGCGCGCGACCCCCGCCACGGCGAGGTGAAGTCGCTCGTGCGCGAGGACATCGAACGCCGTCGGTTCGACGGCTGGTCGATGGCCTACCGGTCGCTCGACGACTCCGACATCGCCGCCGAGGAGGGCTTCAGCCCGTTCCTCACCGACGGCGTCGACTTCCCGCGGTCCTTCGACCGCACGAGCGCGGCCTGGCTGCTGAAGTGGTTCCGCGACCGCGAGCTCCACGACCGCTGACCCGCAGTAGCCCGGCCCCCGTGCCGTCCCGCGTCAGTGCGCTCGTCGGCGCCGGACACGGGTGACCGCGGCCGCACTGCCCGCAGCGGCGAGCACGACCAGCCCGAGCGCACCGACGCCCAGGCCGAACACCCCGAGGATCCCGGCGCCGATGTTCGCGCCGCCACCGTCGTCGACCGTGACGAACAGGGACCAGAGCGTCACCGCGACGGCGACGAACCCGACCGCGAGCAGCACGGTCGCGACGACGTGCAGCGCGACGACGCTCGCGGACCACCCCACCCGCTCGACCCCGGACGTCGCGAGCGCGGGGTCGCCGTATGGAGGGGAGCCGTGCTCGCTGGTGTCCACGGCGTCAGTCTGCCGTGCCGAACGCGTCCGCCACGACCCCCAGCAAGCGGGGCCGGTGCCGGGGGTCCGCGACGGCGGTGAGCACCATCCGCCACATCGTCGCGACCGCGGGGAAGAGGTCCTGCCGGCCGGTCCGCACCGCCGAGACGAGCTGGACCCCGGTGAACATCGGGACGACGGTCGCGCCGAGCTGCTCGGGTGTGAGGTCCGTCCGGAGTTCGCCGCTCGCGATCGCGAGGCGGAACAGGTCGCTGATCCCACCGATCCACTGGTCGTAGAAGGCGGCGGTCGCGGCACCGAACTCGCCGCGTTCGAGCGAGAGCCGGATGCCGGCGCTCACGACGGGGTCGGTCAGCAGCATGCCGGCGATGCCGCGGGAGGCCCGGACGAGCGCTTCCGTGGGCGACGCGTCGTGGTGGCTCACGACTTCGAACGTCCGCACGTTCTGCTCGTCGATCACGCCGAGCGCGAGGGACGTCTTCGTCGGGAAGTGGAAGTGCAGGGCGCCCTGCGAGACGCCCGCCTCGCGGGCGACGGCCGCGATCGTCGTGGCGGCGAAGCCGACACGCTCGAACTCACGGGCGGCGGCCTCCAGGATCAGTGCGCGTCGTTCCACGGTTCCAGTGTGCCGGTCGGGAGGCGCGGTGCGGGCCCGCACCGCGCCTCCAGACCGAGGGTGGTCACCGCGGACCGCTCGCTCACCCGTGCAGCGAGTCGGTCCGTTCCTGCCGCTCCTCCGGACGCAGCCAGACCTTCACGACCGGGCCGGAATCGGGATCGGTGCCGGTCGGCACCACGACCTCGAGCGCCGTGGCGGTCTGCGTCCACTGCACCTCGCCGTCGGCGCCGAGCACCTCGACGCTGCGGACCGGCCGTCCGAGCAGGTTCGTCCCGCTGCCGAACGAGCGGATGCGCGCGACGCCGTCCGCCGGGTCGGCGAGCAGGACCGCGTAGACGTACTCGCCGGTGACGTCGTGGCGGGTGGTGAACCGCACGTCCTCGGACGTGTAGGCCGGAGCGGCGCCGTCGACGAACGACCCCGCCTGGACGTGCGTCGGACCCTCGCCGAAGACGCGCCAGGGACGGGTGCCGTAGATCGCCTCGCCGTTGGCGGTCAACCACCGGCCGATGCCCTCCAGCAGCCGCTGCTCTGGCTCGGCGATCGTGCCGTCCGGCTTCGGGCCGACGTTGAGCAGGAGGACGCCGTTCTTCGCGACGACGTCGACGAGCTCGGCGACGAGGTCGCGCGCGGTCTTGTAGTCGTGCCCCTCGATCCAGCACCAGGCGGACTTGGACACCGAGGTGTCGTTCTGCCAGACGAACGGCGGGATGTCCCCCATCGCACCGCGCTCGATGTCGTAGACGGCGGAGCCGTCCGCGAACGCCTGCCACTTGTAGTTGATGACGACCTCGCGCCCCCACTCGGCGGCACGGTTGTAGTAGTACGCGGCGAGGGTGCGCAGCCACGGCTCGAACGCTGGCTGCTCGATCCACCAGTCGAACCAGAGCACCTGCGGCCGGTACTTGTCGATGACCTCGACGGTCCGGAGCAGCCAGTCCTCGAGGTGTCGCTCGTTCGGCGCGGTCTCCTCGCGCTGGGCCGGGCCGTAGAAGTCGATGAACCGCGGGTCGAGCACGTCCGAGTCGAACCGGGCGCCCCCGTTCATGAAGAACCAGTGCTCGGCCCGGTGCGAGGAAGCGCCCCGCACCATGAACGCGTCGTCGACCGCCTGGAGCAGGTCGCCGAACACGTCGCGCTCCGGCCCCATCCGCGCCGCGCTCCACCGGGAGCGGTCGGTGTCGTACATCGCGAAGCCGTCGTGGTGCTCGGCGACGGGGACCACGAACTGCGCCCCCGCGCGACGGAACAGGGTCGCCCAGTCCTGCGGGTCGAAGTGCTCCATCGTGAACGACGGGATGAAGTCCTTGTAGCCGAACTCCGACTGCGGTCCGTAGGTGGCCACGTGGTGCTCGAACTCGGGGGTGCCGGCGCGGTACATGTCCCGCGAGTACCACTCGTTCCGGAAGGCCGGCACCGAGTAGACGCCCCAGTGCAGGAAGACCCCGAACTTGGCGTCCTCGTACCAGCGCGGCGGCGTGTACCCGCGGAGCGACTCCCAGGTCGCCTCGTACGGGCCGGCGGCGACGACCGCGGCGACGGCGGCGAGCGCCGCGGAGTTGTCCGACACGTCGACCGGCTCCGGCAGGGCCGCCGGGTCGATCCGTGGCAGGTCGTGGGGTTCGGGCATGACTCCTCCTCGAGTCGAGCGAAACGTTTCGTCCTGGAGAGGGTTCTACGGTAGCGTGCATCGCACCCGCACGGGTGAAACGTTGAGTGATGCGCGACGACGCGCAGGAAGCAGGCCACCGTGGACGTCCCGACGAGCCGACCCCTGCGGACCGGCGCACACATCCCGACGATCGGGCTCGGCACGTTCGGCTCCGACCGGTACGGCCCGGACGAGGTGGCGGCGGCGGTCCGCGGCGGCCTCGACGCCGGCTACCGGTTGGTCGACTGCGCCTCCGTCTACGGCAACGAGCCCGAGGTCGGCGTGGCGATCGCGGCGAGCGGTGTCCCGCGCGAGGACCTCTTCGTGATGTCGAAGGTCTGGAACGACGCGCACGACCCGGCCGATGCGGTCGCGTCGGTCGAGCGATCACTCCGGGACCTGCGGGTCGACCACCTCGACGCGGTGTTCGTGCACTGGCCGTTCCCGAACCACCACGCGCCGCACGCCTCGGTCGAGGACCGCGACCGGTCGGCCCGCCCCTACGACCACGCCGCGTACCTCGCGCTCTGGCGGTCGCTCGAGGGGCTCGTCGACGCCGGACTGGTCCGGCACCTCGGCACGTCGAACACGACGGTCCCGAAGCTGCGGCTGCTGCTCCGCGACGCCCGGGTCCTCCCCGCGCTCAACGAGATGGAGCTGCACCCGACGTTCCAGCAACCGGAGCTGTTCGACTTCTGCCGCGCGAACGACATCCAGCCCGTGGGTTACTCGCCGCTCGGGTCACCGTCCCGCCCGGAGCGCGACCGCGAGGACGACGACCCCGTGGACGTCGACCACCCCGTCGTCCGGCGGATCGCCGAGGCGCACGGCGTGCACCCCGCCGTGGTCTGCCTCAAGTGGGCGGTCGCGCGCGGGCAGGTCCCGATCCCGTTCTCGGTGAAGCCCGAGCAGTACCGCGCGAACCTCGACGGCGCGCTGACGGACCCGCTCACCGACGAGGAACTCCGGGCGATGCAGGACGTCGACCACGGCGTCCGGCTCATCAAGGGGCAGGTGTTCCTGTGGTCGGGCGCCGACAGCTGGCACGACCTGTGGGACGAGGACGGCACGATCCCCGGGGGCGTCGGGTGACGGCGACCTACAAGGACCTGCAGCGGGCGACGGGGCTCTCGCTCGCGACGATCTCGAAGTTCTACAACGGCGGCACCGTCCGTGACGAGAACGCACAGGCGATCGAACGGGCCGCGGCGACGCTCGGGTTCCGGCCCAACGGGTTCGCCCGGAGCCTGCGCTCCCGGCGGTCCGGCACGATCGGCGTCCTGCTGCCGGCGCTCGACAACGACTTCCACCTCACCGTGATCGCCGGGGTCGAGAGCGCACTCCGGGCGCACGGGACGAGCGTCATCGTCTCGTCGAGCCCGGACGCCGCCGCGGGCGCGGTCGACCTGCTCCTCAGCCGGATGGTGGACGGCATCATCGCGGTGCCGTCGGACCACGACGTCGAGGCCCTGGCGCGTGCGGCCGAGCGCGTGCCGGTCGTGCAGATCGACTGGCGTGCGGACGCCCTCGTCACCGACGGCGTCTTCCTCGACAACCGCGGCGCCGGCGCCCTCGCCGCCCGCCACCTGCTCGACCACGGGCACCGCCGGGTCGGGGTCGTCGCCGGTGACCCCGTGGTCTCCACCATGCGGGAGCGCACCGCGGGCTTCCGTGCGGTGGTCGAACGGGAGGGCGGTGTCCTCGGACCGGACTCGGTCGTCGAGGGTCCCCTCACGGTGCAGCACGGGCAGGCGGCGATGCAGCGGCTCCTCGTGCAGCCGGACCGCCCGACCGCGGTCTTCTGCGCGAACTACGAACTCACCCTCGGAGCCGTCATCGCACTGAACGAGTCCGGGCTGACCCTCGGCCGGGAGCTCTCGGTGCTCGGGTTCGACGGCCTCGAACTCGCCCAGGCCACCGTCCCGAAGCTCACCGTCATCGTGCAGCCCACGCACGAGCTCGCCGTCCGCGCCGCCGACCTGATCCACGCGCGCCTGGCGGACCCCGACGCCGACCCGGCCCCCGTCGACGTCGTCGTCGCACCCCGTCTGGTCGCCGGTGGATCGGTCGCCCGACTCGTCACCCCCACGGAGGCATGATGCTGCGCTACACCCTCACCCACCAGCCGACGCTGAGCGCGCTCGCGTCGCTCGGGCACGGCTCCAAGGTGCTGGTCGCCGACGGGAACTACCCGTTCGCGACGGCGATGCGTCCCGGCGCCGCGCTCGTGCACCTCAACTTCCGCCCCGGACTGCTCGACGTCGACGAGGTCCTGACGACCCTGCTCGACGCGGTCCCGGTCGAGGCGGCGACGGTCATGGAGGCTCCGGCGGACACCGTCGTCGCGGCGCACGAGGGCTACCGGCGCATCCTCGGGCCGGACGTGCCGCTCGGTGCGCTCGACCGGTTCGCGTTCTACGACGCGGTCCGGGCGCCCGAGACCGGGTTGGTCATCGCGACCGGCGACCAGCGGTCGCACGCGAACCTGCTGCTCGAGATCGGCTTCCACGCGGCGTCGGAACGGTAGGGACCCCGCGGCGACGGGACGCCGACCGGCCACGTCGTCAGGCGGCGTGCCTCGCCAGGGTGATCCGCGCCTCCTGGACCTCCTGCAGGTCGCGTCCACGGAACCAGCGGAGCAACCAGTCCGCCGGCGACCCCGCGACCCCGGCCGGCAGGCCGGAGCGCTCGCTGAGGAACGTGCTGAAGCCGGGCTCGTCGCGGACCTCGGGGTCGGAGGGGTTGCCGAACGCCATCGCCCAGCCGTCGAACCGCCGCGCGTCGATGCGCTCGCGCGACAGCGACTTCACCTCGCGGTGCCTCGGGTCGCGCTGGATCGCGGCGAAACGGTCCTCGACGCTCCATGCCGGACCCTCGAGGACCTGCATGAACCGCCCGCCCTTCGCGAGGAGCAGACCGGAGACGCCGAGCGCCTCGTTGCGGAGCCGCGCCTCGCGCAGCATGGCGACCAGTTGGTCGTCGGTGAGGTCGTCGACGGCGACGGACATGTACACGAGTGATTCGAGGGAGGACATCGGCGTCAGTCTCGGACCTGGCCCCTGCGGCGTGCAAGGTTCGTCCGCACACCGCACCGGCGGGTGCGGTGTGCGGACGAACGCGGCTCAGGTGAGGGCGAGGAGGTTGTTGACCTGCTCGTTCACCCCGGTCAGCGTGCTGATCGGCTTGCCGTTCGCGTAGATGTCGTCGAACGCGGGTTGCACGATGGCCTGCACGTCGGCGGGGTTGCGGGTCACGGGGAACAGGAACGTCGTGCCGTCCTCGACCTGCTCGGTGAAGGCCGTCACGTCGAGGCCCCGCTTCGCGTACGCCGCCACCGCTGCGTCGGTCCCCGATCGGCGTGCCGGGAAGACGATGCCCGCCCGGCCGACGATCTCCTGGGCGGCAGCGCTGCCGAGGTACGCGACCCACTTCGCAGCTGCCTCCGGGTTCCGCGCCTGCTTCGTGATCGAGTCGCCGAGCCCGTTGAACATCGACGCGCGGTGCCCGATCGGTCCGGTCGGCGTCGGCGCGATCCCGACGTCGATGCCCGGGAGGTTCGCGTACGTCCCGATCATCCACGAGCCGTTGAACGAGAGCGCCACCTTCTTCGAGCCGAGCTGGACGTCCGGTCCGGTGGTCGTGGAGAAGACCCCGTACTTCGGCATGTAGCCCTTCTCGGCGAGCCCGAAGTACCACGAGATCGTCTTCTGGAACCCGGCGTCGTCGTAGCGGAACCGGTTCCCCCAGGGGTTCTTGTTCGTGTAGAACCAGTCGATCGACCCGGTGAACGGCGACCACTGGGTCTGCCCGAACCCGTCGCCCCCGCTGCCGTTGGCGCTCATCCCGTAGACGGCGACGTCCGTCTTGTCGAAACCCGGCTCGTCCCCGCGGCGCCCCTTGCCGTCGATCGTGAGGTGCGCGACGGCACGCTCGAAGGTGCCGCCGTCATCGGGGTTCCAAGACAGGGCGGCCAGGTCGTCGGCGGTGTACCCGGCCTTCGCGATGACCTTCTGGTCGTAGAACATCGCGACCGTGTCCCAGTCCTTCGGCGAGCCGTACCGGTGGCCGTCCCGCCCCTTCCAGAGCTGGGCGAGCCCGGACTGGTAGTCGTCGTCACGGATCCCCGACGTCGCCTCGAGCTCGTCGAGCTCGTACAGCACGTCGAGGTCGGCGAACTGCGGGAACTTCGACAGGTGGTCCGTGAACACGTCCGGAGCGGTGCCGGCGATGAACCCGGCGGTGAGCTTCGTCCAGTAGTCGGCCCACCCGAGCTGGGTGATCCTGATCGTGATGCCGGGGTTCTCGCGCTCGAAGGCCTTGGCGACGGCCTGGTACGCCGGCAGCTGGTTCGAGTCCCAGAGCCAGTAGGACACCGTGCCGGTCGCACCGCTCCGCGGGTTCGGGGTCCCCGTGGTGGAGCAGGCGGCGAGCGCACCGAGCGCCAGGGCGGACGCTCCGCCGGCGAAGAGGGCGCGGCGGGTGATGGAGTTCGTCATGTGCGGATCCCTACTTGATGCCGGAGAAGCCGATGGAGTTGACGATCCGCTTGGCGAAGACGCCGAAGAGCACGATCATCGGGAGCGCCGCCACGAGCGTCGCGGCCATGAGCCCGGCCCAGTCGGTGCCGGACTGCGGCGACTGCGACTTGAAGACCCCGAGCGCCACCGTGAGCACGCGTGAGCTGTCGGTGTACGAGACCATCAGCGGCCAGAAGTAGTCGTTCCACGCCGTGATGTACGTCAGGACGGCGAGCGTCGCGATCGGGGCGGAGGCCATCGGGAGGATGAGCCGGAAGAAGACCCGGACCTTGCCGGCGCCGTCGATGAGTGCCGCCTCCTCGACCTCGCGGGAGATCCCGAGGAAGAACTGCCGGAGGAAGAACACCGCGAACGGCGTCATGAGCATCGACGGCAGGGCGATCCCGAACAGGGTGTCGACCAGGCCGAGCGACTTGATCAGCGTGAAGTTCGGCAGGAGCGTGAAGATCGTCGGCACCATCAGTCCGGCGAGGAAGACCGCGAAGACCCGGTCGCGCCCGGGCCACCGCAACCGCGCGAACGCGTAGGCCGCCCCGGCGGAGAAGAACACCTGGCCGACGGTGATCATCGTCGCGGTGAGCACCGAGTTCAGCAGGTACTGCCAGAAGTTGATGGCCGCGCCGGACCCGCCCTGGGCGAGCGCCTCCTTCGTGGACTGCAGGCCGAACACGCGCTCGAAACCACCGAGGCTGAAGCCCGTGGGGAGGAGCGAGGTGGGGTCGGCCGAGATCGCACCGTTGGAGGACAGGGCGGTGCGGAGGATCCAGTAGAACGGGAACAGGGTCACGACGATGACGGCGATCATCGCGATCCAGGCGATGACCCGTCCGACGGAGGGCTTCCGACGAGGCGGTCGGGGGCCGCCGCGGGTGGTGATCGCGCGTGTGGTCTGCGGTTCGACCACCGGGGGCAGGGTGCTGGTCATCTTCGACTCGCTTCCGTGTGCTCTGGCCGTCAGTCCAGGTCGCTCTCGCCGGAACGCGAGAGTCGGTACTGGATGATCGTGATGATGCTGAGGACGATGAGGAGGGCCACCGAGACGGCGGACGCGTAGCCGAACTGGAACCGGCCGAACGCCAGGTTGTAGATGTAGTTCTGCACGACGTTCGTGGCGTTCGCGGGTCCGCCCTGGGTGGCGATGGCGACGGTGTCGAACACCTGGAACGACCCGATGATCGTGATGATGAGCACGAGCGAGAGGATCGGTCGGAGCAGCGGCACGGTGATGCGCCAGAACATCTTCCACTCGCTGGCGCCGTCGATGCGGCCGGCTTCGTAGACCTGCTCCGGCAGCGCCTGCAGGCCCGCGAAGATGAGCAGGGCCGTGTAGCCGACGTTCCGCCAGACGTTGATGAACGCGATGGTCGGGATGCCCCAGACGTCGCTCTGCAGGAACGGGATGCGGCCCACACCGATCGCCGACAGGATCTCGTTGCCGATGCCGAGCTGCGTGTCGAGGATCCACAGCCAGATGAGCGCCGCGACGACGTTCGACACGAGGTACGGCGCGAGGACGATGCCCCGGACGAAGGTCGACTTGGTGAGGCGGTGCATCATCACGGCGATGAACAGCGCGAGGATCGTCTGGAACCCGATGTTCAGCAGGACGTACTCGACCGTCACCGCCATCGAGTGCCAGAAGATCGAGTCCTGCACCAGGCGCTCGTAGTTCTGCAGCCCGGTGAACACCGGGGGCGTGAGCAGGTTGAACGACGTGAAGCTGAGGTAGATGCCCCGGACGGTGGGCCACGCGAGGAACACGGCGAAGCCGACCGATGCCGGGGCGATGAAGATCAGCGCCAGCCAGAGGTCGTTCCTGGGCCGGCGTCGCGGGGAGGTGGTGCCGGCACGGGCGAGGTCGGTCGCCCGACTCCTCCGTCTCGTGCTGGCCGTCGTCAAGGGTGACGACACAGGGCTCTCGGTGGCCATCGCGACTCCTTCGTCTGCGGTGGACTGACGTGCAGCAGTCCGTGAGCCGGGAATCTACACGTGGGGACAGCGGGTGGCAAGAGGCTTCTTCTTCGTTTGAATCGGGGGTTGTCACGTGTAGACATCGGTGTCAGGATATCCCTCGATCGCATCGGAGCGACCTGCCCGGCGACGCATCCCCCACCTGGAAAGGTCACTGATGATCTCTGTCGGAATGGTCGGCGCGGGCCAGTTCGCCCCCCAGTTCGCCAAGCTGTTCAAGCTGCACCCGGACGTCGACCGCGTCTTCGTCACCGACCTCGTCGACGACCGGGCGTCCGAGCTCGTCGAGTCGCAGCACCTCGACGGCACGTTCCCGGACTTCGACGCCGTGCTCGCCTCGGACGTCGACGCCGTCGCGATCTTCACGCAGCGCTGGACGCACGGGCCACTCGTGGTCAAGGCCCTCCGCGCCGGCAAGCACGTGTACTCGGCCGTGCCGATGGCGATCTCGGTCGAGGAGATCCAGGCCATCATCGAGGCCGTCCGCGAGACCGGGCTCACCTACATGATGGGCGAGACGAGCTACTACAACCCCGCGACGGTGTTCGCCCGCTCGAAGGTCGCCGAGGGTGCCTTCGGCCGTGTCTTCTACGCCGAGGGCGACTACGTGCACGACATGGACCTCGGCTTCTACGCCGCGTACCAGTTCAGCGGCGGCGAGGACTGGAAGCGCACCGCCAGCTACCCGCCCATGCTCTACCCGACACACTCGGTCGGCGGGGTCCTCGGTGCGATCCCGGGGCACGCGGTCAGCGTCAGCTGCATCGGCGTCAAGGACGACCGCGGCGACGGGGTCTTCGACAAGGACGTCAGCCAGTTCGACAACGACTTCTCGAACGCCACCGCCCTGTTCGAGCTCGACAACGGCGGGGTCATGCGGATCAACGAGATGCGCCGCGTCGGCTACCCGTCGCACATCCGCGAGTCCCGCTTCCGCTACTTCGGCACCGAGGCGAGCTTCGAGCAGCTCGCCAAGGTCAGCGTCTGGCAGGAGAAGGAGGACTCGCACGACATCAGCGACCAGATCGACACCCAGGCCACGATGGAGCTCGACGACCCGCGCCTCGCCGGCGTCGACCCCTCGCTCCGTGACGCGTTCGTCTCCGGCTACGCGGCTGTGCACGACACGTCGCGCCTGCCGGCCGAGTACGCCGGCGTGCCGACCGGACACGAGGGCAGCCACCAGTTCCTCGCCGACGACTTCGTCCGGGCCGTCGTCGACCGGACCCTGCCGCCGGTGAACGCCTGGACCGCCGCCCGGTTCACGCTGCCCGGCATCATCGCCCACCAGTCCGCCCTGCAGGGCGGCGTCCGCCTCGAGGTGCCGGACTTCGGCGACGCCCCGGAGACGGTCGAGGCGGTGGGCTCGTCTAGTATCGCCAGCGACTAGCAAGTGGTGTTCGGGTGTCGATCCGCACGGGCCGGCACCCGAACGCGACTTCCGACCCGACGAAGGTGGCACCCGTGACCGTCCCGACGACCCCGAGGGCGGTCACCCGCGCCGACGTCGCCCGGTACGCCGGCGTGAGCACCTCCGTCGTGAGCTACGTCGTGCACGACGGACCCCGTCCGGTCGCAGCGGCCACCGCGGCACGCGTCCGCGAGGCGATCCGCGTCCTCGGCTACCGCCCGAACGCGAGCGCCCAGGCCCTCCGCACCGGCTCCTCGAAGATGCTCGGACTCATCGTCCCCGAGCTCGACAACCCGTTCTGGTCCGAGCTCGGCGTCGCGGTCACGCACGCCGCCGCCGCGCGCGGGTACGACGTCCTGCTCGCCAACAGCGACGGCGACGCCGCGCAGGAACGGGAGCGCCTGCGCAGCCTCTCCGCCCGGCAGGTCGACGGCATCATCGTCACGAGCATCATGACGCGGCCGGACCTGTCCACCGTGACGGACCCCGGCATCCCGATGGTCCTGCTCAACACCTTCTTCGAGGTCCCCGACTACGCGAGCATCGGCGTCGACGCCCTTCGTGGCGCGTACGACGGCACGCAGCACCTCGTCGAGCACGGCTACCGCTCGATCGGCCTGGTCATGGGGCACGCCGGCTCGATGGAACTCCGCGAGCAGGGCTGGATGCGCGCGCTCCGCGACGCCGGGCTGCCCGACGGCCCGATCGTCCGCTGCGACTTCACCCGACGGGGCGGCTACGAGGCCGGTCTCCGTATGTTCGGCGAGGGCTCCGGCCCCCGTGCGGTCTTCGTCAGCTCCGACATGCAGGCGGTCGGGCTCCTGCGCGCCCTCTTCGAGCTCGGACTGTCCGCGCCCGACGACGTCGCGATCGTCTCCTTCGACGGCGCGGTCGAGGCCGACTACACGAACCCGCAGCTCACCACGGTCCGGCAGCCGATCGAGACGATGGCGACCGCCGCCGTCGACCGGGTGCTCGGCCTCGACGCGGACAACCAGTGGCACCGGGACCTCGTCCCCGCCGAGTTGGTGCTCGGCGCCAGTTGCGGGTGCGGCGTGCGTCGCTGACGCACCCGCCTGCGGTCCGGGAGGCGCGGCGCGGGGCCGACCCGCGCCTCCCGTCCGACGGTGGTCACGCCAGCCCGCCTGCTCGCACCGTCAGCCCTCCATGACCGCCTCGAGCGCGTCGAGCGCGACGCGGCGGTGCCCGTTGCGCGTCACGGCGACCGCCTCGACCGGCTCGCCGGTGGCCGCCTCGACGAAGCGGAGGTCGGACGTGCGCGCGGACGGCCGGTGCCGGTCCGCCCACCCGCCGAGAGCGAGCAGCACGAGCGAGAGGTCGCGGCCGGCCTCGGTGAGGACGTACTCGTCACGGACGCGCCCACCGTCCGGCTTGTAGGCGTGGCGTTCGAGCACGCCGCCCTCGACGAGGGAGCCGAGGCGGGCCGTGAGGACCTCCCGCGGGACCCCGAGGCTCTGCTGGAACTGGCTGAAGCGGGTCGACCCCGCGAGGGCGTCGCGGACGATCATGAGCGTCCACTTCTCGCCGAGGACGTCGAGGGACCGCGCGATGGGGCAGCGCTCGTCGCCGCCGAGGATGCCGAGCATGTGTTCATCCTACCTGGGTTCGGAATCCAGACACACCGTGCTAGGTTCACTTTCCGTACCCAACCTCTTCGACAGGAGCACACCATGACCACCCTCACCGACGCGACCGTCCTCGTCACCGGAGCGAACGGCGGCCTCGGCGCCGCGTTCGTCCAGCAGGCCCTCGACCGCGGCGCCGCCAAGGTCTACGCCACGGCCCGGACCCCGCGCACCTGGGACGACGAGCGCATCGTGCCGCTCGCCCTCGACGTCACCGACCAGGCGAGCGTCGACGCCGCCGCCCGTGCAGCAGCCGACGCCACGATCGTCGTGAACAACGCCGGCATCGGTGGCTCCGCGCCGCTCCTCGAGACCTCGGTCGACGAGGTCGAGCACGTCTTCGCCACGAACGTCTTCGGTGCGCTCCGGGTCGCCAAGGCCTTCGCGCCGTCGCTGGCCGGGGGCGCGCTCGTCGACGTGCACTCGGTGCTCAGCTGGATCGCGCTGGCCGGGGGCTACTCCGCCTCGAAGGCCGCGTTCTGGTCGATCACGAACTCCCTGCGCCTCGAGCTCGCACCCCAGGGGACCCAGGTCCTCGGAGCGCACCTCGGCTACACGGACACCGGCATGACGGCCGACCTCGACGTCGAGAAGGCCGACCCGGCGGACATCGTGGCGGCGATCTACGACGCCCTCGAGGCCGGCGAGCACGAGGTCCTCGCCGACCAGGTCAGCCGCGACGTCCGCGCCGGACTGAGCGCCCCGCTGACCGCGCTCTACCCGGCGCTGGCGTCTGCCTGACGCCTTCGCTGTCGACGGCGCCGGCGGGGCTCGCGACCCCGCCCGCCGTTCCGCGCGACGGCGAGGCGTCGGGACACGCCGCGGCGCGCTGCGGCGTCGGGACGGCCGGTTCCGCGGGGCGCGTGACCGTTCCGGTTCGCGGATCCCGTGATCCGCGAACCGGAACGGTCACGACGGCGGGAGGACACGCGCACGACCGCGGCGAGTCGGCCGATCGCAGCCGGTCGGGTCACACCCGCGCGTCAGGGGTCAGCCGTGGGCACCTCGGCCGGTGATGCCCGCGGTGGCGTCGGCGATCGAGGCGCGCTCGGAGTCGGTGAGGCCCGCCGCGCGCAGCACCCGGTCGAGCACCGCGGTCTTGCGCACGAGGTAGTCGTCGATGTCCAGCGCCTCGGCGGCAGCCCGACGCTTCACGGCGGCGTACTCCTCGCGGAGTGCGCCGTCCGCGCGCAGGACATCACGCACGCCGAGGTGGTTGCGGAGCGCGAGCGATCCCTCGACCACGACGTAGGTGTTGCTCGGGGCGAAGCGCTCGGGCGTGCGGAACGCCTGCCGCCCCGGGATGCCGAGGTCGCCGCGCGGCACGAAACCGATCGCAGCGAGGGCCTCGACGGCCGCGGGCACGTCCGCCGCCCCGACGACCACGTCGACGTCGATGACGGGCTTCGCCGCGAGGCCGGGCACCGCCGTGCTCCCGACGTGCTCGATGCGGTGCGGGACGCCGGCGGCGAGGAGCGCCGCGCCGTACGCCGTCCGCAGCACCGCGAAGCGCCGCGGCCACTCCGCCCGGTACCCGACGACCTCGACCACACCGCCCCCTGGATCTCCTCGCGCACGGTGCACGGTACGCGTCCCGGTGTCCCGACGGTCGGCGGCCCGTGCGATCATCGATCAGTGCAACTCCCTCCCCCGATCGCGGTCGTCATCGCCGCCATGAGCGAAGAGGTGTCCGCGTTCGCCGGGCTCCTCGGCGGTGTCCCGATCCTCGACGGTCCGGTCGGCGGCCACGACGAACACCACCTGCTCGACGTCGGTGGCGCCACGGTCGCCGTGCGCCGCAGCGGCATCGGGTTCACGAACGCCACGGCAGCGGTCGCCCACGCGTTCCACGACTTCGGCTCGGGCATCCCGGTGATCAGCGTCGGGACGGCCGGTGGGCTGATGCACGGCGTCGAGATCGGCAACGTCGTCGTCGGGGACCGCTACGTCAACCTCAACGCCGACGCGACGGCGTTCGGGTACGCGCTCGGCCAGGTCCCGGGCATGCCCACCGGGTACGAGCCCGACGACCGGCTCGTCGAGCTGGCACTCGCCTCCGACGCCGGGTACCGCCTCCGCTCGGCCACGATCGGCTCGAGCGAGATCTTCGTCACCGAGGGTCGAGCACGTCTGCTCCGGACGGCGTTCCCCACGGTCGCGGCGGTCGACATGGAGTCGGCGGCGATCGCGCAGTTCGCACACGTCCACGCCATGCCGTTCGTCTCCGTCCGGTGCATCAGCGACCTGTGTGCGCCGGACGGCGACGAGTTCAAGGAGCACCTCGACGATGCGGCCGCCCGTGCCGCCCGCGTGGTGCACGACGTCGTGACGGGGCTCGTCAGCTGAACCGGGGGCTCACCGGTCGGTCGGAGCGAGGAGCTGGAACATGACGTGGTCGCGCCACGTCCCGGCGATCCTGAGGTACTCGGGCGCCAGGCCGTAGCGCGTGAACCCCGCTGCCTGCAGTGCACGCTGCGAGCCCACGTTCTCGGGCAGGGTCTCCGCCTGGACACGGTGGAGCCGCAGCACCTCGAACGCGTGCGCCGCAGCCGCCCGGACAGCCCGGGAGGCATGCCCCTGCCGGACTCGGTCGGCGCGGATCCAGTACCCCATCGCACACGACTGCAGGGCACCGCGGGTGATGCCGCTCAGCGTGATCCGGCCGAGCAGTTCGCCGTCGACCGACTCGATCACGAACGGGACGGACGTGCCGGCACGCTCGGCCGCGAGGGCCTGGACGATGACGTCGTGCTGCCCCGCCTCGGTGAAGTAGGCGGGCGAACGGGTCGGTTCCCACGGCCGCAGGTGGTCGGCGCTCGCACTGACGACGGCCGCGAGCGTCGCAGCGTCGTCGACGCGGATCAGGCGCAGGCGTGTGTCCATGGCGGAGGGTGTGGGATTCGAACCCACGAGACATCTCTGCCCACCTGTTTTCAAGACAGGCTCCATCGGCCGCTCGGACAACCCTCCAGCGACGCGACCACGTGGCGAGACGTGATCGCGTCCCGGGAAGTCTACCGGGCTAGCGCGGCAGGGAGTCGAGCGCAGCCGCCAGGCCGTCGTCGGTCACGCCACCCGTGAGCTCGTTGCCCGCGTCCACGACGTCCTCGGGTGCCTGCCCCATGACGACGCCGCGCCCCGAGGTCGAGGCCCACCGGAGCATGTCGATGTCGTTCCGACCGTCGCCCGCGGCGAACACGCGGGAGCGCGGGATGTCGAGCCACTCGCGGACCCGTTCCATCGCGGTGGCCTTCGTCACGCCCTCGGGAGCGATGTCGAGCCACGACGTCCAGCCCACCGAGTACGAGACCTTGTGCAGGCCCATCTGCTCGACGATCTGCAGGAAGTCCTCGGTGTCGTGCCCGGGAGAGATGACCACGACGCGGGTCGCCTCGACGCCGAGCAGCCGCTCGAACGGGACGTGCTCACCGGCGACGGTCATCGTGTCGTCGGGGAAGTTGCCGGACAGCAGGAAGTGGCCGGTCTGGTCCTCGACGCCGAACGCGGCGTTCTCGAGGGCGCCGTGGATGGTCTGCAGGACCTCGCTCGGGTCGAACTGCTCGACGTGCACCCGCTCGTAGGAGCCGTCGGGACGTCGTGCGAGCGTCAGCGCTCCGTTCGCGCAGACGAGGTACTTCGGCTGGATGCCGAGCGTGTCGAGCAGCGGGACGGTCATGCCCTCGCTGCGACCGGTGCTGAGCATGACCTCGTGTCCGGCCGCCTCGGCATCGCGGAGCGCGGCGATCACGGTGTCGGTGACGACACCGTCCTCGCGCATGGTGGTGCCGTCGATGTCGAGCGCCACCAACCAGCGCTTCGTCCGGGCCGGCGCACCCGCACCGGCCGAACCGTCGACGAACCGACCCTGCGTGCTCATCGGGGCTCGATCACCTCGACGCCGCCCAGGTAGGGACGGAGGACCTCGGGCACGACGACCGAACCGTCGGCCTGCTGGTGCGTCTCGAGGATCGCGACGATCCACCGGGTGGTCGCGAGGGTGCCGTTCAGGGTCGCGACCGGCGCGGTCTTCCCGCTCTCGGTGCGGTACCGGATGTCGAGGCGACGAGCCTGGAACGTCGTGCAGTTCGACGTCGACGTGAGCTCGCGGAAGGTGCCCTGCGTCGGGACCCACGCCTCGATGTCGTACTTGCGCGCCGCACTCGTGCCGAGGTCGCCACCCGCCACGTCGATCACGCGGTAGTGCAGCCCGAGGTCCTGCAGCATCTGCTCCTGGTACCCGACGAGCTTGGCGTGCTCGGCCTCGGCCTGGTCCGGGTGGACGTAGGCGAACATCTCGAGCTTGTTGAACTGGTGCACGCGCAGGATGCCGCGGTTGTCCTTGCCCGCCGACCCCGCCTCGCGCCGGTAGCAGGTCGACCAGCCGGCGTACCGCAGGCCGTCGCCACCGTCGAAGGAGAGGATCTCGTCGGCGTGGAACCCGGCGAGGGCGACCTCGCTCGTGCCGGTCAGGTAGAGGTCGTCCGCCTCGAGCCGGTAGACCTCGGCCGCGTGCTCGCCGAGGAAGCCCGTGCCGGCCATGGTCTCGGGGCGCACGAGCGTCGGGGTGATGAGCGGCTCGAAGCCTGCGGCGATCGCACGGTCGAGGCCGAGCGACATCAGGGCGATCTCGAGCCGTGCACCGAGGCCGCGCAGGAAGTAGAACCGCGAGCCGGAGACCTTCACGCCGCGCGGGATGTCGATGATGCCGAGGTGCTCGCCGAGGTCGGCGTGGTCCTTCGGCTCGAAGTCGAACTCCGGCTTCGTGCCGACGGTGCGGAGCGTGACGAAGTCGTCCTCGCCGCCCTTCGGCACGTCGGGCAGCACGACGTTCGGGATGCTCCGGACGACCGCGTTGAAGGACTCCTCGGCCGCGGTGACGGTCGCCTGCGCTTCCTTCACCTTCGCGGCGAGCGCCTGGGCCTGCTGCACGAGCGCGGCCTTCTCGTCCTTCGGGGCCTTCGCGACGGTCTTGCCGAAGGCGTTCTGCTCGGCCCGGAGGGACTCGAACGAGGTGATCGCGCTCCGCCGTGCCGCGTCCGCGGCGACGGCCTCGTCGACGACGGCGACGGAGGCGCCGCGCGCCTCCTGCGAGGCCTTGATGACGTCCGGGTTGTCACGCAGCAGCTGGGGATCGATCACCGCACCATCCTAAAGGGGCGCAGTTGCGGACGGACTGGAGGCGCGGTGCGGGCCCGACCCGCGCCTCCAGGCCCGAGACGGGTCGTCACGACCGTCCGCTCGCAGCATCCGATCGGTACCGTTGGTGCATGTCGACCCCTTCGGAGACCGCGCCCGCGGACCAGGACGCCCTCCAGACCGAACAGCGGACGGCCGCGGTGGTCTACAACCCGGTCAAGGTCCACTTGCCGACCCTCAAGCGCACCGTCGAGAAGCACCAGCAGGAGGCCGGCTGGGCCGAGACCCTCTGGTTCGAGACGACGGAGGAGGACCCGGGCGGCGGCATGGCCCGCGCCGCGCTCGAAGCCGGCGCCGACGTCGTCGCCGCCGCGGGTGGGGACGGCACCGTCCGCGCCGTGGCCGAGGTGGTGCACGGGTCCGACGCCTCGCTGGCGCTGCTGCCGAGCGGCACGGGCAACCTGCTCGCGCGGAACATGAAGTTGCCGCTGGACGACCTCGGCGGGATGGCCAAGGCGATCTTCACCGGGCACGACCGTTCGATCGACTTCGGACTGCTCGGTGTCGAGCGTCCCGACGGCTCCCGCGACCGGTTCGGCTTCGTCGTGATGGCCGGCCTCGGGCTCGACGCCCGCATGCTCGCGAACACGCGCCCCGAGCTGAAGAAGCGCGTCGGGTGGCTCGCCTACCTCGACTCGCTGTTCCGCTCCGTCCGGGACACCGACGGCTTCGAGTTCAAGTACCGGCTCGACGAGTCGGCGCGCAACGGCTCGGTCCGGGCGCACTCGGTCATCGTCGGCAACTGCGGCATGCTCCAGGCCAACGCCATGCTCCTGCCCGATGCCGAGATCGACGACGGGGTGTTCGACATCGTCGTGATGCGGCCTCGGGGGTTCTTCGGCTGGGTGCGCATCGCGGCCCGGGTGTTCTGGGAGAACGGGATCCTGCGGTGGTTCCGCCGGTCGGCCTTGTCCGACACCGTGATCGGCCGCCGGATCACGACGGCCGCGAAGCAGGAGCGCCCGCTGCGGTACCTGCGCGGCGAGGAGTTCACGCTGCGCCTGACGAAGCCGGACGAGTTCGAGATCGACGGCGACCCGGTGGGCGAGATCGTGGCGTTCCGCGCGAAGATCGACCCGGGCTCGCTGGACGTGCGGATCCCCGCGGTCGAGCCGGCGACGGGCCGCGGCCGCCGGCGGTAGCCGCGCCGCCGCGCGCGCCGCGGCGCGGCGGTACGCGCGCAGCGCACAACGAAAGTCCCGCGGAACCACGCGACGACGTGGTTCCGCGGGACTTTGGTTGTGCGGGAGCAGATCGCGCCGGTGCACGAGGGGTCGCGCGCAGCGCGCGGAGCCAGCGCTCAGCGCGCCTCGGGCTCGCCGGACACGATCGCGCGCAGCCAGTCGCGGGCTTCGACGAACGCGACGTCCGAGTATCGCGCGGGCACCTCGGGCCGGACCCCGTCGGCCCGCGGGTACGACCCGAGGAACGTCACGCGCGGGCTGAACCGCCGCAGGCCGAGCAGTGCGTCCGCCACGCGCTCGTCCCGCACGTGCCCGTCGAGGTCGATGACGAACCGGTATCGCCCGAGCTCGTCGCCGATCGGCCGCGAGGACAGCAACCCCATGTTGATGCCCCGCGTCGCGAACTGCTCGAGCATGTCGACCAGGGCGCCGGGGTGGTCGGCGGGGAGCTCGACGATGACGCTGGTCTTGTCGGCGCCGGTCGGCTCGGGCAGCGCCAGGGTCTTCGACACGAGCACGAACCGGGTGACCGCCGAGGCGTTGTCCCCGATGGACGAGGCCAGGACCTCGAGCGCGTAGTGGTCGGTGATCCCCGGGGGTGCGACCGCGGCGTCGGCGGTGGGGTGCTCGTCGAGCAGGGCTGCCGCGGCGGCCACGTTCGAGGACGCTGGGATGTGCCCGTGGCCGCGGACGTTCGCCTCGAGCCAGTTGTGGGTCTGGGCGTAGGCCACGGGGTGCGCGTTCACAGTCCGGACGTCGGCGAGCGCGGTGCCGGGGCGGGCGACGAGCACGAAGTCGACGGGGACGAGGTACTCCCCCACGATGCGCACGCCGGGGATCCGGGCGAGGGCGTCCTGCGTCGCACTGACCCCGCCGTCGACGCTGTTCTCGATGGCGATGACGGCACCGATCGACCGGCCGCTGACGACGTCGTCGAGGGCCTCGCCGACGTTGTTGACACTCCGCCAGGGCTTGCCGGCCGCGGCGTCCACGAGCTTGAGCGCGGCCTCGGTGAAGGTCCCTGCGGGTCCGAGGTAGGAGTACGTGTCGGACGGCGCGGCGGACTCGGTCATGCGGCGAGCCTATTGCAACGCCCACGAGCCGCAGGCGTGCGTGACGGTGGCGTCAGTCGGTCGCCGTGCCGGTCAGCCGGGCCTCGCAGATGGCGGGCTCGTCGTCGTCGCGCGGGTAGGTCAGGGCGGCGAACCGCCCCTCGGGGTCGAGCCGGCTGAGGAGCGCCGCGGCGATGCCGTCGAGCTGCCCGACCTGCTCGTCGCTCAGCGCGTCGATCACCACGCGACGGGCGGTCCGGACGTGGTCAGGGGCCGCGTCGACGATGGTCGCGTAGCCGGCGTCGGTCAGCCGGACGTCGGTCGCGCGCCGGTCGTCGGTCGAGGGACAGCGCGCCACGAGGCCGCGCTTCTCGAGCCGGGACACCACGTGGGACAGCCGCGGCAGCGAGGCGTTCGTCGCCGAGGCGAGCGCCGACATCCGGAGCGTCCGGGAGTCGGTCTCGGAGAGCATCGCGATGACCATGTAGTCGAAGTGCGTCAGGTCGGCGTCACGCTGGAGCTGCTGGTCGAGCGCGGCCGGCAGGAGCTCCATGACCGCGACGAGCTTCATCCACGCGCGCAGCTCGTCGCGGGTGAGCCACGGGGTGTCGTCGGTCATGCGTCGAGTCTACCGAAAGGTTGTCGGTTTAACCAGTACTCGCGCGAACGCGTACCGGACGACGTGCGGCGACCACGAGCACCGCCACGACGACGAGCAGCAGGACCCCCTCGACGAGGAGCAGCCGCGCGCCGTAGTCGAACGGCAGCACCGTCGGGTTCTTCTGCCCGTGCGCCTTCGCCGCGATCTCCGGCAGGACCACGAGCGCGAGGACGCTCCCGAGCACGACGACCGCCTGCACGACGACGAGCGCCCAGGCACGCAGCGTCCGCCCGGTCCGACGCAGGAGGAGCCCCACTCCGACGACGAACGGCGACAGGATCGCGTCGTGCAGGACCACGGCCCCGAGGAGCCAGGTCGCCAGCCCCCAGATCCGGTTCGGTCGGACCGTCGTCACGAGGACGTACGCCCCGAACGCGATGACGAGCACCCCGACCACGACGAGCACGATGCGTGCGGCCCTCATGCGATCACCTCGATCTTCTCGATCCACTTGGTCTGCAGCACACCGGGTCGTCCGGGAGCGATGATCCGCGCCGGGAACCCGTGGTCGAGGTCGAGCGTCGCGCCGTTCAGCTCGAGCGCGATGAGCGTCGTCGGGTCCTCGGCGTACTCGGGGCCCATGTCCATGATGCGGTAGCCGCCGTGCCGCTCGAGGCTCGTCACCCGCACGTGCGACCCCGGCGCCGCCTGCACGGCATCGAGCAGGTCGCGCATCCGCACGCCCTTCCAGGTCGCCATCTGGCTCCAGCCCTCGACGCAGGAGATCGGGAGCTCGGCCTCGGCGGTGCCGAGCGCCACGAGCTCGGCACGCGAGAAGGTGCGGACCACGTCGTGCCCGACGACGGTCAGGGACCAGTCGGCGGCGGTGGCGGTGGCCAGCACACCGGCGGCACGAGCCGTGCGGTTGACCGGCAGGTCGTTCGGCCCGCGGTGCCGCTGTCGGGCACCGAACACGTTGAACGGCTCGGCGAGCGTGCTCGACTGTCCGGCGGTCAACGCCACGACACCGACCGTCGCGGCGGTCACACCGGCGAAGAACCCGCGTCGGGCGATCCGCTCACGTCGACCGTCGGTCGCCTCCGGCGTGGTCCGGGAGGCGCGGATCGCCTCCGCCGCACCGTCCTGCGGCGCGCCGAGACTCGGCTCTGCGGACGCCGCTCGGGTCGCGGACGCCGAGTCCGGTCCGCCGGGACGAGTCTCGGCAGCGTCCGCCGGGACGGCCGGGACGGCCGGGACGGCCGGGACGCCATCGACCCAGCGGAGCACACGGCCGGTGATGCCGCGGGGGTAGGACGCGACCGCCTGTGGAGCCGCATCCGGCGCGGCGGAAGCGCCCCGTTCCTCCTGGATGGGCGAGAGCAGCTCGCTCCCCGCGGCCGGGTCGACCACGAACCGGCCGTGCTCGTCGTACGAGTCCCGCTTCCGCCAGTACCGGGTGATCAGCGGGAGCTTCACGCCGATGTGCAGCACGAGCGACCCGATGAGCACGTACGCGAGCGCGTTGTGGACCTGCTTGAACGGGAACGGCCACGGGTACCACTGGTACGTGTTGAGCAGGCCCGTCGTCACCTGCACGATCGCCGACGCCACGAACACCGCGATGGACAGCCGCTCGAGCAGGTGCAGGGGCCCACGCACCGGCGGGGTCTGCACGAGTGCCGGCATGACCGTGTTGAGCTTCGCGAGCAGCAGCGGGATGATCGCGATCCCCGCGGTGATGTGCACGCCCTGCGTGAACTGGTAGAGCTGCGCGGGACGGGTCGGGAACCGCATCCACGGCAGCGGCTGCTGCAGGAAGTAGCTGTAGACGCCGGTCGCGAAGCAGACGAGGAACGCCACCCCGAGCAACCGCCCCAGGACGACCGCCGTCCGCGCGTTCCGGTTCGGCGACGCCATCGCGGATCGTGCATCCAGGAGCAGCCCGCGGACCATGGATAGCCTCGTCGCACCATGAGTGAACGACTTCGCCCCGGCCGACTCCTGCCGACCGTGCTGGCCGTGGTCGGCGTGCTCGCTCTGTCGGGCGTCATCGCCTTCGGCGTCACGCATCTGGGGTTCCTCCGGTCCGGTCATCGTTCCCCATTCGTTGCGTGGACCCTGATCGCTTGGACGGTGTTCGCGATCGCGGTGCTCGCGCTGCGGTTCGTCCCGGCGAAGTGGATGACGTGGCTCGTGGTCGGCGGTGGCCTGGTGGTCGGGCTCGCCGCCATCGCCGGGCCGCCCAACACCAGCACCGACTCTGCTCGCTACGCCTGGGACGGCATCGTGCAACACGCCGGGATCTCGCCGTACGCACACACGCCGCAGTCGACCGCGTTGTCCGGTCTGCGCCCCGACTGGCTCTTCCCCGACAAGGTCGACGGCACGTGCAAGCCGCTCGAGCCCCGGTTCCGCGGGCTCGGCGACGGCGCGGACGGGCACTGCGTCGCGATCAACCGCCCGGACGTCGTGACGATCTACCCGCCGATGGCCCAGCTCTGGTTCGCGGCGGTGCGGGCGTTCGTGCCGGCCACCGCGCAGTACATGCCGTTCCAGGTCGCGGGGCTGCTCCTGTCGCTCGGCGTCACCGTGGGCCTGGTCGTCGTGCTCCGCAAGCTCGGTCGTCCGACGTGGTGGGCCGCACTGTGGGCGTGGTCCCCGCTCGTCGCGTCCGAGGCCGTCACCAACTCGCACGTCGACGCCCTCGGCGCGGCCCTGGCCACCGCCGGCGCCGTGCTCGTCGCCTTCGGCCGGCCGATCTGGGGCGGGATCGCCCTCGGCGCCGCGACCGCGACGAAGCTCATCCCCGCGCTCGTGTACCCGCCACTGCTCGGTCGGTGGCGGAACTGGTGGGCGATCCCGGTCGGCATCGCGGTGTTCGGGCTGCTCTACGTGCCGTACGTGCTGACGACGGGCCTCGACGTCCTCGGCTACCTGCCCGGGTACCTGTCGGAAGAGGGCTACGAGGACGGCTCCCGGTTCGCCCTGGTCTCGCTGGTCTTCCACGGCGACGCGGCGACGCTCGTGGTCGGACTGCTCGTCCTGCTGGCGGCGTTCGTGGCGTGGCGGCTGTCCGACCCCGCGCGGCCGTGGTCCGGCGAGGTCCTCCTCATCGGCGTGACGTTCCTCGCGGTGAGCCCGCGCTACCCCTGGTACGCGCTGCTCCTCATCCCCTTCGTGGTGCTCTCCGGACGCTGGGAGTGGCTGTCGATCGGGCTCGCCATCGCCCTGCGCGGCGTCTGGCCGTCGGCGGACGCGTACCGCTGGTGGCTCGCCGCCGCGGTCGCCGTGGTCATCGTCGTCACGCTGGTGCGCACCCGGCGGTCCGACTGGGAGCGCTGGGGGCGCCGGCTCGCCTTCCGGGAACGAGCGCTCGCGATGTCATCAGGTGGAGGACCCGCCGACCCCGTACGCTGACGCTCATGGCACCCGCGACCATGCTCGGCTCCACCGGCGGCCTGCTCGACCGGTTCGGGCGGCGCGCGGTCGACCTGCGCGTGTCGCTCACCGAGCGCTGCAACCTGCGCTGCACCTACTGCATGCCGGCGGCCGGGCTGCCGTTCGCCCCTGACGACGCACTCATGACCGCGGCCGAGATCGAGCGGCTCGTCCGGCTCGCGACCGACCGCTTCGGCGTACGCAAGGTCCGCTTCACCGGCGGTGAGCCGATGCTCCGCCACGACCTCGTCAACGTGATCGCCCGGTGCGCCGCGCTCCCCGACGCCCCGGAGCTGTCGCTCACCACGAACGCGATCGGGCTCGCCCACCGCGCAGCCGCCCTGTACGACGCCGGCCTCCGACGTGTGAACGTGTCGCTCGACACCGTCGACCCGGACGTCTTCACCACCGTCACCCGGCGCCCGTTCCTCGACAAGGTCATCGCCGGGCTCGAGGCCGCCCGGGCAGCGGGGCTGGCGATCAAGGTCAACGCGGTGCTGCTGCGCGGCGTGAACGACCACCTGGCGCCCGACCTCATGCGGTGGTGCCTCGACCGCGGCTACGAGCTCCGGTTCATCGAGCAGATGCCGCTCGACCCCGACCACGCCTGGGACCGCACGTCGATGGTGACCGCGGCCGAGACCCGGGCGATGCTGTCCGAGTCCTTCGCCCTGGTGCCGGACGAGGCACCCCGCGACGGCGCCCCGGCGGAGCGCTTCCGGGTGCTCGCGCGGACGGCCGACGGCGGCGTCGGTGCGGAGCTCGGCACGATCGGCATCATCGCGAGCATCACCGAGTCGTTCTGCGCCGACTGCACCCGCACCCGTCTGACGGCCGACGGCAACGTCCGCAGCTGCCTCTTCTCGGACGACGAGACCGACGTGCTCGGCCCGATGCGCCAGGGAGCCTCCGACGACGAGGTCGCCGAGCTCTGGCGCCTGGCGATGTGGGCGAAGCCCCGCGACCACGGCGACGACAGCGACGACCTCGTGCACCCCACGCGGGGCATGAGCGCGATCGGCGGATGACGGTGACGACGATCCGGTTCTTCGCCGCGGCCCGGGCAGCGGTGGGCGTGGACGACGTCGCCGTGCGGGCAGCGACGCTCGACGAGGCCCTACGGTCGGTGACGGCGGACGATCCCGATCGGTGGCGGGCGCTGCAGGAGCGCTGCTCGTACCTCGTCGACGGGGTGACGACGCGCGACCGGGCGACCGGGCTCGACGGCGTGGCGGTCGTCGACGTCATGCCGCCCTTCGCCGGCGGCTGAGCCCGGCTCAGTCCGGCGTGGGTCCGTCCGGCCGGTAGACCGTCAGTTCGTCCGCCGGGACCGCGATCCGCACGGCATCCCCCGGCGCGAGCCCCAGCGCCGCAGCCACCGCGACGGTGACGTCCGCCACGAGGTCGCCGGTCCGCACCCGGACGAGCCCGTCCCGCGGTTCGAGTCCGGTCACCCGGCGCTCCGGCCCGGCACCGTCGCGCGTCACGACCGCGGCCGTCGGGTGGTAGA
Source organism: Curtobacterium sp. 320 (assembly GCF_031455235.1). Classification (NCBI taxonomy): domain Bacteria; kingdom Bacillati; phylum Actinomycetota; class Actinomycetes; order Micrococcales; family Microbacteriaceae; genus Curtobacterium; species Curtobacterium sp. 320. The sequence goes on along the minus strand of NZ_JAVDSI010000001.1, from coordinate 104,502 downwards.
CGGCGAGGGCGGACGAGCCAGGAGGCGCGGTGCCGGTCGACGACGCGAGCGCGCCCCCGTCGTCGAGGGCGATCCCACCCCGGGTGGCGGTGCCGCGCAGGAGCGTCAGACCCGAGAAGGACGCCGCGAACGCGCTGGTCGGACGCCCGAGGACGACGGCGGTCGACCCCTGCTCGGCGACCCGGCCGCCCTCGAGCACGACGATGCGGTCCGCGAGGGTGACGGCCTCGAGCGGGTCGTGCGTGACGAGGACCGTCGGTCGACCGGTCCGGGCGGTCCCGAGGGCGGAGCGGACCTCGGCCCGGGCGTCGACGTCGAGCGCCGAGGTGGGCTCGTCGAGCAGCAGGAGCGCCGGCTCGGTGGCGAGGGCCCGGGCGATCGCCACGCGCTGGGCCTGCCCTCCCGAGAGCGTCCCCGGTGCGCGGTCCGCCAGACCGGCCACGCCGACGGCGGCGAGGGCCGCGTCGGAGCGGAGCCGCGCCTCCTGGCCCCCGGACCCGGCCGCGCGCGGTCCGTAGCCGACGTTGCGGGCGACCGACAGGTGGGGGAAGAGGTCCGCGCGCTGGGCGACGAGCCCGACCCCGCGGCGGTGCGCTCGGACGCCCGTGAGCTCGCGGTCGCCGAGCAGGACCGATCCGGACCGGATGCGCAGCAGTCCGGCGAGGGCCTCGACGACCGTGGACTTGCCCGCGCCGTTCGGCCCGACCAGCGCGACGCACTCGTCCGGTGCGACGTCGAGGTGGACGTCGACGCCGCGGTCGGGGACGACGACGTGGGCGCGGAGGCCGCGGTGCGCCGGACGCTCGCGGCTCATGCGAGTGCCGTCCGGGTGCGGAGCGCGGAGGCGCCGATGACCACGAGCGCGACGACGACCAGCACGAGCGCCAGCGCGACCGCGGTGTCCGGGTCGATCTCGCGCTGCAGGTAGATCTCGAGGGGCAGCGTCCGGGTGACGCCCTGCAGGCTGCCGGCGAACGTGAGGGTCGCGCCGAACTCCCCGAGGGCACGGGCGAAGCAGAGGACGAGGCCGGCCAGGATGCCCGGGAGCACCCGCGGTGTCGTCACCGTCAGGAACGTCCGGGTCGGGGACGCACCGAGCGTCGCGGCGACCCGCTCGAACCGGTCGCCCCCGACGCGCAGCGCACCCTCGATCGAGGACACCAGGAACGGCATCGCGACGAAGGTCTGCGCGATCACGACCGCGGCCGTGGTGAAGGCGATCCGGAGACCGTGATCGTCGAGCCACGCCCCGACGACGCCGAGCCGACCGAACGCCGCGAGCAGGGCCAGTCCCCCGACGACCGGCGGCAGCACGAGCGGCAGCAGGACCAGGGCGCGTGCGGCCCCGATCCACCGCGACGTGGACCGGGCGAACAGGACGGCGAGCGGGTAGCCGAGCACGAAGGCGATGCCCGTCGCGGCGGCAGCGGTCCCGAGGCTCAGTCCGAGGGCGGTGAGCGACGCGGGCGACGTGACGAGTGCGCCGAACGACCCCCAGTCGACGCGGCCGACCATCGCCAGGACCGGGACCACCACGAACAGGCCGCCGAGGACCGCCGGGACCGGCAGCCACCACGGCACCGGGGTGCGGACGGACGGGCTCGCCCGGGGTGTTCGATCAGTGTGGTCGGGCACGGGTCAGGGGGCTCCGAAGCCGGCGTCGGCGAGCACCCTCTGGCCGGCGTCGGAACGCACGTACGCCGTGAACGCCGCCGCGAGGTCGGGGTTCGACGCGTCCTTCAGGACACCGATCGGGTAGGTGTTCACGGCCTTCGACGCCGCGTCGAACCGGACGCCGTCGACCTTGCCGCCGGCACCCTCGACGTCGGTCACGTAGACGAGTCCCGCGTCCGCCTGGCCGGACTCGACCTTGCCGAGGACGTCGGTCACCGACTGCTCCTCGCTGACCGGCTGCAGGTCGACACCGGTGGCCTGCTCGACCTTCGCGGTCGCGGCACCGCACGGCACCGGGATGGCGCAGGTGACGAGCTGCACGTCCGAGGCGGTCAGGTCGTCGAGGTCCTTGATGCCCTTCGGGTTGCCGGGCGCCACGGCGATCTCGAGGACGTTCGTGGCGAAGTCCCGCGGCGAACCGGCGGCGATGTCGGTCTTCACGAGCTTGTCCATGTTCGCCTCGTCGGCGGACGCGAACACGTCGGCGGGGGCGCCGTTCTGGATCTGGGTGACGAGGTCGCTCGAGCCGGCGAACGAGAAGGTGATCGTGGTCCCCGGGTGGGCGGCCTCGTACTGCTCGCCGAGGGTCGTGAACGTCTTCTGGAGCGACGCCGCGGCGAAGACGGTGATCTTCCCGGTCGGGGCCCCGGCCGTGCTGCTCGCGCTGGCGCTCGGGGCGGTGGTGTCCGTCGTGCCGGCCGTGCCAGCCGTGTCGGCCGTGCTGCAGCCGGCGAGGCCGACGGTGACGAGGGCGGTCGCGGCGATCAGGAGGGCGGCGTTCCGCACGTGCGTCGTCATTGCTCGATCGTATCCGCATCTGCGGTCGCTGTGGGCCGGATCGTCGGCAGGCCCTCCCGGTCCCAGGCCTGGATGCCCCCGTCGAGGACCATCGCGTCACGACCTGCGGCACGGGCTGCGCGTGCCCAGGCGGTCGCGCGGACGCCACTGGCGCACACCACGACGACGGGTCGGTCGTCGTCCGCGGCGAGGTCGTCCGGCGGGATGCTGCCGGCGACGATCCCGGTGGCGCGTTCGGCCGGGGTGCGGACGTCGACGAGGACGGGTCCGCCGCTGCCGCCGGTGGTCCGGTCGAGTCGGGCGGCGAGTGCCGCCGGGGCGATCCGGGGCGGGGCCTCGTCCACCGAGGGGGCCGGACGCCGGGAGCCCGGGCCGCGCCGCAGCGTGCTCTCGGTCCAGCGCCACCGCCGGGCGTCGACCGTGAGCACCCTGCCGGTCAACGGCTCCCCGATGCCGGCGACGAGCGCGGTCACCTGGGCCGCCATCACCGAGCCGACGGCGCCGCACAGCGCGGGCAGCACGCCGTCGAGCGCGCAGGACCCCTCGTCCGGCAGGGCGTCCGGGTGCAGGTCGTGGAAGTCGATCGGCTCCGGCCCGGCGTCGTGGAACACGGACACCTGCCCGTCGGTGCCGAGGACCGTGCCCCACACGAACGGCACCCCGGCCGTGGAGCAGGCGTCCGAGATCGCCCGGGTGACCTCGACGCTGTCCGCGGCGTCGACGACCACGTCGTGGCCCGCGACGTGGTCGGCGTGGAACGGCTCGGCGAGTGCGACGACCTCGAGCTCCGGGTCGACGCCCCGCACCCGCTCGGCCGCGCACTCGGCCTTGGGTCGCCCGACGTCCGCCGCGGCGAAGAGCGTCTGCCGTGCCAGGTTGGACGTGTCGACGACGTCGTGGTCGACGATGGTGACGCGGCGGAGCCCCGACCCGGCCAGGTACGTGAGCACGGGCGCGCCGAGGCCACCGGCGCCGACGACGAGGATGCTCGCCTCGGACAGCGCCCGGACGGCCCGGTCCCCCGCGCCCTGGAGCGCCGCGGTCCGGGACAGCAACCGACGGCGGTCGTCGCTCGTGTGCCGGTCGTCGGTCATGCGTCGGTCGGTTCCGCCGGCACCTCGACCGACACCATCGTCGCCTTGACCGACGCGACGGCGACCGTCCCGACCTCGAGCCCGAGGTCGCGGACGGCCTCGGCGCTCATGAGCGACACGACCCGGTGTGGGCCGCTCTGCAGCTCCACCTGCGCCATCACGCCGTCGACCACGAGGTCGGTGACGATCCCGACGAACCGGTTGCGCGCCGAGCTCTTCGTCCCCGACGGGTCGTCGAGCTGCCCGCCGACGCCGCGGATGTGCGCCGCGAGTTCCCGCCCGTCCACGACGGTCCGTCCGGAGGGGTCGGTCCCCCGCGTGAAGGTCCCGGCGTCGACCATCCGCCGGACGGTGTCGTCGCTGACGCCGAGGTACCGCGCGGCGTCGCGGATGCGGAGCTTCGTCATGGTCCTCCGCACGATACCGGTATGTGGAACTCTCAGTCTGGGCTGCGGGGACGCCGGGCACCTGCCCAGCCGCCGCGGATACCGTCCTCACCGTGACTGCACCACGGACCGGCACCATCAGCATCCCCCGGACGACGGGGATCGCGCCGGTCCGTGCCCGCTCCCGGTTCCGGGCCCTCGTGTCGAGCATCGGCACCGCCGTCGTCCGCACGCCCGAGCTGACGGTCGGCGCGTTCGGCGTGATCGTCTGCGCCGCCTTCGCCTGGGTCCCCTCGCTCTGGTACGACGAGGCGGCGACGGTCACGAGCGCCCAGCGGACCTGGCCGCAGCTGTGGGCCGAGCTGCACAGCGTCGACGCCGTGCACGGGCTCTACTACTCGCTGATGCACGTCTGGTTCTGGCTCGTCGGGTACACGCCGTTCACGCTGCGGTTCCCGAGCGCCCTGGCCATCGGCGTGGCGGCGGGGCTCGTCGTCGCGCTCGGGCGCCGGCTCGGCGGACTTCGCCTCGGCATCACCGCCGGGCTCGTGTTCCTCGCGCTGCCCCGCGTGCAGTGGGCCGGGTCCGAAGGTCGGCCGTACGCCACGATCACGACCCTGGCCGTCTGCCTCACCCTCGTCGGTCTGACCGCGGTCCGCCGCACCCGGTCGGGTCGCAGCCTGCACTGGTGGGCGGCCTACGGAGCACTCGCACTCGTCTCGGTGACCTTCAACGTCTACCTCTCGCTCGCGGTCGTCGCGCACGCCGTGACCCTGCTGTGGACGCTGGTCGCCCGCCGCGCCGCCGCCCGTCGCGCCACGGTGTCCCGCCGCGGCCACGACCTGGGTCCGGCGCTCGTCACCCGCGGGGTCCTGGTCCGCTGGGCCGTCGCAGCCGTCTTCGCCGCCGTGGCCGTCTCGCCGCTCGTCGTCGAGGTCGCCTCGCAGTCGAAGCAGGTCGCGTGGATCGCCGGCATCGGCGAACGTACGGGCGTGCAGGTGTTCGCCACGGCGTGGTTCGGCGGCGTCGACGTGTACGCCGCGGGCGCATGGGCGCTCATGCTCGTCGGCACGGTGTTCGCCCTCGTCGAGGCGCACCGGCGCTCCGCCACGGTCCGGTCGCTCGTCCGCGCGCAGGCGGTCCGCGTCGCCGTGCCGCTCGTCGTCATCCCCACGGCCGCGCTCGTCCTCGCCACGGCGATGGGGAAGCACCTGTACTCGCCGAAGTACGCCACGCTCAGCCTGCCGTTCGTCGCACTGCTCATCGCCCTCGCCCTCACGCTGGTCCGGCCGAAGGCACTGCTCGCCGCCGCCGTGGCCGCCGTCCTCGTGCTGTCGGTGCCCACGGCCGTCGCCGTGAAGGAGCCGCTCGCGAAGCAGGACTCGACCTGGGCCCGTGCCGCCTCGATCATCGCCGCCGAGCGGAGCACCAACCGCGCCGACGCCGACGAGGGTGTCGTGTTCGGCAGCGTCTACGGGCACCCCGGCACCACCGCCGACGTCATCCGCATCTCCTACCCGTCGGCGTTCGCGGGCATGACCGACCTCGGCGTGCGCAAGGTCGGAACCGAGTCCGGCGTCCTGTGGAACCAGACCGGGGATCTCGAGACGACGATCCCGAGCCGCCTGGGCGACATCGACACGGTCTGGTTCGTCGGCGGGACGGTGAAGGCGCGCAACATCGAGCCGGAGACCGCCGCGGTGCTCGCGGAGCACGGCTTCACGGCGAAGGAGCACTGGAAGACCGGCACGGTCGTCATCACGGAGTACGTCCGGAACTGACCGGCCAACGGGGCCCGCCGCCCGACGGGACCGTGCCGCCGTCGGTGCAGGACGGTCAGTGCAGGACGCGGGCGCCGTGCACCGGTCCGGCGGCACGCACCGCGACCATGCCGGCGGCGCTGAGCTCGACCTGCACCTCGAGCGCGGCATCACGGTCGGCGACGAGGAACGCCACCGTCGGCCCGCTGCCCGATACCAGTCCGGCGAGGGCACCGGCCTTCTCCCCGATCTCGAGCGTCGTCGCGAGCGCGGGCTGGAGGCGCATCGCCGGGGCCTGCAGGTCGTTGTGCAGGCAGTCCGCGAGCAGGTCGGGATCGCCCGCGCGGAGGGCCTGCAGCACGTTCGCCTCGACCACGGGCGTGGTGGGTGCCGGCGCGATGTCCGCACGGTACCGCTCACGGTGTTCGTCGAGCGCCCGGTACACGGCGGGCGTCGAGAGGCCGGCGTCACTCAGGGCGAGCACCCAGTGGAACTCGCCCTTGGCCAGCGCCGGGCTCAGCTCGTCACCGCGCCCGGTCCCGACCGCGGTCCCGCCGGCGAAGGCGAAGGGCACGTCGGCGCCGAGCTGCGCGGCGAGGCGCAGCAGTTCCTCACGCCCGAGCGCAGTCCCCCACAGCGTGTCGACGGCGAGCAGGGTCGCTGCGGCGTCGGCCGATCCACCGCCCATCCCACCGGCGACCGGGACCTGCTTGTCGATGGTGAGCCGGACGCCCCCGCGGTACCCGGCGGCGTCGGCCACGAGGCGCGCGGCCCGGATCGCGAGGTTCGACTCGTCGACCGGGACCGACCGCGAGTCGATCGGCCCGGTGAAGGTCACCGAGAAGTCGTCCGCCGGCTCGGCCGAGACGTCCTCGTACAACGAGACCGCCTGGTACGCCGTCGCCACGTCGTGGTAGCCGTCGTCCTGCAGGGCCCCGACCGACAGGTAGACGTTGATCTTCCCGGGGGCGCGCGTCCGCACACGGGTCGGTGCGGCCAGCGTGGTCATGCCCCCAACCTATCCCGACGCAGCCGCGAAGCCGCGCGTGAGGTCCGCGAGGATGTCGTCCACGTGCTCGAGTCCGATGGACAGCCGGATCAGCCCGTCCCCGACCCCCGCGGCCGCCCGCTCCGCCGAGGTCATCTGCACGTGGGTCGTCGACGCCGGGTGCACGACGAGCGAGCGCACGTCGCCGATGTTCGACACGTGGTCGAACAGCTCGAGCGCCGCGACGAACCGCCGCCCGGCGTCGACCCCGCCGTCGAGGTCGAACGCGAGCACCGCCGACGGACCCGCCGGCACGTACCGCTGGGCGAGTTCGTGCCACGGCGACGACGGCAGCCCGGCGTAGTGCACGCCGAGCACCTGGTCGTGCGCGTCGAGCCACGTCGCCACCGCGGCCGCGTTCGACACGTGCCGGTCCATCCGGAGCGACAGGGTCTGGATGCCCTGCAGCACGAGGAAGGCGTTGAAAGGGGCGATCGCCGGCCCGAGGTCGGCGGAGAGCTTCGAGCGGGTGCGCTGGATGAAGGCGCGCCGCCCGAACTTCTCCGCGAAGTTCGTGTTCGCGAACCCGGACTGCTCGGTCGTCGCGAGCTGCGGGTACCGCTCGGCGTGCGCCGCCCAGTCGAAGTTCCCGCTGTCGACGATGAGTCCGGCGATGGCGCTGCCGTGCCCGGCGAGGTACTTCGTCGCCGAGTGCACGACGATGTCCGCACCGTGCTCGATCGGCCGGACGAGGTACGGCGTGGCGATGGTGTTGTCGACGATGAGCGGCACGCCGTGCTCGTGCGCGACACCGGCCACCCCCGCGAAGTCGAGGACGTCGCCGCGCGGGTTCGGGATCGACTCGCCGAAGAACGCCTTCGTCTCCGGACGGACCGCCGCCGCCCACTCGTCGAGGTCGGTCGGGTCCTGCACGAACGTGAACGCGATGCCGAGGTCGCCCAGGGTGGAGGCGAAGAGCGTGTAGGTCGCGCCGTAGAGCGACGCACTCGACACGATGTGGTCTCCGGCGCGGGCCAGGCCGAGGACGGCGAGCGAGGTCGCAGCCTGCCCGGACGCGAGCGCGAGGGCGCCGACACCGCCCTCGAGGTCCGCGATGCGTCGCTCGAGCGCCGCAGCCGACGGGTTGTTCACCCGCGAGTACGTGTGACCGGGCGCGTTGAGCATGAACCGGTCGGCCGCGTCCTCGCCCGACGGGTACACGAACGCGGCGCTCTGCGCGATCGGCGGCACGTTGGCGCCGAACCCGGGGTCCGCCCGGAAGCCGGCACGGATCTGCCGGGTCTCGAACGCCCAGCCGGCTTCGGTGCCGTCGGAGGCGTCGCCCATCAGACGACCGCCCCGGACGGCGCGGCCACGGACGGCCGGACGAGCGGGATGACCTGCTCGCCGAACCGGTCCATCTCCTCGAGCTGCGGCGAGAACTGCAGCAGCAGCGTGTCCACCCCGGCGTCCTCGAACTCGCGGATCCGCGCGGCCACCTGCTCCGGCGTCCCCACGAACCCGGGGCGGAGCCCACGGTTCGACACCGAGTAGTCCTCGAGCGACGGCACGTGCTCGAGCTGCGACTTCGAGATGAAGTCCTGGTACGACTCGTACGCGTGCCCGTGCTGCACGTCGGTGATCCGCGCGAGCTCGGCCTGCGCCTCCTCCTCGGTCTCGCGGACGATGACGTAGGCGGCCATGCCGAACGCCTCGAACGGCGGCAGCCCCGCGTCGACACGGCGCTGCTTCATCTCGGCTATCTTCGTCCGGAGCTCCTCGACGGTGCCGCCGTGGGTCACGTAGGCGTCGGCGTACCCGGTGATCGCCGCCTTGCCGGCCTCGCTCTCGCCGCCGGCGTAGATGCGGGGGGTGACCCGGGGCTTCGGCTCGAGGTGGCTGTTCTCGATGTCGTAGTACTCGCCGTGGAAGGAGTACGGCGTCTCCCGCCAGAGCCCCTTCATGATCTCGACGAACTCCGCCGTGCGCTTGTACCGGTCGTCGTGCTCCGAGAAGATGCCGCCGTACTGCTTGGCCTCTTCCGCCCACCACGCGCTCACCACGTTGAACGTGAACCGGCCGCACGAGATGTCGTCGATCGTCGCCGCCTGCTTCGCCGTCACCGCGGGCAGGTGGTACCCGGGACGCATCGCCGCCATGATCTCGAGGCGCTCGGTCGTCGCCGCGATGGCCGCGGCGAGCGACCAGGCCTCCAGCGAGGGCGCGGCCGTGCCCTTGATGTCGTTGAGGTTGAGCTCCGGCACGAGCGTCAGGTCGAAGCCGATCCGCTCGGCGCGCTGCGCCAGCCGCTTCACGTAGTCGAAGGTGACCGGCATGTTCTCGTTGTCGACGTTGCGCAGCCAGCCGCCGAAGAGCGGGGTCCAGTATCCGAATCGCACGGGGTGAGTTCCTTGGGGAGGTGGGGAGGGTCGGACTGGAGGCGCGGGGCGGGCCCGCACCGCGCCTCCAGTCCGGTGGATCTTGCGTTCTCAGGCCGTGAGCTGCGCCGCGTACTGCGTCTCCAGCAGGCCACCGAGGTACCGCGCGATGGAGCGCGGGCCGGAGGCCGGCGCGGTCTCCTCGACGGCGGGGTTGTAGTTCGTGTTCGTGTTGATGTCGTAGACGACCGTGCGACCGTCCGTCGTCTCCATGAACTCGACGCCCGCGATCTGGATCCGCTGCTCCGCGAGGAACCCGCGGAGCTGCTGGACGAGCGGGTGCTCGGCGGTGACCTCCGTGCGGACGCTGAACGCCGGGGGTGCCCCGGCGGCCTCGGTGCCGGGGACGTCGCAGACCGCACCCGCGATGACCTGGGGGACCTCGCACGCGTCGGCCGGGCACAGCTCGAAGCTGCCGGCGCTCGTGTCGACGCGGACGGCGTAGACGAACTCGCCGCCGACGAACTCGACGCGCGTGATGAACGGCTCGCGGGCCGTGAGGTACTCCTGCAGCAGGGTGATGCCGTCGACGGGCTCCTCGAACTCCGGGCTGTCGACGTAGGCGTCGAACTCGGCGAGCGAGTCGAACCGGCGGACGCCGAGGCCCTTGCCGCCCTGGTTGTGCTTCGTGATGAACGGCACGTCCTGGCCGCCGGTGAAGTCGTGGGCGGCCTGCTTCAGCGTCGTGCGCCCGAAGACGGCCGTGGTGCGGGGCACGTCGAACCCGGCGTTCCGGAGCAGTCCGTGCTGGGCCACCTTCGAGACCTCGAGCTCGAGGACGTGGCTGCCGCCGACGACCTGTCGACCGGCACGCTCGAGCCAGCCGAGGACCGCGCGGGTGTACTCCTTCGAGTGCTCGTGCCCGCGCGTGTGGGAGCTCGCCGACATCCGCGACCAGTACACGCCCGGTTCGGGGTCGGCTCCGAGGTCGATCTGTCCCTCGGTGAGGAGGATCTCCTCGACGGGGACACCCTCGGCCTCGAAGGCAGCGGCGAGCGGCGGGAACCACTCGGGGTTCTCGTGGATGACGTACACGCGGGGAGTGCTCACCTCGCCACCCTAGGCACGGCCTGCCGGGAGTCGCCAGGTGTGTGACGCGGGTTTACTCCGTCAGCGGGCGAAGGTCTGCTGGCCGACGACGCCGAGGAGCTCGAGCTTCTGCGCGTCCTCGCTGCCCGTCGGTGCGGTGAAGAGCAGCAGCGCCTGCGTCTGGCTCGTCGTGTGGAGCACCTGGCAGTCCACGGTGATGCGGCCGAGCTCGGGGTGGACGAACGTCTTGTGGTCCTCCCACCGGCTCGCCACCTCGTGCAGGGACCACAGCGCTCGGAAGTCCGCGCTGTTCGCCTCGAGGTCGGCGATGAGCTCCGCCGCCCGGGTGTCCGTCGGTCCCGCGGCGCCGACCGCTGCACGGAGTGCGGCGACCTGTGCCCGGGCGAGCCGCTCGTGCTCCTCCGGCGCGTACTTCGCCCGTTCGTAGCCCGTCATGAACCAGCGCCACGGCTGGTACCGCTCGTTGCCCGGCAACCCCGTGGTCGTGCCGAGGAGCGCCGCCCCGAGCCGGTTCTCGACGAGGGTCTCGCCCAGGTCGTTCACCACGATCGCCGGGGTGTCCTCGAGGCGGTCGAGCACCCGGAGGATCGCGGGGTCGACGTGGTCGGAACGGTGGACCCGAGCGGGCGCGTTGTGCCCGGCGAGGCGGAACAGGTGGTCGCGCTCGTCGAGGCTGCAGCGGAGCGCCCGGGCGATCGCCGCCACCATCTGCTCGGACGGCTGCGGTCCGCGCTGCTGCTCGAGGCGCGTGTAGTAGTCGGCGGACATCCCCGCCAGCGCGGCGACCTCCTCGCGCCGGAGGCCCGGCGTGCGGCGGCGCTGCCCGGAGCCGAGCCCGACGTCCTCGGGGCGCAGCAGTTCGCGGCGGCGGCGGAGGAAGTCGGCGAGCCCGGGGCGGTCCATGCCTTCATCGTGCACCGGGCCAGGCGACCGTGCCAGGGATCGGCGGTCCCCCGATGACGGCGCTCTGGTTCGGGCGGTCGGGCGGGTGGATCGTGGTCGTCATGGACATCACGAACTCCACCGTCTTCATCCCCGGCGCGACCTCGGGCATCGGCCTCGGGCTGGCCCAGCGCCTGCAGGCAGCGGGCAGCACCGTCGTCATCGGCGGCCGACGTCGCGCCCTGCTCGACTCGCTGCACGACGAGTACGGCTTCGGCACCGTCGAGCTCGACGTCACCGACCCGGCGTCGATCACCGCCGCGGCCGCCTCCGTCATCGATGCCTACCCGTCGCTCGACGCCCTCGTCACGATGTCGGGCATCATGCGCGCCGAGGACCTGCGATCGTCGGAACACCTGGCCGACGCCGTCGCCACCGTCGAGACGAACCTGCTCGGCACCATCCGCCTCATCGACGCGTTCCTGCCGCACCTGCTCGGTCGTCCGGCGTCGACGATCGTCACCGTGTCGTCGGGGCTGGCGTACACACCGCTCGCCGCGACCCCGACCTACAGCGCCACGAAGGCCGCGGTGCACTCGTACACGCAGTCGCTCCGCCAGCAGCTGACCGGGTCACCCGTCTCGGTGCTCGAGCTCGTGCCGCCGGCGGTCGCCACGGATCTGATGGGCGAGGGCGTCGACTTCGGCGGGATGCCGCTGTCCTCGTTCCTCGACGAGGTGGTGTCGCTGCTGCAGGCCGGCGCGGCGCCGGAGATCCTGGTGCAGAACGTGCTGCCGCTGCGGTGGTCGGAGCGGGACGGGACGCAGCAGCAGCTCATCGAGGCGCTGGCGTCGCGGGGGCACTGACGACCGGCTCGCCGGCCTCCGCTGGCGAGTCGGCGGTGGCGCCGTCCGCCTCGTTCAGTCGGTGGCGCCGTCCGCCTCGCCGCGGGCTCCGCGCCGTCGGATCACGCCGTCGAGGATCCGGTTGACGAGTCGCCAGGCCGGCCACGCGAGGGCCCCGACCAGCGCCGTGTCGACCGGGCGGCCGAGCGCGCGGATCACGACGTACGCGCCCGTCATCGCCAGGCCGGTCGACAGGGCGGCGTTGAGGCGGCGGGGTGTCCAGCCCTGGCCGTGGCTGTGGTCGTGGTCGTGGTCGTGGTGGTCGCCGTCATCGTCATCGTCGTCGTCGGGGAGGCGGTCGAACGTGATCCCCCACGCGACGAACAGCCCGCCCAGCACGACGGCCACCCACGCGGCGTCGTCGGACGGATCCCGGAGCAGCGCGAGCACGGCGAAGACCACGATGGCACACCCCGCGACCACTGCCGTGAGCAGGAGGACGAGTGCGGAACGGGAACGCGGTGCAGACACCCGTCGAAGCCTAGGGCCATCCGGTTGATCCGCGCGTGCCCCGTTCGGGACCCCGGTTCAGAGTGCCGCGAGCAGGTCCTGGAGCTCCGCCTTGGCGTCGGGCATGCGTTCCGGTCCGGTGAGCCGTTCCCGCTGCACGGCGATCCGGACCGTGCCCGCCCGGGAGCCGTCCTCGGTGGTGAGCAGCACCGACTCGCGATCGGGGAACGTCCACCGCGCCGAGGGCCGCTTCCCGCCCCGGCGTTCCGAGGTCGGGGCGAACCCGAACGCCGTCGTGCAGACCGGCACGACCCCGTCGAGCACCGTCTCGCGCTCCCCGGGGACCTGGCGCGACGCCGACACCGCGAACGAGCCGTCCGATCGTTGCCCGGGGATCCGGAGGCCCCTCGCCTGCTCGTACCCGATCGTGACGCCCTGCGCCCACCACGGCTCGACGCCCTGTTCGACGAGCCAGACGGCGATGGCGGCGTGCCCGATCGTCCGTCCGTCGATCTCGTCGATGCGGGCGTACCAGTCGTCCGGCGTGCGACCGGTCGCCGCGAGCACGTTGTCGGCGGCCATCCCCTGCGCGTGCGATCGCACCGTCCCGTCGGTCATGCCGCCATCGTAGGGGCGGTGCGATCGCATCACGCTCGTGATCTCGTCAGGGACTCGTCCAGCCGCTCGAGCGTCGACGCGCTCGGGTGCCACGGACGAACTGCTGGGGTGTGAAGATCGGGAGCAGCGAGGGATCGACCTCTCCGAAGGACTGGTCGACGGTCACGATGCCGTCCGCGCCGGACGCCATCACCATCGCCGCCTGGACCGAGTCGAGGGCGGGGAGACCGAAGCGCTCGCGGTAGTACATGACGTCCTCGAGCAGCGGTGTGAGCTCCACGTACACGGCGTCCGTCAGTGCGATCAGCGCCTGCCACCGGGCGAGCATCGCGCGCGCCAGCTCCGAGACGGATGCCTCCGAGCGTGTCCCCGTGAGACGCACTTCTCGGAGGGCGAGGTCGAAGGCAGCGTCCTGGAGCTGGAGCTCGAGGACGTCGTTGAAGAACAGTGTCGTGTCCGCCAGCACCATCCGTTCGAGGAAGCCGGCGGCCGAGTCGTGCCCAGGAGCGCTGCGCTCGAGTGCGGCGACGACGAAGCTCCGCTCGAGCACCACCGCAGCGGGCATCCGCACCACGTCCTCCATCGGGAAGACACGGTACGGCTCGTCGATCGGAGCGAACTCCAGCGGCATGTCCTCAGACACCCCGCCAGGTGTGACGAGTGGGACGGGGAGCGATCGTGAAGGTCGACGTGCTGAGGATCTCGTGGACCCGTTGTGCGCGTTCCGCCGGGGTGCCGGTCGGTCGGGTACGACGTGCTTCGATCTCAGCAGGAGTGAGCGTGCGATGTGCGAAGGGCCCTGGGCGTGCAGAGCGCTCGAGCGGACGACGGGTGCTGGTCATGGTGTCTCCTTCGGTTCGTGGGGACGACCGTAGGTGGGCACGAATCCGGTCTGCAAACATGTTGGATTTCCATGACTTCGGGACAAGTACTCGCGCTCGACACCGCTTCCCACGAGGATGAACGGTGATGAACGACCGCCTCGCCACCGTCCATCGCATCGTCGCCGAAGCCGGCATCGACGCGACCGCCCGGGAACTCCCCGACTCGACCCACAGCGCCGCGCAGGCCGCCGCCGCGCTCGGCACCGAACCGGGAGCGATCGCGAGCAGCCTACTGTTCCTGGCCGACGGGGAACCCCTGCTCGCGATGACTTCCGGCCGGCACCGGGTCGACACCGACCTGCTCGCCGCCCAGATCGACGCGACCGAGCTCACCATGGCCACCGCGAAACAGGTCCGCGAGATCACCGGGCAGCCGATCGGCGGCGTCTCCCCCGTCGGGCACCCGGCCCCGATCCGCACGGTGGTCGACGAGGCGCTCCGCGAGTACGACACGGTCTGGTCGGCGGCGGGGACCGCGAACAGCGTGCTCCCCCTGACCTTCGAGCAGTTGCTGTCACTGACCGGTGGGACGGTCGTCCGGGTCAACGACCACTGATGGCGACGCGGACGCGCGTCGAGCTGGGGCGACGAGAGGACCTCGGCGCCGACTGCGCGAACTGCTTCGGCCTGTGCTGCGTCGCCCTGGCGTTCGCGAAGTCCGCGGACTTCCCGTTCGACAAGGACGCCGGCGACCCGTGCACGAACCTCGACGACGCGGACGGCTGCCGGATCCACCCGCACCTGCGTGAGCGGGGCTTCTCCGGCTGCACGGTGTTCGACTGCTCGGGGGCCGGGCAGAAGGTCTCCCGGCACACCTTCGCGGGCCGCTCGTGGCGCGACGACCCCGAGACGCGGCGGTCCATGTTCGCCACGTTCCCGGTCGTCCGACGACTCCACGACCTCCTGCGGTACCTCGACGAGGCGATCACCCTCGTGCGAGCGACACACGACGAGACCCCGTGGGTCACGGCCTTCGAGCACGTCCGTCTGCAGAGCGACGGGACGCCGGACGACCTCGCCACCCTCGACGTCGATGCGGAGTACGACCGTGCCCGTCCGCTCCTGCTCGAGGCGAGTGCGATCGCACGTCGGCAGGGTCCGGTCGGTGCCCACGGCCAGCGGGTCGGTCCGGGGACGGACCTCGTCGGCGCGGACCTGCGCGGGGCCGACCTGCGTGGGGCGACGCTGCGCGGGTCGCTCGCCATCGCAGCAGACCTCCGGGGCGCCCGGTTGGACCGTTGCGACCTGCTCGGCGTGGACCTCCGCGACGCGGACCTACGCGGCACCGATCTCCGTGGCGCGGTGTTCCTCACCCAGATGCAGGTCAACGCGGCGCGGGGCGACGCGGCCACGGTCCTGCCGGAGGGGTTCCAGCGCCCCGGGCACTGGAGCACGACGCCGGACGCGGCCGCCGGGGTCACTCCGCCGCGGCGAGGACCGTCCGGCCGAGGCGCACGAAGTCGACGGCGCTGAGCATCTCGCCCCGAGCCGTCGGGTCGACCCCACCGGCGGTGAGGAGTTCCGACGCCCGGGCACTGCTGCCGAGGACACCGGAGAGGCTCTGGCGGAGCATCTTCCGCCGCTGCTGGAACGCCCCGTCGACGAGCGCGAAGACCTGCGCACGCAGTGCTTCGTCCCCGGGCGGGTCGTGCCGATCGAACCCGACGAGCACGCTGTCGACGTTCGGCACCGGCCAGAACACCTGCCGGCTGACCTGTCCGGCGATCGACCACGACCCGTACCAGGCGGCCTTCACGCTCGGCGCCCCGTAGACCTTGCTGCCGGGGCCCGCGGCGATGCGGTAGCCGACCTCGGCCTGCACCATGACGAGCGCCCGTTCGATCGACGGGAAGGTCGCGAGCAGGTGGAGCAGCACCGGGACGGAGACGTTGTAGGGCAGGTTCGCGACGACGTGCGTGGGCGCCTCGGGCAGGTCCGTCGCGGCGACGGTGAGGGCGTCCTGGTGGATGACCTCGAGCCGGGCCGCCGGTTGCATCGTGGCGACCGTGTTCGGCAGCTGGGCGGCGAGCCGGCCGTCGATCTCCACCGCGGTGACGGACGCGCCCGTCTCGGTCAACCCGAGCGTCAGCGAGCCGAGACCGGGACCGATCTCGAGCACCTTCGAGTCGGCGGTGACCCGACCCGACGCCACGATGCGACGGACCGTGTTCGCGTCGTGCACGAAGTTCTGGCCGAGCTTCTTCGTCGGCGTGACGTCGAGCTGGGCCGCGAGGTCCCGGATCTCCGCCGGGCCGAGGAGCGATGCCACTACTGCTCCACCGTCACGGGCTCGGCGTCCCACGCGCCGTAGACGAGCTCGGTGTTCGAGGCGATCTGTGCCGCGAGCATCGAGGCGTCGGTCCCGAGGGTCTCGGCCATCGACCGGAGGGTGAGCGGGATGAGGTACGGCGCGTTCGGGCGGCCGCGGAACGGCGTCGGCGTGAGGTACGGGGCGTCGGTCTCGACCATGATCAGGTGACGGGGTGCGACCTCGAGCGCGGCACGAAGGGGGGCCGCGTTCTTGAACGTCACGGTGCCGGCGAACGACATGTACCAGCCGCGCTCCGCGCAGAGCCGGGCGAGGTCGGGACCGCCGGAGAAGCAGTGGAACACGGTCTTCTCGGGAGCGCCGACACGGTCGAGGACCTCGACCACGGCGTCGTGCGCGTCGCGGTCGTGGATCGTCAGCGCGAGGTCGTGCGCCTTCGCGATGCGGATGTGCTCCTCGAACGAGCGGACCTGGGCGTCGCGGCCGTCCTCGCCGGTGCGGAAGAAGTCGAGACCGGTCTCACCGATCGCCCGGACCCGCGGCAGTGCCGCGAGCCGTTCGATGCCGGCGAGGTGCTCGTCGAGCAGACCCTGTTCCTGCAGCGACGGCGCCTCGTTCGGGTGCAGCGCCACCGCGGCGAGGACCCGGGGTTCCCGTGCGGCGATGGCCGCCGACCACTCCGAGGTGGCCAGGTCGGTGCCGACCTGCACGACACCGCGGACACCGACGCTCGACGCGCGGTCGAGGTGTTCACGGTAGTCCAGCGCGCCGTCGCCGCCGTCGGCGATCTCCATGTGGGTGTGGTTGTCGTAGACCGGGACGACGAGCGCCTCGGGCAGGGGCGGGTAGGTCAGGTCCCGCTTGGACCCGTCGCCGTCACCACGGGCGCGGAGGTGGGCGTCGGTCACGCTGCGCCCTGCTCCGACTGATCGATGCGCGGGAACAACCCGGACTCGAGCGGGACCACGGTCGAGGCACCCTGCCACTCCCAGGCACGGTCCACCCGCTGCTCGGCGATCGATCCGCCGGCACCGATCGAGGCCCAGAGCTTCTCGGTCGCCTTCGGCATGACCGGCGAGAGCAGGACGGCGACGGTACCGAGCCCACGGAGCGCGGTGGCCAGGACGGTGCCGAGCCGCTCGCGCTGCGCGTCGTCCTTCGCCAGCGCCCACGGCTGCTGCTCGGTGATGTACCCGTTCAGCGCGTCGACGAGCTCCCACACCGCGGCGATGGCCTCGTGCGGTGCGAACGCGGCGATGGCGGCGTCGGCGCGCTCGGTGACGGAGACCGCGAGCGCGTCGATCGCTTCGTCGGACGAGGTGAGCGACCCACGCTCGGGCACCGCACCGTCGAAGTACTTCTGCAGCATCGCGACGAGGCGGGAGGCGAGGTTGCCGAAACCGTTCGCGAGCTCGGCCTGGTAGCGGGCGGAGATGTCCTCCCAGCTGAAGTTGCCGTCCTGCCCGAAGGTGATGGCGCGGAGGAAGTAGTAGCGGAAGGCGTCGGACCCGAACGTGTCGGTGATCTCCGACGGCGCGATGCCGGTCAGCTTCGACTTCGACATCTTCTCGCCGCCGACGAGCAGCCAGCCGTGGCCGAACACGCGCTCGGGGACGGGCAGCCCGGCGGCCATGAGCATCGCCGGCCAGATCACCGCGTGGAACCGGGCGATGTCCTTGCCGACGATGTGCACGCTCGGCCAGAGGCGCTGGAAGGCCTCGTCGTCGTCGGTGCCGTACCCGAGCGCCGTGACGTAGTTGAGCAGGGCGTCGAACCACACGTAGAGGACGTGGTCGTGGTCCCACGGGATCTGGATGCCCCAGTCGAAGCTCGACCGCGAGATCGACAGGTCGCGCAGACCCTGCTTGACGAACGAGATGATCTCGTTGCGGACGCTCTCCGGCTGGATGAACAGCGGGTTCGACTCGTACAGGTCGAGCAGGCGCTGCTCGAAGTCGGACATCCGGAAGAAGTAGTTGCGCTCGGACAGCACCTCGACCGGGATCGAGTGGATCGCGCAGACCTGCTGCCCCTCGTACGCACCGGTGCCGGGGACGAGGTCGCTCGGCTGCTTGTACTCCTCGCAGCCCACGCAGTAGAAGCCCTCGAACTCGCCCGCGTAGATGTAGCCGTCGTCGTACAGCTTCTGCAGGAACGCCGTCACGCCGCGCTCGTGGCGCTCGTCCGTGGTGCGGATGAAGTCGTCGTTCGCCACGTCGACCGTGTCGAGGAGCGGCTTCCACGCATCGGTCACGAGCCGGTCGGCCCATTCCTTGGGCGTGACGTCGTTCGCCGAGGCCGTCCGCAGGATCTTCTGCCCGTGCTCGTCGGTGCCGGTGAGCAGCCACGTGTCGTCGCCGCGCTGCCGGTGCCAGCGCGCGAGGACGTCCGCGGCGACCTCGGTGTAGGCGTGCCCGATGTGGGGCACGTCGTTCACGTAGAAGATCGGCGTGGTGATGCTGAACGAGGACCCGTCGGACATGCGGACCATCCTACGGGCGGGCGGGAGCCGCATGACGCGCCCCGCGCGCCACCTGTGGAGAACCGGACGGGAGGCGCGGTGCGTGTCCGGAGCCGCGCCTCCAGTCCGGTGACGCTCGCGTCTACCGCGCCGCCAGCGCGCCCTCGTAGAGGTCGCGCTTCGACAGCCCCGTCGCGTCCGCGACGGCCGCGGCCGCCTCCTTCATGCGCGACCCGGCGGCCACCCGCTCCAGCACGAGCCGGACGCCGTCCTCGATCGTCGTGTCGTCGAGCGCACCGGTCGACCCCTCCACGACCACGCAGATCTCACCGCGCACCCCGTCGGCTGCCCACGCCGCGAGCTCCGCGAGGGACCCGCGCCGGACCTCCTCGTGCAGCTTCGTCAGCTCGCGGCAGACGACCGCGCGCCGGTCGTCCCCGAAGCCCGCGGCCATGTCCGCGAGCGTGTCGCCCAACCGGTGCGGCGACTCGAAGAACACCATCGTCCGCTGCTCCCCGGCGAGCGACGCGAAGAGCCGCCGACGTTCCCCGCCCTTCCGCGTCGGGAATCCCTCGAAGCTGAAGCGGTCGGTCGGCAGCCCCGACACGGCGAGCGCCATGAGCACCGCCGAGGGGCCCGGCAGCGCGGTCACCGTGACCCCGGCGGCTGCAGCGGCCTCGACGAGGGGGAAGCCCGGGTCGCTGATCGCGGGCATGCCGGCGTCGGTGAGGACGACGACGTCCTCGTCCCGCGCGAGCTCGACGACCTCGGCCGCCTTCGCCCGTTCGTTGTGCTCGTGCAGTGCGATGAGGCGCGGGCGGTTCTCGATGCCGAGCGCCCGCATGAGGTGGATCGCGGTGCGGGTGTCCTCGGCGGCGACCACACTCGCGTTCGAGAGGGTCTCGACCAACCTCCGGGAGGCGTCTCCGAGGTTGCCGATGGGCGTTGCTGCGAGCACGATCACGGGACCATTGTGGTCGCCTGTGCGCGGCTGCGGGGACATGGCGCCGATCCGTAGGATGCTCTCCGATGACCAGCGAGCTGACCGACGACCGCACCGCCGTCCCCGACGGGCCGGTCGGCTCCCGTCTCGACGACTGGTGGGGGCGCACGCTCTCCACCGCCAGGCGCGTCGCCGTCTGGCGCTGGGCCGGGCCCCTGGCCGTCACGCTGCTGGCCGCGGTGCTGCGGCTCGTCGCCCTCGGACACCCGCACTCGCTCGTGTTCGACGAGACGTACTACGTCAAGGACGGCTGGTCGATCGTGCACCTCGGGTACGAGGGCACCTGGCCGGGCAACCCCGCCGACAGCTCCCAGCCGACGACGGACCAGCGGTTCGCGTCCGGTGAGACCTCGCTGTTCACCAGCGCTGCGGAGTTCATCGCGCACCCGCCGCTCGGCAAGTACCTCATCGGCCTCGGGATGCTCCTGTTCGGCGCGGACAACTCGTTCGGCTGGCGGTTCGCCGTGGCGGTGCTCGGCATCGCGACCGTGTTCCTCACGGCGGTCATCGCCCGGTCGCTCTTCCGCTCGACGCTGGTCGGCACCCTCGCCGGCTTCCTGCTCGCGATCGACGGGCAGGCGATCGTGCTGTCCCGTGTGAGCCTGCTCGACGGGATCCTGACGTTCTTCGTGGTGCTCGGCTTCGGCGCGCTGCTGCTCGACCGTCGCTGGACGTCCCGGCGGCTCGACGCCTGGGTCGCCCGACGCACGGCAGCCGGCCGCGACACGCTCTGGGGGCCGGTGCTCTGGTGGCGTCCGTGGCTGATCGCGATGGGGGTGGCGCTCGGACTCGCGACCGCGACGAAGTGGTCCGGCATGTACTTCCTCGCGTTCTTCGCGGTGTACTCCGTGCTGACCGACATGATGCTGCGGAAGCGGGCCGGCATCGAGTTCTGGTCCTCGAGCGCCTGGCTGCAGCAGGGACCGGCGTCGTTCCTGCTCACGGTGCCGATCGCCGCGGTCACCTACGTCGCGTCGTGGACCGGGTGGTTCGTGTCGAAGGACGGCTGGGACCGCGACTGGATCGCCACGGGCGGGCAGCGCTGGACCGGCGCGCTGTCGTGGGTGCCGGACAGCCTGCAGAACTGGTGGCACTACCAGTCCGAGATCTACGGCTTCAACATCGGCCTGCACACCCCGCACTCGTACCAGGCGAACCCACTGCTCTGGCTGCTCATGCAGCGACCCACGTCGATGTACTACGTCGGCACGAACGCCGGTCAGGACGGCTGCACGGCGACCCGCTGCGGGGAGGCCATCACCGGCATCGCGAACCCGTTCATCTGGTACGCGGCGGTCATCGCGACCGTGGCGCTGCTGGTGCTCTGGATACTGCGCCGCCGGTGGGAGTACGCCTTCGTCCTCATGGGCGTCGCGGCGGGGTACCTGCCGTGGCTGCTCTACGTGAACCGAACGGTGTTCCAGTTCTACACGGTCTCGTTCGAGCCCTTCATGGTGATGGCGCTCGCCGCGGCGATCGGGTTGGTGCTCGGGTCACGGGACGATCCCCGGCCACGCCGGACCCGAGCGGTCGCCTGGGTCGGCGTGTACCTCGGGGTCGTCGTGCTCGCGTCGGCGTACTGGTTCCCGATGTGGACCGGCATGCAGATGCCGTGGGACTTCGTGCGGTCGCACTACTGGGTGCCGAGCTGGTTGTAGCGCGTGCGCGGTGTCAGGACTGCGCGTGTGCGCCGTCAGGACTGCGCGCGTGCGCCGTCAGGACTGCGCGTGCAGTGCTCGCTCGATCGATTCGCGGTCGAGCGGCTCGCCGAGCATGGGCGCTTCCCGTTCGCCCGGGAGCACGCCCTCGATGAGGACCTCGGCGTAGCGGCGCCACGCGTTCGGGTCGTGCGCGCGGGTGGTGTCCGCGACGGCGCCGACCATCGAGGTGAGCATCGGCAGGTCGCGGTAGTCGAACCCGACCCGCACGACGCCGGCGTCCCGCGCACGGCGGATGATCTCGGAGACCTGGGTCTCGAGTCGATCGCGTTCCTGCACGATCGACGGACGCGACTTGCCGGCACGCACGATGGCGTCGGCGAGGGCCCGGTCGCGTGCCCGGAACTCGAACACGCCCATCAGGTACACCCGCAGGGACTCGCGCGGATCGGACTCGTCCGCTGCACGTGCCGCGGCGTCGTTCATCGCCTCGAACTTGGTGGCGAGCAGCGCCTCGATCAGGGAGTCCTTGTCGGCGAAGCGGCGGTAGACCGTGCCGACGCCGACCCCGGCCTCGTGCGCGATGTCGTTCAGCGTGACCGACAACCCGCGTTCCGCGAAGCACTTGCGTGCCGTCTGCAGGATCAGCTCGCGGTTGCGTGCTGCGTCGGCGCGGAGGGGGCGCTCGAGGTCGGTGGTGCTCACGGCCTCGACGCTAGTTGAACTTTCTGGGAATAAGCGGATGCGGACCTTCCGTTTCGGTCTACACTGGTCACAAGCGGATGCATCGCATCCGCTTCATCCTCCCTCTCCCGGAGCGCCCGACGGCGCGTGCTCCACCATCCCTCCACCTTCTCGAAGGAGGCTGCCGTGACGGCAGAACAGACCGTGCCGACCCCCACCGGGACAGCACCCACGACTTCCGGCTCCACGCCCGACAAGAGCAACCACCGTTGGATCGCCCTGGCGGTCATCGCCCTCGCGCAGCTGATGGTCGTGCTCGACGCGACGATCGTCAACATCGCACTGCCCTCGGCCCAGGCCGACCTCGACTTCGGCACCGACCAGCGCCAGTGGATCGTCACGGCGTACTCGCTCGCGTTCGGTTCGCTGCTGCTCCTCGGCGGGCGGCTCGGCGACCTCTTCGGCCGGAAGAACACCTTCATCATCGGGCTCGTCGGCTTCGCCGTGGCGTCCGTGCTCGGCGGCCTGGCGGACTCGTTCGGCCTGCTCGTCGCCGCTCGTGCACTGCAGGGCGTGTTCGGCGCGCTGCTCGCCCCCTCCGCGCTGGGCATGCTGACGACGACCTTCCGCGACCCGAAGGAACGCGGCCGTGCGTTCGGCATCTTCGGGTCGATCGCCGGCTCCGGTGCCGCGATCGGCCTCCTCCTCGGTGGCGTTCTCACCGAGTACGCGTCGTGGCGCTGGTGCCTCTACGTGAACGTCGTGTTCGCCGTCCTCGGCGTGATCGGCGCCCTGGTCTTCATGGCGAAGCCGCCGAAGGTCGAGCGTCCGCGCATCGACGTCGCCGGCGTCCTCACGATCACGGCTGGCCTCGTCGGCGTCGTCTACGGCTTCTCGAACGCCGAGACGAACGGCTGGGACTCCCCGCTCACGATCGTCATGCTCGCGGCCGGCGTGGTGCTCATCGCGGCGTTCGTGTTCATCGAGACCCGTGTCGCGCACCCGCTGCTGCCGCTCCGGGTCGTGCTCGACCGTGACCGCGGTGGCTCGTTCATCGCGATCGGCCTGGTGGCGATCGGCATGTTCGGCATCTTCCTGTTCCTGACCTACTACCTCGAGCAGACCCTCGGGTTCAGCTCGCTGCACACGGGTCTGGCGTTCCTGCCGATGCCGCTCTCGATCATGATCTCGGCGACGCAGATCGGTGGTCGCCTGCTCCCCCGCGTCGGGCCGAAGGTGCTCATCTTCGCCGGTGGTCTCGTCGCGTCGATCGGTCTGCTGCTGCTCCTCCGCACGGATCTCGACAGCTCCTACGCGGGCACCGTCCTGCCGGCGCTCATCGTGATCGGCCTCGGCATGGGCACGATCTTCTCGTCCGCGATGAACACCGCGACGACCGGGGTCGCCCGTGCCGACGCGGGCGTGGCCTCGGCGACGGTGAACACGATGCAGCAGATCGGCGGCTCGATCGGCACCGCGCTCCTGTCGACGATCTTCGCCGACGTCGTGGCGAACAGCCTCTCCGGGCTCTCCGCGGCGCCGACGAAGCTCCAGCAGGCGCAGGCCGTGCTCGACGGGTACCACGTGGCGTTCGGCATCTCGGCGGGCGTGCTCGTCCTGGTCGCCCTGGCCGGTGGGCTCCTCATCAACCGGCAGTCGGTGCGACTCGCGAAGCTCGAGCACGCCAGCGCGGCGACGACGGGTAGCATCCCGACCGCGGCGCACTGACCCACCCCGCTCGACACGAACGGCCCGTCCCGGTTCCCCGGGGCGGGCCGTTCGGCCCGTCCCGGTTCCCCGGGGCGGGCCGTTCGTCGTCTCCGGGCGCGGGTGCGGGGCGGGCGATGCGGGGCGGTGGCGCCGACGCCGACGCCGAACGACATGGTCGACGTCGCACGACATCGGCGTTGTCGCTCGTTGCGCTCGCGAGCATTCGCGGTCGGACGGGAGCGACATGATCGAGGTCGTACGACAACGGGTCTGTCGTTCTGCGTCGACACTCCCGACACGCCGCGCGGGACCCCCTCGCGCCCCGACCCGATCCGCGCCAGGATCGAGGGGTGACCGAACACCAGGAAGACCACGCCGCCGTCGTCTCCGTCAGCCGCGACACCGATCACCGGTTCAGCAAGCCGGTCGTGGACGAGGTCGTGCTCGTCGCCGGCTGGGGCATCGAGGGCGACGCACACGCCGGCACCACCGTCCAGCACCGGTCCCGGGTCGCGCGGGACCCCTCGCAGCCGAACCTGCGGCAGGTCCACCTGCTGCACACCGAACTCTTCGACGAGGTCGCCGAGGCCGGGTACGAGGTCGCCCCGGGCCAGATGGGCGAGAACGTGACCACCCGCGGCGTCGACCTGCTCGGGTTGCCGACCGACACGCTCCTGCACCTCGGCGACGACGCCTGCGTCCGCGTGACCGGCCTGCGGAACCCCTGCCAGCAGATCAACGACTTCGAGCCCGGGCTCCTCCGCGCCGTGCTCGGTCGTGCCGAGGACGGCTCGGTCGAGCGCAAGGGCGGCGTGATGGCCGTCGTCGTCACCGGCGGGGTCGTCCGCCCCGGAGACCGCATCCGCGTCGAGGTCCCCGCCGGCACGCCGGAACCGCTCCGTCCGGTCTGACGATCCGCCGCAGGACGCGGCCCGGTTGCGCCGTGTGTCGGTTTCCCTCGCACACGTCAGGGGTGCCGATTACTGTGTCCGGCATGGCCCCCGTCCTGACCTCGCCGCTCGTGTCGACGCAGTGGCTCGCAGACCACCTCGGTGCTGACGAGCTCGTCGTGCTCGACGCGTCCGTGCACAGCGCGGGGACCGGTCTCGAGACGACATGGCAGACGGCGCGGGACTTCTACGAGCAGCGCGGACACGTCCCGGGCGCCCGGTACGCCGACCTCGTCGAGGCGTTCTCCACGCCCGACGCCGACGTCCCGTTCACCCGACCCGGCGCGGAGCGGTTCGAGTCCGCGGCCGGCGACCTCGGCGTGACGAACACCTCGACGGTCGTGGTCTACGACGACAGCGTCGGCGAGTGGTCGGCGCGGCTCTGGTGGATCTTCCGCTCGTTCGGCTTCGACTCCGTCGCTGTGCTCGACGGGGGCTTCACGAAGTGGCGGGACGAGGGTCGCCCGGTGCGCGTCGGCGCGCTCCGATCGGCGCCGAAGCCAGCGTCGACCCCGGCGTCGCACGTGGGCGACGCGACGGCGACCACGACCTTCCTCGCGGGCGAGGAGCGTCCGCTCTGGGCCGACCACGAACGAGTCCTCCGTGCCGTCTCGGGCGAGCAGCCCGCGTCGCTGGTGTTCGCCGCGCCCGAGTCCGCCCTCGGCGCCGAACACCCGCCGATCGTCCCCGGCAGCACCCCGATCACCGTGGACACGCTCGTGGACCCCACGACGAACGCGTACCTGCGCCGTCCCGCCCTCGAGCAGGCCTTCGCGTCCGTGCTCGACGCCGATGAGATCGTCACGTACTGCGGTGTCGGCAGTGCCGCGTGCGTCGACGCCCTCGCGCTGACGGTGCTCGGCCACGAGAAGGTCCGGGTCTACGACGGGTCCCTGCTCGACTGGTGGCGGCGCGAGCCCGAGGCACTGGCCTCCTAGCCCGACGACCCCGGGGGCCGACGCCGGCGGCCGTCTCGGGTGGCACCGCGCCCGCGCCGACTACCGTTGACCCGTGAGCACCAGACGCGCGGTCGTCCTCGGCGGTACCGGCGGGATCGGTTCGGCCGTCGCGCGTGCGCTCCTCGACGCCTCCGGACGCGGCGGCGACGACTGGCAGGTGGACGTGGTCGCCCGCCGCGGTGGCCCCGTCGCCGACGAACTCACTGCGGCGGGAGCGACGTTCACCCCGGGCGACCGCCGCGACACCGCCGTCCTCCGCGACCTCCTCCGCCCCGGCGCCGACCTGCTGGTGGACACGGTCGGCGTCACCCGCGACGACGCCCGGCAGCTCCTGCCCTTCCTCGAGGACGTCGGCTCGACCGTGTTCGTGTCGTCGAAGGCCGTGTACACCGATGAGCAGGGTCGGCACGCGAACTCGCTGGACAAGCCCGTGTTCGGCGGCGCCGTGACCGAGCTGCAGCCGACAGTCGCTGCGGGCGACGGCGACCCCACCGGTCGCGACGGCTACGGCGCCGCCAAGGTCGCCGCCGAACAGGTGCTGCTCGACCACGGCGCCCCGGTCACCGTGGTCCGGCCCTCGAAGGTCTACGGCGTCGGCATCGGTCGGCCTCGCGAGTGGTTCGTCGTCCGGCGGGCGCTGGACGGTCGGGAACGCGTCCTCCTCGCCGACCACGGCCGCAGCGTCGACCACACCACGGCGGCGAGCGGCATCGGTTCCCTCGTCCGTCTCGTCGCCGACGCACCGGACCGCCGCATCCTCAACGTCGCCGACGACACCGCGCCGAGCGTGCTCGAGATCGTCCGGACCATCGCGGGCCACCTCGACCACCCGTTCGACGAGGTCCTGCTCGACGCCGACGCCCCCGCGTTCGTGGGCACCACCCCGTGGACCACGCCGACGCCGTTCGTCCTCGACACCACCGCCGCACGCTCCCTCGGGTGGGAGCCGCCCGTGTTCGCGACCGCGGTCCGGCCGGAGCTCGACTGGCTCGTCGAGACGGCGCACGCGGTCCCGGTCGGCAGCGACGTCCCGTGGGCCGACGACCCGTTCTGGGACCGGCTGTTCGACTACGGCCCCGAGGACGCCGCCCTCGCCCTCCTGTCGCTCAGCCGGGACTGACGCCGTGCCCCGCTCCGAGGTCCTCTTCATCGGGGGCAGGTCCGGCGTGGGCAAGTCGACCGCGGCAGAGGCACTGCACGACCTGCTCGTCGCCGCCGACGTCCGGCACGCCGTCATCGAGGGCGACTTCCTCGACCTCGCCCACCCCGCGCCGCACGTCGAACACCCGGAGGCCCGCGTCGCCGAACGGAACCTCGCCGCGATGTGGGCCCGGTACCGCGAACTCGGCCACCACCGGCTCGTGTACACGAACACCGTGTCGGTGCTGGAGCAGGATGCGTTGGCCGAGGCGATGGGCGACGATCCCGTCGTGACCGCCGTGCTGCTCCGCGCCGGCGACACGACGACCGCGGACCGGCTGCGCCGTCGTTCCGGTGGGCACCTCCCCGAGGCGCAGCTGGCGCACAGCACGCGGACGGCCAGGAGGCTCGACTCGGCTGTCCGAGGCGACGTCACCCGGGTGGACACCGACTCCCGGTCACCGGTCGACGTGGCCGCGCAGCTCGCGTCGCTCGTGGGCTGGGTCGGTCTGCGGCTGCCTGTGGACACCGCGGATCCGTCCACAGATCGCGACTGAGGGCAGCGCACCCAGGACGGTCGAGGCAGGCTGGACGCATGACCGACAACCGCCTCGGCTCCGCCGTCAGCCCGTACCTCCGCCAGCACGCCGACAACCCGGTGGACTGGCGTGAGTGGGGTCCGGAAGCCTTCGCCGAGGCCCGCGAACGCGACGTCCCCGTGCTCGTGTCGGTCGGCTACGCCACGTGCCACTGGTGCCACGTCATGGCACGCGAGAGCTTCTCCGACACGGGCATCGGCGAACTGCTCCGCCAGGACTTCGTCGCGGTGAAGGTCGACCGTGAAGAACGGCCGGACGTGGACGCCAGCCTGATGGCCTCGGCGAGTGCCTTCACGCAGCAGCTCGGCTGGCCCCTGACGACGTTCCTCACACCGGACGGGCACGTGTTCTTCGCGGGGACGTACTTCCCGCCGTCGCCCGTCGGGCAGGTGCCGGCGTTCCGGCAGATCCTGGCGGCGGTGCTCGACGCGTGGACCGAGCGCCGGCACGAGGTGGACGCGAACGCGAGTGCGATCGCGGCGGCGATCCGGCAGGGTGCCGAGGCGGACCGGACCGCCCGCGGTGGCGCGGACGGTGGCGGGGACGAGCCGCGCCTCCCGAGCGTCGACGACGTCCGAGCCGTCGTCGACCAACTGGCACAAGCCGAGGACACCACGCACGGCGGTTTCGGCGGTGCCCCCAAGTTCCCGAGCGCGCCGCTGCTCGAGTTCCTGTCGGACGTCGCCGCCGACGGCGACGCTCGGGCGTCCGCACTGCTCGAACGTTCCCTGCACGCGATCCGCGCGAGCGAGCTGACCGACGCCGACGGCGGGGTCTTCCGGTACGCGACCAAGCGCGACTGGTCGGTGCCGCACTATGAGCGGATGCTCTACGACAACGCGGGACTGCTCGCGGTGGCCGGGGCGGAGCAGGCTCGGGGGAT
The DNA here is from genome assembly GCF_031455235.1 of Curtobacterium sp. 320. NCBI lineage: Bacteria > Bacillati > Actinomycetota > Actinomycetes > Micrococcales > Microbacteriaceae > Curtobacterium > Curtobacterium sp. 320. The sequence goes on along the minus strand of NZ_JAVDSI010000001.1, from coordinate 76,259 downwards.
CGCCGACTTCCTGCGGGACACGCTCCGGCGTGCGGACGGCGCGTTCGTCGCGGCGCAGGACAGCGAGTCCACCATCGACGGCCGGCGGGTCGAGGGCGAGTGGTACCGACTCCCGCTCGACGAGCGCGGGCGGCTCGATCCCCCGCCGCTCGACGACCAGGTGCTCACCGGGTGGAACGGCCTGGCGATCCGGGGGCTCGCCATCGCCGGGGCCCGCCACGGGGACGCCGAGATGATCGCGCTCGCACGGGGTGCGGCCGACGCGATCGTCGCCGGGCACCTCACGGACGGACACGTGTCGGTGCGGTCGAGTACTCCGCGCGGCGCGTCGACGGCGGCGTCCACCATCGAGGACGTGGGACTCCTCGCCGAAGGGCTCCTCGAACTCGCCCTCGTCACCGGGGAGCTCCCCTACGCCGACGTCGCGCGCACGCTGGTCGACGACGGCCTGGCCGGGCGGTTCGACGCCGATCCGGTGCTCGCGGCAGCCGGCACCGCCACGGGCGAGCAGCCGCAGACCGCCATGCGCTCCGGCACGGTCGCACTCGCCGCGGCCGCCACGACGCTCGCCGCACTGACCGGCGACGAGTCGTACCGGGCGGCGGCGGTGTCGCTCGTGACCGACCGGGCCGTCACCGGGACGGAACGGCCGCTCGGGCACGCCGATGCCCTCGGGGTCGCGCTCGCGCTGCAGCGTCCCTCGCGCGAGGTCGTCGTGGTCGCGTCGGACCCGGATGACCCGATCCGTGCGGCGGCCCGCGGCGCTCGGCGTCGGGGGACCGTCGTCGCCACGGTGACCCCGGCGCAGGCGACCGACTGGTCCACCGCGGGCTTCACGCTCTTCGAGTCCCGCGACGGGCTCGAGCCCGCCGGGTACGTCTGCCACGACCGCGTGTGCGCCCTGCCCGCGCGATCGGTCGGCGAGCTGACGGCACAGCTCAGCGCCCCGGATGCCTGACGGGTATCCTGGAATGCTCATGTCGACCACGCTGCCCGTCATCACGTACCCGCCCGAACTGCCGGTGTCGCAGCGGCGGGACGACATCGCTGCCGCCATCCGCGACAACCAGGTCGTGATCGTCGCCGGTGCCACAGGTTCGGGCAAGACCACCCAGCTGCCGAAGATCTGCCTCGAGCTCGGACGTGAGCACATCGGGCACACCCAGCCCCGACGGATCGCTGCCCGGACCATCGCCGAGCGCGTGTCCGAGGAACTCGGGGGCGAGCTCGGCGGCCTCGTCGGGTACCAGGTCCGCTTCACCGACAAGGTGTCCTCCGACACCCGGGTCAAGCTGATGACCGACGGCATCCTGCTCAACGAGATCCACTTCGACCGCGACCTCAAGCGGTACGACACGATCATCATCGACGAGGCGCACGAGCGGTCCCTCACCATCGACTTCCTGCTCGGCTACCTCAAGCGGCTGCTCCCCCGTCGGCCGGACCTCAAGCTCATCATCACGAGTGCGACGATCGACCCCGAGTCGTTCTCGCAGCACTTCGGCGGCGCACCGATCATCGAGGTGTCCGGCCGCACCTACCCGGTCGAGATCCGGTACCGCCCGCTCGTCGCGGAGGACGCCGACGACGCCGACCGCGACGACGAAGGCGACGAGGACGATCCGCGGACGGACGACCACGGCGGCCGCACGGCCGACGACCGCGACACGATGCAGGGCATCACCGACGCGCTCGACGAACTCGAGCGCGAGGGCCCGGGCGACGTCCTGGTGTTCCTCTCCGGCGAGAACGAGATCCGCGACGCGCAGGACGCCATCGAGGGCAAGCGCTACGCCGGCACCGAGGTCCTCCCGCTCTACGGTCGCCTGTCCGCCGCCGACCAGCACCGGGTCTTCGAGCGCCGGCACAGCCCGGGCGTCCGGCGCCGCGTGGTGCTCGCCACGAACGTCGCCGAGACCTCCCTGACGGTCCCCGGGATCAAGTACGTGATCGACGTCGGGACCGCCCGCATCTCCCGGTACTCGCCGCGGGCCAAGGTGCAGCGACTGCCGATCGAGGCGATCTCGCAGGCGAGCGCGAACCAGCGCTCCGGTCGCGCTGGCCGCACGAGCGCCGGCATCGCGATCCGGCTGTACTCCGAGGACGACTTCGAACGCCGTCCGGAGTTCACCGACCCCGAGATCCTGCGGACGAACCTCGCGGCCGTGATCCTGCAGATGATCTCGCTGGGGTTCGGCGACATCGAGGCCTTCCCGTTCCTGCAGCCGCCGGACTCCCGGGGTGTGAAGGACGGTCTCGACCTGCTCCGCGAGCTCCGAGCCGTCGACGCCGCGGGCACGATCACGAAGACCGGCAGGCAGCTCACCCGGTTGCCCATCGACCCCCGGCTCGGACGCATGGTGCTCGAGGCCGGTCGGCAGGGCGTAGGTCGCGAGGTCATCGCCGTGGTCAGCGCCCTGAGCATCCAGGACCCGCGCGAGCGCCCCCTCGAGAAGCGCGCGCACGCCGATCAGCTGCACGCCCGGTTCGCCGATCCGACGAGCGACTTCCTCACCCTGCTCAACCTCTGGAACCACATCGAGGACAAGCAGGAGGAGCTCTCGTCCAGTGCGTTCCGCCGCCTGTGCAAGGCCGAGTTCCTGAACTACCTCCGCATCCGCGAGTGGCAGGACCTGTACCGGCAGCTCTCCCGCGCGGCGAAGCAGGTCGACATCCGCATCGGGCAGGCTCGCTCCGACGACGGCGACGCGGTGCACCGTTCCCTGCTGGCCGGACTCCTCAGCCAGATCGGTCTGCGCGACCGTGAGAAGCGCGACTACCTCGGCTCACGGAACACCCGGTTCGTGGTGTTCCCCGGCAGTGTCCTCGCCAAGAAGCAGCCGGACGCGGTGATGGCCGCCGAACTCGTCGAGACGAGTCGGCTCTTCGCCCGGACGGTCGGTCGGATCGACCCGGCGTGGGTCGAGCCGCTCGCCGGGGACCTCCTGAAGCGCACGTACGGTGAGCCCCACTGGGAGAAGAAGCAGGGGGCGGCCGTCGCCTACGAACGGGTCACCCTGTTCGGCGTCCCGATCGTCCAGCGCCGCCGTGTGCAGTACAAGCGCGTCGACCCGGAGCACTCGCGTGAGCTCTTCATCCGGCACGCGCTCGTCGAGGGCGAGTGGGACGCGCAGCAGGCGTTCGACCGCGACAACCGCAAGCTGCGGCGCGAACTCGAACAGCTCGAGGAGCGCACGCGTCGCCGCGACATCCTCTTCGACGACGAGCGGGTCTTCGAGTTCTACGACGCCCGCATCCCGGCCGACATCGCGACCACGCGCGACTTCGAGGGCTGGTGGCGGCAGACGAGGCGCGAGCAGCCGGACCTGCTCACGATGCGCCGGTCGGACCTGCTGGACGAAGACGCGGCCGAGGCCGCACAGGACCAGCAGGAGTACCCGACCCAGTGGCGGAGCGGCGACCAGCGCCTCGCGATCAAGTACCGTTTCGAACCCGGCGCGCAGGACGACGGCGTGAGCGTGCAGGTGCCGCTCGCGCTGCTCCCCCGCATGCGCGAAGAGGGCTTCGACTGGCAGGTGCGCGGCCTCCGCAAGGAGCTCGTCACGGCGCTCATCAAGTCCCTGCCGAAGCAGATCCGGAAGAACGTCGTCCCCGCTGCCGACTGGGCCGAGAAGATCGTCGCCGAGCTCCCCGACGACGCCCCGACCGAGCCGACCGAGTCGTTCCGCGCCACCCTCGCCAAGGCGATCCAGCGCATGACGTACGTGCCGGTGTCGGAGTCGGACTTCGACCTCTCGCGGGTACCGGCCCACCTCTTGCCGACGTGGGCGGTCGTCGACGAACGCGGCCGTCGGGTCGAGGCCGGCAAGGACCTCTCGGCCCTGCAGACGAAGCTCAAGGACCGGACACAGCAGAGCGTCGCCTCGGCGACGACGCGCGCCGCAGGGCGTCCAGGAGGCGCGGCTCGCGTCGCGTCCGCTACCTCCGGTGGCGCCGTGGAGCAGTCAGGACTCACCACCTGGCCGTCCGACGACCTGCCGCAGGTGCTCGACACGAAGCAGGCGGGAGGCGTGATCCGCGCGTACCCGTCCCTCGTGGAGGAGGGCGACGGCCCGAAGGCGACGGTCGGCGTCCAGCTGCTCGCGACGCCGTCCGACCGGGCCGTGCGGATGCCCGCGGGTGTCCGGCGGCTGGTCATGCACGCGGTGCCCTCGCCGGTCTCCTACATCCAGTCCCACCTGACCGCGCAGGAGAAGCTCGCGCTCGCCGCCAGCCCGTACCCCTCCACCGCGGCGCTCTTCGACGACGTCCTCGCGGCGGTCGTGGACGCCGGGATCCGCCGGGCGCACCCCGACGGGCTGGTGTTCACGAAGACCGACTTCGAGTCCGTGCGCGACACCGTGTCCGCGACCGTCGTCGACACGATGTTCACCGCCGTGTCCGAGGCGGCCGCGGTCCTCGCCGCGCACCGGGCCGCGGAACGGTCGCTCAAGCAGGCGAACTCGATGTCGCTCCTGCCGGCGCTCACGGACATGCGGCAACAGATGGAGCGGCTTGTGTTCCCGGGGTTCGTCTCGGTCGCCGGGCTCGATCGTCTCCGGCGCATCCGGGTGTACCTGCAGGGCGTCGACGCCCGCGTGCAGAAGCTCCTGCAGAACCCCGGGCGGGACGCCACGTGGATGCGCGAGGTCACCGTCGCGACCGACCGGTACATCGACGCGGGCGGCACCTTCCCGCCGTCCGTCGGAGCGCACCCCGAACTCGTGCACACCCGCTGGATGCTCGAGGAGTTCCGGCTCAGTCTGTTCGCGCAGGAGCTCGGCACCGCCGAGACGGTCTCGCTGCAGCGCATCACGAAGGCGCTGGCCGCCGCCCGCTGATCCCGCTAGCCTCGGGACATGGTGGGGACGACGGCAGGGCCGGAACGGGTGCAAGCCCGCTACGGCAGGGCGATCGAGCGCAGGGACGGGCGGGACTTCCCGTACTACGACGGTGATCCGCTGCCGTTGTCGATCCTGCAGTGGGTGGCGGTGATCGCCGCGTGTGCCGTCGGGTTCCTCGTCCTGAGCTTCACCCCCGCGGCGGACAACGTCCAGTCGCTGGTCCCCCGGTTCCTCTTCGCCGCGATCCCCCTCGCGGTGTTCATCGTCTTCACCCGGCGGCACTGGTCGCGGATCTTCCAGCGGACCACGGGGCGGGACGTCCTCACGATGGTGCTGTTCGCGATCGCGAACATCGTCGTGAGCTTCGCGATGGGCATCCTCGTCAAGTACGTCTTCGGCGCGAACGCGAACGGCGCGACGGACGGCGTCCACGGCGCTGCGGAGATCACGACGTTCTACCTCGGCACGGCGATCCAGCTGTTCGGCGAGGAGCTCTTCTCGATCCTGCCGTTCCTGGCCGTGATGTCGTTCTGCTTCCGCGGCGGGATGTCCCGCAACCGGGCGGTCCTGGTGGCCTGGCTCGTCACCGCCGTCTGGTTCGGCGCGGCGCACCTCCCGACCTACGACTGGAACTTCGCCCAGGCGCTCCTGGTCATCGGTGTCGCACGACTCGTCCTGACGCTCGCGTACATCCGCACGAAGAACATCGCCGTCAGCACGGGCGCACACATCATCAACGACTGGGTCCTGTTCACCTCCACCATCCTCACGACGGGAGCACTCCTGTGATCGGCACACTCGACGTCATCGTCCTCGACTGCGCGGAGCCCCGGGCACTCGCCCGCTTCTACGCCGAACTGCTCGGCGGCGAGATCGTCGGCTACGACGAGGAGTGGGCCGAGGTGGCCCTGCCCTTCACGGACCACCGGCCGATCCTCGCCTTCCAGCAGGTGGCGGAGTACCGCGCCCCCGAGTGGCCCGGCCAGGACGTCCCGCAGCAGAGCCACCTCGACGTGAAGGTCGACGACCTGGACGTCGGCGAGACCGCGGTCCTGGCCATCGGGGCGACGGCGACGGGCTCGGGGACGGACACGTTCCGCGTGTACCTCGACCCGGCCGGGCACCCGTTCTGCCTCATCCGTCCGAACGACTGACGGCTCGTGACGGGCATCCGCGCGGTCCTGTTCGACCTGGACGGCGTCATCCGACACTTCCAGCCGGAGCACGTCGAGACCATCGAACGCGCGCACGACCTGTCCCCGGGAACGATCGAGGCGGTGGCGTTCGCCGCACCCCTGATCGACGAGGTGACGACCGGTCGGATCACCCGAGCCGAGTGGGTCCGGGCCATCGGTGAGCGCATCGGCGACCAGGCCGCCGCCGAGGCCTGGGGCCGACACCCGTTCACCCCCGACGCCGACGTGCTGGCCCTCGCGGACGAGCTCCGCGCCGCCGGGTGCACGACGGCGGTGCTCACGAACGGCACGGACGGCATCCCGGCCGAGGTGGCCTCGTTCGGCCTGCAGGACCGGGTCGACGCCGTGTTCAGCTCGCACGAGATCGGGTTCGCGAAGCCCGATGTCCGGGCCTTCCGGCACGTGCTCGACGCGCTCGGGTTGGACGGACCCGAGGTGTTCTTCACGGACGACTCGGAGCGGAAGCTGGCCGGGGCCGTCGAACTCGGCATGCGGGTCCACCACTTCACCGGGGTCGACGGACTCCGGGCTGCCCTGCGCTCGAGCGGCGTCGACGTCGCCGGCGTCGCCGACAGGTCCAGCCATCGGGCCCGCATCGATCTGCTCGAGGAGGCGATCGACGGGTTCGAGGCGGTGCTCCGGTCCGGTGACCACAGTGCCGTGGTGCCGTCCTGCCCGGGGTGGACGCTGGCGGACCTCGCCGGGCACCTGACCGACATCCACCGCTGGGCCCTCGATCAGCTCACCGGAACCGAGCCGGACGACCCGGGCGACCCCGACGACCCTGAAGCGCCGGAGCCCGCCGACCTCGCCGACAGGTTCCGTGCCGGCGCGGACCGCCTCGTGGCCGTGCTCCGCGCGCGCCCCGCGGACGCCGCGTGCAGCGCGATCTACCCACCCGACACCGCCGGCACGTGGGCACGACGGCAGCTGCACGAGACGACGATCCACCTGTGGGACGCGTGGCAGGCGGTCGGGGCCGAGCCGCGCCTCCAGGCCGACACCGCGGCCGACGGCGTGCGCGAGGTGGTCGGCGACCTGTACCCGCGCCAGGTACGCCTCGGCCGCGTCGATGCGTTGTCGGAGACCGTCGTGTTCCGGTTCCCGGACGCCGACGGCGAGGCGGAGCTCGTCGGGACGGCGGGTGCCGGGCCGGCTGTCCGGGTGACGGGGCGGGCGGAGGACCTGCTGCTCGTCCTCTGGGGCCGACGCCCGCTCGACACGGTCGCCGTGACGATCGACGGGGACCGTTCGGCACTCGACCAGGCGCTCACGACGAAGCTGGTCCCATGACCGAGCTCCGCCCCGTCGACCTCGACCGCTGGCCCCGACGCGAACACTTCGAGCACTACCGCGACCGGGTGCCCTGCACGTGGGAGATGACCGTCGAGCTCGACGTCACGGACTTCGCCGAGACGGTGCGCGCCACGGACCGCCGCACGTACGCGTCGCAGATCTGGGCGATCGCGTCGGTGGTGAACCGGCACGCCGAGTTCCGGATGCAGCTGCTCGACGACGGGTCGCCCGCCGTCTGGGACGTGGTGCACCCGATGTTCACCGTGTTCCACCCCGACACCGAGACGTTCTCGGTGCTGACCGTGCCGTACGACGACGATCCGGCGCGCTTCCACGAGGCCGCGGTCGCCACGATGGAGCGCTACCGGGACGACCACCGGATGTTCCCGCAGGAGGACCGCCCGCGGAACGTGTTCGACATCTCGACCCTGCCCGGGGCGTCCTTCACCGGGTTCGCCCTGCACGTGCGGGACGGCTGGGACCACCTGCTGCCGATCTTCACCATCGGCCGGTACCGGTTCGTCGAGGGGCGCACGCTGATGCCGCTCGCGCTCCAGGTGAACCACGCGGTCACGGACGGCTTCCACGGGTCGCGGTTCGTCGACGAGCTCCAGACGGTGCTCGCCGAGGCGGGGTGGCTCCGCCGCTGACCGACGGGTCAGGCGCGCTCGTCGATCGACCGCGCGCCCGGCACGGGCGGTGCCGGGTCGTCCGACGCGTCCGCGTCGTCGGCACGGGCCCACTTCACGGTCCACCGTACGAGGGGCTGCACGCGGTTCCAGACGTCCACGATCTCCGCGAGCGAGCTCGTGAGCGGCAGGTGCACCAGCGCGGCGTAGTGCTGCATGCGCAGGAGTCCGATGCGGGGGTGGTCCGCCGGGTACCCGCGCGGGGCCGTCTTGAGCGGCGGGCCGGCCAGCTCGAAGCCGTCCGCCGTGAGGTCGTCCAGCTCCCGCTGCAGCGCTGCCGCCGCCTGCGGGTGTTCGTCGATCGCCGCGCGCGCCGCCTGCAGCTGTGCGCGGGACGGCGTGTAGAGGCCTCCGCCGGCCTGGATCCCGTCGGCGCCGGCGCTCAGGTAGACGCCACCTGCGGTCAGCCCGGTGTCCTCGCGGTACGGCCGCTTGTCGGGGGTGAAGCGGAGATCACGGTTCTGGCGCAGGATCCGACCGGGCCCGTACCGCTGCTCGGCCTCGTGCAGCAGTGCCTCCATCGGCTCCTGGACGTGCTGCTCCCAGTCGTGGCGGTGCTCCTCGAACCAGGACTTCTCGTTGTGCGCGGCGAGCCCGCGGAAGAAGGTCGCGAGGGCCGGTTGGAAGGGCGTGTCCGTCATGGTTCCTCCGTGTGTCGCCGGTCAGGTCCGGAGTTCGGTCCGCCGCGGCTTCAACCGCTCGGGAGCGTCGGTCGCCGGCGTCCACTCGCAGGTGAACGTCCCGCGGTAGCCGAACAGGAACCCGAAGACGCGGTTGTGCACCTCGAGGTCGACGTGGAACGCCTGGTCGTCGTCCGACCACCACTCGTGCAGGGTCGCGCGACCGCTGAACAGCATCGGGAAACGGAACGCGATCGGCCCCTCGTAGAACCGCTGCGCGTCCGAGGTCAGGACGAGGCCACCGCGGTCGTCGACGGTCGGGTCGAGGTCCACCGCGAGGTGCTGGTGGGAACCGAGGTAGTCGAGCACCCGGCCGTCGACGAGCACCATCGTGGCGTCGAACCGAGCGGTTCGCCCGGGCTTCGTCGTGTAGGTCCGGACGAACGTCACCGTCTCGCGGCCGTACCGGTCACGGTAGGGGTAGTTCTCGATCGTGAACGGCACGTCCGTCCCGACGTCCGGGACGAGGATGTTCCGCAGTCGCCCGATCTGCAGGAACGGCACGGTCCACCACGGTCCCCGGCGGATCGACGTCATGACGCCGCGGCCGGTGCACGCCGCGGCGGCGTCGAGACCGACGCCGAACCTGCGGCGCATCTGCGGGTGCAGCCGCTGGAAGTCGGCGCCGAGCGCCTCCTCGAACACCGAGCTCATCGGTCGCCTCCCGGGTCGGGCAGCGCTGCCAGGGTGGCGGGCGCGTCGTCCAGCTGGTCGCCTCGCCGGGTGCCACCGACGGGCGCGCGGCGGGTCCTGGAGGCGCGGGGCCGGTCCCGCCGCCACGGCTGCAGCACCGAGGTGAGCGGCCAGGCCCCCGGCTCGGCCCCGCCTTCCAGCCAGATCCGGAGCCGGTCGAAGCTCCACGCGGTCGCCCAGCCGAGGAGCGGCCGGACCACCAGGTCGAGCGGACCCCAGCCGGAGTCGTAGTCGTAGCCGGTGACGAACCGGGTGCGCCCGTCGTCGGTCGGGACGTACCGCCAGTAGCCGCGGCCGGCCCGGATCGGCGACAACCGGTCGTCGGTCGCGAACCGCAGTGCCGACGTGCGGGTGCCGTCCGCACGACGTCGCTCGCCGATGCTCACGCCGGTGCCGTGCACGTCGTGCACCGGGGAGCGCCGGACGTACGTGAAGCGGGCGGCACCGTCGGCGTCCGCCGGCTCGGGGACGATCTCGGAGAAGCGGACGTCCCACCGGACGTGCTGCTCGGGGTCCTGCGTCGCCGCCCACACCCGGTCGACGTCGGCGTCGATGACCGTCTCGACGTAGATGCCGCGCTTCCCCACAGGGCTGAGCGTAGGGCACGGAGCGCGCCGGGTTCGGGCAATCCGCGCGACCTGTGACCGTTCCGGTTCGTGATCCCCGGGTTCCGCGGAACGGAACGGTCACGACCGGAGGCGGATGCGGACGTCGGTGGTCCGGCGCGGAGTCCGGTCGGGGTGGGCGCGCCGGTCTGGGGGACGGGAGGCGCGGGGCGGGGCCGACCCGCGCCTCCCGTCCGTCAGCAGCCGCGTCAGGCGGCGCGCGCCTCCAGCGCCTGCTCGTACTCGCGGCGGATCGCGTCGCCGCCCCGGCGGCGCCAGTCGCGCACGGTCGCCCGCCACGACGAGACCTTCGCCCGCCCGAGCAGCACGTCGTTGATCGCGTTCGTCGCGAACGTGCCGACCGCCGGTCCCTTCGTCGAGTTGGTCGGCGAGTACAGGCCGTAGACGGGGTTCGGCAGGCCGCGGTCGAGCCAGGATGCCAGCGATTCGTACACGGTGTCGGTCATGGTCGGGTTGCCCGCGTAGTAGAGCGGCAGCGGGCACTCGGTGAAGTACTGCAGCGGGAACTCGCCGAGCGCGGTCTCGCTGTTGCCGGTCTTCGTCAGGACCGGGGCGCCGTCGCGGTACTCGAAGTCGCGCCCCTCGATGCCGAACTTGCGGTAGGTCCAGGCCTCGGTGCCGAACGGCGAGGCGCACCAGTTCAAGACCTCGAGGAGCATCCGCACCCGGGACTCGGAGCCGGCGGCCACGGACGTGATCGTGTTGTTCGGATCGCCCAACCAGGGCTTCGCAGCGCCTCCGGACGGTCCGACGAACGGTGCGATCGTCAGCTCGAACCCGGAGCCGGGCGTGGCCTGCTGCAGGAGTCCCGGGATCGCGCTGTACGTGTCGGACAGCATCAGCGCGGAGCCCTGCACGAACCAGACCTTGCCGTTGTAGGCCGTGACGCTGTCGGGGTGGACGAGGTCCTCGGCGATGAGCCGGCGCGACACGTCGAGGAGCTCCACGTACTCCTCGAGCTCGTACATGTGGGTGAGCCGCCCGCCCTGATCCTGCCACTGGTTCGGCAGGCCGAGCATCGGCGCGAGGATGCTCGTCGGCACCGAGGCCAGGGCCCAGCGGTTCGCGTGCGGGTCGGAGACCTGCCGGCAGAGCTGCACGAACTCGTCGACGCTCGAGAACGACGGGTCGACGCCGAGCCGCTCGAAGCGGTCCTGGCGGCGGTGCAGCGCCTGCGAGGTCAGCGGCCCCCGGGGCACGGGGACGCCGTAGATGCCGCCCGAGAACACCGTCCCGCGCCACGACGCGGTCGGCAGGTTCGCCAGGTACGGGTAGTCGCGGACGCCGCTGCCGGAGAGGTACGGGCTGAGGTCGGCGGCCTTCGCCTCGAGGAACTGCGGCAGGTACGAGAACGCCTGGTTGATCGTGAAGACGTCGCCGAGGGTGTCGCCCGCGACCTGGGTGGCGAACTTGTTGCCGAAGTCCGCGTTCGGGGTGATCGTCAGGTCGAGGTCGATCCCCATCCGCTCGTCGAGGCCCTGCCAGTACGGGTTGCTCCCCTTCGACGGCGGGACGGGCGAGTTGGTGGGCACGCTGCCGTGCACGGTCGAACCGTCACCGGGCTTGCCCCTGGTCGGCACGAGCGTCGCCGGGATCTTCCGGAAGGCGCTCGGCATGAGCGGGCTCGTCTTCGGCAGGACGGGCTCGGGGCCGCCGGTCCACGGGACGTAGTCCGGCAGCTGGACGGCCTTGTTGATGGCCCGGACGTCGGTGGACCGGGTCACGGTCGAGCAGCTGGCCAGGAGGGTCGTGGCGGCGATCCCGAGTCCGCCCGCGACGAGCGCGCGGCGGCTGATGGAGGTGGTCATGGTCAGCCCTTCACCGCGCCGGTCAGGACACCCTTGGCGAAGTGCCGCTGCAGGAACGGGTAGACGATGAGGATCGGCACGATCGAGACGACGAGGATCGCCATCTGGATCGAGGCCTGCGGGGGCAGCGCGTCGGAGGACGTGCCGAGGTCGGCGCCGCCGAGCTGCGCGTTGTTGATGACGTAGGTGCGCAGCACGAGCTGGAGCGGCCACTTCGCGGTGTCGTTGATGTAGAGCAGCGCGTTGAAGAAGGCGTTCCAGTAGCCGACCGCGTAGAACAGGCCGATCACGGCGAGGACGGCCTTGGACAGCGGGAGCACGATCCGCCAGAAGACCTGGAAGTCGCCGGCACCGTCGATGCGGGCGGACTCGATGAGCTCCTTCGGGATCGCCATGAAGAACGACCGCATCACGATGACGTTGAACGCGCTCAGGGCCGTCGGCAGGATCAGGGCCCAGTACGAGTCGAGCAGCCCGAACTCCTTCACGACGAGGTAGTTCGGGATGAGCCCGGGCGCGAACAGCAGGCTGACCAGCACGAGGCTCAGGACGAACCCGGAGCCGTACGACCCCGGACGGCTCAGGGCGTAGGCGAGCATCGCGCTGACGAACAGGCTGATGAGCGTCCCGACGACGGTGATCCCGATGCTGACGAGCATCGCGCGGGTGACGACGCCGCCGGCGAAGATGCTCTGGTACGCGCCGAGGTCGAGTCCCTGCGGCCACAGCACGAACCCGCCGGCGTCGTTCACCTGGGCGACGGGCGCGAGGCTGGTCGACACGATGCCGACGAACGGCAGGATGACGACGAGGCAGATCACGAGCAGGACGAACCCGGTGAGCAGCCGTCCGGGCAGCGGGGGCGCGTCCGGGCCACCGCGGCGGCGCTTCTTCGTCCGGGGGACGGTCACGGTGTGCGTGGCGGTCACTTCGCCTCCTTCTGGTAGACGCCCGCTTCGCCGAAGACGTGCGCGAGCTTGTTGGCGCCGAGGACGAGCAGGACGCCGACGACGCCCTTCACGAGCCCGACCGCTGCGGCGACGCCCCACTGCCCGCCGAGCACGCCGTTGTTGTAGACGTAGGTGTCGAGGACCTCGCTCGCGGCCCGGCCGACGGCCTGCTGCTGCAGGAGGATCTGCTCGAACCCGACGGTCAGGGAGTCGCCGAGCCGGAGGATGAGCAGCAGGATGATGATGCCGCGCATGCCGGGCAGCGTGACGTGCCAGAGCTGCCGCCAGCGACTCGCGCCGTCCATCTTCGCGGCCTCGTACAGGCTCGCGTCGATCTGGCTGAGGACCGCGAGGAACAGGATCGTCGCCCACCCGGTGTCCTTCCAGATCACCTGGCTGGTCAGCAGGGCGATGAACCCGTTCGGGTTGCCGAGGAAGTCGATCGCGTCACCGCCGGCCGCGCGGATGGCGTTGTTCACGAGTCCGGAGCCGCCGAGGATCTGCTGGAACACCGCGACCACGATCACCCACGACAGGAAGTGCGGCAGGTACAGCACCGACTGCACGACCTGCTTGATCCGCTCGGAGAGCAGCGAGTTGAGCATGAGCGCGAGGATGATCGGCGCGGGGAAGACGAACACGACCTGCACGAGCGTGATGAGCAGCGTGTTGCCGAGGGCGCGGAGGAACTCGGGGTCGCCGTCGAAGATGACGGAGAAGTTCTCGACGCCGACCCAGGGGCTGCGGCCGAGCGGCACGAAGGGCAGGTACTCCTGGAACGCGATGAGGTTCCCGAGCAGCGGCAGGTAGTGGAACCCGAGCAGGAGCGCGACGCCGGGCAGGCCCATGAGCAGGAGGACGCGGTCACGGCGGATCCGCTGCCACGTGCTGCGCCGACGGAGCCCGGGGTCGGGTGGTGGTGCCGCTCCCGGGTCGCGCTGTGCAGCGGTCCTCGTGCGGTTCGTCGCACGGTCGTCGAGCTTCGTCACTCGGTGGCCCCCTCCGTTGGATTCCTGGAGCGACCCTGGCGGTGACGGCAACCGTGCGGCAACCCGTTGCCAAACGTTTCCATCGTTGTAACGGTCCATCGGGACGAAGCCGGGTCGCATCGTCGCACTGCGTTCGGCGGACCTCTACGCTGGCTCCATGACGCTGCAGTCAGCACCCCGACCACGCCGGCGGATCGGACTCGTGGGCGCCGGCGGCATCGCGGTCGCGCACGTCCCCGGGCTCCTCCGCCTGGGCGACCTCGTCGTGCACTCGCAGGACGGTGCGCCCGCGCTCGCCGCCGCCTTCGCGGCCGAGGCCGCACGGGTCGGCAGCACGATCACCGTCGCCGACTCGCTCGACGAGCTGCTCGCCGCGGTCGACGTCGTCGACGTGGTCGTCCCGACACCGGCCCACGCCACCGTCGTCCGCGCGGCACTCGCGGCGGGCAGGCACGTCGTCTCCGAGAAGCCCCTCGCCCGCACCGACGCCGACGCCGAGGACCTCGTCGCCCGGGCGGCGGACGCGGGCCTGCAGCTCTACCCGGCGCACGTCGTCCGCTGGTTCCCCGCGTACCGGCGCCTGCACGAGGCCGTCACCACGGGCCTCCTGGGCGACCTCGCCGTCCTGCGCTTCTCCCGCTCCGGGGCGTTCCCGACCAGAGTCGCGTGGTTCGGCGACCGGGCGCAGTCCGGCGGCATCGTGATGGACCAGATGATCCACGACCTCGACATCGCCCGCTGGGTCGCCGGCCCGGTCACCCGGGTGTCCGCCGTCACCGTCCGCACGGGCGACGACGAGCACCCGGTCGAGGCCGCGCACGTCCTCCTCACGCACGCGTCCGGCGCGATCAGCCACGTCGCCGGACTCTGGGGACCACCGCACCTGGCCTTCAGCACGGAGTACTCGGTGACCGGCACGCTCGGCAGCCTGTCGCACTCGTCCCTCGCCGAGGAGGACACCCGCGCCGACCTCGCGACCCCGACCGCCGTCGACGGGTTCCTGCCGGCCGTCGACCCCGCCGAGGACCCGTACGCCCTCGAGCTCGCGGACTTCGTCGCCGCGTTCGACGGCGGGCCGGTCCCCCGCGTCAGTGCGGCGGACGGTGCCGTCGCGGTGCGCCTCGCGAACGCCGCCCTGGCGTCGATCGAGTCCGGACAACCCGTGGAGGTGACGCTGTGACCCTCCGCGTCGGCGTCCTGTCCTTCGCCCACACGCACGCGATCGGTTACCTCTCGGCGCTCGCCGCGATGCCCGACGTCGAGGTGCGCGGGACGGACCCCGGCGGCGTCTCGACCGGCACGACCCTCGGCGAACTCCGCGGCGCCGACCTCACCGGAGCGCTCGGCGTCGACCACGCCGACACGGTCGACGACCTCCTCGCCTGGGGACCGGACGCCGTCGTGGTCACCAGCGAGAACGCGCGGCACCGCGAGTTCGTCGAACGCGCAGCCGCCGCCGACGCACACGTGCTCTGCGAGAAGCCGCTCGCCACCTCGTGGGAGGACGGCCTCGCGATCCGCGACGCCGTGCAGCGCGCCGGGGTCACGCTGATGATGGCCTACCCGGTGCGGTTCGCGTCGGCGTTCGACCGGTTGCGGGCCACGCACGCGTCGGGTGCGCTCGGCACGGTGTTCTCGGTCCGCGGCGCGAACAACGGCATGCTGCCGCTCACGCGCGACTGGTTCACCGACCCGGCGCTGAGCGGCGGCGGTGCGATCGTCGACCACGTCGTGCACGTCGCCGACCTCGTCGACGGGCTGACCGGCGCGCGACCGGTGTCCGTCACCGCCGTCGCGAACCGCGTGCTGCACGCCGAGCGCGCACGGGCCGAGACGGCCGGGCTCGTGACGGTGACCTACGACACCGGGATGGTCGTCGCGATCGACTGCTCGTGGAGCCGCCCGGACACGGCGCCGGCGTGGGGCGGCCTGACGCTCGACGTCGCGGGGACGGGCGGCACGGTGTCGGTCGACTTCTTCGGCGCGGCGGCCAGGGGGCTCGACGCGGTGGGCGGCCGGCCGATCGAACTGCGGTACGGGGCGGAGCACGACGTGCCGATGCTGCGGACGTTCCTCGACGGGGTGCGCGCCGGCGCGCAGCCCCAGCCCGACGTGCAGGTCGGGTTGCGGACGCTGACGATCGTCCTCGCGGCGCAGGAGTCGGTGCGGACCGGCAGGACGGTGCCCGTCCCGACGGCGTGAGCGACGCGTCGCCCGGCGACCCCACTGCGGACGGGAGGCGCGTGGCGGCCCCGACCCGCGCTCCAGTCCGTCACACGGCCGGCCGGGAGGCGCGCGACCGGCCCGACCCGCGCCTCCGGTCCGCCACCCGGCCGGGCGGGGCATGCTGGACGCATGACCCTCGAGGAGTACGCCAACTCGTTCGGAGCCGCTGCCGATGCGTACGAGCGCGGACGGCCGGGGTACCCGGACGCGGCGGTCGACTGGCTCCTGCCGGCGGACGCCCGACTGGTCGCCGACGTCGGCGCGGGGACCGGCAAGTTCACGCGGAGCCTCGTCGGACGTGCCACGGAGGTCGTCGCCGTCGAACCGGACCCGGCGATGCGCGAACGGCTCACCGCGGTGCTGCCCGACGTGCGGGCGCTCGCGGGGACCGGCGAGTCGATCCCCCTGGCCGCGGGGAGCGCCGACGCCGTGACCTTCGCGCAGGCGTGGCACTGGGTCGACCCGGTGCGGGGGTCGCAGGAGGTGGCCCGGGTCCTCCGCCCCGGCGGCGTGCTCGGTCTGGTGTGGAACGTCCGCGACGAGACCCGGCCCTGGTCCGCCCGGATCAGCGCGATCCTGTCCCAGCCCGAGTCGCGGGTGAGCGTCCAGAGCGCGCCGGTCGTCGGAGCGCCGTTCGACGGCGGCGCCGTCGAGCACGAGCGGTTCCCGTGGGTGCACGAGCAGGACCGGTCGGCGTTCCTCGACATGGTCGCCTCCCGCAGCTACGTCATCGTGCTGCCGCCGGACGAGCGCACCCCCCTCCTCGACCGGGTGCGGCGCGTGCTCGACGACGATCCGGAGACCGCCGGGAGCGCGACCGTCCCCGTCGGCTACACCACGTACGTGCACCGGTACGTGCGTCCCTGAGCCGCAGCCGCGCTACGCTCGTGCCGATGCGCGCGACCGTGCGGGACGTGGCTGCCCTCGCCGGGGTGTCGCCGAAGACCGTCTCCAACGTCATCAACGGCGGTGTCGTGGTGCGCCCGGAGACCCGCGCACGGGTCGAGCAGGCACTCGCCGAGCTCGACTACGTACCGAACCTGTCCGCCCGGGGGCTGCGCAACGGACGCTCGGGTGCGATCGCCCTGACGCTCCCCGAGATGGCCAGCGCCTACTCGGCCGAACTCGCGCAGTGGTTCGTCGAGCTCTCGCGGGAGCGCGGCTGGACCGTGCAGCTCGACCAGACCGCGAACGACCCCGCCCGCGAGCGTGACCTCGTCTCGCGTGCCCGGGCGCACCTCGTCGACGGGCTGATCCTCAACCCGGTGTCGCTCAGCGCGAGCGTGCTGGCCTCGACCGAGGGGCTGCCCCCGACCGTCGTCATCGGCGAGGTGGAGCCCGAGCACGTCGACCAGGTGCACGTCGACAGCCGTGCCGCGGCCGAGCAGGTGACGTCGTACCTCGTCGGACGGGGCCACCGTCGGATCGCGATCGTCGGTGCCGCCCGTGACGTCGAGGCCACCGCGACGAGCGAGCTGCGGGAGCGCGGGTACCTCGCGGGCCTCGCGGCAGCGGGCATCGGTGCGGACCCGGAGCTGCGGGTCCCGCTGCCGGCGTGGTCGACCAGTGCAGCGGCGTCGGCGTTCGCGGCGTGGCTCGACGAGCACTCGCTGCCCGACGCGGTGTTCGCCTTCACCGACTCGATCGCGTTCGGGGTGCTGCACGTCCTCGCCGCGCGTGGTGTGCGGGTCCCCGAGCAGGTGAGCGTGATCGGGTTCGACGACGTCGACGGGGCCGCGTACGCGATCCCCGCGCTGAGCACGGTGTCGTTCGACCGACGGGCGTTCGCGACGGCGG
Organism: Curtobacterium sp. 320; assembly: GCF_031455235.1. Taxonomy (NCBI): domain Bacteria; kingdom Bacillati; phylum Actinomycetota; class Actinomycetes; order Micrococcales; family Microbacteriaceae; genus Curtobacterium; species Curtobacterium sp. 320. The sequence goes on along the minus strand of NZ_JAVDSI010000001.1, from coordinate 58,465 downwards.
CGCTCGACCTGCTCACCCGGCGGATCGAGGACCGCGAGGCTCCGCCCGAGACCGTCGTGGTGCCGCACCGGATCGTCGAGCGCGCGAGCGTGGCCACGCGCTGACCGGGGCGCGCGGCGCGGGCGTACGCTCCGCCGCATGACCGCTGCTGACCCGTCGATGCCGACGCTCGCCGCCACCGTGCTGCAGTCGCCGGACCCCCTCGCGCTCGCCCGGTTCTACGGCGCGCTGACCGGCTGGACCGTCCACGAGGACGACCCGACCTGGGCCCGCATCCGCCCCGAGGACGGCCCGGGCCTCTCCGTGCAGTTCGAACCCGCCTACGTGGCGCCCACGTGGCCCGGCACCGAGGACGCCCCCGGCATGCAGCTGCACCTCGACTTCCAGGTGGAGGACCTGCCGGCGGCGGTGACCCGGGCGGAGGGACTCGGCGCTCGTCAGGCGGCGTTCCAGCCGCAGGAGGACGTCCGCGTGCTGCTCGACCCCGACGGACACCCGTTCTGCCTGTTCCTGCCGGGCGCCTAGGGCTCAGGCCGGGGTCGGGCCAGGCAGGGGCTCGGCCGGGGTCGGGCCGGAGCTCGGCCGGGGCTCGGCCGGGGCCTGGTGGTCCGGATCCGCCGCCGCCAGCACCGCCGCACGCGTCCGCGGGTCGCCGAGGATGCGGAAGTGCCCGCCGACCGGGACCCGCACGTTCGTCGCGCCGGCGAGCGCACTGCCCTCGGGGATGAGCGTGTCGAAGACGCCGTACACGCTGGTGATCCGGGCGTTCGCGTCGAGCTCCCGTGCGAGGCCGGCGAGCACCGGGTCGCTCGACCGGAAGGCCCGCAGGTGCCGGACGGGTGCGAGCCGCGCGTACCCGGAGCCCGCGAACGGCGTCGACACCGCCACCATGCGGTCGATCCGCGCGTGGTCGTCGAGGCGCGTCATCGCGTACTTCCCGATCAGCCCGCCCTTGCTGTGCGCGACGAGCAGGACGTCGCGGAGGTCGTGCTCGTCGAGGTAGGCGAGCACCTCCGCCGCGGACTCCGGCACCGGTCGCAGGTTGTGCCGCAGCACCGGCAGCACGTGCACGGGGTGTCCGCGGTCGTGCAGGGCGTCCATGAGCGGACGCATGAAGTGCCAGGTCTCGTAGACGCCGGGCACGACGACGACGGGCTGGCCGTCGCCGCTCCGGTAGTCGTCGGCGGTGGTCGGCCCGAGGCTCCGCACCTGCCAGCGGATCGCGTACCACCAGTCGAGGACGGCCCACCGGGTGCGGCGGAGCAGGGAGACGCGGACGGGAGGCGCGGTGCGGTCCGTGCGCGTCCCGTCCATCCCCGACGTGGTCGCGTCGGTCACCGCAGCCCCTCGAGGGTCTGCACGCGGCGGAACTCCCCCACGAGCCGCGCGAACGCCACCGGATGGCGCTCCTGCACGTGGTGCGGCCCCGGCAGCTCGACGAACGCGCCGCGCGGGGCGGTGGCGGCGACCCGGGCGGACCAGTCGTGGCGTGCGATCGGGTCCTCGGTGCCACGGACGACGAGCACCGGCTGCGCGAGCTCGGCGACGGTGTCCTCGAGGCGGTAGCGGAGCATCGGTCGGAGTTCGGGCACGTACTGCCGCACGCTCCGCAGGTAGTCGGTCACGAGGACGGCGTTCATCCGGGCGCCCTCGACGAAGCCGTCCCGCCCGAGGTCGAGCGCCTGCGTGAGCAGTCGGCGACGACCGGCGGCGATGACCGGACCGACGAGCACGACCGAGGCGACGGCGTCCGGGTGCCGACGGGCCGCCTCGGCGACGACCTGCGTCCCCATCGACTGCCCGACGAGCACGAGGTCCCCGGCCCCGCGGGACCGCACGGCGCGGACGACGAGGTCCCCGAGTTCCGTCATGGTGAGGCGCCGGCCGGACGCCGGGAGCCCGCCGAAGCCCGGCAGGTCGACGCTCACGGTCCGGTGCGTCGCGGCGAGCGCCCGCTGCGATCGTGCGAACGACCGGTGCGACATCCCGATGCCGTGCACGAGCACGACCGTCGGGGCGACGGCGTCGTGCACCCTGCCGGCCGGCGCGAGGGTGTGCAGGCGCACGGGGAGTCCGTCGATCCGGACGGTCTCGACTCTCGCGCGCACGATGCGAGGCTACGCGGACGGCGCTGTGCACAGTGACGCACCAGCGTCGTCATCGCCCACGCATAGGCGACCGGTCTGTACTCGTCCTCATGACCGAGCGCACCCCCGTGAACCCCGAGTCCCGCGACGGCGTGGACCCCGCTGCCCACCAGCCCACCACGCCGTACCCCGCCAGCCCGGCCGGCTGGGGCGCTGCACCGACGCCCACCTCGACCGCGACGCTCGACGCCCCGGCGCCGGCGCCCGAGCACCCGTACGCGACACCGGCACCCTCCGCGGGCTCGTGGAACCCGGGCGCCCCGAACGGCGCGACGCCCTGGTACGGGTCCGCGGCGACGCCCCGGCGCGGGCGCGGCCCGCGACCGCCGTGGTTCTGGCAGGTGCTGGCCGTCGGGGTCGGCCTCGCGGCACTGCTCGTCGGTGGCGGCATCGGCTTCGCCATCGGACACGCGATCGGCGGCAGCACGAGTCAGTCCACGACGCAGGTGCCGGGCACGAACGGCGGCACGAACCAGTTCCCCGGCGGCGGCACCGGACAGTTCCCGGGCAACGGCACGCAGGGCGGCACCGGGAGCGGCACCGGCACCGGCACCGGATCGGACACGAGCGGTTCCTCCGCGAACAGCTGAGGGCTACGCTCCGACCATGCGCAAGGTCACCGCTGGACTCTTCACGTCGGTCGACGGCGTCGTGCAGGACCCGTACACCTTCCAGTACGACTCCTTCGACGACGAGCTCGGTGCGGGCATGGGCGCGTTCATGGCCCGCACCGACACCGTCCTCCTCGGCAGGAACAGCTACCTGGAGTGGTCCGAGTGGTGGCCCGCCCACCCCGACGAACCCTTCGGCCAGTGGATCAACCCGATCGAGAAGCACGTGGCGTCCACCACGCTCGGCGACGACCTGGCGTGGGAGAACAGCACCCGGATCACGGGCGACGTGCCGGAGTTCGTCCGCGGGCTGCAGCAGCGGGACGGCGCCGACATCGCGGTGTGCGGCAGCGTCACGCTCGTCCGCAGCCTGTTGTTCGCGGGGGTCCTCGACGAACTGCAGCTCATGGTGCACCCGGCGATCGCCGGCTCGGGCCGCAGGCTCTTCGAACCGACCGACCCGCCCACGCGCCTGCGCTTGGTCGACAGCACCGTGACGAGCAAGGGCAACGTCGTGAGCACCTACGCGCCGCGCGACGCCTGACGGAGGTGCGCAGCGCCTCCAGGCCGTCGAACGACTGTCCGAACCGCGCGTACCCTCGGTGGTGACCATCTCACCATCCGAGGAAGCCGGAGTCAGCATGCCCCAGGACACCCGCCCGCACGTCGTCATCGTCGGCGGTGGATTCGCCGGTGTCGCGGCCATGCGCGAGCTCGCCGACGCACCGGTGCGGGTCACCCTGGTCGACCGCCACGTCTACAACATGTTCCAGCCGCTCATGTACCAGGTGGCGACCGGTGGGCTGAACGCCGGCGACGTGACGTACTTCCTCCGGAGCCTCCGCGCGAAGCAGAGCAACGCCGAGTTCCGGCACGGGCTGCTCACCGGCATCGACCCGGTCGAGCGGGTCGCCGAGATGTCCGACGGCGAGCACCTGCACTACGACTGGCTGATCCTCGCGAACGGCGTGAACACGAGCTACTTCGGCACGCCCGGCGCGTACGAGTACGCCTACTCGATGTACTCCCGCTCGCAGGCGCTCCGCATCCGCGACGAGCTGTTCACCCGCCTCGAGGAAGCCGCCGCCAACCAGGGCCCCGACGAGATCAAGATCGTCATCGTGGGCGGTGGCGCGACCGGCGTGGAGATGGCCGGCGCGCTCGCCGAACTCCGCGACCAGGCCCTCGTCGGCGCGTACCCGGAGATCGAGCGGGGCAACATCTCGATCACCCTCGTGCACCGCAGCGGCGAGCTCCTCAAGCCCTTCGCCCCGCGGCTGCGTCGCTACGCGGCCAAGGTCCTCCGCAAGCGCGGTGTGGTCCTGCGCCTCAACACCGGCGTCTCCGAGGTCAAGCCCGACGGCGTGATGACGGCCGAGGGCGAGTTCATCCCGGCGTCGCAGGTCATCTGGGCGACCGGTGTGGCCGCGCACAAGGAGGTCTCCGGCTGGGGCATGCCGCAGACCCACGGCGGACGCATACAGGTGAACGACGACCTCAGCGTGAAGGGCGTCGAGCGGATCTTCTCCGCCGGTGACATCGCCGCGCAGGACGACGCCCTCGCGCAGCTCGCCCAGCCGGCACTGCAGGGCGGACGGCACTCGGCGCGGCAGATCGTGCGGCTCATGGCGGGCAAGCCGACCGAGCACTTCAAGTACTTCGACAAGGGCACGATGGCGACGATCGGCACGAACGCCGCGGTGGCCCAGCTCCGTGGCGGCATCACGATGGTCGGGCCCGTCGCCTGGGCGGCGTGGGTGGCCGTGCACATCGCGTCGCTGCTCGGCAACGGCAACCGGCTGTCGACGCTGTCGCACTTCTTCGTGCGGTACCTCTGGTTCATGCGGAAGCGGGCGATCCCGATCGTCGGCGACGTCCGGCCCGTGCGGCCGAACGGCGACCGCGAGCCCGAGCCCTGGCAGATGCAGAAGGCGGAGTAGGCGCGCGCGGGCGCGCGCTCCGCGGTGGTCCGGACCGGCGACGGCCTGGAGGCGCGGGGCGGGGCCGCCACGCGCCTCCAGGCCGGTGGTCGGTCGCGCTACGCCACCCGCACGTCGGAGTAGGCGCCGGCGGCGATGTCCTCGAGCAGCCCCGGCCCGGTGGGCTCCCACCCGAGGAGCTCGCGCGTGGCCTCGGACGTCGCCGACATCTCCATGCCGAAGAACTGCCCGATGAACCCGAAGTGCGACAGCGCGTCTTGCGGATCGATCGAGGTCACCGGCAGCCCGAGGGCGTCGCCGATGGCCTCGGCGATCGCGCGGGTCGGGATCGCGGTCTCGGCGACGGCGTGCAGCTTGGTGCACGCGGGTGCCTGCTCGAGCCCGAGCCGGACGAGCCGCGCGGCGTCCGTGACGTGCACGGCCGCCCAGCTGTTGGTGCCGTCGCCGACGTAGCCGGACTCGCCCCGCTCCTGGGCGGCGGCGACGATCGCGGCGATGAACCCGTGGTCGCCGGTGCCGTGTGTGGTCGGGCTGAAGCGGGCCGCGATGGTGCGCACGCCCTGGTCGACGAAGTCGAACCCGCGGTTCTCGCTGCCGCCGCGCATGCTGTCGGGGCCGACGAACGGGCTCGGGTCTGCTTCGGTCGACGGGCGACCCGGGGCGAGGCCGGCGACGCCCGAGGCGACGACGAACGGCCGGTCGGTGCCGACGAGTGCCTCGCCGATGGTCTCGACCGCGGCGCGTTCGCTGGCGTTCGTGGCGGCCGGGTTCGCCCAGTCGTGCTTGTTCGCGAGGTGCAGGACCCCCTCGGACGCGGCGGCCCCGCGGCGGATGGCGTCGAGGTCGTCGAGGTCACCGCGGACGACGGCGACGCCCTTCGCCTCGAGCGCGGCGGCCGACGAGTCGGAGCGGGCGAGGCCGGTGACGGTGTGTCCGGCGGCGAGGAGCTCGTCGACGGTGTGGGAGCCGATCCATCCGGAGGCCCCGGTGACGAACACGTGCATGTGCTTTCCCTTCGCAGGTGTCCACTACGGTGATGTCATGAACTGACATCACCGTAGCACTCGATGTCAGTCGCTGTCATCAGTAGACTGCGGACATGGCGAGATGGCAACCCGGGACCCGTGAGCGACTGCAGGCCACGGCCCTGCAGCTCTTCGCGGAGCAGGGGTACGACGAGACGACGGTCGCCGAGATCGCCGCCGCGGCCGAGGTCACCGAGCGCACCTTCTTCCGACACTTCGCCGACAAGCGTGAAGTGCTGTTCGCCGGGCAGGACGACTTCCTCGGCATGTTCACCACCCCGATCGAGGCAGCACCGGCCGGCACCCCGCCCTTCGACCTCGTCCGGCTCGCGCTCGACGCCAGCGGCGCGTTCTTCCCCGACGAGCGCCGCCCGTGGTCGCGCGCACGCCAGGGCATCATCGACGGCAACCCCGCACTCGGCGAACGGGAGCTCGGGAAGCTCGCGACCCTGAAGGTCCGACTGGGTGAGGTCCTGCGCGACCGCGGCGTCCCGGAGCCCGCCGCGACCATCGCCGCCGAGACCGCCGTCACCGTGTTCCACCTGTCGTTCGCGCAGTGGATCGCCAGCGACGAGGACCGCCCGTTCGCCACCATCGCCCACGAACGGCTCGACGCCCTGACGACCCTGGTGCACCCCGGTCGTTGAGACGGCTCTTACCTTCCGCGAGCATCATGTAACGATCCGGTCACGGCCCGACGGCCCGTGACCCCATCGACAGCATCGCGCAGGAGGCGTCCGTGGCCATCACCACGACCTCGCCGGAGCGGACCCGCACGACATCCGCACCGGCCGACACCGACGGCAGGCACGCACGACCGACGCCCCCGCCGCCGCTCACGAACCGTGCTCCGGCGCTCGACGGGCTCCGGACGGTCGCGATCCTCATCGTGATCCTCTACCACCTGCACGTGCCGCAGTTCGAGGGCGGGTTCATCGGCGTGACGGTGTTCTTCGTGCTCTCCGGGTTCCTCATCTCGACGCTGCTCCTCGGCGAGCACCGCCGCACCGGGCGCATCCGGCTCGGCTCGTTCTGGACGAAGCGGCTCCTCCGCCTCTACCCGGCCCTGCTCGCGCTCGTCATCGTCGGGCTCGCGCTGTGGAACTGGGTCGGCGACTACAAGGGCGCCTCGTTCTCCCCCGGCGAGGCGGCGTTCATCGCGCTGAGCTACACCGGCAACCTCTTCCGCTCGTACTGGGACACCACGCAGGGCGTCTTCGCGCACACGTGGAGCCTGTCGATGGAGGAGCAGTTCTACCTCGTCTGGCCGCCCGTCCTCGTGCTCCTGTTCGCACTGCGGTCGCGTCGGCCCTGGCTGATGACCGGGCTCGGCGTCGTGATCGTCGGTGCCGCAGCGGCGTCGTGGCTGAGCTACCGGACGCCGAACAGCGGCGCGACCCCGGACGTGTACTTCTCCCCCGTGCTCGGCGTCGTGCCGCTGGCGACCGGGTGCCTGCTCGCACTGCTCCTCGACGACGAGCGCTTCCGGACGTGGGCCGCCGGGATCGCCGGACACGTCGGCACCTGGCTCGGCATCGGGCTGCTCGCCGCGGTGCAGTTCTGGATCGACGACGACTGGACGCAGCACGCCTGGTCGTTCGGCATCGTGCTCCCGGTGACCGGGCTGATCTCGGCACTGCTCATCGGTGGCCTGGTGTCGGTGCGGTCCCCGCTGTCGGCCGCGCTCGCGTGGACGCCCGTGTCGTGGTTCGGTCGTCGCGTGTCGTACTCGGCGTACCTCTGGCACCCCGTGGTCATCGCGCTGCTCGGCACGTTCGCGATCGGGGCGTGGGGCAAGGTGTGGCTCGTGGGGGCGGCCCTGCTGGTCGCGGTCGGGGCGGCCTACGCGGTCGAGGTGCCGGTCGAACGACTGCGGAAGCGGTTCCGTGAGGCCCGACGGTTGGTCGCCGCGGACCGGTCCGCTCGCGAGACGGCGGACGCGACCGCCTGACGGACGGGAGGCGCGGGTCGGCCCCGCACCGCGCCTCCCGACCCACGGTCTGCCGGACGCGCGACGACCGACGGCGCGTGCACCGCGCCTCCCGACCCGCGGTCTGCCGGACGCGAGACGACCGACGGCGGCCGCACCGCGCCTCCGGGGTCCGCGTCAGCGGGTGCGACGGGGGCGTCCGACCAGCAGTCCGACGGCGCCGACCACGAGCACCAGCGCGACGACCACCGGCAACCGGAAGGCGAGCTCGGTGACGATCCCGGCGACGCCACCGCCGCCGAGGAGCACCCGACCGGCGATCCCGAGCACGGCCAGGACGACGATCGCGCCCGCGGCCACCACGACCGCGGCCTCCCACCGAGCGGGCGGCGGCATCCGACGCGGCGTGCTCCGTCGCCACCACACCACGGCCGCGACGACGAGCCCGAGCAACCCGAGTACGCTCGAACCGTCCTGCACGCCGGCCCAGACCGGGTAGGCCGCCGGGCCCTCGCGGAGGAACGGGATCGCCTGCACCGCCCACCCGGCCTGGTGCGAGAACGCGTCCCACACGACGTGCGTCACGCTCCCGACGAGACAGGCGACGACGACCGCGATCGCCCGGCGGACCGGCCGGTCCCCGGCACGCGGAGGGGCCGACCAGCTCGCCGGAAGCCGCTCGCGCATGCCCGGCACGGCCTCCGCCCACGCCGGCCGCACCAGGTACCACCAGGCCACGAGGACGACCAGCGCGACCACCAGGTCGATCGTCACGACGCCCACCCACGAGTGCGCCACGACGTAGGGCGGCAGGAACGGCGCGAACAGGACGGCGTCCGGCGCCATGGCTCCGACGGCGACCGCCGCGACGGGCAGCGGGGTGCGGCGGGCGGCCAGGGCGACGACCGCGTGGCTGACGGTGAAGGGCACGACCCCAGCATCGCGGACGGTCCCGGTGGAGCGCTTCGGTCGAGCGGATGACCCCGGGTGCCGATCGGCTGGGTGGGCGCCGCGCGGACCGTCCGTAGGCTCGGGCCGTGACCACGGAGCGCGTCGACGTCCTCGTCGTCGGCGGTGGGCCCGTCGGCCTCTTCGCCGCGGCGCTCCTCGCGGCCCGCGGGCTCGAGGTCGTGGTGTGGGAACGGCGCGAGGGTGCGCCGACCGGGTCCCGCGCGATCGGGATCCACCCGCCGTCCCTCGACGCGTTCGCGGCGATCGGGCTGGACGGGCCGGTCCTCGCCGAGGCCGTCCGGGTCCGCCGCGGGGTCGCGCGCAGCCGTGGCCGGGAGCTCGGCGCCCTGACGTTCGACCACGCGTCGGCCACGCACCCGTACGTCGCGACGCTCGACCAGCACCGGACCGAGGCCCTGCTGCGGGAGCGTCTCGCCGCGGCAGCGCCGGACGCGCTCCGGACCGGCACGGTGCTCTCGGCGCTCGAGCGGCACCCGGACCACGTCGACGCGGTCGGGACCGGCCCCGACGGCGCGGTGGCCGTGCGGGCCCGGTTCGTCATCGGGGCGGACGGCTCGCGGAGCACCGTGCGGGACCTGCTCGGCATCGCCACCACCGGTCGCGACTACCCGGACCGCTACGCGATGGGGGACTTCGCCGACGTCGAGGACCCCGCCGCCCGGACGGACGCGCTCGTCGACGTCGGACCGGCCGGCGTGGTGGAGTCCTTCCCGTTGCCCGGCGACCGTCGTCGGTACGTCGTGCTCCTGGCGTCCTCGGACGATCCGTCGCCGAGTGCCGCGGACCTCGCGGCGATCGTGGCGGCACGCACCGGTGTCCGGCCGGACCCGACGTCCTGCAGCATGCGCAGCGGGTTCGGTGTCCGACGCCGGGAGGCCGAGCGGGTCGGCGTCGGCCGGGTCGTCCTCGCCGGGGACGCGGCGCACGAGATCAGCCCGATCGGCGGGCAGGGCATGAACCTCGGGTGGCTCGACGCGGCCGAGCTCGCGCCGCTCCTCGCGGAGGCGGTCGCCTCGGGCAGCGCCGGCCCGTGGCCGGAGTACGCGCGGCGGCGGCAGGCGGTCGCGCGGCGGGCGGCGCGGCAGGCGGAGGTGAACATGGCGCTCGGACGTCCGTTCGGCCGTCCGCTCGGCAGGGTGGGGGCGGCCGGACGGGAGGCGCTGCTCCGGACGGTCCTGTCCCTCCCGACCGCGGATGCGCTGGCCGGTGTGTACGCGATGCGGTGGGCGTGACGGGTCGCGGGGGTGCGCGGGCGCTGGTGCGTGCGCGGTGGCTGGTCGCGTGGGCGGGGCGCGCTGGCGGGGGCGCTGGGTCAGGCGACCAGGCGGGCGCCGGCGAGGCCGAGCTCGACGACGAGCACGAGCGACGACGCGATGACGAGTCGGAACAGCACCCGCGATGCCCGCCCGGCCAGCACGAGCCGCACCCCGACCCCGGCGAGCGCGACGACCACGACGGTCCCGAGCACCGCGAGCACCACCCCCACGCCCCGGACCGGATCGTCCCCGAGCACCTGACCACCGAGCACGAGCAGCGCCGCCACGACGAGCGACCCGAACGCCGTGACGCCCGCGCCCCGGAGCCCGAGCCGGTGCGGGAAGCCCCGGACCCCGGTGGCCGCGTCGTCGACCAGGTCCGGCAACACGTTCGTGCAGTGGATCGCCACCCCGAACACCGCCCCTGTCGCGATCGCCCACCACGCCGGCCAGTCGCCGTCCCGCCCGGCTGAGACCGCCACGACCGGGAGCAGCCCGAACGCGACCACGAACGGCACGACGGACCAGACCGTGCGCTTGAGCCCCGCGTCGTACGCCCACCCCGCGGCCACGAGCACGAGGTGCGCGACGGCGGCGACCGGCCCGAGGAACACCGACAGGACGACGGACGCCCCGGCGGTGCCGAACGCCGCGCGACGGACCGTGCCGACGGCGATCGACCCCTGCGCCACGGGCTTGTCCGACCTGCCGACCGCCCGGTCGCGGTCGGCGTCGATCCAGTCGTTCGCGAGCCCGATCGAGAGCTGCCCGGCGACGACGGTCAGGGCGACGAGGACGACCGTCCACCACGCGTGCCCGACCGCCACGGCGATCACCGTCGCGAGCACGGTCACGGTGACGGTGGGCCCCGGGTGCGACGACGCGAACAGCAACCGTGCGGTCGAGGCCCCGCCGGTGTCGCTCACGTCGTCAGCGTACGCAGGGCCGGCTTCAGGAGCGTGCCGGTACCTCCGCGCCGAAGCGGTCGACGAGCTCGCGCTTGAGCACCTTGCCGCTCGGGCCGAGGGGCAGCGCGTCGAGGACGTGCACCGCCCGGGGGTACTTGTAGGCGGCGATCTCGGCGGCGACGAAGTCGATCAGCTCCTGCGGGGTCGCCGTCGCCTCGGCACGGAGCACCACGGCGGCCTCGATCTCCTGCCCGTGCAGCTCGTGCGGCACGCCGAACACCGCGGCCATCGTGACGTCGGGGTGGGTCGCGAGGACCTCCTCCACCTGCCGCGGGTACACGTTGTAGCCGTTGCGGATGATCATGTCCTTCGTCCGGTCGACGATCGTCAGGTAGCCGTCGTCGTCCTTCGTCCCGAGGTCGCCCGTCCGGAACCACCCGTCGACGATCGCGGCGGCGGTGTCCTCGGGACGGTCGAGGTACCCGTTCATGAGGTTGTGCCCGCGGATGACGAGCTCGCCGATCTCGCCGTGGGGCAGCATCACGATCGCGTCGTGCTGCTCCGGGTCGGCGATCTCGACGTCGACGCCCCACACCGGGGTGCCGATCGTGCCGGGGCGCGGCGGCCGTCCGACGTGGTTGAAGGTCGCGACCGGCGAGGTCTCGGTGAGGCCGTAGCCCTCGTGGATCGGCGCGTCGTAGACGTCCTGGAACCGCTCGAGGACCGCCAGGGGCAGCGAGGCGCCGCCGGAGATCGCGTACCGCAGCGTCGGACGGGCATCGGAACGGGTCGCCGCGTCGAGCAGCGCCATGTACATCGTCGGGACGCCCATGAAGATGCCGCACCCGTGCTCGACCATCGCTGCGAGCGCCGTGTCGCCGTCGAACTTCGGCAGCATGACGATCGTCGCGCCGACCCGGAAGCCGGTGTTCATCGTGCAGGTCTGCCCGAAGGTGTGGAACAGCGGCAGGGCGCCGAGCAGGACGTCCCCGCGGTGCATGTCGAACGTCGTCATCAGGTTCGTGTTGACCTGTTCGAGCAGCGAGAAGTGCGACCCCTCCGCGCCCTTGGGCTTGCCGGTGGTGCCGCTCGTGTAGAGGATCGTCGCGGTGTCGAACGGGTGCCGGGGGACGTAGGTGTCGAGCGGTTCGGCCTGCTCCGCGAGTGCTTCGAGCCGGTCCGGGGAGTCCGCCGGGGCGAGCACCGTCACCACGTCGACCTCGGCGAGCTCGGCACCGGCCGCGCCCTCGCCGAGCAGCGGTGCGGCGCAGACGAGCAGCGAGGCGCCACTGTCGCGCAGGACGTACTCGATCTCGCGTCGCTTGAGCAGCGCGTGCACGGGGACCGCCACGGCGCCGAGCGCGAGGGTCGCGTAGTAGACCCGCGGGAAGTCCTCGACGTTCGGGACGAGCATCGCCACACGGTCGCCCGGTCCCACGCCGCGGGCCCGCAGCGCACCGGCGTACGCGAGCGTCTGGCTCCAGAGCTCGGCGTAGGTGGTGTGCCGGTCGCCGACGATGACGGCGACGTCGTCCGGGTACCGCGCTGCGGACTCGGCGAGGATCGCTGCGACCGAGGCGGTGGCGCTGGTGTGGTGGGTGGCGGTCATGACCGGTCTCCGTCTCCGTCGACGACTCCGTGGACGACTTCTCGGCCCGATCCTACGGCCGCGGTCGCTCTCGGATCCGGCCCCCGTTCAGGCGGGAGCCCGCACGCCCAGACGCCGCCTGCCCACCACGCCCGACGCCAGCGCGATGCCGAGCAGCACCACGAGTCCCCCGACCGGCTCGTTCCACCGGACGTGCTCGCCGAGGACCAGCACGCCGAGCACCACCCCGACGACGGGCGTCAGGTAGGTGACCGTCGAGGCGCGACCCGCTCCCCACGCCTGCACCAGCCGCGTGTTCCAGGCGTAGGCCAGCCCCGTGCCCACGCAACCGAGTGCGACCATCGCCCCCACGATCCTCCAGTCCAGCCGTACCGGACCCGTGGCGATGACGGGCGCGACCAGCAGGAGCAGTCCGGAGGCCAGCGTCAGCTGCACCGTCGCGAGCGTGACCGGGTCGTACGCGCTGCCGACCGCCACCCGGCGCAGGTACGCGAGGCCGATGCCGTAGCACGCGGTCATCCCGAGCAGCGCGACCTGCCCCGGCACGCTCGCCAGGACCTCCGGGTCCCCGATGACGTTCCACGGACCGACCAGCACCAGGACGCCGACGATCCCGAGCACGATGCCCGCGACCTGCCGTCCGCGGAGCCGCTCGGACGGCACGAGCACCGCGAGGGCCGCCAACGTCATGATCGGCGTCGTCGCGTTGTAGATGCTCGCGAGACCGGACGGCACGGTCTGCTCCGCCCACGCCATGAGCGACGACGGCACCGCGTTGAGGAACACCGACACCACGAGCAGGTGTCCCCAGACCCGTGGCTCCCGCGGCCAGCGCCGGCGGGTCGCGAGCAGGACCGCGACGAGCGTGAGCGCACCGAGGACCGTGCGCACCGTCGCGACCTGCTGCGGTGCGAGCCCGTCGAGCCCGATCTTCGCGAACAGGAAGCTCGAACCCCAGGTCAGTGCCACGAGGAGGTAGAGGACCGCGTTCATGTCGCCTAGTGTCGACATCCTCGGCGCATGCGGCAAACGCATGTCGCTCATGAACGGATGAGGAAGACGCATGACCGTCTCGGTGCCCCAGCTGCGCGCGTTCGTCGCCACCGTCGACGCCGGCTCCTTCACGGGCGCGGCGTCCACGCTCGGCGTCGGGCAGTCCGCCGTGTCGCACGCCCTCGCGGGGCTCGAGCGCGAGGTGGGCGGTCCGGTGGTCCGGCGCGGGGCGGCCGCCGTCACGACGCCCCTCGGCGACCGTCTGCTGGCCCACGCCCGCAGCGTGCTCGCCTCCGTCGAGGCCCTGGAGGCAGTGGTCCGGCCCGCCACGGCGCGCGGCACCGTGCGCCTCGCGGCCGTCCCCACCGTCTGCCAGGGCCTGCTGCCGCGGCTCCGCGAGCTGTGGGCGGTGACGCTGCCGGACGTCGACGTGCAGGTCTACGAGGGCGACGACGACGAGATGCCCGAGTGGCTCGAGGCCGGCACGGTCGACGCCGCCGTGCTCGTCGACCCGACGCCGGTGCCACCGGGCGGTGTGGTCGTCGCGCAGGACGAGATGGCCGCGGTGGTCCGCCGCGACCACCCGCTCGCCGATCTCCCCGCGCTGACGCTCGACGACCTGCACGAGGACGGCCTCGTCGCGGGCGGTGGCGGGTGCGAGCACCAGATCCAGCGGCTGCACGAACTCGACGGGCAGCCGTTCCGGTACGCCCACCGGGTGCGGGAGATGAGCACCATGTTCGGGATGATCGAGCGGGGCGAGGGCGTGTCCATCGTGCCGACGCTCGGGCGGGTGATGCTGCCGCCGGACCTCGTCATGGTGCCGATGGCCCGGCGACTCTCACGGACGCTCGTGCTGAGCGGGCCGACGTCCCGCGAGTGGCACCCGCTGGCGAGGGCGCTCGTCGACGCGGTCTGACCCGCTACCGCAGGTTGCATTTGCAAGTGCAACCGCCGTACGGTGGCAGTGGACTGCACACCGCAGCCGTACTGACGAACGGAGGCCGCCATGCACGCCGTGACCACCACCGGTCGAGCGGTACCGATCGACGAGGTCGCGCGGCACGAGGCAGCGGACGTCGTGTCCGCAGCCGGCGACCGACGGGTGACCACCGTCACGATGGCGCTCGACGACGGCTCCTCGATCGCTCTCCCCAGCAGACTCGGCACCTTCCTCGCCGACCTCGTCGAGAGCATGGCCGGCGGCGCAGCAGTGTCGACGAGGGTGCTCCCCGACGAGATGACCACGACCGTCGCGGCCGACGTGATCGGGGTCTCGCGGCCGACCCTCGTGAAGATGATCGATCGCGGCGAGATCGCGGCGCACCGCGTGGGCACGCACCGGCGCCTCCGACGCGACGACGTCCTCGCGGCGCGCGCTGCACGACGGCGCGAGCGTCAGGCCGCTGCACAGGAGCTCCTCGAAGCAGGCGAGGCGTTCGACTGACACCGCGCGGACCGCTACGGTGTGAAATGTGATGCTCCAGCGGGTGTTCGTCGACGCGAACGTGCTCTGCAGCAGGACGCTGCGCGACTGGACCTGCCTCCTCCGGCTCCGCACCGACGGGATGTTCCAGCTGCACACGACGGAGGACGTGCTCGCCGAGACCATCCGGACCCTCCGCCGGAAGCACCCCACGCTCCCGGGCGGGGCCGTGACCCGACTGCGCGCAGCGGTCCTCGGCGCGGTGGACGAGCTCGTCGAGGACTTCGACGCCACGGTGGCGTACGGCGGATCGGACCCGGATGACCGCCACGTGCACGCAGCCGCCGAGGCATGTCGCGCCCACGTCCTGCTCACCGACGACCGGGGATTCGCCTCGGACGACGCCGCGAACTACGAGGTGTACCGCCCGGACGACTTCTTCGTGCTCGTGGACGACTCGGCACCGGCGGCGGTGCGTGACGTGGTGCGTCAGCAGACGCGCTACTGGGCTTCACGTCCGGACGAGAAGCGTCGCGGGCTCGCCGACGCGCTGCGCGACGCGGGGTGCCCCGCGTTCGCCGCCCGGGTCGAGTCACACCTGCGGGTCCTCGCCGGCGGGGAACGGCCGGCACCGGAGCGCATCCACTGACCCGGTACCGAGGTGGCGTCGGCAGGATGGGGCGATGGCCGAGACCCACGTGAAGACCTTCGCCTCCCCCGACGAGGCCGCCGCCGAGGCAGCCGGTCTGGACTGGCTCGCCGAGGCCGAACCCGACGGCGGCACCCGGATCGCCCGCGTGCTCGGTCGACCCCGCCCGACGGTCCTCGACCTCGAGCTGATCCCGGACGGTTCGCCGTCGACACGGCAGGCCGAGCGGTTCGGGCGGTCCCTGGCGCACACCCACGCTGCGGGCGCCGAGCACTGGGGCGCGCCGCCCTCCGGCTGGCCGACGGACACACCCCTGCGGATGGGACGCTCCCGCACGCCGTTCGTCGCCGCGGCGGACGCGCCGGCCACCTGGGGCGAGTTCTTCGCGGAGTACCGGATCCGCGACTTCGTCCGCCGCATCGTCGACGCCGGCGGGTTCGACCACGCCCAGGCAGGCGTGTTCGACCGGGTCGCCGACCGGGTCCAGGACGGGACGCTCGGGTCACCGCAGCCGAAGCTCGTCGGTGACCGGCCGGCGAGGCTGCACGGCGACCTCTGGGCGGGCAACGTGCTCTGGCCGACGGACGCGGAGCCGATCGACGGGACGACGCCCACGGGAGCGGTGCTCATCGACCCCATCGCGCACGGTGGGCACGCCGAGACGGACCTGGCGCTCCTCGGGCTCTTCGGACTCCCCCGACTCGAGGCCGTGCTCGCCGCCTACGACGCCGAGTCCCCGCTCGCCGCCGGGTGGCAGGAGCGGGTCGAGCTGCACCAGCTCGCGCCGCTGCTCCTGCACGTGTTCCTGTTCGGCGGCTCGTACACCGGCGCGGCCCTGCACGCGGCGCAGCGGTACGCGTGACGTCGCACGGTGGGAGGTCGCGGCCGCACTGTGCGGGGTGCCGCGCAGTGTATGACTCGCGGGGCATCCCACCGCGCGCGGAACCTCGCACACTGTGCACCCCCACCGCCGCGGCCGCGCGTCTTAGGGCGCGCATAGCCGACGCAGGGTGACAGTCGGGGAACGCCCGGAATCCTCACTTCCATGACCACGTACCCGATACCCGTGACCGATCGACGCGAGACCGCGCGCACCGACGCGCGGGATCGGCGCCGCAAGCCCGTCGCCCGCCTGTTCCTCGGCGAGCGCGAGGACGCCCGCTGGCTCCGGCCCGCGTTCTGGGCGCTCCTCGCCGTGACCGCCGTGGTGTACCTCTGGGACCTCAGCGTCTCCGGGTACGCGAACAGCTTCTACGCCGCCGCCGTGCAGGCCGGCACGAAGTCGTGGGAGGCGTTCTTCTTCGGCTCCCTCGACTCGTCGAACTTCATCACGGTTGACAAGCCCCCGGCCTCGCTGTGGGTGATGGTGCTGTCCGCCCGGCTGTTCGGCTTCTCGAGCTTCAGCCTCCTGCTCCCCCAGGCCCTCATGGCCGTCGGGTCCGTCGCGCTCGTGTGGGGCACGGTCCGCCGCACGCTCGCCCGGCTCGGGGCCACCACGGCGAACGTCGGCGCGCTGCTCGCGGGCTTCGTCGTCGCGGCGACCCCGGCCGCCGCGCTGATGTTCCGGTTCGACAACCCGGACGCGCTGCTCGTCCTCCTCATGACCGCCGGCGCGTACTGCACCGTGCGGGCGCTCCCGAGGGGCAGCTGGAAGTGGATCGCCCTCGCCGGGGTCGCCCTCGGGTTCGCCTTCCTGACGAAGATGCTGCAGGGGCTGCTCGTCCTGCCGGCGTTCGGCCTCGTGTACCTGTTCGCCGCTCGCACCACCTGGGGCAGGCGCGTCGTCGGCCTGCTCGTCGCCGCCGGGTCCCTCGTCGTCGCCGCAGGCTGGTGGGTGGTCGCCGTGTGGCTGTGGCCCGCCGAGTCCCGCCCCTACATCGGCGGCTCGACGAACAACACCGTGCTCGACCTCGTGTTCGGCTACAACGGCCTCGGTCGGATCTTCGGCGGCTCGGGCAACGGCGGCGGAGGCGGCGGCATGACCGGCGGCACCGCGGGCGGTTCGTTCGGCGGGTCGACGGGCCTGAACCGGCTGTTCTCGTCCGAGATGGGCCTCGAGATCTCGTGGCTCCTGCCCGCCGCACTCATCGCGCTGGTCGTCGGCCTGGTCGTCGTCGGCCGCCGTCACCTGGCCGACCCGGCCCGCGCCGGACTCGTGCTCTGGGGTGGCTGGCTGCTCGTCACCGGACTCGTCTTCTCGTACATGTCCGGCACGATCCACCCGTACTACACGGTCGCGCTGGCCCCGGCGATCGCCGGACTCGTCGGCACCGGCGGAGCGCTGCTCTGGCACGCCCGCGAGCGCTTCACCGGCCGCATCGGTCTGGCCGCCATGATCGGCGTCACGGCCTTCTGGGGCTGGTGCCTGCTCGACGAGAACCCGACGTGGCTGCCCTGGCTCCGCTGGGTGATGCTGGCCGGCGGCCTGCTGTCGGCAGCGCTCGTCGTGATGGGCAGCGTGCCGTCGCTCCGCAGGCTCGTCACGATCGGTGTCCTCGCCGGCACCCTGTTCGGGCTCAGCGGCACCACGGCCTACGCCCTCGCCACGACGACCGTCGCGCACTCCGGCTCGATCCCGAGCGTCGGTCCGGCGGGCAGCAGCTCCGGTGGGATGGGCGGCGGTGGCACGGGTGGCATGCCAGGAGGCGCGGGTGGTCCGGGCGGATCGACCTCCGACTCCGAGACGGGCGGCTCCACCGCCGACGACGGCTCCCAGCAGGGTCCCGGCGGGACCCCGCCGGAGGGCATGACCGGCGAGGCGCCGGAAGGTGCCGACGGGACGGCGCCCGGTGGCGCCTCCGGGACCACCGAGGGATCGACCGACGGCGCCCCGAGCGGCATGGGCGGTGGCGGGTCGACGACCTCGTCGGCGTTGCAGAAGCTCCTCGAGGCGTCCGACGCGAAGTGGGCCGCTGCCGTCAACGGCTCGCAGACGGCCGCACAGCTCGAACTCGACACCGACACCGCCGTCATGGCGATCGGCGGCTGGTCGAGCGACCCGGCACCGACGCTCGCCGAGTTCCAGGCGTACGTCGCCGACGGGGACATCGGGTACTACGTGTCCTCCGGCTCGGGCGGCGGCGGCATGGGCGGCGGATCGTCCACGGCCTCGGCCATCCAGGAGTGGGTCGCGGCGAACTACGAGTCCACGACCGTCGGCGGCCAGACCGTCTACGACCTCAGCAGCACGAAGTGATCGACGACGAGGGCGCGGTGGCTAGGCTCGCGGACGTGACCGGGCAACCGCTGCAGCGCACCGACGGCTCGCCCGTCCGCGCCCTCGTCGTCGACGACGAGCACGCCCTCGCGGACGCCGTCGCCCTCGCGTTCGCGGGCGACGGGTGGGAGGTGCGGGCCGTGCACCGCGGGCGCGACGTGCTGTTCGCCGCCCGGGACTTCCGACCCGACGTGGTCGTCCTCGACGTGATGCTGCCGGACATCGACGGGTTCGAGGTGCTCGAACGCCTCCGGGACGCCCGGGACGACGTGCGGGTGCTGTTCCTCACGGCGCGGGACGCCCCCGAGGACCGGCTCGCCGGACTCACGGGCGGCGGCGACGACTACCTGACCAAGCCCTTCGGCATCGACGAGCTGCTCGTCCGAGCGCGGATCCTGGCCCGGACGTCGCCCCGGGTCGCGGCCGTCGGGAGTCCGGCCGCGACGAGCGTCGGCGACCTCCGGCTCGACGAGGACGCCAGGACGGTCACGCGCGCCGGTGAACCGATCGACCTCACCCCGACCGAGTACGAGCTGCTGCGGCACCTCGCGCGGAACGCCAACCGCGTGCTCTCCCGGGAGCAACTCCTGGCGAACGTCTGGGGGATGGACTTCGGCACGTCGTCCAACCTCGTGGACATGTACGTCTCGTACCTGCGCAAGAAGCTCGACGCCGGACGCGAGCCGATGCTGCAGACCGTCCGCGGAGCCGGGTACGTGCTCCGGCCGACGATGTGAGCCGACCGCGGACGGCGAGCCGCGCCTCCCGGGCCCGGAACGGCACCGACCGTCGGCGGCGCGTGCCGTCGCTGCGGTGGCGGATCGTGGCGGCCGTGGCGCTCCTGCTCGTCGCGACCAACGTCGTCGTCGGAGCGGTGACGGTCGTCGCGTTCCGCGGGTACCTGGTCGACCGGCTCGACGCGGAACTCGCGACCGCGGCCGAGCGGACCGTCGGCGGACCGGACGGCGAACGGCCACCGCCCCCGTCGACCGGTACCGGCTCCGGCTCGGACCCGGACAACGCGTTCATCGGCGCTCCCGGACAGTCCGCCGGCACCGTCGTCGCGATCCTGCGCGACGGCGCGACCGTCCTCGGCGGGTACACGGACAGCAGCGGCCGGCAGCACGGGCTGTCGTCGGCGCAGGAGGCGACCCTGTCGCGCATCGCCAGCGACGGCGACCCCGTGACGGTCGACCTGGGGAAGCTCGGCACCTACCGGGCCCAGGCCGTCGGCGACGACGGCGACGTCTTCGTGACCGCGCTGCCGCTCGGCGACCTCGACGCCGCCATCGGCCGCCTCCTGCTCGTCATCGGTGTGGTGACGGTCGTCGGGCTGCTCGTCGCGGCCTGGGCGCTGACCCTGCTCGTCCGGCGATCGCTCCGCCCGCTCGAACGGGTGGCGGCCGTGGCATCCGACGTCACCGAGCTCGACCTGGAGCGCGGGGACACGGACATCCCGGTGCGGGTCTCGGCCGGGGACCTCGCGGCGAACCGCGAGGTCGAGCAGGTCGGCACCGCGCTCAACCGCCTCCTCGGACACGTCGCCCGGGCGCTCACGGTCCGACGCGAGGCCGAGACGGGCATGCGGACGTTCGTCGCCGACGCGTCGCACGAGCTGCGGACACCGATCGCGACCGTGCGGGCGTACGCCGAGCTCTCGGCGTCGTCGGACGACCCCGACGCGGTGCGCCGCAACGTCGACCGGATCGGGCGCGAGGCGGTGCGGATGGGCGACCTCGTCGAGGAGCTGCTCCTGCTCGCGCGGCTCGACGCCGTCGCCCTGGCGTCCGGCCCGGCACCGGCACGCGAGCCGGTCGATCTGACGTCGATCGTCGTCGAGGCGACGATGGACGCGCGCGCGACCGCCCCCGGGCACCGGTGGACGCTGCAGGTGCTGGACGACCACCCGTTCGTGGTCTCCGGGGACGCGACGCAGCTGCGGCGGGTCGTGACGAACCTGCTGGCGAACGCGCGGACGCACACGCCGGAGGGCACGTCCGTGGTGGTCTCCCTGCAGCGGACCGGCGACGTCGTGCGTCTCGTGGTCACGAACGACGGGCCGGTCATCCCCGCCGAGGTGCTCCCGACGCTGTTCGACCGGTTCACCCGCGGCGAGGCGTCCCGGTCCCGCGAGCACGGCACGAGCGGCCTCGGGCTGGCGATCGTCCGGGCCGTCGTGACCGCGCACGACGGGCTCGTCCGGGTCGCCTCGGAGCCGGGACGGACGGCGTTCACGGTCGATCTGCCGGGTCGGACACCGGACGTCGGCTGACCGGGCCGGTTCGCTCGGGAGCGGCCGAGCAACTAGGTTCGGACGGTGCCCTCACGACTGTCCGCACTCGCCGGTGACCTCCGCATCCGGGCAGGAGTGGCGGCCGTGGTCCTGCTCTGGGCCCTCTACCAGTGCTTCTGGAACATCGGCGGGCCCAACATCACCGGCGACGAGGACATCTACCTCCGCGCCGGGTGGCAGTACGTGCACGGCGACTTCTCGTTCAACCGCGAGCACCCCCCGACCGCGAAGTACCTGTTCGGTCTCGCGCAACTCGTCGCCGGACAGGGGCCGATCGGTCCGCGCGTGCTCGTCGCCCTGCTGACCTTCGGCGTCGGCGTCGCGCTGTACTGGTGGCTGCGGCGCGAGATCGGCTACTGGGGCGCCCTGCTCGCCGCCGCCCTCTGGTGGCTGACGCCGCGCGGTGGTGCCGGTCCGCGCGTCGACCGTCTGGCACTGCTCGACCCGGTGATGACCGCGTTCGCCGTGCTCGCGGTGGCCACGGCGTGGGTGTGGATGCGCGGCGACCGGTGGTGGCTCGCGCCGGTGTCCGGTGCGCTGATGGCCCTGTCGGTGACGTCGAAGGTCTCCACCGTGGTGCTGCTGCCGGTGTTCCTGCTGCTGCCCGTGCTGTTCCGGGCCTGGCGTCGACTGCTCGTCGGCGGCGCGATGTGGGCGGCCGCGTTCGGGCTGGTGTTCGTCGTGTCGTACGTGCCGATGGGGATCCGGTCCGCGATCCGGTACATGATCGAGTTCCAGGAGGGGCAGAACACCACCGGCCACCCGATCACCATCGGCGGCACCGTCTACCGGTTCGCGCCGTGGTGGGCGAACCTGCACTTCATGGAGGCCGGAACGGGGGTGCCGCTGCTCGTCGTCCTCGCGGTCGGGGTCGTCGCGGCGCTGGCGATCCGGGCCGACCGGCTCGTCGCGTACGTCGGCATCGCCCTGGCGCTGCTCGTGGGCTTCTACGTGGTCGTCGCGAAGATCGCGCTGCCCACGTACTACTCGGCGTGGATGCCGTTCCTGCTCGTCCTGGCCGCGATCGGGCTGGCGCGACTGCCGCGTGTGCCGGTGCGGCGGGCGGCCCCGGTCGCGACGGCGCTGTCGCTCGTGCTGGTCGTCTCACTCGTCGTGCCGTCCGTCCGGCTCAGCCAGGACATCGCACGCCAGCACCCGACGGGCATCGCGCTGCTCGGGGACTACCTCGAGGAACAACACGTGCCCGACGGCAAGATCCTGTTCGTGTCGGCGACCCCGGGGCTCTTCGTGCCGTACGTCGCCGAGCGCGGCACCACCCGGGCCGACCAGGGGCCGTACGTCGCGATCGTGGTCGGGAACGACCGACGCTTCCCGCCGTCCGGGGCCGTGACGCAGCTGTTCGACTCGGAGCGGTCGCGGTTCTCGGTCGCCGAGGTCGGCGGACTCCAGGTGTGGCTGCCGAAGGACGGGCGGGTCGTCCTGCAGTCGGGAGCGCTCACCGTCCAGGGCTGACCCGCAGCTCGGCCGCCGGTGGGCTCGCGGCCAGCAGCTCGGCCGCCGGTGGGTGCGCGGCCAGCGCTGAGGCCGTCCGCGCCGTCTGGCACACTGGACGGGAACGGACGGGGGCCCGCATGCCGAACGACTTCGCACGACTGCCGGAGCGGCCGCGCGCCGACGACCTCGTGGTCGAGGTGCCCGCGTTCGAGGACGACCGGCCCCAGCCCGAGCCCGCGCCGCCGGCCGCGGCCCCGGAGCTCGTCGCGGCGACCGAGTTCGCCCGGACCTCGCACGCGCCGGCCACGATCCGGCGGACGCAGGTGCGCGCCGGGGTCTGGATCGCGGGCGTCCCCATCGCGGTGCTCGCGGTCATCGCGGTCGTGCAGGTGCTGTTCGCGCGCTGAGGCGTCGGGACGCCAGGACGCCGAGCTCGAGCTCGGCGCTCGGCGCTCGGCGCTCGGCGCTCGGCGCTCGGCGCTCGGCGCTCGGCGGGAGCTTGCCTCGTCCGCGCCGAGGGTGTCCCGATCGTCAGACGATCGTCCAACGTCCCGCCCGATCGCGTGCGATCGAGCGGCGACCGTCGCAGGCTGGTCCACGTCCGAGCAAGACGACCCGAACGGGTCACCACTGCAGAGATGGGATCGAAGACCATGAAGTCCTTCAAGTCCAAGACCGTGAAGACCCTCGCCGGCACCGCCCTCGGCGGCGCCGTCCTCGCCGGAGCGCTCGTCGCCGCTCCGGCCCAGGCGGCCACCCCCGCCCCGACAGCCTCGCAGTCGAGCAGCGTCGACGGCAGCGGGAACGTCAACGTCAACCTCGACCCGGTCGCGATCGTCAACGCGATCCGCGACGCGGTGAACGACCAGAGCGACCGCGGCGGTGCCGTCCAGGCGGCACTCGACGTCGGCTACTGGAACGCCGGCAACCCGGACCGCCTCACCGTCGCGGTCGTGAACAAGAACCAGGACATCTCGGTCGAGGGCGACGTCGCGGACGCCCAGTCCATCGACATCAAGGGCGGAAACTACGTCATCTACTGGTTCAAGGGTCCCGGCCGCATCACCAACAACGGTGACGGCGGCTGGCTGAACTGGGGTGCGTTCGGCAACATCGAGCGCATCGACAACGTCATCAGCGTGAACGGCGGCTGATCCCCCCCTCCCGTTCGACGCCCCCTGGGACCTCGGTCTCAGGGGGCGTCGTCGTGCGCGGCGGCGCCGAGTTCCCGGGACCCGCGGTCCGTACGAGCGACGCCACGCACCTCACAGCGGGACCGGATCCAGCCCTTCATGAAGGCGACGGACACCATCGCCGTGCGGTTCGGTGCCCTCCACGAGCGCATCAGCCGACCGAGGTGCCACGCCACGGCCTGCCTGCTGTAGGACGTCTCGCGTGCGATCTCGTCGTTCGACAGACCTCGCGCGGCGAGGGCGAGCATGGTCTCCTCGGTCTCGTCGAGCCCCGGGACCTGCGCGACGAGGTCGATCTCACCGGTCGTGATCTCCGGGGCGAGCGAGGTCTCCTCCGCCGCCGAGGCCACGGGTGCGGACGCCCGACGCCGTTCGTGTGCCCAGGCCTCCGCCCAGCAGGAGCCGAGCTCGTGCGCCACGAGCGACGCACGACTCATCGCGAGCATCGTTCGGCCGGCGTGGTCGACGGTCACCCCGCCGTCGCGCACCACCGAGTGCATGACGACGGCGAACACGCGGATCGCGGGCAGCGCTCCCCGGAGCACGACGGAGACGTCCACCCGCGGGTCCTCGGCGCTCGCCGCCGCCACCGCCCGCAGCCGCGCGAGGCACCCGGCATCGACGGGCTCCCCGTGCTCGACCGCCCGGAGCGCGGCGGGGAGCACGAGCGGGACGATCTGCTCGTAGCGCTGTCGGAGCCAGTCGTGTCCGGCCGGCCGGATGCCGTGGAGCGGCGGAGCGAGCAGGAGCTCCTGGAACTCCGCGCACCGTTCGTCGAGCGCCAGGCCCAACCGTTCCCCCGGCAGCAACGCTGCGGTCCGGTGCGGGTCGTCCTGTGCGGCCACGGCGCCTCCTCGTCAGCACCCGTCGCCCTGACCGACGGGTGTCGCGCTCCTGACGGTACCGATGCACGTCGCGATCGGTTCGCCGTCGGACGTGAATGGTCGCCGAACACCCTCCAGCGTTCTTAGCCGCGGCACAGCGGGCTGCTGCGGTCCCCGTATGCCCGGTCCCGAGCATGAGCACCATGACGGAGACGAACCACACCCTCGACATCGACATCGTCGTCCCCTGCTACAACGAGCAGGACACGCTCGCCGCCCACGTCCGCCGCTTGCACACCTTCTGCCGGACGTCGCTCCGGAACACCTGGCGCATCACGATCGCGGACAACGCCTCGACCGACGACACCGCGCGGATCGCCGACGACCTCGCCGCGATGCTGCCGGACGTGCAGGCGGTGCACCTGCCGGAGAAGGGCCGGGGCCGTGCGCTCAAGGCCGTCTGGGCAGCGTCGCCGGCCACCGTGCTGGTGTACGTCGACGAGGACCTCTCCACCGACCTCGCCGCGCTCGAGCCCCTCGTCGCCCCGCTGCTGTCCGGGCACTCGGACGTGGCGATCGGCACCCGGTTGGCAGGTTCGTCACGTGTGGTGCGTGGCGGGAAGCGCGAGTTCATCTCCCGCTCGTACAACCTGCTGCTCCGCACCACGATGGGGGTGTCCTTCTCGGACGCGCAGTGCGGCTTCAAGGCGATCACCCGGCAGGCCGCGGAACACGTCCTGCCACTGTGCGAGGACGACGCGTGGTTCTTCGACACCGAGCTGCTCGTGCTGGCCGAGCACGCCGGACTGCGGATCCACGAGGTCCCGGTCGACTGGGTGGACGACGTGAACTCGTCGGTGCACATCGCCTCGACCGCGACCGAGGACCTCAAGGGGATGTGGCGGGTCTCCCGCGGGCTCGCGACCGGACGGGTGCCGATCGGCGCCGTGTACGACGCCATCGGCCGCCGTCCGTTCACGCCGCCGCACGTCGGGATCGTC
The DNA here is from genome assembly GCF_031455235.1 of Curtobacterium sp. 320. Taxonomy (NCBI): domain Bacteria; kingdom Bacillati; phylum Actinomycetota; class Actinomycetes; order Micrococcales; family Microbacteriaceae; genus Curtobacterium; species Curtobacterium sp. 320. The sequence goes on along the minus strand of NZ_JAVDSI010000001.1, from coordinate 33,016 downwards.
GGGCAGGTGCTGCGCTTCGGGACGATCGGCGTGCTGTCGACGATCGCGTTCGCCGTGCTCTACGCCCTGTTCCGCCCGGCGATCGGTGCCCAGACGGCGGACTTCCTGGCGCTCCTGGTCACCGCGATCGGCAACACGGCGCTCAACCGACGCTTCACGTTCGGGGTTCGGGGACGTGCCGGCGCGGGGCGGCACCACGTGCAGGGGCTGGTGGTGTTCGGGATCGCGTGGGCGATCACGTCCGGGTCGCTGGTGATCCTGCACTCGGCGGCACCGGGATCGTCGCACGGTGCGGAGATCGTGGTGCTCACGGCCGCGAACCTCGTGGCGACGCTGGTCCGCTTCGTCCTGTTCAAGGCGTGGGTGTTCCGGTCCCGGCGTCGTCCGGAGCTCATCCGCCCGGGCACGACCCCGGCGGCGGACGCGAGCACGGCGGCGACCGAGCCGATCGCGGTCGACGAGCGCCACGCCGCCTGACGCCGGCGGCCGGCGGCCCGGCCGGCCCGCGGCCGCCGCGCGGCCGGCGGCCGGGCCGGGCGTTCGCACAACGGAAGTCACTCCGCGCCACGGGGACCCGCGGCGCGGAGTGACTTTCGTTGTGCGCAAGCGAACCGCTCCGCACCCCCGCCGCACCCGCGCCGCACACCCCCACCGCGCCCGCGCCGCGCACCCCGGCCCCACGGTGTTGCGCGGGCGGTATACCGCGCCGTAGCATCGCCTCACCGCACCACAACCCCACAGGGCCCGACTGCCACCATCGGTCTGCCCGCGGCGAGCGCTCCACTGATGCAGCCTGGCCGTCCGCTGCCGGCAACGCCCCACTGGACCTGCACACGTGAACCCCTCCTCCTTCGGTCTCTACGACCCTGCCCGCGAATCGAGCGACTGCGGCGTCGGTTTCATCACCCGACTCGACGGGACGCCGAGCCACGACGTCATCCGCAAGGGCGACGAAGCACTGTGCGCCATCCCCCACCGCGGCGGCAAGTCCGCCGAGGGTGTCGGTGACGGCGCGGGCGTGAGCATCGACCTGTCGGTGGAGTTCTTCAGCGCGATCACCGGCGAGGAGCTCCGCGCGGGCCACTTCGGCGTCGCGAACTGCTTCGTGCCGAGCGGCGCAGGCCCGGCTGCGGACGCCGAGCGCGCCCGTGCGCAGCAGACCGTCACGGACGCCATCGAGCAGCAGGGCTTCGAGCTCCTGCTCGTCCGTGACGTCCCGGTGGACCACTCCGTCGCCCGTCCCGAGGCCGAGCAGTACCAGCTGCCGATCGTGCAGTGGGTCTTCCGCGCCCCCGAGGCCTGGACCCGCGCCGAGGTCGACGCCGCCGCCAACCGCGCCCTCCTCGCGATCGAGGCGGTGTCGTACGGCCAGGCCGCCGCCGACCGTGCCGAGCACGCCGCCCTGTACCCGCTGTCGCTCAGCGCCCGGACCCAGATCCTCAAGGGGCGGCTGAACTCCGGCGAGGTCATCGGGTACTTCACCGACCTGCGTGACCCGCGCCACTCGGTCCGGACGCTCTACTTCCACACCCGGTTCTCGACGAACACCGAGCCGCACCCGACGATGGCGCAGCCGTTCCGCCTGATGGCGCACAACGGCGAGCTGAACACCGACCGGAAGAATCGGCTGTCCGACGAGGCCCTCGCCCGTGCACGGACCCGCAGCATCGTCCGCCCGCCCGGCCAGTCCGACTCGAGCCGCCTCGACCAGACCCTGCAGAGCCGGGTGTTCGACGACGGCCTCGAGATCGTCGAGGCCGTGGTCTCGCTCATGCCCCCGGCGTGGGAGAACGACCGCACCCTGACCCCGGCGGTGCGGGACATGCTCGAGTTCTTCTCGCTGTACGAGGAGAAGAACGACGGCCCGGCCGCCGTGATCTTCAGCGACGGCGACGTGGTCGGCGCACGGCTCGACCGACTGGGATTGCGCCCGCTGCGCTCGGTGCAGACCGCCGAGTACCTGATGGTGTCGTCCGAGGCCGGTCAGGTCGAGTTCGAGCCGGAGGACGTCGTGCACCGCGGCCGCATCGAGGCGGGCGGCATGCTCGTCGTCGACCACCGCACCGGCACGCTCATGCGCACGCGTGAGGTGCTCGAGATGCTCGCCGCGCGGAAGCCGTACGGGACGCTCCTCGACGCCGCGCGCGTCAACCTGGACGACGTCCCGGCGCCGGAGTACCAGCGCACGACGACCACGCTCGGCTACGAGGGCGACCTGTCGCTCGCGGGCCGCTACGTGGCGTACTCGCTGAACCAGGAGAGCTTCCGGTTCATGCTCGACCCGATGCTGCAGAACGGCTCGGAGCGGATCTCGGCGATGGGCTACGGCAACGCCATCAACGCCCTGAGCGACACCGAGGGCGGCATGGCGAAGTACTTCTCGCAGCGCTTCGCCCAGGTGACGAACCCGCCGCTCGACTCGATCCGCGAGGCCGACGGCATGTCGATGCGCGTCGCCCTCGGCGCGAAGCCCGACGGGACGGGTTCGGCGACGCGGCAGCTCGTCGTGGAGTCCCCGATCCTCGGGCACCTCGACATGGTGCGCCTGCGCGAGCAGGACATCGTGCCGCTCGAGCGCTTCGACATGCTCTACGTGCCGGTGCTCGGCGACGAGCAGGCGAACGCCGACGCGGTCCGCACCGCGACCGAGCACCTCGCCGACGCCGTCGCCGCCTTCGCCGAACGCACCGGCGGCATCGCCGTGCTCACCGACCGCAACGTGTCGTCGACGCACGCGCCCCTCCCCGTCATCCTCGCCGTGGCCGCCGTCAACCAGCGGCTCATCGAGACCGGTCTGCGCCTGCGGATCTCCGTCGTCGCCGAGTCCGGTCAGCTGCCATCGTCACACCACGTGGCGACGGCGCTCGGTTTCGGTGCCGCGGCGGTGTACAGCCTCTCCGCACGTCTCCGTGCGGAGGAGAAGTACCCCGCAGCGCCCGCCCCGGCCGGCGAACTGACCGCGACCGACCTCGCCCTCAAGCGCTTCCGGAAGGCGGCCGAGAAGGCCCTCGCGAAGACGATGGGCCGCGTCGGGCTCTGCACGGCCGAGAGCTACATCGGCGGCGAGTTCTTCGAGCCGAACTACCTCGACACCCGCGACGACCTGCTCGCCCGGGTCTTCCCGCACATGCAGGCCCCGGTCGGCGGCGTCGGGTTCGCCCGCATCGCCCAGGCGGCGACGGACTGGCACGAGCGCGCCCGCACGGTGGAGTCCGAGGGCCAGGTGCCCATGCTCGGCCTCTTCAAGGAGCGCTCGGACGGCGCCGGGCACTCGTTCGGCGTCGCGAGCGTGCGCGGCTTCGGCGGCATGACCGAGGAACGTCCGGCCTTCGAGCGCTCCGGCGACTCCGAAGCACTGCGGCTCCTCACGCTCGGGCAGCTCGACGACGCGTTCGGCATCACCGACACCGCCTACCGCAACACGGGCTACGACCGGCTCAGCGACGCCGAGATCGACGCGCACCGGATCACCCCGGGCTACGTCACGTTCCTGCAGACGACGCACGACGAGCGGTCGCGCCGTCCCGCCGCCCTCCGAGACGTCCTCGCACTGCCCGCGGACGTCACCGGCATCGACACGGCAGAGGACTTCGCCCGCGAGCTCGGCCGCTTCTCGACCACCGGCAACGCGAGCGTCACGGTGCGTGGGCTCTCCGGCTCGCGTCCGGCCGACGACGGGGACCTTCCAGGAGGCACGGCTCGCTTCCGCCTCGAGCTCACGTCGACGGGGACCACGGGTGCACTGCGCCACGCGGCCCTCGCGGACGGCCTCGCGCTGTTGCACCCCGGTCAGGTCGACGTCGACTCCGTCGACGACACCCAGGTGACGCTCCGCGCCACCGGCTCCGCCGTCGAGCTGCTCGCACTGCTCGACCACGCCCCGGCGAGCGTCGCGCTCGACGAGGTCCAGCCGGCGCACGAGATCACCCGGACCCTGGCGTCCGGCGCGATGAGCCACGGCGCGCTCGTCGCGACCGCGCACGAGGCGGTGGCGCACGGCACGAACATGGTCGGCGGCATGTCGAACAGCGGTGAGGGCGGCGAGCACCACTCCCGCTACGGCACGATCCGCGGCTCGCGCATCAAGCAGTTCGCCTCGGGACGCTTCGGCATCTGGGCGGGCTACCTCGCCGACCCGATGCTCGAGGAGCTCGAGATCAAGATCGGCCAGGGCGCGAAGCCGGGCGAGGGCGGCCAGCTGCCCGCGCCGAAGGTCACGGTGGACATCGCCGCGGCCCGTGGTGGCACCCCCGGCGTCGAGCTCATCTCGCCGCCGCCGCACCACGACACGTACTCGATCGAGGACCTCGCGCAGCTCATCCACGACTGCAAGGCCGCCCGCGTCCGGGTGATCGTGAAGCTCGTGTCCTCCGAGGGCATCGGCACCATCGCGGTCGGCGTCGCCAAGGCCGGCGCGGACGTCATCAACGTCGCGGGCAACACCGGTGGCACCGGCGCCGCGGCCGTCACGAGCCTGAAGTACGCCGGCCGCTCGGCGGAGATCGGCGTCGCCGAGGTCCACCAGGCGCTCGTCGCGAACGGCCTCCGCCAGAAGGTCACGCTCCGCTGCTCGGGCGCGCACCAGACCGGTTCCGACGTGGTCACGAGCGCGCTGCTCGGCGGCGACAGCTTCGAGTTCGGCACGACCGCGCTCATGATGCTCGGCTGCGTGATGGCGAAGAACTGCAACGTGAAGTGCCCCGCTGGTCTCACCACGAACGCCGAGGCGTTCGAGGGCGACCCCCGTGCGCTCGCGCAGTACCTGCTCAACATCGCCCACGACGTGCGGCAGATCCTCGCACGCCTCGGCCTGCGCTCCCTGCGCGAGGCCCGCGGTCGCACCGACCTGCTGCAGCTCCTCGACCACCCGGCGAGCGTCGGGCGCCTCGACGTCCGGGCGCTCCTCGCGCAGGTCCCCGAGAAGCTCGTCGAGGACCCGGAGTACCTCGAGAAGGACTTCCACACCGACGACGCGCTGCTCGAGCGGGTCCGCACGGCCCTCGTCGACCACGAGCAGGCGCACGTGCTCGTGCACGGCGTGCTGCTCGGCAACAGCGACAAGTCCGTCGGCGGCCAGCTCGGCATCGACGTGGAGCGCCTGCTCAACCACGAGCTGCGCGACACCGACCTGTCCGGGCACCCGGCGATCACCACGGACGACCGCGGACGCCGCCGGCTCGTCGACGGCGCGGTCACGATCCGCACGCTCGGGTCGGCCGGGCAGTCGTACGGCGTGTTCAACAACGACGGCATCGTGCTCGAGCACACCGGCACCGCGAACGACGGCGTCGGCAAGAGCCAGAGCGGTGGCCGGATCATCGTCCGCGCCCCCGGTGGCGGCAGTGCCGGACAGGGCGGCAACGTCCTCGTCGGCAACTTCGCGCTGTTCGGGGCGACCGGCGGCCGCACCTTCGTCGAGGGTGAGGCCGGCGACCGGTTCGCCGTGCGCAACTCCGGCGCGACCGCCGTGGTCGAGGGCGTCGGGGACTTCGGCTGCGAGTACATGACGGGCGGTGCCGTGTTCAACCTCGGCACCTTCGGCAAGGGCCTCGGCAACGGCATGTCCGGTGGGTTCCTGTACCAGTACGACCCCTCCGGCGAGGTCACCGAGCGCGCGAGCACCGACTCGCTCCTCGTGTTCCCGGTCACCGACACCGAGCGCGGGGCCTTCCACGAGGCAGCGGCGCGCCTGCTGCTCGAGTGGCACCTCGAGGCGACGGGCTCGGCGCTGGCCGAGCGTCTGCTGGCCGAGTGGGAGACCACCCGCCAGCACGTCTTCGTCGGCATGCCCCGGGCGCTCCTGCTCACCCAGGACGCCGGCGAGATCCTGGCCGCAGCGAGCCGGAACGAACTGCTCGACGAGCTGGCGACCTCGATCGCGACGGACAAGCTCCGCGCGTTCAAGGTCGACTACCGCGACCAGCGCGCCGTCCTCGGTGGCCGTGCCCCGTCGCTCGGCGACCAGGGCGACGACATGTTCTCGCTCCTGTCCTCGTACACGGTGCTCGGCGTCGCCCAGGACCTCGCGCTCGAGCGGGTCCCCGGCGCGGCCGGCCCGAACGACCCCCGGGTGACCGAGGCGGTCAAGAACCTCATCCTCACCGAGGACTTCTTCGTGAAGCAGCGCGTCGTGAAGTACCTGCGCGGCACGCTGGACCGCTTCGCGGACGACGAGCTCGCGACCCTCATCGCGATCAAGCGCCTCGACGACTACAAGCGCGCGCTCACGCAGCGGAACAACCGCAGCATGGACGCGCCGGGCACCACCGGGTGGATCATGCACCAGAACGCCAAGAACGACGGCCGCGTCCGCGAGGCCCGCTTCGACGAGCTGCTCGCGAACGCGGCGCTCGAGGACATCGCCCGCCGTGCACCGCAGGCGCCGACCGAGGCGGTGTCCGCGTGAGCCTGCTCCCCCCGACCGGATCGCTGATCCCGGTCGACGCACCGTTCTCGCAGGCCCAGGAGTCCTGGCTCGCCGGGTTCATCGCCGGCATCGCGGCCGCGGGCAAGCGGGCCTCCGGCGGCGCCCCGACGACGACGATCGACGTGCTGTTCGGCACGCAGACCGGCAACGCGGAGTTCCTCGCCGACGAGCTGGTCTCCGGCGCGAAGGCCCGCGGGCTCGGCGGTCGTGCCACCGCGCTCGACGCCGTCACGCCGGAGCAGCTCGCCGGGATGTCGCACGTGCTCGTGGTCACCTCGACGTACGGCGAGGGCGAGATGCCCGACAACGCCGGACTGTTCTGGGACGCGATCCAGGCGACCACCGTGCCGCGGCTCGAGGGACTGCAGTACGCCGTCCTCGGGCTCGGCGACACGAGCTACGACGAGTTCTGCCAGGCCGGCAAGCTCCTCGACACCCGGTTCGAGCAGCTCGGCGCCACCCGCATCCACGACCGCGTCGACTGCGACGTGGACTACGAGGACCCGGCCGCGCTCTGGACGGCCGCGGTGCTCGACCGTCTGGCGGCGGAGGCGGGCGTGCAGCCCGGCGCGACCACGGCGGTGGCGGCGACCGGTACGACGACCGCGGCCGGCGGGGCGAGCGCGAGCCGTGCCTCCAGGCCCGGTGCCCAGTGGAACAAGCGCAACCCGTACCCGTCGGCGCTGGTCGAGAACCGGCTGCTCTCCTCGCCGCGCAGCGCGAAGGAGATCCGGCACTACGAGTTCGACCTCGGCGACTCCGGGATCGAGTACTCGGCGGGCGACGCGCTCGCGGTCGTGCCGGTCAACGACGAGGTGTTCGTCGGCGAGCTGCTCGAGCAGGTCGGCGCGAACGGCTCCGAGACGCTCGACGGCCGCCCGGTCACCGAGGTCCTGCGGACCGACCGCGAGATCCGGACGCCCTCGAAGGACCTCATCGCGGACCTCGTCCAGCGCGCACCGTCGTCGGAGCTCGCCGCCGTCGTCTCGCACGGTGACAAGCACGAGCTCGACCGCTGGCTGTGGGGTCGCGACGTACTCGACCTGCTCCGCGACGCCGGACCCGCGGCACCCGGACTCGACGAACTCCTGCCGAACCTCCGGCCGCTGCAGGCGCGCCAGTACTCGATCTCGTCGAGCCCGCTCGCGCACCCGGACCGCATCCACCTGACGATCGCGTCCGTCCGGTACGGGGACCCGCACCGCATGTACGCCGGCGTCGCGTCGACGTTCCTCGCCGACCGGGTCGCCCCCGACGGCACCGTGGAAGTCTACCTGCAGCCGAACGCGTCGTTCGGGGTCCCCGCCGACCCGTCCGCGCCGATGATCATGGTCGGCCCGGGGACCGGCATCGCCCCGTTCCGCGGGTTCCTGCACGAGCGTGCGGTCTCCGGGGCGACGGGCCGGAACTGGCTGTTCTTCGGCGACCAGCACCGCGACACCGACTTCGTCTACGAGGACGAACTCACCGAGCTGCAGGAGCAGGGCGTGCTGGACCGCCTCGACCTGGCGTTCTCGCGCGACCAGGCCGAGAAGGTCTACGTGCAGACCCGGATGCTCGAACAGGCCCCGGAGCTCTACTCGTGGCTCGAGGACGGCGGGCACCTGTACGTGTGCGGTGACGCCTCACGGATGGCGAAGGACGTCGAGCAGGCGCTCCTGGCCGTCATCGCGAGCCAGCGGGGCAAGGGCGAGGACGACGCGCAGGCGTACCTCGCCGACATGCGGCGCGGCAAGCGCTACGTCCGCGACGTGTACTGAGCGGCGCGCGCGGCCGGTGCCACGCCCGTCGCCCCGGTGCGGAACCCGAATCCACGACCGGGGCGACGGCGAGGGGGCGCTGTGGGCCGGGAGGCCCCTGATCCGGGACTCCTCGCGCGTCGCGTGGTTCCCCCCCTCCGACCGCGGAGCCACCGTCACCGGCTCCCTGGGCCGGAGTCGATCACTCGCGCGGTACGCCCACCGTACTCAGACTGCACGGACGTGCGCGACCCGTTGACCGTTCACGCGCAGTGTGCTACCCCGCGTCGTCGGTACCGGAGTCGTCGTCCGCGTCGCCCGGCACCACCGCGCGGGACCACGCCGAGTCGTCCGCCGTGCTCGTGTCCGACGGCTCCGGGGTGAGCACGAGACCGGAGCCCGAGGTGGCGGCGGCGTAGAGGTCCTCGAGCCAGCTGCGGTTGATCCGGGGCACCCGGCTGCCGGAGAACTTGAAGTGCAGGCTCACGTTCGGGTGCATCCAGATGGTGCTGCGCCCGTTGCCGTGGACGGCGTCGTCCTTCCACGAGAACGCGAACCGGTGCTCCCGCCGGAGCATGTTCACGATGACGATCTGCAGGTGTGTGAGCGCTCGGTCGTCGATCCGGAGGTCGAGCGGCTCTCCGTCGTAGATGAGCTGACCCATGCGTCCTTGTACACCGCGGGGGTTGTGCGGCGGGCAGGACCGTCGTAACGTACAACCAAATGGTTGCACGAATCGAACTGAGCGATGCCGAGGTCGACCGGGTCTTCCACGCCCTGGCCGATGCGACCAGACGCGACATCGTCCGTCGCACCCTGGTCGGCGAGGCGTCCGTGAGCGCGCTCGCGGACGCCTACGCGATGTCGTTCGCCGCCGTCCAGAAGCACGTCGCCGTCCTCGAAGGAGCAGGACTCGTGACCAAGGAACCCCGGGGCCGCACCCGCATCGTGCGCGCCGAGCCGGGACAGATCGATCGCGTCCGTGGGCTGCTCGACGGCTACGCGGACCTCTGGCGCGGCCGGATCGACCGGCTCGACGCACTGCTGGGAGCAGACCGCGCGCCGCGCGGCGACGACCGAACGCAAGGGAGCCACTGATGCCGACCACGTCCGTCCACACCGACCCCGAGGAGCTCACCATGACCCTCGTGGCCGAGTTCCCCGTCCCCGTCGAACGCCTCTGGGCAGCGTTCGCGGATCCCCGACAGCTCGAACGCTTCTGGGGCCCGCCCGGGTTCCCCGCCACGTTCACGTCGTTCGACCTCCGTCCCGGCGGTGTCGCCCACTACCGGATGACCTCGCCCGAGAACGAACGGTTCCACGCACTCTGGCAGGTGTCCGAGGTCGACGAACCCCGCCGGATCGCCTTCCGCGACCTGTTCTCCGACGCCGAGGGCACGGTCGACGACTCGCTGCCCGCGAGCGAGACCGTGCTGTCGTTCGACACCGTCGACAGCGGGTCACGGGTGACGGTGCTGACGTCGTTCGCGTCCTCCGCCGACCTCGACGCCATGCTCGAGATGGGCATGCTCGACGGCTACGAGCAGGCCTTCGGGCAGCTCGACACGGTGCTGGCCGACCTCCGTGAGTACGCCCTCGGCCGGGGCACGGTCACCGAGATCGTGGACGACACCCACGTGGCCATCACCCGCGCGTTCGCGGCGCCGCGGCACCTGCTCTGGCGAGCGCACACGGAGCCGGAGCTGATGCGCCGCTGGCTGCTCGGCCCGGACGGGTGGGAGATGACGGTGTGCGAGAACGACCTGGTCGTCGGGGGCTCGTTCCGGCAGGCCTGGGCGCCCGTCGGGGACACCGAGGGCGAGGCGTTCGGGTTCGAGGGCGAGAACCTCGTCATCGAGCCGGAACGTCGCATGGTCACGACCGAACGGATGACCGGTGCGCCGTTCCCGGCCAACGTCAACGACCTGCAGTTCGACGAGGCCGACGGCGTCACGCTCTTGACGCTCCGCATCACCTACCCCGACCGGGAGCAGCGGGACATGATCCTCGCGACCGGCATGACGGACGGCATGGAGACGAGCTACCAGCGTCTGGAACGCGAGGTCCTGTCCGCAGCGGCGTGAGTCGTGACGGACGGGAGGCGCGGTGCCGGCCGGCACCGCGCCTCCCGTCCGTCAGCCGGTCACGTCAGGGACGCGCGGTCACGTCAGGGACGGGTCGCCTCGTAGCGGCGTGCGCCACCGCGCACCCCGGCGAAGCGGTACGGCGCAGCCGTGACCCGCGGACGCTCGACGTCCTCGCTCGTCGCGGCACCCGCGGCGTGCAGCTCGCGGTAGGCGTCGACCGAGAGCGGCACCCGGGCTGCGAGGAGCTCGCGGACCCGACCCACACGGCGGTGCTCGCGGTACGCCGGCTGCACGATGCCGGTGATGAGCTCCCCGACGCTGCCGGACCCGTAGCTGAACAGGCCGATGCGCTCCCCGGCGAGGTCGTCGTCGAGGTCGAGCAGTGCGGCCAGCCCGATCCAGAGCGACGCCGTGTAGGTGTTGCCGGTCTGCTTGTTGTACGTGAACCCGAGAGCGAGCTCGGACTCGTCGAAGGGCACCCCGACGTGCTGCGTGAGCTTCCGGTGCGCCTTGAGCGCCATCTTCGTGAACGGCTGGTGGTGGACGAAGCGCACGATGTCCTCGTACGCCGGGCCCCCCTGCGCCGCGAGGTCGTCCCACGCCCCGACGAACGCGTCGACGTAGGCGCTCACGGACAGGCGGCCGTCGACGAGCGCGGTGGAGCGGTCGTTCGGCCGCCAGAAGTCGTCGACGTCGGCGGTGAACACACCCGCGGCCGGCTCGATCTCGATGAGGTCGGGGTCGGCGGCGATCAGGATCGCGGCGGCGCCGGCACCCTGCGTCGGCTCGGCGGCCGTGTCGACGTCGTAGCGCGCGACGTCGGCGGCGATGACGAGCACGCGCTCCCGCGGAGCACGCGCGACGATGCCGAGGGCGAGCTGGACGGCAGCGGTCCCGCCGTAGCAGGCCTGCTTCAGCTCGACGACACGGACGTTCTGCGGCAGCCCGAGCAGGCCGTGCACGAACACCCCGGCGGCCTTCGACTGGTCCACACCGGACTCGGTGGCGAAGAGCACCGTGCGGATGCCGTCGGCACCGTGTCGGTCGATGAGCTCCTTCGCGGCGGCGGCGCCCATCGTGACGATGTCCTCGTCGGGAGCGGGCACGCTGAACGCGTCCTGCCCGATGCCGACGTGGTACTTCGCGGGGTCCACCCCGAGGCGCTCGGCGAGGTCGTCCAGCTCGAGCACGTGGTGCCCGGTCGCGACGGCGAGGTCGTGGATGCCGATGCGGGTCACGCTGCACCTCCGGCGGGCTTCGTGCCGCGACGCTCCATCGCGACGTGGGCGGCCATCAGCTCGCCCGGGTTGGTCTGCGCGGCGAGCAGGGAGAGTTCCCCGCACAGGACGGTCGCGGCGCAGAGGGCGGCGAGCCGGCGTGCGTTGGCACCGGGCTCGCGGTCCTCGCGGCAGCCGAGGCGCACGAGGGCGTCCTCGACGACGGGCAGGTCCCCGCCCTTGCCGTTGCCGACCGTGCCGACGATGAGGTGCGGGAGCGAGGTGGCGAAGTACAGGTCGCCGTCGCGGTCCTCGGCGCTCGTGATGCCTTGGGACCCCTCGACGATGTTCGCCGCGTCCTGCCCGGTGGCCAGGTAGAAGCCGAGGAGCATGTTCGCGTAGTGGGCGTTCGCGGAGCGGATGGCCCCGGCGATGGTCGACCCGACGAGGTTCTTCGCGACGTTGAGCTCGGCGATGCGTGCCGCGCTCGACCGGAGCCGCTTCTCGACGACCTCGCCCGGGATCACGATCTCGGCGACGGTGTTCCGGCCGCGTCCGCGGATGCCGTTCACCGCGGTGGCCTTCTTGTCGGTGCAGAAGTTGCCCGAGACGCTGACGTACCGCAGGCCCGGCTCCCACGCGAGGATCGCCGGCAGGAGCTTGTCCGCCGCCTGCGTGACCATGTTGTGCCCGGAGGCGTCGCCGGTGGTGAACGCGAAGCGCAGGAACAGCAGGTCCCCGACGATCTCCGGGTGCACCTCGATGAGCTTCGCGAAGCGGCTCTGGCCGGCGACGATCTGCTCGAGCTCGTCCTGCCGGGCGAGGATGCGCCCGGTCGCGAGGTGAGCCGCGGCCGCGCTGTCGGCACGGACCACGACCGAACGGGTCATGCGCTCGTCGACGACGGTCGCGACGATGCCGCCCTCGACCATGCGCGAGATGCGGGCACCGCGGCCGACGGACGGCCAGAGCGGCGACTCGTACGTGGCGAGCGGCACCTCGTGCTCGCCCTCCACCGCGTTGCCGCTGATGCGGATCGGCCCCACCCACTTCGTGGGGATCGGGGTCAGCAGGTCAGTCATCGACGCTCCCTTCGGGCGCTTGCACCGCGACGCTGAGGTGTCTGATGTCGTGCGCCTCCCAGGCGCGGTGGATGCCGGCGAGGTCGGTGTCCGCCGGGACGAGCGCGATGCCGCAGTCGCCGCCGCCGGCACCGGACGGCTTGGCCGCCCCGCCCGCGGCTTCGACGACGTCGCACAGGGTCGCGAGTCGCTCGGTCTCGATCTGCGAGCCGACCGACGTGCCGAGGCGCTGGAGCAGCCCACGGGCGCGCCGGAGTGCCCCGAGGGTGCGCTCGGCGTCGCCGGTCTGCAGACCGACGGTGAGGTCGTCGACGCAGGTGCGACTCTCGTCGAGGAACGCCTGGTAGCCGCCGTTGCGGTGCCGACGGACGACACCGACGAGCTTCGTGGTCGAGGCCGGCGAACCGGTCCAGCCGACGAGCAGCTCGAGGTTCTCGGGGGCGGGCAGCCGCTGGACGTCGAAGCCCTCCCACGCGTCCGCGTCGCCGAGGATCTCGGTCACGGTGCGGGTGTCGAGCTGCGCCGCGAGCCGTTCGCGGTCCGGCGCGCTGTAGCGGAGCCAGCCGCCGAAGGTGCTCGCGGCGAGGTCCCCGCCGGATGCGCGCGGGTTCACCCGGATCGTGGCGAGCAGGGCGACCTGGAAGCGCTTCCGCTGCGAGAGCCCGAGCCCGTAGAAGCGGTCGAGGGCCCCCACCGTGGCGACGGTCACCGCCGCCGAGGACCCGAGCCCGAACTTCCGGCCGCTCGCGTCGTCGAGCTGGCTGTGGATGCGGAGGTCGTGGAACCGCGGCGCGATGCCCTGCTCGGCGCGGAGCTTCTCGACGAGGTCGATCGTCGCCATCACGTAGTCGTACGGGTGGTGCTCGGTGTCGAGTGCGATGCCGTCCTCGGCGCGGGTCCAGGTGAGCGGGAGGTGACCGTACTCCTCGGAGTGCACGCTGCCGGCACCGTGGCCCTCGCGCACGCGCGCGGTGATGGCGCGGTCGAGGGCGATGATGACGGACGGCTGGCCCGGCTCGACGACGGCGTACTCGCCCGCGACGAACAGCTTGCCGTGGGCACGGAACTCGATCACTCGGCGGACTCCTCTGGTCGGACGACACCCGGTGCGGGTGCCTCCGGGTCCTGCGTCGCAGGGACTTCGGAGCCGAGCAGGCGCGCGCCTGGTCCGGTACCGGACTCGATCACGTCGCCGAAGCCCGCGAGCGCGGACGCGACGGCGCCCCGGTCCTCGGGCTTCGTGAGCACGACGACGTTCGGGCCGGCGTCGGCGGTGGCGTACGCCTCGACCCCGGCGGCACGGAGTTCGGCCACGGCGTCGAACACGGCGACGCTGCGGGCGTTGAGGTAGCGGATGGGCGGGAAGGCGCCCTCGATCGTGGCGTGCATGCGGAGGGCGTTGCTCTCGGTCAGCTCGCCGATGCGGGTGAAGTCCCCCGCGGCGCAGGCGGTGAGCATGTCCCCGACGGTCTCGGTGGTCGAGGTCACCCAGGCGGGGTAGAACGGCGACGTCGCGATGGTGCGCCGCATCGCCTCGCGCGAGCCGACCGCCTTCGGGCCGGCGTCGATCGTCACGACGACCATGGCCATCGGCGGCGCGGGGATCGGCTCGGCGTAGGAGCCCTCGTCGTCGCCGGCGTGCCAGACCGCCACGCCACCGGGGATCGACCGGGTGGCCGAACCCGAGCCGCGTCGGGCGAGCCGGGACAGGTCGCGCGCGGAGAGGTCGAGACCGTACGCCGCCGCGGCCGCGGTCGCGAGCGCCGCGAACCCCGAGGCGCTCGAGGCCAGTCCGGCTCCGGTCGGCACGGTGTTCTCGGACACCACCGACGCACGCGCCGAGGACCCGGCGAGCTCGCGCACGAGGTCGAGGAACTGCGTGACCCGCACGAGCGCCCCGTCGGTCGAGACCGAGCCGTTGAGCGTGAGGGTGTCGTCCGCCGTGTCGCCGACGGTCACCGACGTCGTCGTCGGGAACACGTCGAGTCCCATCGAGACGCTGCCGGTCGCCGGCAGGGCGAGTGCGGCGTCTGCCTTGCCCCAGTACTTGACGAGGGCGATGTTGGGGTGCGCGACGGCGGTGGCGGTCATCAGGCGCGGTCTCCGATCGTGGTGGTCCAGGTGGCTGCGGCACCTGCGCCGCGCAGTGCGGCCGCGATGCGGTCCGCGTGGTCGACGTCCGTGGCGAGGGCGATGACGCATCCGCCGCGGCCCCCGCCCGTGAGCTTCGCGCCGAGGGCGTCGGCCGCACGTGCGGCGCCGACGAGCCGGTCCAGGTCGTCGCTCGACACGTCGAGGTCGCTGAGCAGCTCGTGCGCGGCGTCCATCGTGGCACCGAGCGCCTGTGCGTCGCCGTCCACGAGCGTCGCCCGCGCGCGTCGGGCGAGTGCGCCGATCCGGTCGATCACGGCACCGGTGCCGTCCGGGTCGGCGTCGTGACGGGCACGGACGGCGGACACCGCCTCGCGCGTGTGGCCGGGGACCCCGGTGTCGGCGACCACGAAGGCGAACCGGGCGCCGAGCTCGACCGGCTCGATGCGGCCGCCCTCGAACCAGACCGGTGCGTCGGCGACGACCCCGCGGGCGTCGAGTCCGGACGGTCGACCGTGGGCGACCCGCTCGCACTCCTGGATGAGTCCGTGGTGCGCCTCGGCGTCGAGCGTCTCGCCGAGTGCGTCCGCGACCGCCGCGGTCACCGCCGCTGCCACCGCCGCGCTCGATCCCATGCCGCGAGCGGTGGGGACCTCGCTGTCGACGCGCACGTGGAAGCGGCGGTCCGTCACGCCGAAGTGCCGCAGCGTGGCGGTGACCGCGGTGACGGTCGGCATCACGGCGGCGGGTGCGAGGTCGAGCGGGCCGGTGTGCACGGTCGACTCGAGGTGGTGCCCCTCGGCGTCGTCGATCGGCGTGACCGTCGCGACCACCACGGCGTCGATGACCGGCAGGACGAGCGCGGGTGCGCCGTAGACCACGGCGTGCTCCCCGATCAGGATCGTCTTGCCGTGGGACGACGCCCTACCGGTGCGGCGGGTGGGGCCGGCTCCAGTGGTCGCTGAGTTGTCGAGGTCGTTGGTGGTCATCGTGGGTCACGTCAGCCTAACCGTCCCGGCCATGCGCGCGCTCGACGGTGTCCGTACCCCGCCCGTGAGCCCGCTCCACGAGGTCGCCGTTCCGGGCGTACGGTGTGCCGGTTCGTCTACGGGTTCGGTGTCGGGCGCGCGACCGCGCAGCTCACGAGGGTCGTGCTGCGGGACGTCCCGGTCGAGCGCAGCGGCGAGGCCTCGGGCGCCCAGAGCACCGCCCGGCAGATCGGGTCGGCGCTCGGCATCGCGGTGCTCGGCACGGTGCTGTTCACGTCGACCGGCACGCTGCTGCAGCACCGGCTCGAGGACGCCGGGGCCTCGAGCGCGTCCGCGTCGCAGATCGCGGACGCCGTGGTCGCGTCCTCCGGCGGGTCGATCGCGGCACTCACCGAGCAGAGTCCGACGGCAGGAGCCGCTGCGGCCGAGGCGTTCAGTGACGGCACGCGCGCGGCCGCCTGGTCGGCCGCGGGCTTCCTGGTGCTCGGCCTCGCGGCGACCCTGCGCCTGCGCAGCCGGCCGGAGGACACCGAGGAGGCCGGACCGGACGCCGCCCCGGCGACCGCCGACGCGACCGACTGACGGACGGGAGGCGCGGGTCGGCCCCGCCCCGCGCCTCCCGTCCGCCGCACCGGACCCCGCGCCGGGGGCGGCGCGGGTCGCTCACTCGGCCAGACGCGCCAGCAGGCCAGCGAGCGCGACGCGCTCCTCGTCCGTGAAACGTTCGAGGAGTCGGCGTTCGGTCTCCAGGTGCTCCGGCAGCACCCGGTCCAGCAGCGCCTTGCCCTCGGTGGTGAGCTCGACGATCTTGCCGCGGCCGTCAGCCGGGTTCGCGGTCCGACGGACGTACCCGAGCGACTCCAACCGGTTGAGTCGTTGCGCCACCGCACTGGAGGTCACCATCGCCTGGGTCGCCAGCTCGACGGGGGTGAGCCGGTACGGCGCACCCTGCCGGACGAGCGACGCCAGCACGTCGAACGTCGAGGCGTCGATCCCGTGCCGGGCGAACGTCTCGGCGAGCGCGGCGTCGACCGCTGTGGCCGCCCGGCTCAGCCGCCCGATGACCGCCATCGGGCTCGGGTCGAGATCGGGCCGCTCCGCGCGCCACTGGGCGAGCACTCGATCGACGTGGTCCACACAGCGATCGTAATCGCTCAGCACTGAGGTACATTTGCTCAGTGCTTAGCAATCGGATCGCCGTCGTCACCACGACCGCTCTCGCGCCGGTCGTGTGGGGGACGACCTACTCCGTCTCGACGACCTTCCTCCCGGACGGTCATCCACTGCTGACGGCCACGCTGCGAGCACTCCCCGCCGGGCTGATCCTGCTCGCGATCTGCCGGCGTCTGCCCCGCGGCGCGTGGTGGTGGCGGTCACTGGTGCTCGGCGCCCTGAACATCGGCGCGTTCTTCGCCTTCCTGTTCGTCGCCGCGGATCGACTACCCGGAGGTGTCGCGGCGGTGATCGGCGGCGTGCAACCCCTGCTCGTCGCTCTGCTGGCATCCCGGTTCCTCGCGGAACGACTGACCCCCGTCACGATCATCGCGGGCTCCGGAGGGCTGGTCGGCGTGGCCCTGGTCGCGCTCCGCGCCGAGGCGGCACTCGACCCGGTCGGTGTCGCCGCCGCCCTGCTCGGCGCTGGGTCGATGGCAGTCGGCGTCGTGCTCACGAAGCGCTGGGCCTCCACCGAGTCGCCGGTCGTGACGACCTCGTGGCAGCTGCTCGCCGGCGGACTCCTGCTGGCGGCGCTGACCCTGACGACGGAGCCACTCCCGACGTCGGGGGTGACGCTCGGCGCCGTCGCGGGGTACGCGTGGTTGGCGATCGTGGGAACGGCGTTCGCGTACCTGGTCTGGTTCCGTGGCCTCGCGGTACTGCCGACCCGGGTGCCGGCGTTCCTCGGGCTCCTCAGCCCGATCGTGGCGCTCGCGATCGGGACCCTCGTCGCCGGGGAGACGCTCTCGTCCGCGCAGGTCGTGGGCATCGGCGTCGTCCTCGCCGCGGTCGGGACGGCGGTGACCATGGGCGGTCGACCGGGGCGTGACCGGGACAGATCGGCAACAGGTGTCCCCGATACGGTTGTGCACAACTGAGTTGCGTGCAATGCTTGTGGCATGCCCGTGACCGACGAGATGGTGTGCTTCTCCCTCTACGCGGCGAGCCGTGCGACCACGCAGGCGTACCGGACCCTGCTGGAACCGTGGGGGCTCACCTACCCGCAGTACCTCGTCCTCGTGACGCTGTGGATCGAGGGCGACCAGACCGTCTCCGGTCTCGGCGACCACCTGCAGCTCGACTCCGGCACCCTCTCGCCGCTCCTGCGCCGCATGGAGCAGTCGGACCTCGTCCGTCGCGAACGTCGCAGCACCGACGAGCGGGTCGTCACGATCACGCTCGGTGACCGCGGCCGCTCGATCCGCGGCGAACTGGCCCACATCCCGTCGACGATCGCGGCCGGGATGGGCCTGCCCGACGAGCACGCCGCGACGGAACTCATCGCGACGCTGCACCGGCTGACCGAGACCATGCACGCCGCTGCGACGCCGAACCGCGCCGCCGCGGACCACTGACCCCACGAAGGAAGGAACACCATGGAAGCCCTCTACACCGCCGAGGCCCTCTCCACCGGCGCCGGCCGCGACGGCCGCGTCGCCACCAGCGACGGCTCGTTCGCGCTCGACCTCGCGATCCCGAAGGAGATGGGTGGCTCGGGCGCCGGCACCAACCCCGAGCAGCTCTTCGCCGCCGGGTACGCCGCGTGCTTCCACTCGGCACTGCAGGGTGTCGCCCGCAGCCAGAAGGTGAAGATCGCCGACTCCTCCGTCGGCGGCCGCGTGCAGATCGGCCCGAACGGCGAGGGCGGCTACCAGCTGGCCGTGCTGCTCGAGGTCGTCCTGCCCGGGCTCGAGCACGACCAGGCACAGGCCCTCGCGGACGCCGCGCACCAGGTCTGCCCGTACTCGAACGCGACCCGCGGCAACATCGACGTCACCATCACCGTCTCGGAGGACTAGTCCATGAGCACCACCCCCACCACCATGCGCGCCGTCGTCCACGAGACCTTCGCCGAGCCGGCCGAGGTCCTCGGCGTGCAGGAGCGCCCGGTCCCCACCCCCGGCACCGGCGAGGTCCTCGTCCGCACGGTCCTCTCCCCCATCCACAACCACGACCTCTGGACCGTCCGCGGCACCTACGGCTTCAAGCCCGAACTGCCGGCGGCCTCCGGCACCGAGGCGCTCGGCGTGGTCGAGGCCCTCGGCGAGGGCGTCACGAACCTGCAGGTCGGCCAGCGCGTCGCCGGCGGGGCGTTCGGCGTCTGGGCCGAGTACTACACCGCGAACGCCGCCGGGCTCGTCCCGGTGCCCGACGCGATGCCCGACGAGGCCGCGGCACAGCTCGTCTCGATGCCGTTCAGCGCGATCAGCCTGCTGCACTCGCTCGACCTGCACGAGGGCGACTGGCTGATCCAGAACGCCGCGAACGGCGCGGTCGGCCGCATGGTCGCCCAGCTCGGCGCCGCGCGTGGCATCAACGTCATCGGGCTCGTCCGCCGCGCCGCCGGCGTCGAGGAACTCCGCGAGCAGGGCATCGAGCGCATCGTCGCCACCGACGCGGACGACTGGAAGGACCAGGTCGCCGCGATCACCGGCGGTGCGCCGATCGTCGCGGGCGTCGAGTCCGTCGGCGGCAAGGCAGCCGGCGACATCGCGAGCGTCCTCGGCGAGAACGCCACCCTCGTCGTGTTCGGCGCGATGGCCTCCCCCACGCTCGAGATCCCGTCCGGCAAGGTCATCTTCGGCCAGCTCACGGTGAAGGGATTCTGGGGCAGTGTCGTGAGCAAGACGATGCCTGCTGAGACGAAGGGGCAGCTCTTCGGCGAGCTCATCACCCGCGTGCTCGACGGTTCGCTGACGCTCCCCGTCGCGGAGACGTTCGCCTTCGAGGACGTCCGCGACGCGGTCCGCGCCTCGGACACCGCCGGCCGCGTCGGCAAGGTGCTCCTGCGCCCGTAGACGCGACAGTGCAACGGACTGGAGGCGCGGTGCCAGCTGGCACCGCGCCTCCAGTCCGTTGCGTCGGTGGGCTCTACCGCCGTGCCTGCTTCGCGGGGACCGTGAAGATGTTGCCGGTGGTGACACCCTCCTCGACCTCTTCGAGGGTGCGGCCGCGGCTCTCCGGGACGAACTTCCAGATGAAGAGCAGGGCGAGCACGCCGACGATCGCGAAACCGAAGAAGGTCCCGGTGATGCCGGTCGCGGCGACGATGGTCGGGAAGTACAGCCCGAGGAACGCGTTCGCGATCCAGAGGCAGAACACCGCGATGCCCATACCGAGCGCACGGATCTGCGTCGGGAAGATCTCGGACAGGATCACCCACGTGGCGATGTTGAGGAACGTCTGCATCGAACCCACGAACGCGACGACGAGGAACAGGATGACCCACGGGCGGGCCGGGTTGCCCTCGACGAGCGTCATCGACGCGATGCCGATGAGGAAGTGGCAGACCGTCGTCAGCGAGTAGCCCAGGATGAGCGTCGTGCGCCGGTTGATCTTCTCCATGTTGTAGATCGCGATCACGCCACCGATGACGGCGATGATCCCGGGGGCGATGTTCGCGATGAGTGCCGCCGACTGCTGGAAGCCCGACTCGATGAGCACGGTCTGGCCGTAGTACATGATCGAGTTGATACCGGTGAGCTGCTGGGCGACACCGATGCCGGCGCCGATGAGCACGATGCGGATCAGCCACTTGTTGCCGAGCAGGGTGCGCCAGCCGCTCTGCTGCTGCACCTTCGACTCGAACTCGTTCGAGCGCTTGATGTCCTCGAGCTCGGCCTCGGCGCGTTCCTTCGAGCGGATCTGCCCGAGGACCTCGAGCGCCTCGTCGTTGCGGCCCTTCGACGCGAGCCAGCGCGGCGACTCGGGGACGCGCAGCATGCCGACGAACAGTGCGATCGCGGGGAGCGCGCAGACGGCGAGCATGACGCGCCAGACGCCGTTGCCCTCACCCCAGAGGTTGCCGATGATCGCGTTCACGACGAAGGCGGCGAGCTGCCCGATGACGATCATGAGCTCGTTGCGGCCGGAGAGCGACCCGCGGATCTCGTAGGGGGCGAGTTCGGCCAGGAACACCGGGACGACCGTGGACGCACCGCCGACCGCCAGACCGAGCAGGACACGACCGACCACCATCACGCCGAACACCGGCGCGAACACGCAGATCAGCGTGCCGACGAAGAACGTGACCGCGAGCAGGATGATCGTCTTGCGGCGACCCCAGCCGTCCGCGATCCGACCGCCGAGCATGGCGCCGATCGCGGCACCGAAGAGGAGCGAGCTCGTGACGACGCCCTCGGTGAGGTTCGTCAGGCCGAGCTCCTGCTTCATCGGCAGGAGCGCGCCGTTGATCACGCCGGTGTCGTAGCCGAAGAGCAGCCCGCCGAAGGTGGCGACGAGCGCGAGGACGCCGAGGCGGCGGACGTGCGGACCCTGTCCGACGGGCGGGAGCGGGACGCTCGGGGCTGTCGGTTTGATGTCGACCATGCGGGTGACTCCTTCGTCAGTGATCAGGCTGCATCGCTTGGAAGGATCGTAACCCGAATCCATGTCCTGTCAATCGGTCATGAAGACAACATGACGATTGGATCGCTCCACGAAAGTCCTGGTCAGCGATCATTCGTCGTCGTTGGTCGACTCGTCCAGCACGTCCCCCAACGACGCCATGTCCGCACCGTGGTCCGTGTAGCGCCGGACCGTCCGCCGCGCCGCGGCGCTCGCGGCACCCGAGAGTCGTGGGTTCTTCCGTGCGGCGTCGGCGACGCGTCCGGCGTGCCCCGCGGTCGACAGCAGGATGTTCGCCAGGGCCCGCGCGTCACCCGGTTCCGGCACACCCGTGACCGTCCACGCCGTGCGGACCTGTTCGTCGGGCGTGACCCCGCGCCGCGTGCCCATCCGGTGCCAGTCCGAGAGCGAGCCCTCGGTCCGGGAGGCGGCACGGTCGGCCTCTCCCGCCCGCCGACGGTCGGCGTCGCGCGCGGCGTCGTCCGCGGCTTCGCTCCGCTCGATCCGGTCGACGAGCCCGTCCGCCCGCTTCCGGACGAGTTCAGCCCGCTCGCGGGCGGCGGCGTCGTCACCACCGGCTTCGGCGATGCGGGCGGCGTGCGCGGCAGCCGCCGCGGCGAGGATCTCCGAACGCTCCATGCTCCGACGGTAACCCGTGCGGCCGACAGCGCCGCACACGAACCGCGCGAACGGGTTCCGGATAGCCTCCAGCCAGCAGCGGCACCTCGTGCGCTCCCGCACGGTAAGCCGACGACCACGAACGGAAGTGGACGACCATGGCAGGACTCGACGACCTCCGCGGGGCGATCCCGATCGGCGACATCGCGAAGAGGCTCGGCATCGACGAGGCGACCGCGAGGAACGCCGTCAGCCGGGCGGTCCCGGCGCTCGTCGGCGGGCTGCAGAAGAACGTGGAGAACGGTGGCGCGGCCTCGCTCGACAAGGCCCTCGACAAGCACGCCGCGAAGCCGGACCCCAGCACGATCGACGACGTCGACGAGGAGGACGGCAACAAGATCGTCGCCAACGTCTTCGGCGGCAAGCAGCAGGACGTGGCGGCGGCGCTCGGCAGCACCGGCGGCGGCGTGGACCTCGGCGGGATCATCGGCAAGGTGCTCCCGCTCGTCGCGCCGATCGTGCTGAGCAAGCTCGGGAACGAGAAGGCGGCGACGCAGTCGGGCGGTGGCGGGTTCGACATCGGCGGGCTGCTCGGGGGCTTCCTCGGTGGCGGCTCCGGTGCGGCCGGCGGGGCGGCCGGCGGCAAGGGTGGCGGCGGCCTCGACGTCGGCGGCATCCTCGGCAGCCTGGGCGGCCTGCTCGGCGGCGGCAGGAAGTAGCGCGGCAGCGACGGCCGCCGGCCGCAGGGCGACCAGCAGACGGACGGGAGGCGCGGTGCCAGCCGGCACCGCGCCTCCCGTCAGTCAGGTGCGTGCGTTACTCGCCGCGCAGCTCCAGGTACTTGGCGATGAGCGCCTTCGTCGAGGAGTCCTGCGCGTCCAGCGCAGCCTGGTCACCATCGACCGCCGGGGCGATCTGCAGCGCCAGCTGCTTGCCGAGCTCGACGCCCCACTGGTCGAACGAGTCGATGCCCCAGATGGTGCCCTCGGTGAACACGATGTGCTCGTACAGCGCGATGAGCTGGCCGAGGACGCTCGGGGTGAGCTCCGGCGCGAGGATCGACGTCGACGGCTTGTTGCCGGTGAACGTGCGGGCGGAGACGATGGCCTCGTCCGTGGTGCCCTCGGCGCGGACCTCGTCCGCGGTCTTGCCGAACGCGAGCGCCTTCGTCTGCGCGAAGAAGTTCGCGAGGAACAGCGCGTGCACGTCCTGCCCGGGCTGCACGGCCCCGCCGTCGCCGGTCTCGTCCTTGAGCGGACGAGCGGGCTTCGCGACCGTGATGAAGTCCGTCGGGATGAGTCGCGTGCCCTGGTGGATGAGCTGGTAGAACGCGTGCTGGCCGTTCGTGCCCGGCTCGCCCCAGAAGACCTCGCCGGTCTCGGTGGTGACGGGCGAGCCGTCCCAGCGGACGCGCTTGCCGTTCGACTCCATGGTGAGCTGCTGCAGGTACGCGGCGAAGCGGTGCAGGTACTGCGTGTACGGCAGGACCGCGTGGCTCTGCGCGCCGAGGAAGTTCGAGTACCAGACGTTGAGCAGGCCCATCAGGACGGGGACGTTCTGCTCGAGCGGCGTCGTGCGGACGTGCTCGTCGATGGCGTGGAAGCCCGCGAGGAACTGCTCCCAGTTCTCCGGGCCGATGGCGATGACGACGCTCGTGCCGATGGCGGAGTCGACCGAGTAGCGGCCGCCCACCCAGTCCCAGAAGCCGAAGGCGTTCTCCGGGTCGATGCCGAACGCGGCGACCTTGTCGAGCGCGGTCGAGACGGCCACGAAGTGCTTCGCGACGGCGTTCGACTTCTCGTCGTCGGAGGCGTCGGTGAGGCCGAGCCGCTCCCAGAGCCACTGCCGTGCGAGGCGGGCGTTCGTGAGGGTCTCGAGCGTGCCGAAGGTCTTCGAGGCAACGATGAAGAGCGTGGTCTCGGGGTCGAGGTCCGCGGTCTTCTCGTAGATGTCCGCGGGGTCGATGTTCGAGACGAAGCGCGCCTCGAGCCCGGGCTGCACGTACGGCTTCAGGGCTTCGTAGACCATGACCGGGCCGAGGTCCGAGCCACCGATGCCGATGTTCACGACGGTCTCGATGCGCTTGCCGGTGACACCGGTCCAGGACCCGTCGCGGACCTTCGTGGCGAAGGCGTAGACCTTGTCGAGCGTGGCGTGCACGTCGGCGTCGACGTCCTGGCCGTCGACGACGAGCGCCGGCGAGGCACCCTTCGGGCGGCGGAGGGCGGTGTGCAGGACGGCGCGGTCCTCGGTGGCGTTGATGTGCTCACCGGCGAGCATCGCCTGGAAGCGCTCGGCGACGCCGGTGTCCTTCGCGACCTGCAGCAGGTCCTGGAGGATCTCGTCGGTGACGAGGCCCTTCGACAGGTCCACGGTCAGGTCGGCGGCCTGGAACGTGTAGCGCTCGGCACGACCGGGGTCGGTGTCGAACCACCCTCGCAGGTCCGGGGTGAAGCCGTCGGCGATGCCGGCGAGCTTCTTCCAGCCGTCGGTCGATGTGGGGTCGACGGGAGCGGATTCGGTCACTTGGGTCCTCCTGGGATCACCTTCAAGACGTACAAGCCCGCGGGTCACCGCAGCGCTGCGTCGCGGACCGTCTTCGAGCGTAGCGCCGTCCGACGGGTGGCGCGCACCGCCGGACGGGAGGCGCGGGGTGCGTTCGCTGCGCGCGTCACCCGGGCAGCGGGGTGAAGCGGCGCAGGCGCAGGCTGTTCGTCACGACGAACACCGACGAGAACGCCATCGCGGCACCGGCGAGCACCGGGTTGAGCAGCCCCGCCATCGCGAGCGGGATCGCCGCCACGTTGTACGCGAACGCCCAGAACAGGTTCCCCTTGATCGTGCGCAGGGTGGCCCGGGACAGCCGGATCGCCTCGGCCACGACCGTCAGGCGGCCGCTGACCACCGTGATGTCGCTCGCTGCGATCGCCGCGTCCGTGCCGGCCCCCATCGCGATGCCGAGGTCGGCAGCGGCGAGGGCCGCGGCGTCGTTCACGCCGTCGCCGACCATCGCCACACTGCGCCCCTCGGCCTGCAGGCGACGGACGGTCTCGAGCTTCGAGGCCGGGGTGGCGCGGGCGTGCACCTCGTCGATGCCGACCGCGGCGGCGACGGCACGGGCAGCGCCCTCGTTGTCGCCGGTGAGCAGCACCGGGTGCAGGCCGAGCTCCACGAAGCGCCGGACGGCGTCCGCTGCCTCGGGCTTGACCGTGTCCGCGACGACGACCACGCCGAGCGCGCGTCCGTCCGTCGCGACGACGACCGCCGTGCCGCCGTCCGCCTCGGCATCCCGGACCGTCTGCGCCACGGCGTCGGGCACCGTGATCGCCCACGACTCCTCGAGCCACGCGACGGTCCCGACGAGGACGACCTCGCCGTCGACGACCGCCTGGACGCCGGCGCCGGGCGTCGCGGTGAACTGCGCCGCACCGCCGACGTCGAGTCCGCGGGCCCGTGCGGCCGTGACGATCGCCCGCGCGACCGGGTGCTCGGAGCCGTCCTCGACCGCGGCGGCGAGCCGGAGGACGGCCGCGTCGTCGGTGTCCGGCGTGCCGGTGACCGAGCGGAGGGCCATCGACCCCGTGGTGACCGTGCCGGTCTTGTCGAGGACGATCGTGTCGACGCCGCGGGTCTGTTCGAGGACCTGCGGACCGCCGATGAGGATCCCGAGCTGCGATCCCCGGCCGGTCCCGACGAGCAACGCGGTGGGGGTCGCGAGTCCGAGCGCGCAGGGGCACGCGATGATGAGCGTGGCCACCGCCGCGGTGAAGGCCGCCGTCAGGGAGCCGCCGAGGACGAGCCACCCGACGAAGGCCAGCACCGCGAGCCCGATGACGATCGGGACGAAGACGCCGGACACCCGGTCGGCGAGGCGCTGGACCTCGGCCTTCCCGGTCTGCGCGTCCTCGATGAGACGACCCATGCGGGCGAGTTCGGTGTCGGCGCCGACCCGGGTGATCGTGACGACGAGCCGCCCGCCGACGTTGATCGTGGCGCCGGTGACGTCGTCGCCCGGGCGGACCTCGACCGGTACGGACTCGCCGGTGAGCATGCTGAGGTCGACGGCCGACGAGCCCTCGCGCACGGTGCCGTCGCTCGGGATCCGCTCCCCCGGCCGCACGACGACCACGTCGCCGACGACGAGCGAGGCGGCGGGCACGCGGGACTCGGATCCGTCGCGGAGCACCGTCGCGTCCTTCGCCCCGAGTTCGAGCAGGGCGCGGAGCGCGGCCCCGGACTGCTGCTTCGCGCGGGCCTCCATGTACCGCCCGGCGAGGATGAACACGGTCACGGCGGATGCGACCTCGAGGTACAGGTCGCTCGCCTCGGGGTCGGTGGCGAACCACGAGAAGGTCATGTGCATGCCGGGCATCCCGGCGTCGCCGAGGAACAGCGCGTACAGCGACCACCCGAACGCCGCGAGGACGCCGACGCTCACGAGGGTGTCCATCGTCGCGGCACCGTGCCGGGCGTTCACCCACGCAGCGCGGTGGAAGGGCAGGGCGCCCCAGACGGCCACGGGGGCGGCGAGTGCGAGGGCCAGCCACTGCCAGTTCGGGAACTGCAGCACGGGCACCATCGACAGGACGACGACGGGGAAGGCGAGGACGGCGGAGACGACCAGGCGCTGGCGGAGCGCCGCGGACGCATCGTCCTCGCGCGGAGTGCCGGAGTCGTCCGGTGCGGGCACGGACGCCCCGTACCCCGCCGACTCCACGGCCGCGATGAGCGCGCCGGTGTCCGAGCTGCCGGAGACCGTGGCCTTCTCGGTCGCGTAGTTCACGGTCGCCGTGACGCCGGGGAGCTTGCCGAGCTTCCGTTCGATGCGGGTCGCGCACGAGGCGCACGTCATCCCCGTGATGTCGAGTTCGACCCCGCCGTCCGTCACGACCGCACGACCTCGTAGCCGGCCTCGGTGACCGCGGCGCGGAGCGCGTCGGACGGCACCGGGGCGTCGGACGTCACCGTGACCTCGGACGCACCGCCGGGCACGAGTCGCACCCGGACGTCGGACACGCCGTCGAGCTCGGTGAGTTCCTCGGTGACGCTCATCACGCAGTGGTCGCAGGTCATGCCCTCGACGAGCAGCAGTTCGGTGTTCATGGTGGTTCCCTTCAGGAGCGGACGAGTCGGGCGATGGCCTCGCTGGCTTCGCGGACCTTGGCGTCGGCAGCCTCGCCGCCCTCGGCGACGGCCTCGGCGACGCAGTGCTTGAGGTGGTCCTCGAGCAGCGACAGGGCGACACGCTCGAGCGCCCGGTTCGCTGCGGAGATCTGGGTGAGGACGTCGATGCAGTACGTCTCGTCCTCGACCATGCGGGCGATGCCGCGGACCTGACCCTCGGCTCGGCGGAGTCGCTTGAGCAGGTCGTCCTTGTCGCCGATGTAGCCGACGTGTTCGTGCATGCTGGCCTCCGTCATTGTCAATACGGTACCCCCCTAGGGTATTCCCGAGCACAGAGGATGCAACCGTGGCAGGATGCGCCCATGACCGAGGCGGCGACGAACGGCTTCCGCAGGCTGCGGTTCGCGGACGCCGACGGCTCGGACTACTCCGACATCTTCGAGGCCGAGTACCACGGCTCGGACTTCGCCTCGGACACGTTCGCGACCGAGGACGCCCGCTACGAGTACACGGTCGTGGGCGACGACGACCTGACGCTCCGCACGATGCGCGCCGAGGGCGGGAAGCGCGGTGGCGTCATCGGCCCGCGGGACGACCACGTCGTGTTCTGGCTCACCAGGGGCCAGCTCGAGATGCACTTCGCGGACCGCTCCCGCGTGGTGGAGCCCGGGAGCCCGTACATCGCCTCGGCGTCCGAGGCCTACCGCTTCGAGTCCACGGGCACGGTCTACAACGGCGTGCACATCGCCGACCGGTTCCTCCGCACGGTCGGGCGGGACCTCGGATTCGCCCTCCCCGACGGGCCGCTCCTGTTCGAGCAGCAGGACGAGGCCGTCGCGCGCCAGGAACCCCTCCGCCACCTCGTCCGCGAGATCGGCCCGATGCTGGTCGACGACCGCGTGCTCGGACCGATGCGGACGGCACTCAACCGGCGGCTCGCCGTCGTCGTCCTCGACACCTTCCCGATCCGGAACCGCGGATCGGACGTCCCGGTGGCGAACCGTCTGCGGGACGCGGTGCGGTTCATCGAGGAGCACGCCGCCGAGCGTCCCTCGGTCCCCGAGATCGCCGTCGCGTGCGGGCTCAGCCAGCGGGGGCTGCAGGACGTCTTCGCGAGAACGCTCGACTCGACCCCGCACCGGTTCCTCCGCGACCACCGGCTCGACCGCGTCCGACGCGAGCTCCTGCACTCGGACGGCGACGAGAGCGTCACCGAGATCGCCCGACGTTGGGGCTTCACGAACCACGGTCGCCTCGCCGGCGCGTACCGCGACCGGTACGGCGAGGACCCGGCCACGACGCTCCGCTCGTCGCGCGCCGCCAAGCCGGGCCGCGCCTCCTGGCGGCTCCGCCGAGCCGTCGAGTTCATCGAGTCGCACCCCGACGAACCGGTGACGCTGCAGGCGATCGCCGACGCGGCGGGCGTGCGTCCGCGCCGGCTCCAGCAGCTCTTCCGGGAGGAACGGGGCGAGTCCCCGATGGCGGCCGTACGGTCGATCCGTGGTGCTGCAGGGCGCAACCGGTCGGACGGAATCAGCGCGGTCCACTGAACGTCCCACCAGCCGGGGTACGGAAACACAGGCATCCGGCGGTGTCTCTGAAAAGTTCCTGAATCCGATCACCCCCGTGTGACGAACGTCTGGTTGGCCCCGTCTCATCCGTGAACAGCAACCGCTGGGAACGCCCGGCGGGTCAACGGAAGGAACGAACATGGCTGACACCACGACCACAACGACTGCTTCGGCTGCGACGGCTTCGGCGGTCGCTCGGAACACGGGCACCCACACCGGCGGCGTCACGGGCAAGACCGTCATCGACGACACCGTCGTGTCGAAGGTCGCCGGGATCGCTGCGCGTGAGGTCAACGGGGTGCACTCCCTCGGCAACGGCGCCGCGCGTGCGATCGGAGCGATCCGTGACGCGATCGGCCAGCGTGACTTCGGTCAGGGCGTCAAGGTCGAGGTCGGCGAGAAGCAGGTCGCCGCGGACATCGTGATCGTCGCGGAGTACCCCGTCGCACTGCAGCAGGTCGCCGACGGCGTCCGTGCCGGTGTCGCCCGTGCCCTCGAGCAGATCGTCGGCATGGAGGTCGCCGAGGTGAACGTGACCGTGCAGGACGTCTTCATCCCGGGTGACGACGACGACAAGGACGACGAGAAGAAGGAAGCGCGAGTCGCATGAGCAACACACTGATCGGAGCCCTCATCGGGGCGATCCTCGCCGTCGTGGCGCTGCAGTTCGGCTTCTGGGGCTTCGTGCTCGTGGTCGTGTTCGGTGCCGTCGGGGCCCTCGTGGCCGCGCTCGTCACCGGCCGCATCGACCGGGGTGCCCTCGCCGACGTGCTGACCGGACGCCGGAGCTCCCGGTGAACGCCGGCCCGGACGTCCCGGGCCGCGTCGAGATCACCGCTCGCGCACTGACCTCGCTGGCGCGGGCCGTCGCAGCCGAACGGCTCGGCGCCCCCGCCAAGCGGGTGCGCGTCGGTCTCGGCGACACCTCCGGCGCGCTCGCGCTCGACATCACCGGCCCCATCGCCGCGGGCGACGACATCGTCACCCGCACCGCCCGGGTCGCGGACGAGGTCAAGGGCCGTGTCGGAGAACTCACCGGCCGCCGCGTCGGCAGTGCCCACATCGAACTCACCGGGATCGTGCGCGAGCACCGGTCCCGGATCGCCTAGGAGGCCATCATGAGCAACGGTTCCGTCGAACGACGCATCCGTCGCCGGAGCGTGCACCGCTCCCGCTCGACCGCCGTGGCGGTGTCGCTCGTGGTGCTCGCCCTGGTCGCTGCGTGGATCGGCACCGAAGCGGCCCTCGCCGCCATCGGCCGGCCCCCGCTGATCGCCGACCCGCAGACCGTCGTCGACGCCGCGCTCCGCCCGGACGCCGCGTTCGTCACGATCGCCGAGGTCATCGCCGTGGTCCTCGTGGTCCTCGGTGTGGTCCTGATCGTCCTGGCCCTGAAGCCCGGCCGGCAGCACCGCTCCGTCATCGACCACGACCGTGGTGCCGTCGTCATCGACACCCGCATCCTCGCCTCCACCGCCGCGAACGCCGCGGGGATGGCCGCCGGTGTCCCGGAGGGCAACGCCTCCGCGACCGCCCGCGGACGCTCCACCAAGGTCCGTGTGGTTCCCGTCAGCGGGATCCCCGTCGACGACGCCGTCATCCGCGACGCCGTCCGGGACCGCCTGTCGGGGCTCGACGAACGCTTCGGCCGACGCGTGAGCGTCACGGTCGAGGAGAAGGGAACCCTCGCATGACCAAGAGCAACCGGACCCTGAACCGGATCATCCTGTTCGTCCTCGGCCTCGTCGCGGTCATCGTCGGCATCTCCATCGGCGCGGGCGTCCTGCCCGCCGTCCGCGACGCCGTCGAACCCTACGCGACCCTCCCGAACCGGCTGAGCGTGCTGGCGTCGTCGCTGTGGATCATCGTCGCGGCCTGCGCCGTGGTGATCGTCCTGGCGTTGGTGTGGGTGTTCACCCGCGGAGGCGGCGGCACGTCCGTCGCCGTCCGGGAACGCTCCGGCGACGACCAGGTCACCGTCAACGTCGCCCTCGTCCGCGACGTCGTCGACCACGAACTCGACGGCGTCCGCGACGTCATCAGCGCCCGCGTCGACACGTACCTCGTCCGACGCCAACGCGCCGCACGCATCCGCGTCGCGGTCCGCCGCGGCGGCGACGCCGTCACCGTCCTCACCGCCGTCGACCAGGCCATCACCGTCCTGGACCGCACCCTCGGCCGGCAAGTCCCCGTCCTCGTCCACCTCACCGGCGGCACCCGCTCCACCCTCGCCAAATCCACCCGCGTCCACTGACAGCCGTCAGGCGGACGTGAACCGGGCCTGCCGGTCCACCAGATCACCACCCACCGGGCACGCGCCCGACCGAAGAAAGGACCCGTCATGGGACTCGACGACAAGATCAAGAACGCTGCTCAGGACCTCGCCGGCAAGGCGAAGGAAGCGGTCGGCAAGGCCACGAACGACGACTCGAAGGTCGCCGAGGGCCAGAAGGACCAGGCCGCCGCGAGCGTCAAGCAGACCGGCGAGGACGTCAAGGACGTCTTCAAGAAGTAGGACGCACGAACCGTGTCGGGGCACTCGCCTGGTCGAGTGCCCCGACGCGTTCCGGCGGACCGAACGAGGAGGAACCATGCAGCACGACCCGAATGCGCACACACAGGTCACCGAGGTGGCCCTGCCCGCGGAGCTCACCGAGCCGCTTCCCGACGACGCGAGCACCGTGACGCTCGTCGCCCGGACCGCGGCGGAGACCGCTCTGGGCGTCCCCGGCGTGCACCACCTCGGCGGGATCGCCGCCCGCGCCGCCGACCAGCTCCGACAGCAGCTCGGACGCAGCGCCGGTACCGCCGGGGTGCAGGTCGACGAGGAGGACGGCGCCCTCGGCGTGCGGGTCTCCGTCGTCGTCAGCTACCCGCACCCGGTGATCGCCGTCGCGGACGAGGTCCGCAAGCAGGTGACCGCGGCCACGCGCCAGCTCTCGGACGTCCCCACGTCGGTCGACGTGCGGGTGCTCGACGTGCACGGTCCGTTCGACGACGAGCAGTCCCCGCTCGGCCGCGCGGCAGAGGCCACCGGCGACGCGGTCAAGCAGGCCGCGACCGCCACCGCCGACGCCACCAAGCGAGCCACCGACGCCACGGGTGAGGCGCTCAAGGAGG
Source organism: Curtobacterium sp. 320 (assembly GCF_031455235.1). NCBI lineage: Bacteria > Bacillati > Actinomycetota > Actinomycetes > Micrococcales > Microbacteriaceae > Curtobacterium > Curtobacterium sp. 320. The sequence continues at coordinate 1,389 of NZ_JAVDSI010000001.1, read as the reverse complement.
CCGCGACGGTCACCGCGGACGCCACGAAGCGCGCCGCGTCCGCCACGGCCGACGCGACGAAGCGCACCGCCGAGGCGACGGCCGACGTCGCTCGACAGGCCGCCGACGCCACCCGCGACGCCGCGGAGGCCACCGTCGAGCAGGCCGGCAAGGCAGCCGATGCCACGGCCGACGCCACCCGCCGTGCGGCGGACGTGACCGCCGACGCCACGAAGCGCGCCGTCGACAGCGCGGCCGAGACCACCGGCAACGTCCGGGACGCGGCAGCGGAGGCGCTCGTCCGGTCCTCCGAGTTGGCAGCGGACGCCGCCGACTCGGCGAAGGACGCCGCGGCCGGCGCACGTGATGCCGTCGTCGACACCGTGGCCGAACCTGCTGCCACCGAGTCCGCGGCGCCCGCGGATCGTGCGGCTGCGGCTGCCGAGGCAGCGGAGGACGCGGCCGCAGCAGCGGCCGAGTCGGCCGACGCGGCCGCACAGGCCGCCGCTGACGACGCACCGGTCGTGTCGGACGCACCGGCCGGGTCGGACGCACCGGTCGTGTCGGACACCGACGCGCAGGCCGGTCGGCACCGCCAGGACCGCTCGTGACCACCGCGTGGTCGGGCAACCGCCGGACGAAGGTCCGGCGGCCCCGCCCCCGCGGCGTCTGGATCGCGAGCGGCATCGGCGTCGTCCTGGTCCTCGGGACGCTGCTCGGTGCGTTCCTCCCCCTCGTCGGGTTCCTCGGCGGGGTGACCGCCACCACCGCCGGACTCGTCCCGTTCCCGTTCGTCCGGGTGACGATCGTGGCGCTGCTCGGGGCCGTCGTGGTCCTCGGGTTGCTGCTCCTGGCGTTCACCCGGCGGCACACGACCACGGCGACGATCGCCGTCGTGCTCGCCGTCCTGATCAGCATCGCCGTGACCGCGGTCCCGGTCGTCCTGGTGGCCGTCGGTTCGGCAGACCGTGCCGGAGACGTGTGGCCGATCGTCACGGAGCTCTGGAACCGCTTCACCGGCTGAGGTCCTCGGCCGCCCGCACCACCATCGAAGGAGTCCCCATGCGCAACCGCATCATCCTCATCGGCGCCATCGTCTTCATCGGGTTCTGGTTCGGCGCGCGCGCCACCCGCCCCGTGAACAAGAAGTCGAAGACCCAGACCGCGCGCGAGCTGTGGAACGACCCGCGTTCGCGGAAGGCACGCAAGAAGCTCGGCAAGAAGATCGCCAAGGCGGCGAAGCACTGACACGACCGGAGGCGGGGGGGGGGGGGGGGGGCGCGGGGGGGGGGGGGCCCCCCCCCCCCCCCGCGGGGGGGGGGGGGGGGCCCGGGGGGGGGGGGGGGGGGCGGGGGGGGGGGGGCGGGGGGGGTACGCGAAAACGACCCTCAGCCATACGGTGCAAGCGGC